>DIVD01000046.1 GCA_002423245.1 Rhodobacteraceae bacterium UBA6141
AGCAGATGCGCTTCCTGATGCGGATTCACGATCCGATGAAGCAATGGAAGCTCTCGCCGATGGATCTGCAGAGCCGGGTGCGGTGGGAGCAGTACACCAAGGCCAAGGAGGAGATGATGGCCCGCACCAACATCCCCGAGGCGCCCTGGTACATCGTCGAGGCCAATGACAAGAAGCGCGCCCGCCTGAACTGCATCGACCACCTGCTGAGCCTGATCCCCTACGCGCCGGTCCCGCATGAGGAGATCGTCCTGCCCGAGCGGGTGTTCAACCCGGACTATGAACGCGCGGTGCTGCCGCCCGAGCTTTACGTGCCGCAGAAATACTGATCGCGAAGACCGGTTGCGAAAACTGGCCGCGAAAACTGGCCGCGAAAACTGGCCGCGAAACCTGATCGGGCGGCAGGGGCTTGACCTTGGCCGCCGGGCCGGTTCGATGGGCGGGCCAGTCACCGGAGAAGCTCATGCCCAAGGCCTATTGGGTCGCCCATGCGACCGTCACCGACCCCGCCGCCTACGAGTCCTATCGCCGCGCCAACGCCGCCGCCTTCAGCAAGTATGGCGGGCGGTTCCTCGTGCGCGGCGGCGCGCAGGAGGTGATGGAGGGCAGCCTCGCCCCGCGCTGCGTGGTGATCGAGTTCGCCGACCTCGCCACCGCCCGCGCCTGCTATGACAGTCCCGAATATCAGGCGGCCATGGCGCTGCGCCTGCCGGCCAGCGTGGTCGATCTGTGCATCGTGGAGGGATGGGAGGGCTGAGCCGGGCTTTCCCTGCCCGCGCCGCCGCCCTATATCGCCAGCATGTTCGCAGATCTCCTCCGCCGCATCATGGCCCCCGCCCCCGCCGCCCTGCCCGCCCCCGAGGCGGACCTGTCGCTTGCCGCGCTGCTGGTGCGGCTGGCGCGGGCGGACAACCATTACGACGCAGAGGAACAGGTGCGCATCGACCGCGTGCTTGCCGCGCGCAAGGGCCTCCTGATGCCCGAGGCCGCCGCCCTGCGCGCCGAGGCGGAGATGCTGGAATCCGAGGCGCCCGATACCGTGCGCTTCACCCGCTCGCTCAAGGAGGCGGTCCCCTACGAGGACCGGACCGAACTGCTGGAGGCGATGTGGGACGTGGCGCTTGCCGACGGATCGCGCGATGCCGAGGAGGATGCGCTGATCCGGCTGGTCGCGAAGCTTCTGGGCGTCAGCGACCGCGATTCCGCGCTTGCCCGGCAACGGGTCGAGGCGCGGCGCCTCTGATGCCGCCCCTCGCCTCGCTGCCGAGGCAGGACCGTTGCGGGACCGCCGCGCAGGCTGCCTGTGCTCTGCCTTCGGGGCCGGGGGCGCGCCCGGTTCGGCGTGCTCTTGTGCCGTCACCGGGGACCGCCTGTCCTGCGCTGCCCAAGCCGACCGCAGCCCGGCGGTAACTGCCCGTTATCCGGGCATATCCTCGGGCCATCCTGCACTCCTCCGTTGCATTCGCCCCGGAATCGCGCCCTACTTGCCCGAACGAACAGCAGCGACAGCGAAATTGACCCCAGACGCACCCCTCTGTGATGCCCCGCATTCAGGCGCCCCGGATCCCGGGGCGGCGGAGATCCCGGCTGCGGGGCTGCGGTCAGCGGAGCCGGCTGCGGTCATCGAGATCCGCGACCTTTACAAGAGCTATGGCCAGCTTGACGTGCTCAGGGGCGTGTCGATCGCCGCAAGGCGCGGGCAGGTGGTGTCGCTGATCGGCTCCTCCGGGTCGGGCAAGTCCACGCTGCTGCGCTGCTGCAACCTGCTGGAAGACAGCCAGGCCGGCGAGGTGCTGTTCGAGGGCGAGGCGGTCAAATGGCGCGGCGAGGGGCCGGCCCGCCGCCCCGCCGACCGCGCGCAGGTGACGCGGATCCGCACCAACCTTGCGATGGTGTTCCAGCAGTTCAACCTCTGGTCGCACATGACGGTGCTTCAGAACGTGATGGAGGCGCCGGTGACGGTGCTCGGCCGCGCACGCGCCGATGTGGAGGCCGCCGCCCGGCGCTATCTCGACAAGGTCGGCATCGGCGACAAGGCCGAGGCCTGGCCCGCGCAGCTTTCGGGCGGCCAGCAGCAGCGCGCCGCCATCGCCCGGGCGCTGTGCATGGAGCCGCGCGCGCTGCTGTTCGACGAACCGACCTCGGCGCTCGACCCGGAATTGCAGCAGGAGGTGGTCAGGGTCATCAAGGATCTGGCGGCCGAGCGCCGCACCATGATGCTGGTCACCCATGACATGAAGCTGGCCGCCGACCTGTCCGACCACGTGGTGTTCCTGCATCAGGGCCGGATCGAGGAACAGGGCCCGCCGGACCAGCTTTTCGGCAACCCGAAGACAGACAGACTGCGACAGTTCCTTCGGGCGGGGACCGCAGCATGACCAATCAGGCTCAACAGGGAGATACCCGATGAAGAAACTGCTTCTTGCCGCCGCCATGCTGGCGCTGACCTCGGGCGCGGCGGCCGCGCAACAGACCGTGCGGATGGGCACCGAGGGCGCCTATCCTCCCTACAACTTCATCAACGACAAGGGCGAGGTGGACGGGTTCGAGCGCGAGCTGGGCGACGAGCTGTGCCGGCGCGCCGAACTGACCTGCCAATGGGTCACGACCGACTGGGACAGCATCATCCCCAACCTGCAATCGGGCAATTACGACACCATCATCGCCGGGATGAGCATCACCGACGAGCGTGAGGAGGTGATCGACTTCACCCAGAACTACATCCCGCCGGCCGCGTCGGCCTATGCCGCGCTCAGCCCCGATGTGGATGTCAGGAACGGCGTTGTCGCCGCGCAGGTCGGCACCATCCAGGCAGGCCATGTGGCCGAGTCGGGGGCGACGCTGCTGGAATTCGCCACCCCCGATGAAACCGTCGCCGCCGTCCGCAATGGCGAGGCCGACGCGGTCTTTGCCGACAAGGACTATCTGGTGCCGGTGGTGGAGGAGTCGGGCGGCGAGTTCAGCTGGGCGGGCGAGGAGGTGCAGCTTGGCGACGGCGTGGGCATGGGCCTGCGCGAGAGCGATACCGAGTTGAAGGAGAAGTTCAACGCCGCGATCCAGTCGATGAAGGATGACGGCACATTGAACGAGATGATCAAGAAGTGGTTCGGCCCCGACGCCGCCGTATTCTGATCGAGGGCGGGCGGGGCGATCCCGCCTGCTGACCCCGATGTTCGCGTCCTGCGCAGATCCCTCCACGCTCCACGGCCCTGCCTGGCTGCTGTGCTACCTGACCACGGGCGCGCATATCGCCTTCTACTGGTCCTTCGTCACCGTGCTCGTGCTGCTGGTCGTGACGGCGCCGGTGGCGCTGGCCTTCGGCTTTGCCGGGGCGGTGGCCGCCCGCTCGCCGGTCTGGCCGGTCAGGATCCTGGGGCGCGGCTACATGGCGATGGTGCGGGGGGTGCCCGACATCGTGTTCTTCCTGTTCTTCGTGATCGCGCTGGATCAGGGCATCGAATGGCTGCTGCACCAGGTCCGCTGCCCCGACTGGACAGAGCCGGTGCGCAATGGCCTCGAATTCCGCGTCTGCCCCGCGGCGAAGGTTCCGCCGGGCAATGCGGCGCAGATCTGGCACCAGCTTTACGGCTTTGCGCTGGCGGTGTTCACCTTCGCGCTGGTGTTCGGTGCCTTCGCGGCCAACGTGCTGCTGGGGGGGATGCAGGCGGTGCCGCGCGCACAACTGGAAACCGCAGAGGCCTACGGCATGACCCAGCGGCAGGTGTTCCGCCGCATCCTCGTGCCGCAGATGTGGATCTACGCGCTGCCCGGCCTGTCGAACCTGTGGCTGATCCTGATCAAGGCGACGCCGCTGCTGTTCCTGCTGGGGGTGCGCGACATCGTCTACTGGGCGCGCGAGCTGGGCGGCACCAAGACCTCTGCCTACAGCTTCCCGCACCCCGACTGGCGGCTTTACTACTTCCTCGCGCTTCTCGTCTTCTACCTGTGCATGACCCGCGTTTCGGAAATCCTTCTGGGCCGGCTGACGCGCAACCTCAGCCGCGGACAGGCCACCGCGGCGGGCGAGGCGCAGCGCAAGGCCGCGGGGGGCGCCGCATGAGTTGCTGGGAGACGATCGGCGACTATGCCCTGCGCTCCATCGGCATCGGCGAGCGGCTGCTGCCGCGCAGCGACTTCACGCTCTGCCAGCAGGTCACGCTGATCGGCTCGGGAATGCTGTGGAACGTCTATTTCGGGGTGCTGGCCCTGGCGGCGGGCTTCTTCCTGGCGACCGGCCTTGCGCTTGCCAAGGCCGCGCAAAGCCGCTGGCTGCGCAAGCCCGCGGAATGGTTCATCTTCGTCTTCCGCGGCTCGCCGCTGTTCATCCAGTTCTTCCTCGCCTACGAGATTTTCGTGATGCTGCCCCGCACCGGGATCGAGCTGTTCGGGATCACCGTCGCAACAAGCTGGACGACCAAGGCCTGGGCCGGGGCGCTGTTCGTGCTGTTCCTCAACACCGCCGCCTATTCCGCCGAGATCTTTTACGGCGCGCTGCAATCGGTGCCGAAGGGCGATACCGAGGCGGCGGATGCCTATGGCATGACCGGCTGGACCAGGTTCCGCCGGGTGCTGTGGCCGACGATGCTGCGCCTTGCCTGGCCCGCCTACACCAACGAGGCGATTTTCCTGTTCCATGCCACCACGCTCGTGTACTTCTCGGGCTTTCCCGCCATTCAGCAGAAGGGCGACGCGCTCTACTACGCGCAATATTTCGCGGACCGGACCTTCAACCCCTTCGTCCCCTACCCGATCGTGGCGGGGTATTTCATCTTGCTGACCATGCTTCTGATCCTGCTTTTCGGGGCGATGAACCGGCGGCTGAACCGGCATCTTGCCCCAAACCAACGGCCCCGGCTGAAGCTGAGGCCGCAACTCGTCAGGTGAGGACATGGACTGGCTACGAGACCACCCGCAGGTGCGCACGATCCGCGTGGCCGCGGCAGATCTGAACGGCATCGCGCGCGGCAAGCGCATTCCGGCGCGCTTTGCGGGCAGGGTCTTCACCGAGGGCACCCGCTTTCCGTTCTCGGTGCTGAACCTCGACATCTGGGGCGAGGATATCGAGGACAGCCCGCTGGTGTTCGAAAGCGGCGATGTGGACGGGGTGCTGCTGCCGACCGATCGCGGCTTCATGCCGATGCCTTGGCTCGAGGCGCCGACCGCGCTGCTGCCGATCTGGATGTTCCATATGGACGGGCGCCCCTATGACGGCGACCCCCGGCAGGCTCTGGCCGCCGTGATGGCCCGCTACAAGGCCGCCGGCCTGACGCCGGTGGTGGCGACCGAGCTGGAATTCTACCTGATCGACGACAGCGGCAAGACCCTGCGCGTGCCGCCCAGCCCGCGCTCGGGCAAGCGCCGCACCGGGGGCGAGATCCTCAGCCTGCGCGCGCTCGATGCCTTCGACCGCTTCTTCTCGGCGCTCTATGACGCCTGCGAGGAGATGGACATTCCCGCCGACACCGCGATTTCCGAGGCGGGGCCGGGCCAGTTCGAGATCAACCTGATGCACCAGTCCGATGCGCTGAAGGCGGCGGACGACACCTGGCTGTTCAAGATGCTGGTCAAGGGGCTGGCGCGCAACCACGGCTTTGCCGCCAGCTTCATGGCCAAGCCCTATGACCAGTGGTCGGGCAACGGGATGCACACGCATTTTTCCGTGCTGGACAGGGACGGGCGCAACATCTTCGACAATGGCGGGCCCGACGGCTCCGACCGCCTGCGCCACGCGGTCGGCGGCTGCCTTGCCGCGCTGGCCGGGTCCACCCTGATCTTCGCCCCGCACGAGAACAGCTTCGACCGGCTGGTGCCCGATGCCCATGCCCCGACCGGCATCGGCTGGGCCTATGAAAACCGCACCGCGGCGCTGCGCATCCCCGCTTCCGGCCCCGCCGCGCGGCGGATCGAGCATCGGGTGGCGGGGGGCGACGTGAACCCCTACCTGATGATCGCCGCCATCCTGGGCGCCGCGCTGATCGGCATCGAGGACAGGATCGAACCGCCGCCGCCCATCGTCGGCAATGCCTATGCGCAGGGGCTCGAGCAACTGCCCCTCACCTGGGACGCGGCGCTGGACGCCTTTGCAAGCTGCCCGATGGCCAAGCGCATCTTCCCGGCAGAGCTGATCGAGAACTTCGTGATGACCAAGCGGCAGGAGCTGCGCTACATGGCCGAACTCTCGCCCGAGGAGCAGACGGAGATCTACCTCGATACGGTGTGAGGGGGGATACGGTGTGAGGGGGCAGTTCGGGCGCAGGGGGCGCCGCCGCCGAAGCGCCGCGCCTCCCCTTGCGCGGCCCCCCTGCCGAAGGTTAGGCTCTGCGCGACCAAGAAAGAGCATTCCATGCTGATCGGTATTCTGCAGACCGGCCAGTCGCCCGACGTGCTGCGCGACGAGACGGGCGACTACCCCGAGATGTTCCAGGCACTTCTGGCTGACCATGACCTCACCTTCCGCAGCTACCATGCAGAGGCGATGGAGTTCCCCCGGGACGTGCACGAGTGCGACGGCTGGCTCATCACCGGCTCGCGCCACGGCGTCTATGAGGATCATCCCTTCATCCCGCCGCTGGAGGCGTTCATCCGCAAGGCCCATGAGGCGCGGGTGCCGATGGTCGGCATCTGCTTTGGCCACCAGATCATCGCGCAGGCGCTTGGCGGGCGCGTCGAACGCCACGCGGGCGGCTGGGCGGTCGGCCCGCAGGATTACGACTTCGGCGGCGAGACGCTGACGCTGAACGCCTGGCACCGCGATCAGGTGGTGGAGCGCCCGGCCGGCGCCGAACGCGCCGCCACCAGCCCGTTTTGCGAGAATGCGGCGCTGGTCTATGGCGACCGCGCCTTCACCGTTCAGGCGCACCCCGAATTCAGCCCCGGTTTCGTTCGCGGCCTGATGCGGACCCGCGGCAAGGGCGTGGTGCCCGAACCGCTGCTGGAGGCGGCAGAGGCGCGGCTGGATGCGCCCTCCTCCTCCGCCGTCATCGCCCGCAAGATCGCGGACTTCTTCAAGCAACCGAGAGTGTGATCCCCATGGCCTTGCCGCCTTCGACCACCGACTGGATGGACAAGATCCCCGAGGCCGCCCGCAGCTATGTCGCCGGCCGCCGTCTCGACGAGGTGGAGTGCATCGTCTCGGACATTGCCGGCGTGGCGCGCGGCAAGGCGATGCCGGCGTCGAAATTCGCCCGGCAGCCCAGCTTCTATCTGCCGAACTCCATCTTCCTGCAGACCATCACCGGCGACTGGGCCGACAATCCCTCGGGCGCGTTCACCGAACCCGACATGGTGCTGACCCCCGACTTCAGCACCACCAGCGCCGCGCCCTGGACGGCGGATGTGACGCTGCAGGTGATCCATGACGTGAACGACCAGCAGGGCCGGCCGGTGCAGGCAGCGCCGCGCAACGTGCTGAAACGGATCGTGGCGCTTTACAACGCGCAGGGCTGGTCGCCGATCGTGGCGCCCGAGATGGAATTCTTCCTCGTCGCGCGCAACACCGACCCGAACCAGCCGATCATCCCGCCGATGGGCCGGTCCGGCCGCCGCGCCGCCGCCAAGCAGGCCTATTCGATGAGCGCGGTGGACGAATACGGCAAGGTCATCGACGACATCTATGACTTCGCCGAGGCGCAGGGATTCGAGATCGACGGCATCTTGCAGGAGGGCGGCGCCGGGCAGGTGGAAATCAACCTCGCGCATGGCGATCCGGTACGGCTGGCCGACGAGATCTTCTACTTCAAGCGGATGATCCGCGAGGCCGCGCTGCGCCACGACTGCTTTGCCACCTTCATGGCCAAGCCGATCGAGGGCGAGCCGGGCAGCGCCATGCACATCCATCATTCGGTCGTCGACATGGCCACGGGCGAAAACATCTTCTCGGCCCCGAACGGCACCGAGACCGAGGCTTTCCTGCATTTCATCGCCGGAATGCAGACCTACCTGCCCGCGGTAATCGCGCTGCTGGCGCCCTATGTGAACAGCTATCGCCGCTACGTCCCCGACTTCGCCGCGCCGATCAACCTGGAATGGGGCCGCGACAACCGCACCACCGGCCTGCGGGTGCCGATCTCCGACCCGGCGGGGCGGCGGCTGGAAAACCGGCTGGCGGGGATGGATTGCAACCCCTATCTCGGCTTCGCGGCCTCGCTCGCCTGCGGCTACCTGGGCCTGATGGAGGCAAAGCTGCCGCGCCCCGAATGCCTTGGCGACGCCTACATGTCCGAGGATGACCTGCCCACCAATCTGGGCGACGCGCTCGACATCCTGGCCGAGTGCGAGCCGGTGCGCGAGGTGCTGGGGGTGGAGTTCTGCAAGATCTACGAATCGGTCAAGCGCAACGAATACAAGGAATTCCTGCAGGTGATCAGCCCGTGGGAGCGTGAGCACCTGCTGCTGAACGTCTGATGGATCTGCTGTTCGCCAATGACCGGCCGGGGGAGTATCCCGCGAGCTGGTATGCCGCGAGTGCCGCGTCGCTGGCGCGTTTCGCGCCGCTGCAAGGCGCCGCCCGCGCCGATGTCTGCATCATCGGCGGCGGCTATACCGGCCTGTCGGCGGCGCTGCATCTGGCGCAGCGCGGGCTGAAGGTCGTGCTGCTCGAGGCGCACCGTGTCGGCTTTGGCGCCTCGGGCCGCAATGGCGGGCAGGTCGGCAGCGGCCAGCGGCTGGAACAGGCGGACCTCGAGCGGATCGCGGGGCCCGAGGCGGCGCGGCGGCTGTGGGATCTGGCCGAAGAGGCGAAGGCGCTGGTGGCCCGGCTGATCGAGGATCACGCCATGCCCTGCCGCCTTGTGCCCGGCATCGTCCATGCCTGCCGCAGGCCGGCCGAGATCGCCCATGCCCGCGCCAATGCCGAAAAGCTGCGCCGCGACTATGGCTATGACCGGATCGAGCCGCTGGACCGCGAGGCGCTGCGCGCCATCCTGCCCTCGGACGCCTATTGCGGCGGCGATATCGACCGCGGGGCGGGGCATCTGCACCCGTTGAACTTCGCCATCGGCCTTGCCCGCGCCGCCGCCGCCGCGGGCGCCATCCTGCACGAAGGCAGCACCGTCACCGGCATCAGCCAGGGCCCCCGCCCCCGCGTGACCACCGCGGCGGGCCATGTCGAGGCCGATCATGTGATCCTTGCCGCCAACGGCTATCTGGGCGGGCTGATGCCGCAGGTCGCGGCGCGGGTGATGCCGATCAACAACTTCATCGTCGCGACCGAGCCGCTTGGCGAGCGCGCCGCCAGCGTCCTGCGCGAGAACGTCGCCGTGGCCGACACCCGGTTCGTGGTGAACTACTGGCGGCTGAGCGAGGACAACCGCCTGCTGTTCGGCGGCGGCGAAAGCTATGGCTACCGCTTCCCCGACATCGTCAGGACGGTGCGCCGCCCGATGCTGCGCGTCTATCCGCATCTGAAGGGCGTGCGGATCGACCATGCCTGGGGCGGCACGCTGGCAATCACCAGATCGCGCCTGCCCTGCTTCCTGCGCGTCGCGCCGAACATCCTGTCGGCCTCGGGCTATTCGGGGCACGGGGTGGCACTGGCGACGCTGGCGGGCAAGGTGCTGGCCGAAGCGGTCGCCGGGCAGGCGGCGCGCTTCGACCTGCTGGCGAGCCTGCCGACGCCGCGCTTTCCGGGCGGCGCGGCCCTGCGCTGGCCGATGCTGGTGCTGGCGATGACCTGGTACGGGCTGCGCGACAGGCTGGGCATCTGACCCCGCTGTCGGTTTTCGGTGGCAAAACCGGGCCGCGCCGCTTACAGCTTCCGCGACCAGACCCATCAGGGAAGCCGAACATGGCCCATGACGGACAGGCCCTTGCCGGACAGGCCCACGACGCACAGGCCCTTGCCGCGTCCGAGTGCTCCCGCCCGGCCGGCGCTGTCCCCGCCCCCGATGCCCTTGCGCCCAACCTCATCGACGCCGAACCGATCCCCGAGGCGGCCCGGGCCGAGATCGACCGCCTGCTGCAATCGGGCGACCTGTTCCGCTACACCGCCCCCGAAGGCGCCCCCGTCGCGCTGCTGGAGGCCGAGTTCGCGGCCCTGCTGGGCAGCCGCTACGCGCTGGCCGTCTCCTCCTGCTCGGCGGCGCTGTTCCTCGCGCTGAAGGCGCTGGACCTGCCGCGCGGCGCGCGGGTGCTGATCCCGGCCTTCACCTTCGCCGCGGTGCCCTCGGCCGTCGTCCATGCCGATTGCGTGCCGGTTCTGGTCGAGGTCGGCACGAGCTTGCGCATCGACATGGCCGATTTCGCGGCGAGGCTCGATGACGGCATCGCCGCCGTGCTCGTCAGCCACATGCGCGGCCACACCTCGGACATGGACGCGATCATGGCGCTGTGCACGGCGCGCGGCCTCCCGGTGATCGAGGATGCGGCGCATTCGCTGGGCACGCTGTGGAACGGCCGGCCGATCGGCACCATCGGCAAGATCGGCTGCTTCAGCTTCCAGTCCTACAAGATGATCAACGCCGGCGAAGGCGGGATCATGGTCACCGACGATCCCGAGATTGCCGCCCGCGCGGTGATCATGTCCGGCGCCTACGAGGCGAACTGGAAAAAGCATCCCGGCCTGCAGAACAGCTATCACCACTGGCAGAACCGCCTGCCGCTTTACAACACGCGGATGCAGAACCTCTCGGCCGCGGTGATCCGCCCGCAACTGCCGGAGCTTGCGCGGCGGGTGCGCGACGGGCGCGCCAATCACGACCATGTGGCGGCCCGCCTGAACGGCTCGCCCTGGCTGTCGGTGCCGCCGGCGCTGCCGCAGGAGACGCGGGCGCCCGATTCCATCCAGTTCAACCTTGTCGGCTTCGGAACCGATGCAAGGGCGCGGGCCTTTCAGGAGGCCGCGAGGGCGCGCGGCGTCGCGGTGCAGGTCTTCGGGCTCAGCGAGAACAATGCCCGCGCCTTCTGGAACTGGCAGTTCCTCGACGACCTGCCCGACCTGCCGCAGACCCGCGCCATGCTGATGCGCGCCTGCGACCTGCGCCTGCCTCCGCGGCTGGCCCGGCCGGAGCTGGACTTCATCGCCGACGCGCTGATCGGCGCCGCCGCTGCCGTGCAGTCGGTCCGGCCCCGCGGCCTGCCGGGCCATTCCGCCGGGGCAATGCCCGGCGGGTGTTGAACGCCGGGGGTTCGCCGGATAGCTTGTCCGGCAAACAGCCCTGCACATGAAGGATGACGATGATGCGCTACGAGTCGCCGAACAGCTGGGAATCCCGCGCCGACAGTTATTCGCTCTACGGTTTCACCGACCTGCCCTCGGTGCACGAGCGCGGCGCGGTGGTGCTGACCCATGGCGAGGGGCCCTATGTCATCGACGTGCATGGCCGCCGCTACCTCGACGCCAATTCGGGCCTGTGGAACATGGTCGCGGGCTTCGATCACCCCGGCCTGATTGCCGCCGCCAAGGCGCAATACGACCGCTTTCCCGGCTACCACGCCTTCTTTGGCCGCATGTCGGACCAGACGGTGATGCTGTCGGAAAAGCTGGTGGAGGTCTCCCCCTTCGAGACGGGAAAGGTGTTCTACACCAATTCCGGGTCGGAGGCGAATGACACGATGGTCAAGATGCTGTGGTTCCTCGCCGGCGCCGAGGGCAAGCCGCAGCGGCGCAAGATCATCACCCGCGTCAACAGCTATCACGGCGTGACGGCGGTCTCGGCCAGCATGACCGGCAAGCCCTACAACGCGGTCTTCGGCCTGCCGCTGCCCGGCTTCATCCATGTCGGCTGCCCGCATTACTGGCGCTTTGGCCGCGATGGCGAGACCGAGGACGAGTTCACCGCGCGCATGGCCGCAGAGTTGGAGGCGCGGATCATCATGGAGGGCCCCGACACCATCGCGGGCTTCTTCGCAGAGCCGGTGATGGGCGCGGGTGGGGTGATCCCGCCGTCGAAGGGCTATTTTCAGGCGGTGCAGCCGATCTTGCGCAAATACGGCATCCCGCTGATCTCGGACGAGGTGATCTGCGGGTTCGGGCGCACCGGCAACACCTGGGGCTGCGAGACCTATGACTTCATGCCCGACGCGATCATCAGCTCCAAGAACATCACCGCGGGCTTCTTCCCGATGGGCGCGGTGATCCTCGGCCCGGATCTGGCCGCGCGGCTCCAGACGGCGGCCGAGGCGATCGAGGAGTTCCCGCACGGCTTCACCGCCTCGGGTCATCCGGTCGGCTGCGCCATCGCGCTGAAGGCGATCGACGTGGTGATGAACGAGGGGCTGGCCGAAAACGTCCGCGCCCTGACCCCGAAGTTCGAGGCGGGGCTGGCGCATCTGGCCGAAAACCCCAATATCGGCGAATGGCGCGGCAAGGGGCTGATGGGCGCGCTGGAGGCGGTGAAGGACAAGGCGACCAAGACGCCCTTCGACGGCGCGCTGTCCGTCTCGGAGCGCATCGCCAATACCTGCACCGATCACGGGCTGATCTGCCGCCCGCTGGGCCAGTCCATCGTGCTCTGCCCGCCCTTCATCATCACCGAGGCGCAGATGGACGAGATGTTCGACAAGCTGGGCGCGGCGCTGAAGAAGGTCTTCGCCGAAGTCGCCTGAGCCATATCGGACAAGGGGGCCGCAGCCGGCCCCCTTTGCCATGTCACGCCCCCCTCGTGAATGGCGGGGGATCGGGTCAGAGCTTGGACAGCTTCGATTGCAGCTCTGCCAGCTGCTTCTTGATCTGCGCCAGTTCTTCCTTCTCGCCGTTGCGGGTCTCGGGTTCCGGCTCCATCTCGGGGCCGGACGATCCCGGCGCGCCCCAGCCGCCCATCATCGTCTTGAGGAAGGCCTGCTGCTGGCGGGTCAGCGCATCGAAGCCCGGCATCGAGGCCATCGGGCTTGGAAAGTTCGACAGGTTCTCCATCATCTTCGACTGGCTGTCGCGCAGCATCCTGAACGACATCGCAAGGAACTGCGGCACCACGCTTTGCGCCTGCGTCGTGTAGCTGCGCACCAGATCGGTCAGCACGTCCAGCGGCAGCACGCTTTCGCCGCGGCTCTCATGTTCGGCCACGATCTGCAGCAGATACTGCCGCGTCAGGTCGTCGCCGGATTTCAGGTCGATGATCTGCACCTCGCGCCCGTCACGGATGAAGGAGGCGATATCTTCCAGGGTGACGTAGTCGCTGGTCTCGGTGTTGTAGAGCCTGCGGCTGGCATACCGCTTGATCAGCAGCGGCTTTTTCGCGTCTTCGGCCATGTCCACCTCCCCGTAAATTGTTGCGCTGCGGAAAGCTTATGCAAGCCCCGCAAGGAAAGACAACAAAAAGAAACGGGCCAGACGGCAGCCGCCCGCGGCTGCGGCGGAGCGGGCGGGCGGGGCTGGGCTGCAGCGCGGCAAAAGAAAAGGGGCAGACCGAAGTCTGCCCCAGGCCCCTGCGCCGGCAGGAGGAGATCGCCGGCGCCTGGTCTTCTTGCCTGAATGTTCAGACCGCCGAGGACTTGGACGACGCGGCCGAGGCGGCCGAGGCGGCCTTCTTCATCTCGCCCGTCGCGTCGGAGGTGGCCTTCTTCACGGCTGCGCTCGCATCCTCGGAAAAGTCCTTGCCGGCCGCCATCATCAATTCGACTGTTTCCATCTGCACCTTCTTCGCCACTTCGGCGAAGGCGGCCATGTGCTCGGCGGCCACCTCGGCGATGCCCGAGGCGAAGTCGCTCATCGCCTTGGAGTAATCGGTCGGCTCTTCCCTGGCCTTGGCCAGCGCGGCCATCCGGGCGATGGTGTCCCTGGTCCAGCGCGAGGAAATCTCGTTGGATTTCTCGGCGGCTTCCAGCGCGACCTTGGCCATTTTCTCGATCATGGCGGCCTGGGTCTTGAACGCATCCTGCATCGCGGACGAGTCGACCGGAAAGGCAGCCATCATGTCCTGCATGACCTTGGTGAAGTCTTGGGGTTTCTGCATTGTCTGCTCCTAACACGGGTGAGTGGGCTGTTCGCGATGATCCCAACATACATGCTGCACTGCAGCATTGCAAGGGTGTGTGCCGCGGCACACAAGAAACTTTTGCGACAGCCGGTCATCACCGGCGAAACGGATGCCCCGCTCAGACCTCCACCACCTCGGAGACATAGGTGCCGGGGGCCGGGGCCAGAACCGGGTGATCCGGTCCGCCGGGCTGGCGTGCCGGGACCATCGCGCCCGACCGGCCGGCCAGCCATGCCCCCCACTGCGGCCACCAGCTGTCCTTGACAAATCTGGCGGCGGCCTTCCATTCGGCGGGCGCGCCCTCGACCGGCGCATCGCTGATGTAGTGCCCGTACTTGCCCCGTCCAGGCGGATTGACGATCCCTGCGATATGGCCCGACTGCGTCAGGATGAAGGTCCTGTCCCTGGAGCCCATCTTCTTGATGCCGTTGAAGCTCGCCTCCCAGGCGGCGATATGGTCGGTCTCGCAGGCGACGGCGCAAAGCGGCACCTTCACGTCGGACAGCCGCACCAGCTCGCCCGAAAGCGGAAAGCCCGTCGTCGCCAGCAGGTCCTGCTGGCACAGCAGCCGCAGATACTCCACCGCCATCTTCGCCGGCAGGTTGGTGCCGTCGCCGTTCCAGAACAGCAGGTCGAACGCGGGCGGCGGCTCGCCCATCATGTAGCTGCGGATCGCGGGGGCATAGATCAGGTCGTTCGAGCGCAGGAACGAGAAGGTGCGCGTCATGAAGTATTTCGACAGCACCCCGTCCCGCGCCACCTGCGCCTCGATCGCATCGAGGAAGTCGTCGTCGAGGAAGGGGATGAACTCCCCCGGATCGGAAAAGTCGGTCAGCGTGGTGAAGAAGCTGGCCGAGTTCACCGACCGGTCGCCGCGCCTAGCCATCAACCCCAGCGTCAGCGCCAGCGTGGTGCCCGCGATGCAGTAGCCGACGGCGTTCACCGTCTTTTGCCGGGTGATCGCCTTCACCTGCTCGATCGCGGCCATGTAGCCCTGCTGGACATAATCCTCCATGCCCGTCGCGGCATAGCTGGCATCGGGGTTCTTCCAGCTGACCATGAACAGCGTGAAGCCCTGGTCCACGATCCATTTCACCAGGCTGTTCGAGGGCTTGAGGTCGAGGATGTAGAACTTGTTGATCCAGGGCGGGAAGATGACCAGCGGGATCCGGTGCACCTTTTCCGTGGTCGGCGCATACTGGATCAGCTCGATCAGCTCGTTGCGCCAGACGACCGCGCCCTCGGTGGCGGCGATGTTCTCGCCCAGGCGGAACGCGGCGGGGTCGGACAGCGTGACCAGCAGGTCGCCGCGGCCGGCCTCGAGGTCGCGCACGAGGTTTTCCAGCCCGTCCACGAGGCTTTGCCCGTCGGTCGCCACCGCCCGTTCCAGCGCGTCGGGATTGGTCGCAAGAAAGTTGGTCGGCGACATCATGTCCACGATCTGCCGGGTGAAATACTCCACCCGCCGCCGGTCGCGCTCATCGAGGTTTTCAAGATCGTCCACCGCCGTGCGCATCGCCTCGGCCGAGATCAGGTATTGCTGCTTGAGGAAGTTGAACCACGGATGGCTATCCCACAGCGGGTTGCTGAACCGGCGGTCCCGCGGCCCCGGATCGGCGGGCGCGGCGAGCTTGCCCCGCGCCAGCACATGCTGCGCCTCCACATAATGCTTCAGCGCCTTGGCCCAGTATCCGAGCTGATGTTCGAGAATGCGGCCCGGATGCTGCGCCATCTCTGCCAGATAGGCGGCGCCCGCCTTCACGAACAGCTCCTGCCCCGGTGCCTCCAGCGCGGGATTGGGCAGCTTGCGCTGCGCCAGCGCCGCGGTCAGACGCTGGGTCAGCGCCTCGATCTTCTGCAGGTTCGCCTCCAGCCTTGCGCGCTGGCTCGCCTCGGCCTCGCGGTTGCGCAGGCTGCCCTCCTCGGCAGTTGTCATGGCAGGCTTTCCTCCGTATCCTCCGGCTTCGTACCATACCGTTGCGCTGCCGGGGGGGAAAGCGACGATTCAATCAAAAAGGTCCGGCACCCCGGGCAAGGAGACGCGATGAAGGGCATGTTTACCTACGATCTGATGGAAACCGCGCGGAATACCAACGAATGGCTGGGCGCCACCGCGCGGGCGATGGCCTCCTACCCGGCATGGGGTCTTGCGCCCCACCCGGTCTTCAACGTGATCGCGGGCTGGGGCGAGGTGACGGAACGCAGCTTTGCCCGCATGGTCGCCCGGCCCGACTGGGGCATCCGCACCGTGGTGGGCGAAGACGGGCGCGACCACGTCATCGAGATCGAGACGCTGGTCACCCGGCCCTTCGGCAACCTGATCCACTTCAAGGCCATCGGCCGCGCGCCCAGGGCCCGGCGCGTCTTCGTCGTGGCGCCGATGTCGGGGCACTATGCCACGCTGCTGCGCCCGACGGTGGCGAGCCTGCTGCCCGATTGCGAGGTCTATGTGACCGACTGGCACAACGCCCGCGACATCCCCGTCAGCGCGGGCAAGTTCGACATCGAGGATTACACGCTCTACCTCGTGGAGTTCATGAAGGTTCTCGGCCCCGACATCAACGTGATCGCGGTCTGCCAGCCCGCGCCGCTGGCGCTTGCCGCGACGGCCTATCTGGCAGAGCAGGAGCCTCAGGCGCAGCCGCGCACGCTCACCCTGATCGGCGGGCCGATCGACCCCGATGCCGCCGCCACCGAAGTGACCGACTTTGGCCGCCGGGTGACGATGGGCCAACTGGAGCAGGCGATGATCCAGCGCGTCGGCTTCAAGTATCGCGGCGCGGGGCGGCTGGTCTATCCGGGGCTGTTGCAGTTGCAGTCCTTCATCTCGATGAATGCCGAACGCCACACGCAGGCCTTCACCGAGCAGATCATGCGCACGGCCAAGGGCGAGGCCGCGGATCACGACCACCACAACCGCTTCTATGACGAATATCTCGCGGTCATGGACATGACCGCCGAGTTCTACCTGTCCACGGTCGAGCGGATCTTCAAGCGCCGGGTAATCGCGCGCAACGTGTTCACCGTCGCCGGAAGGCAGGTCGATATCGGCAAGATCACCCATGTCGCGGTGAAGGTGGTCGAGGGAGAGAAGGACGACATTTCCGCTCCCGGCCAGTGCCTTGCCGCGCTCGACCTCTGCACCGGGCTGCCCGATGCCAAGAAGGCGAGCCATCTTGAACCGGGCGCGGGCCATTACGGCATCTTCGCCGGCAGATCCTGGCGCGACAACATCCGCCCGCTGGTGCTGAAGTTCATCGATGACAATGCCGACAACGGCGCCCCGATGAAGGCGGCGCCGGCGATCCGCGCCGTCTGATCCGGCCGGCTGATCCGGCCGGCTGATCTGAACGACCGGGAGGGCCGTCCTTCGGGGCGGCCCTCCTGCCGATCGCAGCGGCAAGGGCGCCGAAAGCCCGCGCAGCAGGGCACGGGGGACTTCGTGCGAGAATGCGAGTTGTGCGCAACCCGGTCACTGCGCCGCGATCCACTCGGCGATGATCCGCGCGGTGGCTTCGGTCTGGCCGGGGCTCAGCACGTCGCCCGCGATGACATGCGAGAACGGATCATCCTGCGGCCCCATCCGCCGTTCGACCGCGGCCATCGGCCCGCCCCATTTCCGCGCGATCGCGCGGATCGCCGGCACCGAGACGACCTTGTCCTCGGGCGAGAACAGGACCAGCGCGGGGGTGGCGGCGCGGGCGTAGTCCAGCCTCGCCGCCGCCCTGGTCAGCGCCGCCATCGGCAGCAGCGCCTGCACCGGGTAGCGCGCCGTCCAGAACCGGCCATGCGCGGCGTTCAGCGGGGTGAAGCCCGCCTCGCGCCCCAGCACCAGCGGCAGCCAGCAGCGCGCCAGCGGCCAGGTCAGCAGCCCGGCAAACGGATGCGCCAGCCCGAAGTTGGGCGCGATCAGCACCACCCCCGCGATCCGGCGCGACAACTCCGCATCGCGCGCCGCCACCGCCGCCAGCGCCCCGCCCGTCGAGGTGCCGATCAGGTAGACCCGCTGCCCCAGCACGCCGCCGACCGCCACCGCCTCGGCCAGATCGTCCACCCAGTCCTGCACCGAGGGTTCCGCCATCGCCGCGGGCCCGCGGCCATGCCCGGCCAGCCGGGTGTAGAACAGGTTCGCGCCAAGGCGTTCGGCCACCAGATCGGGCACCGGCCGGATCTCCTCGGAACTGGCGGAAAAGCCGTGCAGACAGACCAGCGAGACGGGCGTGGCCCGCCCCGCCGCCCCGGCCCAGACCACCCGCTTTTCCAGCCCCGGCACGATCCCCGGCACCGCGCCCTCGCGCCGCGCCAGCCAGGCCTCGATCAGCATCGGCCCCGGCACCCCCGCCGCATCGAAGCGCGGGGTCAGCACCGCAGGCGCGCGCCGGGCGAACAGTGCCACTGCCGCCACCGCCCCGCCGCCGAGCAGCATCCCCCGCCCGAGCGCCTTGCCGGGCCGGCGCGCATCCATCAGGCGGCGGCCCGGGCCAGCACATCCGCCACCGTCGCCTCGATCAGCGCAAGGCAATCAGGCGTCGAGAAGCGGTGATCGGCGCCCTTCACCAGCGTCAGGCGGATATCGGGGCCGGTCGCGTGGTCCAGCAGCCGCAGCGCGGCGGCGGGCGGCACGTCCACATCCGCCGTGCCCTGCAACAGGCGCACCGGAAACGGCAGGTGCAGCGGGCTGCGCAGCACCAGATGCCCGCGCCCCTCCTCGATCAGCCGCCGCGTGATGATGTAGGGGCCGTCGGAATAGGCCGAGGGCAGCGCCACCTGCCCCGCCTCGATCAGCTCTGCGCGCTGCGCGGGGGTGAAGCCCTGCCACATCGCATCCTCGGTGAAATCGGGCGCGGCGGCGATGGTGACCAGCCCCGCGACCCGCGCGCCAGGCGCCCTGCAGCACAGCAGCGAGATCCAGCCGCCCATCGACGAGCCGACCAGCACCTGCGGGCCGGTGGTCAGCGCGGTGATGGCGGCCCGCGCATCCGCGAACCAGTCGCCGATCGCGCCGTCCACGAACGCGCCCGAGGATTGCCCGTGCCCCGAATAGTCGAAGCGCAGGAAGGCCCGCCCCTGCGCCCTGGCCCAGGCCTCCAGCGCCTGCGCCTTGGTGCCGGTCATGTCCGACCGCAGGCCGGACAGGAACACCACCCCCGGCTCGCTGCCGGGAGTGCGCGCATAGGCGATACGCCGCCCTTCGGGGGTGACAAGGTAATCCGGCATGGGCATTGCTCCGCTCTGTGACGCCATCCTAGCCTGCCGCGCCGCGGGCGCAACCGTTGCCCGCCCTCCCCCGCCTTGCCCGCCCTCCCCCGCGTTGCCCCCCCGCGTTGCCCGCCCTCCCCGCGTTGACAGCGCAGGCGGAAACGGGAATAGAGGGCGCCATCACAACCCGCAACCGGGCGTTCCGTGGGCGCCAGACCGACGAGGAGAGCCTTTCATGGCCGAGATTTCCCTGACCTTTCCCGATGGCAATGTGCGCAGCTACCCCGAGGGCGTGACGCCCGCCGAGGTTGCCGCCTCCATCGCGCCGAGCCTCGCCAGGGCGGCGATTTCCGCCAGCGTGGACGGCGCGCACTGGGATCTGGCCTGGCCGATCACCTCGGACGCCGCCATTTCCCTGCACACGCTGAAGGATGAAGGCCCGGCGCTGGAGCTGATCCGCCACGACCTTGCCCATGTCATGGCCCGCGCGGTGCAGGAACTCTGGCCCGAGGTGAAGGTCACCATCGGCCCGGTCACCGAACACGGCTGGTTCTACGATTTCGACCGCGCCGAGCCCTTCACCCCCGAAGACCTTGGCGCCATCGAGAAGAAGATGCGCGAGATCATCAGCCTGCGCGACCCGGTGCGCACCGAGATCTGGGACCGCGACCGCGCCATCGCCTATTACAAGGAGCGGGGCGAGCCCTACAAGCTGGAGCTGATCGACCGGATCCCGGCCGACGCGCCGATCCGCATGTACTGGCACGGCGACTGGCAGGATCTGTGCCGCGGCCCGCATCTGCAACATACCGGGCAACTGCCGCCCGACGCCTTCAAGCTGATGGCGGTCGCCGGCGCCTACTGGTTCGGCGATGCCAGCCGCCCGATGCTGCAACGCATCTCCGGCGTCGCATTCCGCAACCGCGAGGAGCTGAAGGCCTACCTCACCATGCTGGAGGAAGCCGCGAAGCGCGACCATCGCAAGCTGGGGCGCGAGATGGAGCTGTTCCACCTGCAGGAGGAAGCGCCCGGCATGGTGTTCTGGCACCCGAACGGCTGGTCGATCTACCGCGCGCTGGAAGATTACATGCGCCGCCGCCAGCGCAGCGCCGGCTACCGCGAGATCCGCACGCCGCAGGTGGTGGATCGCATCTTGTGGGAAAAGTCCGGGCACTGGGAAGCCTACCGCGAGAACATGTTCCTGGTGGAGGTGGACGAGGACGGCGCCCGCGAAAAGCGCATCAATGCGCTGAAGCCGATGAACTGCCCCTGCCATGTGCAGATCTACAACCAGGGCCTGAAATCCTACCGCGACCTGCCGCTTCGGCTGGCGGAGTTCGGATCGTGCCACCGCCACGAAAGCTCGGGCTCCATGCACGGGCTGCTGCGGGTGCGCGGCTTCACGCAGGATGATGCGCATATCTTCTGCACCGAGGACCAGATCGAGGCGGAATGCGCGGATTTCATCAAGCTGTTGTCCTCGGTCTATCAGGATCTCGGCTTCGAGGGGTTCGAGATCAAGTTCTCCACCCGCCCCGATGTGCGCATCGGATCGGACGAGGCCTGGGACAGGGTCGAGGGCGCGCTGGAGAATGCCATCCGCAAGGCGGGGGCCGAATATGAGTTGGACCCCGGCGAGGGCGCGTTCTACGGCCCGAAGCTGGACTTCAAGCTGACCGACGCCATCGGCCGCAAATGGCAGTGCGGCACCTTCCAGGTGGACCCGAACCTGCCCGCCCGGCTGGGCGCGGAATATGTCGGGGAAGACGGCGCGCGGCACCGCCCCTACATGCTGCACCGGGCGATTCTTGGCAGCTTCGAGCGGTTCATCGGCATCCTGATCGAGAATTACGCCGGCAAGCTGCCGCTGTGGCTGGCGCCGCGGCAGGTGGTCGTCGCCTCGATCGTGTCGGATGCGGATGATTATGTGAAGGAGGTCACCGCGGCGCTGACCGCCCGCGGCCTGCGCGCCGAGGCCGATACCCGCAATGAGAAGATCAACTACAAGGTGCGCGAGCACAGCCTTGGCAAGGTGCCGGTGATCCTCGCCATCGGCATGAAGGAGGTTGCGGAGCGCAGCGTTTCGATGCGTCGCCTGGGCGAGACCCGGACAGAAACGCTGTCTCTCGATGCGGCGGCGGCACAACTTGAGGGCGAGGCAACGCCGCCGGACCTGCGCAGGGCCGGGGTCCGGCCGTCAGATCCGGGCCTGCCCGTCACCGGAGGGGCCTTTATTCCGTCTTGATTTTTGGCGCGAATCTCGCATGATTTTTGTGCGTGACCGCAGACTTTCTACCGCCTCCCTGACAACGGGGCAGCCGGACGACCTGAAAGACCTGGCTGCACGGCCCGGTGCAATACCGCACCGGGAGATACGATCAAGGAGAGACGGATGGCCACGGGCACCGTAAAATGGTTCAACGCGACGAAGGGTTTTGGCTTCATCGCTCCCGATGATGGCGGCAAGGACGTGTTCGTGCACATCTCGGCGGTGGAACGCGCCGGGTTGCAGGGGCTGAACGACAACCAGAAGGTCGCATTCGAACTGCAGTCGGGTCGCGACGGCCGGTCTTCGGCCAGCGACCTCAAGCTGCTCTGACAAGCTGCTCTGACCGGGCGCGATCTGATCGCGATCTGATCCGGCCCGCACTGGCAGGCGCGCCCTGTCCCCTCACGGTCCGCCGGCGCGGGCCGTCCCGTTATCCGCGGCAGCGCACCGCATAGGACAGCGCGGTCTGCGCGGTGCCACCCTGACCCCCGATCACCACCGTGGCGGGCCGGAAGCCGACCACCGCCTTGCCGCGCCCCGTGCAGAGCGGCTGGATCGCCCGCGCCGCCGCGTAGGGGCCGACGAAGCCGGGCTTCACCACCACGGCATAGCGGTCATCGGTATAGGACAGCACCCGGTAGACATAAGGCATCAACTGCGGCGGGAAGGAGACCCGCTTTGCCGGGCCAGTCTCGGCGAGGGCCGGTGTGGCCAGTGCCAGTGCGGCCAGTGCGGGGAACAGCAAAGCGGCGCGGATCATCTCATGAACTCCTGCAATCGGTCGCGCACAGGATAGCGCCGGAACGCCGGCCTGCAACCCCGGCCTGCAACCCCGGCCTGCAACCCGCCCGTCATCCTGCCCTTCCCCCCGCGCCTCAGCCGGCCGGCAGCAGCGCCGCCTGCACCTCCGGCTCCCAGCCCAGAAACCAGCGCCCCTCATGCTCGATCACCGGGCGCTTCATCACCGTCGGCTGCGCCGCGATCTGCGCCTCGGGCTCCGATTCGCGCAAGAAGGCGTTGAAGCTGCGAAAGCTCGGCGACTGGCGGTTGATCGCGCGGCTGCCGAACTCGTCGACGATCTTCGCGATCTCCGCGGGGCTCAGCGGCTCGGCCCGCACGTCGCGGAACACCGGTTCCAGCCCCGCGGCGCGCAGGGCCGCCAGCGCCTTGCGGCAGGTGTCGCAGGTGGGGATGCCGTAAAGGGTCATCTGCGGTCCTTTCGGGTACGGGGCGCCCGCGAAGGCGCCCATGCCCTGGCTCAACTGCAGCCGCTGGTGCCGCCGCAGGTGTTGCACTTCATGCAGGTGCCGTTGCGCACCAGCGTGTAGTTGCCGCACTCGCCGCAGGCCTCGCCCTCGTAGCCTTGCAGCCGGGCGCGGGTGCGCGCGTCTATGCTGACGGTTCCCGTGGCGATGGTGCCCGTGGCGAGGGTGCCGGTCGCGATGGCGGTCAGCCCGCCGCCCGCCGCCCGCACCGCCTCGGGCGCCATCGTGGTCAGCGCCTCCATCGCGTCGATGCCGCCGGCAAAGGCCGTGGCGCCGCTGATCCCGCCTTGCAGCACCACAAGCTCTTGCGGCAGCCGCTTGCGCAGATAGCCGGTGGAGGAGATCTGCCGCAGCACCTCCAGCGATTTCGACGCCGCGGCATCCGATACCGGGGCCACGTTCACCTGCGATTCATAGCTGCCGCCGCCCAGATCGTCGAAGCTCGCGCCCTTCGGGGCGACATGCGCCAGATCGGTGCGGTCGAGATAGGACACCGCCAGTTCGCGGAACACATAGTCGAGGATCGAGGTCGCGGACTTGATCGCCTCGTTGCCCTGCACCATGCCCGCGGGTTCGAACTTGGTGAAGGTGAAGGCATCGACGAACTCTTCCAGCGGCACGCCGTATTGCAGGCCGACCGAAACCGCGATGGCGAAGTTGTTCATCATCGCGCGGAAGCCGGCACCCTCCTTGTGCATGTCGATGAAGATCTCGCCAAGCTGGCCGTCCTTGTACTCGCCGGTGCGCAGATAGACCTTGTGGCCGCCGACCACCGCCTTCTGGGTATAGCCCTTGCGCCGGTCGGGCAGCTTTTCGCGGTGGCTGCGGATGATCTCTTTCACGATCACCTTTTCCACGATCTTCTCGGCGATCACCTGCGCCTTCTCGGTCGGGGTGCCCGAGGTCAGGATCTCCTCCGCCTCCTCGTCATCCTCGATGAGCGCCGAGGCCAGCGGCTGCGACAGCTTGGAGCCGTCGCGATAGAGCGCGTTCGCCTTGATCCCCAGCGACCAGCTCAGCTCATAGGCCTTCTGGCAATCCTCGATCGTGGCGGTATTGGCCATGTTGATGGTCTTGGAGATCGCGCCCGAGATGAAGGACTGCGCCGCCGCCATCATGTGGATGTGGCTGTCAACGCCCAGATACCGCTTGCCCTTCTTGCCGCAGGGATTGGCGCAGTCGAACACCGCCAGATGTTCCGGCTTCAGGAAGGGCGCGCCTTCCAGCGTCATCGTGCCGCAGACATGGTCGTTCGCCGCCTCGATCTGCGCCCTGGTGAAGCCGAGGTGGCGCAGAAGGTCGAAGCTCGGGTCGTTCAGCCTGTCGGCCGGGATCCCCAGCGTGCCGGTGCAGAAATCCTCCCCCAGCGTCCACTGGTTGAACACGAAGCGGATGTCGAAGGCCGAGGGCAGCGCCGCCTCGATCTTCTGCAACTCCGCCGCGCCGAAGCCGTGCCCGACCAGCGAGGCATGGTTGATGCCGGGGCAATTGCCAAGGCTGGCATGGCCGACGGCATGGGCGACCATCTCGCCGATCTGCGCCGAGGAATAGCCCAGGGCATCCAGCGCGGCCGGAACCGAGCGGTTGATGATCTTGAAATAGCCGCCGCCCGCCAGCTTCTTGAACTTCACCAGCGCAAAGTCGGGCTCGATGCCGGTGGTGTCGCAATCCATGACAAGGCCGATGGTGCCGGTCGGCGCGATCACCGTCGCCTGCGCGTTGCGGTAGCCATGCGCCTCGCCAAGCGCCAGCGCCTCGTCCCAGGCGGATCTGGCAAGCGCGACAAGCCGCTGGTCGGGACAGTTCGCGTGATCGAGCGGCACCGGAGCGACGTTCAGCCCCTCATAGCCCGACCCCTTGGCATGGGCCGCGGCGCGGTGGTTGCGGATCACCCGCAGCATGTGCCGGGCATTGCGGGCATAGCCGGGGAACGGCCCGAGTTCCGCCGCCATCTCGGCCGAGGTCGCATAGGCCACGCCGGTCATCACCGCGGTCAGCGCCGCGCACATCGCCCGTCCCTCGGCGCTGTCATAGCCAAGGCCCATCGTCATCAGCAGCCCGCCGATATTGGCATAGCCCAGCCCCAGCGTTCGATAGTCATAGCTGCGCTGCGCGATTTCCTTCGACGGGAACTGCGCCATCGCCACCGAGATCTCCAGCGTCACCGTCCAGAGCCGCGAGGCGTGGACATAGGCTTCGGCATCGAACCTGCCGCCCGTGTGGAAGGTCAGCAGGTTCATCGACGCGAGGTTGCAGGCGGTATCGTCGAGGAACATGTATTCCGAACAGGGGTTCGAGCCGCGGATCGCGCCATCCTCCGGGCAGGTGTGCCAGGCGTTGACGGTATCGTGGAACTGGATGCCCGGGTCGGCGCAGGCCCAGGCGGCATGGCCGATCTGGTCCCACAGATCGCGCGCGGCGACCCGCTTGGCGACCTTGCCGTCGGTGCGGCGGATCAGCTCCCACGGGGCATCCTCGCGCACCGCCTTCAGGAAGGCATCGGTGACGCGGACCGAATTGTTGGAGTTCTGGCCCGAGACAGAGAGATAGGCTTCGGAATCCCAGTCGGTGTCGTAGGTCGGGAACTCGATCGAGGTGAAGCCCTGCCGCGCGTATTGCAGCACGCGGTTGATGTAGGTCTCGGGGATCGCCACCTTCTTGGCCGCGCGGATCGCGGTCTTCAGCGCGGGGTTCTTCGCCGGATCGACGGCATCCTCGGCGGCCCCGTCCCATTGCCCGATCGCCCCGAAGATCTCGTTCAACTGGCGTTCATGCATCCTGGAGCCGGCGACGAGGCTGGCGACCTTCTGCTCCTCGATGACCTTCCAGTTGATGAACTGCTCGATATCGGGGTGATCCATGTCGCAGATCACCATCTTGGCCGCGCGCCGCGTGGTGCCGCCCGACTTGATCGCGCCCGCCGCCCGGTCGCCGATCTTGAGGAACCCCATCAGGCCGCTGGATTTCCCCCCGCCCGACAGCTTCTCCCCCTCGCCGCGCAGGCTGGAGAAGTTGGTGCCGGTGCCCGAGCCATACTTGAACAGACGCGCCTCGCGCACCCACAGATCCATGATGCCGCCATCGCCCACCAGATCGTCGCGCACCGACTGGATGAAGCAGGCATGGGGCTGGGGGTGTTCATAGGCCGACTCCGAGCGCGTCAGCTTGCCGGTCTTGAAGTCCACATAGTAGTGGCCCTGGCTCGGGCCGTCGATGCCATAGGCCCAGTGCAGCCCGGTGTTGAACCATTGCGGGCTGTTCGGCGCACCCATCTGCGCGGCCAACATGAAGCGCATCTCGTCGAAATAGGCGCGGGCATCTTCCTCGGCGGTGAAGTAGCCGCCCTTCCAGCCCCAATAGGCCCAGGCGCCGGCGAGGCGGTCGAAGACCTGCTTGCCTGAGGTTTCGCCCACAAATCGTTGATCTTGCGGCAATTTTGCCAAGGCATCCTCATCGGGGACCGACCGCCACAGAAACTCGGGCATCCCCTTCTCGCGCACCTTCTTCAATGCGGCGGGAACGCCGGCCTTGCGGAAGTATTTCTGCGCCAGCACGTCCGAGGCGACCTGGCTCCAGCCTGCGGGAACCTCGACGCGGTCATTGCGGAAGACCACCGTGCCATCGGGGTTGCGAATCTCGGACACGGTGGTGGTAAAGCCAAGTGCCTCATAGGCATCGGCGCCCTCGGCGGTGAATTTGCGTTCGATCTTCATGTCTGCCCCCGTCTCTGTCCCGTCGGTTTTTTCGACTTGCCTGCGGCCTTCCAGGCGCCGCCTGCCTGATGACCGGGCGCGGATGTCGAGCAAGCGCAGACCAGCCGCCGCCCGCACTTGCGTGCCGGCCTGACCAGATCCCCCGATCGGTCGCAGTTTCCGGTCTGCCTTGCCGCCCCACAACACCACAACATTGGGCACAACAACGGGCACAACATCTGGTGGGCGCTTGGTCAGCCACCACAACCTGCCGCTATTTTGCCGGCCTCGCAACCGATATTTTGCTCTGGCGCCGGCTCTTTGCGATTGACCGCGCGAGGCGGTCGTGAACCGGTGCGCGCGGCCCGAGTCGCGCCCTGCGTGTGTTGCGGCGGGCCGAAGATGAAATTCGACAACGCTCTTGCGCCCTTGCGAGGCAAAGCTGCGAGTCTGGATCAAAAGCATCCACAGACCGCAGCGGCCCGCCGGGCGGCGGCCCGGAGCGGCACGCTGCGCGACAGGGTGCAGCGGCGGCGGGCGCGGCGGCGGCGGGCGCAAGAGCCGGTCCGCCCCGCAGATGCGGCGGGCGGCGGAAGCGGGCGGCGGAATCGGCTGTCAGCCCTTCGGGCCGGCCGGGCCGCCGCCCGCGCCGGGTTCGGCGTCGGGTTCGGCCTCGGGCACGGGCCGCTTGCCCGGTTGCTTCAGCCGGTCATAGTCGGGAGTCTGCATCCCTCCGCGCACCGGGTTCTTGTGCAGCGGGTTCTTGTCCTCGGGGCGGCACGGGTCTTGCGGGTTGCCGGAGTCGGGCGGCATCTTGGGCGGCATCTTCGACGGCATGGGGCACCTCTGGCTGCTTGGCCTGATGCAACCCGCAGCCCGCCCCGGTGTTCCCCGATGATCCGTGTTCCCCGCGGACCGGGACTCCCCGCTAGCCGGGATTCCCGTCGATACTTTCGATCTTCGCCTGAGCGGCCCGGTAGTTGCGCAGCGACCAGTAGCAATCCTTCACCGTCGGCTTGCGGCAGGAAACGGGGTAGCCATCGACGTCAACCCGCCAGCCATAGCGCGTCGCCTCGATCTGATAGGTCTCGCCCAGATGCGACACGGTGGCCCCGTTCGGCGGGGGCGGCGGCGTCTCGGGCGGCGCGATGCAGCCGGCAAGCAACAGGGCGGGAAACAGGACTCGGAACATCATGGCCTCCTCGAAACGCAACGCGCGCAGGGCGCGTTCGCGGTGAGATGGTCGGAGTGGAGGGATTCGAAC
>DIVD01000045.1:0-77182 GCA_002423245.1 Rhodobacteraceae bacterium UBA6141
GACCTTCGGCAGCCTCTGACCTTCGACAGCCTCTGACCTTCGACAGCCTCGGGCTGATGCCGATGAACCAGGCGCTGCGGATCGGCCAGGGCTGCCGCTCCTTGCCGGTCGGGGCGCGGATCGGCTCTGCCCTCTTCGGCGACGCGGCCCGTTCGCATATTGCCTTCCCACGCCCCGTCCCTGCGTCCCGTCCCCGCGTCCCGTCCCCACGCCCAGGTGCAGCGGTCGCGGCCAGCCCCGGGCGCATTTGCGGTGCCGGCATGGCCCGACCACGGCCGCAAGCCGCATATCGCGCAATGCCTCGCGGCCTCTGGCACCAACTGCCCGTCAGAACCACATGACATCGCCGTGCATTTCGGTCTCGCGCACGAGGGGAGGCGCCGCCGGATCGAGGGTCGCCACCAGCTCGTGCAAGCGCAGCCGCGACAGGATCGGAACCGCGTGCAGGCGCACATTGGCCGGCATCTCTCGCGAGACCGCGGCCATCAGCCGCCCCAGATCCTCGAGACTCTGGGTGATGCGGTCGATGCCCTGCAGGCCGCGGATCGCCGCCGCGTCGGTGTGCTCTGCAAAATGGCACAGGGACAGCGCCGCCTGCACACCCGCGGAAAGGCGGGCGAGCGTGTCGAGTTCATCCGCAACCCGCTGAGCCAGCGCATCGAGTGGCAGATCGCGGTGTGCGAGGCCGGGCGCCGCACCATCGGCAATTGCAGCACCCGCCCCGGACGAGCCGCCGCGGTGACGGGCAGACTTCCGCGGCCCCCTCACAGCCGGCCTACCACGGCTTCGATGCAACTGCGCAGATCCTGCGGGAGGAACGGTTTCTTGAGGAAGTTGTTCATGCCGAGCCGGCGCCCGCTGTCGATGATCTCCTTGTCGGCACGGCCGGTGATCAGGATGAAGCCGACGCCCTTCGTGCGCGGATTCTCGCGCAGCGCCTGCAGCAGTTGCAGCCCGTCCATTCCGGGCATGTTGTAGTCCGAGATCACCAGATGCACCGGCACCTTCTCGATCGCGGCGAGCGCGCCCGGCCCGTCGCTGGCATAGCCGACCTGGCGGATGCCCATCGCGTCAAGCGCCTGGGTGATGAGGCCGCGGCTGGTGGACATGTCATCCACCACCATGATCCGCAGCTGATCCCTGAGTGCCATGCCCTGTTCCCTGTCATGTTTTGGCCGCTGCCGGCAGCAGGCGGTAGGTCGTGATGCCGGCGGTGACGAAGCGCGAGGCAGGAGCGACCGGCACACGTTCGGAGTGGCCGACGAACAGCCATCCGCCAGGCGCCAGCGCCTCGCCGAAGCGCCGCCAGAGCCGGTCCTGTGCCTCGGAATCGAAATAGATCACCACGTTGCGGCAGAAGATCGCGTCGAAAGGGCCCCTCATCGGCCAGGGCGCGTGCAGGTTCAGTTCGTGAAAGCTGACCAGCGGCCGCACCGCGGCGACCAGTCGAAGCTGACCGCCCCTCTGCTCGAAATACCGCTTGCGAAGCGGGGCATGGACGCTCGACGCCATCTGCGCGTCATAGGTCGCGCTGCGGCCCTTCTCCACCACCAGGGGATCTATGTCGGTCGCGAGGATGCGCAGGTCATGGTCGGCGGCATCGGGCATCAGCTCGAGCACGGTCATCGCCATCGACCAGGCTTCCTGGCCGTTGGAGCAGCCCGCCGACCACAGCCGCACCCGCCCCCCCGCCTTCGCCCGCGCCAGAAGCGGCGGCAGGACCTGGCTGCGCAGCAGGTCGAAATGGTGCGATTCGCGGAAGAAATGCGACACGTTGGTGGTGAGGGCCGAGATCATCCGCCGCCGCTCGTCCCGGCCCGCCTCGCTTTCCACCAGCGCGAGGTAGCTGTCATAGCCGGGCAGATCGAGCGCGCGCAGGCGTTTGGCCAGCCGCGCCTGCACCATGCCGGTCTTGCCGGGGGCGATCACGATCCCCGCCTCGGAATGCGCGATGCGGGCGATGGCGGCCATCTGGGCGCTGTCGGGCAGGCTCGCGCCGCCGGCATGGTGAAAGCTGGTGGTCATGCCACCTCGGTGTGGCAGGGCGGCAGCACGGCCGACAGGTCGAGCACCCGGATCATCCGCCCGTCGACGATGGTCAGCGCCTGCACATAGCCATGCGCGGAATCGGCGGCGAGGTCGGGGGGCGGCTGCAACTCGGCGCGGGGCAGCGCGAGGATGTCGGACACCGCGTCGACCAGCAGGCCGACGCTTTGCCCGGCCGCATGTACCACGATGATCACGTTGCGCGCGTCGCCCGCGACGGCGGGCATTCCGAGCCGCGAGGCAAGGTCGATCACCGGCAGCACCGTCCCGCGCAGGTTGATGACGCCGCGCATGAAGGGCGGCGAATGCGGCAGCGGCGTCGCGCGGGTCCAGCCGCGGATCTCGCGCACCGACATGATGTCGACGCTGAATTCCTGTTCGGCAAGCCGGAAGGAAAGCAGTTCGACTTCGGCGCTGGACTGGGATCTGGACTGGGATCTGGTCTCGGTCATGATGTCATCCTGCAAGGGCCAGGGGAGTGTCGGCAGAGCGGGTGCGGCCGGTCGCGCTTTCGACGAGGTCGCCCGGATCGAGGATCAGTGCGATCCGGCCGTCGCCGAGGATGGTCGCCGCGGCGATGCCCGGGATGTCTCCATAGCTGTGCTGCAGCCCCTTGATGACGACCTGGCGCTGCTCGAGGATGTCATCCACGACCAGGGCGGCGCGGCTGCCGTCTTCCTGCGCGGTCAGCAGCACGATGCCGCCCTCATAGCTGGCCCTGGGGCCGCGATAGCCAAGTTCGGCGCCCAGATCGAACAGCGGCACGAAGCTTCCGCGGATATGCACCACGCTGGTTTCGGGGCCGAGCGAGCGGATGCTTTCTGCCGAGAGTGCCGCGGTCTCGACGATCGAGGAGAGCGGGATCACCAGAGTTTCGCCGGCGACGCGCACCACCATCCCGTCCAGCACGGCCAGCGTGAGTGGCAGGCTGATCGAGAACCGGGTGCCGAAGCCGCGTTCCGAGGTGATGGCGATGCGGCCGCCAAGCCCGCCGATCGCCTGCTTGACCACATCCATGCCCACGCCGCGTCCCGAGAGCGCCGAGATCTGGCTGGCGGTGGAAAAACCGGGCAGGAACAGCAGGGTGTCGATCTCGGCATCCGAGAGCGCCGCATCGGGCGCGATCAGTCCCTTGCGGATCGCGATGTCGCGGACCCGGGGGCGGTCGATCCCCGCGCCGTCATCCGCCACCTCGATCACCACCCGGCCGGAGCGGTGCTGGGCCGACAGCGTGATCGTCCCCTCTCCGGGCTTGCCGGCGGCGCGGCGCGTTTCGGGCGTCTCCAGCCCGTGATCGACCGCGTTGCGGATCATGTGGGTCAAGGGGTCCGCGAGCCGCTCGATCACCGTCTTGTCGACCTCGGTTCCCTCGCCCTCGCTGCGCAGCCGCACCTCCTTGCCGACGGCAGCCGAGGCTTCGCGCACGATCCGGGCCATGCGCTGGAACAGCGGCTTGACCGGCTGGGCGCGGATCATCATCACGCTGTCCTGAATGTCGCGGGTCAGCATCATGAACGCCTCGAGCCCGTTCATGACGGCGGAATGCGGGGGCAGCCCGGCCTCCGCCGCGCTTTGCGCCAGCATGGCCTGGTTGATCACCAGCTCGCCCACGAGGTTCACCAGACGGTCGATCCGGTGCAGGTCGACGCGGACGGTTGCGGCTGCGGCCTCGGCGGGGGCGGCTGGGGCAGCGGGCTGGGCGGCGGGGTGGGCGGCGGGCTGGGCGGGCGCTGCCGCCGCGGTGAGGTCGATGACCGGGGCAGGATCCGTGGCCATGGGAGCCGCGGGCGCTGCCGCCGGAGTCGGCGCGGCCTGCGCCATGGGCTCTGGCGGCGGCGCCACATCGGAAAGCGCCTCCGCCGCCGCGACCGTCTCGGTCACCGTGATGTCCGCCACGTCATCGACGAAATCGAACACGCCGCAGATGTCGCTTTCGTCGATCTCGCCGGTCAGATGCACGATCCAGTGCAGATAGGAGCTTTCGGGCATCAGGCCGTCGAGATCGGGCAGGTCGGAGACATCGCAGGTGACGCTTGCCCGGCCAAGCTCTGCCAGGGCGCGCAAGAGGTGGAAGGGTTCGTTGCCGCAGGCGTAGAGCGCATCGGTCGGTCGCAGCGAGACGGTCCAGTTGTGGCCCGCCGGGCTCGGCCAGTTGTGGCCCGCCGGGCCCGGCCAGTTGCGGCCCGCCGGACCCGTCCCGCCGCTCGGATCGCCGCCGGGGGCCGGCGGGTCGAGCTCCAGGTCGAGGGTCAGGCCCATCGGCGCGAATTCCACCTCTTCCGCCTCGGGCTCCGCTGCCCGCTCGCCCATCAGCGCCTCGATGGCCAGCAGCATCTCTTCCGAGCCGGCGGGCGCGCCGGTCGCATCGTCGCGGGCAAGGCGGACATGGTCGGCCAGCATGTCGGCGGCCTGGAAGAACAGCTTCATCGCCTCGTGGTCGATCACCAGCCGGCCGCAGCGCAGCTCGTCCATCACCGTCTCGAAGCGGTGGGCGAAGGCCACCAGCGCCGTCAGCCCGAAGGCCCCGGCACCCCCCTTGATCGAATGGACGGCGCGGAACGCCATGTTGACCGTTTCGCCATCCCGGGCGCTTTCGCCCTCCAGCTGGTTCGCCATCGCCGACAGCGCATCTTGCAGGCTTTCCAGCAGCTCTTCGCATTCCACGAAGAACGAGGCGCGGATCTCGGCCATCGGGTCATGTGCCATGCGAGTTGCCCCTTACCCCGCGACCATCTGCAGCGCCTTGATCAGCTTCGGCGGATCGAACGGCTTCACGATCCAGCCGGTCGCACCGGCAGCCCGGGCGCGCGCCTTCAGCTCCGGCGCGTTTTCCGTGGTCAGCACGAGGATCGGGATGGCGCGGTGCCTGTCCTGCCCGCGCACCGCCTCGATGAAGCCGAAGCCGTCGAGCCGGGGCATGTTGATGTCGGAGATGATGGCATCGGGGCTGATCCCTTGCAGCACTTCCAGCCCCTGCACCCCGTCTTCGGCAAGGTGCAGCGTGAAGCCGGCCTCGGTCAGCGCCAGTTTCAGCATGTCGCGGATCGTGCGGCTGTCATCGACCGCAAGGATGGTCAGGCTCATGCCGCGCCCTCCGATTCGAGCGCGGAGGGTGCGAGGCCGAACGTCGCCAGCGCCTCCTCGAAGGCCTGCGATCGCGGGCGGATGTGCAGCTGTTGCCCTGCGGCGCGCCAGCTTGCGGCGGCGGCCAGCAGCACCTGCAGGCAGAGCCCGCCCAGATGCACCACATCGCCCGCGTCCAGATCGAGCGGCTGCCCGGCGCGGGCGCGGATCGCCTCGGACAGGGGGCGCGCGGCAGGCAGGTCGAGCCGGGGCGCGAGCGGAACCGGCGCCGTCATCGCGCAGCCGGCGCCACGGCCGCCAGCGGTTTCGTCGGATGTCGCGTTCACCTTGTCCCCCTTCGGTCCGTTCGGGTGGGACAAGGGTTAGGGGCGCCGGGTTAAGATAGGCTTGACGGCAGCCCCGTCACTGCACCCGACTCGCCGCGGCCGAATCAGCGCGCCGCCGCATCCGCCATCAGATGCGCCAGATGGCGGGCGCAGCCGGTCAGCGCCGCGAAGTCGTCCTCGATCACCCATACCGGGAAATCCGCCATCAGCGGCGCGAAACGGCCCTTGTCGCGGAAGGCCGCGGCAAAGCCGAACGCGTCCAGCCAGGGCGCCAGCGCGCGGGCCATGCCGCCGACGAGATGCACGCCGCCGAAGGGCAGGTGGATCAGCGCCAGATCGCCCGCCACGGCGCCGAGGATCCGCACGCAGATGGCCGCCGTCTGCCGCGCCCGCGGCTCGCCCTGGTCCAGCGCCGCAAGGATCGCCGCCGAATCGCGCGGCGCGCCGCCTTCGCCCGCCTCCTGCGCCAGCAAGGCATCGACCTGCGCGATGCCGCGGCCGGACAGCACCTCTTCCACCTCGGGAAAGCCGTGCTCCAGCGCCACGAAGCGCGACAGCCGCAGGTCGGCATCGCTGCGCACCGGCAAGGCGACATGGCCGCATTCCGACGGCGCGACGATGCGCCCGCCCGGCGCCTCATGCACCGGCGCCGCGTTGAAGCCGGTGCCGATGCCGATCACCAGTTGCGCGCCGCCCGGCTCGGGCTGGCCCGCGATCACCGGGTGCAGGGCCTCGGGCGCGATGTGCCCCAGCGCATGGCCCTGCGCCTGCAGGTCGTTCAGCACCGCCACGATCCGCGCTCCCGTCGCCGCGGCGAGCGACGCCCCGTCGAAGAACCAGTCGCGATTGGTCAGCCTGCCGACGCCGCCCCGCACCGGCCCCGCCACCGCGACGCAGGCGCCCGCGGGTGCCTCGCAGCGGGCATCGGCGCGAAACTGCTCCAGCACCGCGGCCAGCCCCGGAAAGGCGGCATTGGCATAGCGGCGCACCGATTCGGGGCGGATCGCCCCGACACCGGCCAGCGCAACGCGGGTATTGGTGCCGCCGACATCGGCGACGAGGCAGGGCAGGGGCTGGGTCATCGGGGGCTCCGGGTCAGGGCTTCGGCAAGTTGAGGATGGAACATCTCGGCCCGGCGCGATGCCGCGTGCTGCGGCGCGTGCGGTGCCGCGTGCCGCGCGCGGGGCCGGCGCTGCGCCAGTGGCCGAGGTCCAGCGATTGCGACAGTTCCTCGAGGATCATCGGCCGGTCCAGAGCGCCTTGGCAGCACAAAGCGCAGCGTATCGACCGCTTCGGGCGGCGTCAATTCCCGCCGGCGCGGCCTTCTTCTTGCAGCCTTCCTGCATCCGCGCAATGCCTTGGCCCCTGCGGCCCGTCCGGCGCCGGGGCGTTGACACTCCGGTGGAACGGGGCGATCCTCGGGCATGAAAAGGCGATCTGGCCGCGCCGCCACACCGGCCGAGCGCACTGTCGGGGAGGATGGAGATCTGGGAGGATGGAGATCTGGGAGGATGGAGATGACGCCAGCCCGTTCCGTCGGGCCAGCCCTGCTTGCGCTGATGCTCGGGGCCGCCCCGCAGCTTGCCGGCGCACAGGATCTGGTCTTTCCCCCCGGCGAGGATCCGCGCTTCGACTGGGCCAGCTTCGAGGCGCTGAAGCAGACCGACCTCTCGGGCCAGACGCTCAGCCTCTTCGGTCCCTGGCTCGGCCCCGACAAGGCGCGGTTCGACAGCGTCATCGCCTATTTCGCCGCCGCCACCGGCGCCGATGTCCGCTATTCCGGCTCTGACAGCTTCGAGCAGCAGATCGTCATCGACACCGGCGCCGGCAGCCCGCCCGACATCGCGATCTTTCCGCAGCCCGGCCTTGCCGCCGACCTCGCCCGCCGTGGCCATCTGGTGCCTCTGGGCGATGATACCCGGCAATGGGTGCTGGACAATTACGCCGCCGGACCGTCCTGGGTGGCGCTCGGCACCTATGAGGGCCCGGATGGCGGCGACGATTTCTATGCCCTGCTCTACAAGGTCGATGTCAAGTCGCTGGTCTGGTTCGTGCCGGAAAACTTCGAGGATGCGGGCTACGGGGTCCCCGCGACGATGGAGGAACTGAAGGCGCTGACCCGGCAGATCGCCCAGGAGGGCGCGACCCCCTGGTGCATCGGCCTCGGCGCCGGCGCCGCGACCGGCTGGCCCGCGACCGACTGGGTCGAGGATCTGATGCTGCGCCTGAACACGCCCGAGGATTACGATGCCTGGACGCGGGGCGATCTGCCCTTCGATGACCCGAAGGTGCTTGCCGCGATCGAGGAGTTCGGCTGGTTCGCCCGCAACGACGACTTCGTGCAGGGCGGCGCGGGAGCCGTGGCCGCCACCGATTACCGCGACAGCCCGAAGGGGCTCTTTGCCTCGCCGCCGCGCTGCTACATGCACCGCCAGGCCTCGTTCATCCCCATCTTCTTTCCCGAGGGGGTCGAGGTCGGGCTCGACGCGGATTTCTTCTACTTCCCGGCCTATGCCGGAAAGGGCCTCGGCACCCCGGTGCTTGGCGCCGGCACCGCCTTTGCCATCACCCGGGACACCCCCGCCGCGCGCGCCTTCATCGAGTTCCTGAAAACCCCCCTCGCGCATGAGATCTGGATGGCGCAGTCGGGCTTTCTCACCCCGCTGAAGACGGCGAATGCCGAGGTCTACGGCGACCCGACGCTGCGCAAGATGTCCGATATCCTGCTTTCGGCCGATACCTTCCGCTTCGACGGATCCGACCTGATGCCCGGCGCGGTCGGCGCGGGGGCGTTCTGGACCGGGATGATCGACTATGTGGGCGGCGCCGATGCCGCAGAGGTCGGCGCGATGATCCGCAGGACCTGGGACTCGCTGAACTGAGGCAGAGCCGGAGCGATGGTGGAACAACTCGCGCTTGCCTCTGCGACCATCATCGTCGGCGTCTTTGGCTGCGTGCTGTGGTTCTGGGGCTCCAACTGGCTGCTGGACAGGGCGCTGCCGCCGCGCGGGCCGCAGGCGGGGCGCAATATCGGGCGGGCGGCGCGGGTCCGGCCATGGCTGTTCCTGGGGCCGGCGCTGCTGGTGCTGACCGTCTATCTCGTCTGGCCGGTCTTCGTGTCGGTCTGGCTGTCGCTGCACGATGCCTCGGGGCGCCGCTTCGTCGGGCTCGCCAACTGGCGCTGGCTGCTGGCCGACGGCAAGTTCCGCGAGAGCATCGCCAACAACCTGCTGTGGCTGCTGATCGTGCCCGCGGCCTCCACGCTATTCGGCCTTCTCGCCGCCAGCCTCACCGACCGGCTGCGCTGGGGCGACCTTGCCAGGTCGCTGATCTTCATGCCGATGGCGATCAGCTTCGTCGGCGCCTCGGTGATCTGGCGCTTCATCTACGATTTCCGCGGCGAGGGGCGGGCGCAGATCGGGCTGCTGAACGCGCTGGTCGAGGCATGGGGCGGCACCCCGCAGCCGTGGCTGACGCTGACGCCGTGGAACAACCTGCTGCTGATGGCGGTGCTGATCTGGATCCAGACCGGCTTTGCCATGGTGATCCTCTCCGCCGCGCTGCGCGGCATCCCCGAGGAAACGGTGGAGGCGGCGGTGCTGGACGGGGCCTCGCCGCTGCAGATCTTCCTCCGGATCAAGGTGCCGCAGATCTGGGGCACCATCGCCGTGGTCTGGACCACGATCACCATCCTCGTGCTGAAGGTGTTCGACATCGTGCTGGCGATGACCAATGGCCAATGGGGCACGCAGGTGCTGGCCAACCTGATGTTCGACTGGATGTTCCGCGGCAATGACAGCGGCCGCGCCTCGGCGGTGGCGCTGGTGATCATGGCGCTGGTCACGCCGATCATGGTCTGGAACATCCGCAACGCCCGGCGCGAGGCGCTGTGATGCCGCGGATGCCCGGCACCCGCTCGCGCCTCGTCTGGGCGGTGAACCTCGCGGCGCTGCTGCTGGTGGCGCTGTGGACGATCCCGACGCTGGGGCTGCTGGTCTCGTCGTTCCGCGACCGCGACCAGATCGCCGCCTCGGGCTGGTGGCAGGCGGCGCTGCCCGCGCAGCAAAACGTCATCGCCCGCGCCCCGCCGCCCGAAACCGCCACCCCCGAAACCGCCACCCCCGAAACCGCCACCCCCGAAGGCCCGCTCTGGGTGCTGGAGGGCAACGTGCTCGGCGAGGGCGGCGGCAGCGTCGCGGCCTTCGGGATCACCTCGCGCGCGCCTGCGGCCTTCGCCCCCGGGCGAGACCGCCACCGATCGCGCGGGCGTCACGCTGAGCGTCGCGGCGGACGGCGCCTTCCGCATCACCTATCCCGAAAAGCCGGGGCCGGGCCGGGGCGAGCGCATCTTCGTCACCACCACCACCCCGCCGCGGCTGACGCTGGAGAATTACCGGACGGTGCTTTTCGCGCAGGGGCTGGGCCGCGCCTTCCTCAACACCCTCACCGTCACCGTCCCGGCCACGGTGATCCCGATCCTGATCGCCGCCTTTGCCGCCTATGCGCTGGCATGGATGCGCTTTCCGGGCCGGGCGCTGATCCTGGCCGGCGTCGTCGGGCTGCTGGTCGTGCCCTTGCAGATGACGCTGATCCCGCTCTTGCAGTTCCACAACAGCATCGGGCTCGGCAAGGGCTATCTCGGCATCTGGCTGGCCCACACCGCCTTCGGGCTGCCGCTGGCGATCTACCTTCTGCGCAACTACATCGCCGCCCTGCCGCGCGAGATCATCGAGAGCGCCCGCGTCGATGGCGCGACGGAGTTCGACATCTTCCGCCGCATCGTGCTGCCGCTGTCCTTTCCGGCGCTCGCCAGCTTTGCGATCTTCCAGTTCCTGTGGGTGTGGAACGATCTGTTGGTGGCGACCGTCTTCCTTGGCAACGCGCCCGGCCAGCTGGTGATGACCGGGGTCCTGCGCGAGCTTCTGGGCTCGAGGGGCGGCGAATGGGAGATTCTGGCGGCCTCGGCCTTCGTGTCGATCGCGGTGCCGCTGGTGGTCTTCTTCGGGTTGCAACGGTATCTTGTGCGCGGCCTGCTGGCCGGCGCGGTGAAAGGCGGCTGAGATGGCGTTCAGGAAAGACCCGCACTGGTGGCGGGGCGCGGCGTGGCAGGTCAGCATCCTGCTGGAGGACCGGCACCACCCCGAGCGGCACCACCCCGAACGGCACCACCCCGAGCGGCACCGGGGGGGGCGCGATGGCCGGGGTTGAACTGCGCGGCATCGGCATGTCCTACGGCGAGGTGTCGGTGCTGCGCGGCATCGACCTCGACATCGCGGCGGGGGAGTTCGTGGTGTTCGTCGGCCCCTCGGGCTGCGGCAAGTCCACGCTTTTGCGGATGATCGCGGGGCTGGAACCGATCGGTGCCGGCACGCTGTCCATCGACGGCAAGGTGGTGAACGACGTGCCGCCCGCGCAGCGCGGCATCGCGATGGTGTTCCAGTCCTACGCGCTCTACCCGCACATGACGGTGCGCCAGAACATGGAATTCGCGCTGAAGATCGCCCGCAGGCCGAAGGCCCGGATCGCGGCGGCGGTGGAGGATGCGGCGCGAATCCTGCAACTGACCCCCTATCTCGACCGGCTGCCCAGGGCGCTGTCGGGCGGGCAGCGCCAGCGCGTCGCCATCGGCCGGGCCATCGTGCGCGACCCCAAGGTGTTCCTGTTCGACGAGCCGCTGTCGAACCTCGACTCCGCGCTGCGCGTCGCGACGCGGATCGAGATTGCGCAACTGAAGGAACGGCTGCCGGGCCGCACGATGATCTACGTGACCCATGACCAGATCGAGGCGATGACGCTGGCCGACCGCATCGTGGTGCTGAACGGCGGCGGCATCGCGCAGGTGGGCACGCCGCTCGATCTCTACGAGAGGCCGGACAACGAGTTCGTCGCGCAGTTCATCGGCTCTCCGGCGATGAACCTGATTGGCGCGCAGCTGCTGGCGGCGGGCGCGCAAAGCCGGGTGCGGCTGGCGGGCGGGGCCGAGGTGACGCTGCCGATCGCCACCGACCCGGCGCTGGAAGGGCAGGCGGTGCGGCTCGGGGTGCGGCCCGAGCATCTGGCAATCGCCGCCCCGGAGACCCCCGCGCTGGTCGAGGCGCCGGTGAAGGTGGCGGAAATGCTGGGCGACGTGACGGTGGCCCATCTGCAGGCGCGGGACGAGGCGGCCCCCGTCATCGCCCGCTTGCCCGGCACCGTGCCTCTGGCGCGGGGTGAGGCGCTGCGGCTGACGGCCGATCCTGCGCGGATGCACCTGTTCCACGGCGGACAGAGCCTGCGGCGCGGCTAGAGCCTGCCCGCGCAAGCGCGGGCAGGGGTCTTGCGCGTCCCGTACATGCGTCCCGTACATGCGATGCGGAAAGCCCGTTCAGTCCTCGCCGCGCACCGCCGCCCTGTCCGCAGCCGCCCTGTCCGCAGCCGCCCTGTCCGCAGCCGCCCGCCGCGCGTGGCGCAGGAACACCGCCAGCCGCTCGGGGGTCATCGGCCGGGTCGGCGCGGTCAGCAGCAGCCGGCCGAACAGCGCGCGGAACGGCTCGTCGCGCATCAGCGCGGCAAAGCGGGCGCGGCGCCAGCGCACCGCCGCCTCGTGCAGCGGGCCAAGCACCCGGTCGGCGCGCAGATCGGCCAGCAGCGCCGCCGCGCGGGCGGCGGCGGGCGCGATGGAGCGATCTTCCTCCGTCTCGAAATTCCGCTCAACCCAATAGGACATGTCGAAGGCCGAGGCTTCGCGGTTCGCCCGCCCGCGCGCGCATTTGACGACATAGCTTTCCATCGCCCCAAGCGCGTAGTGGTTGATCTGCGCCTCGCGGTACTGGTCCGGGGCGGGCGGCGTGTAGAGCCCGGCGCGGGCATGGCGCGCGGGCAGGGCCGCGCCGCTGCCGCCGATCCAGATCTGGCGGTCGAGCCGCGCCGGGTCCGGCTGGCGGGGGCGGTGCACGCCGAGCCGGGCATAGCTGCCATCGTTGCGAAACAGCGTCTTGATCATCGAGGCGCGCCAGGGCCAGGCCATGCCGGGCGGCGCCGCGCGGGTGAACTGCGCGGTGACGGGCGCATCCTCATGGCCGATCACCCCGCCATTGCCGAACAGCCGCCATGTCAGCGCGAAGGCCGTCGCCTCGGGATGCGCCGCCAGCAGCGCATCGAGGCTGCCATCGCCGAGATGGATGTTGACGAATTCGTCGATGTCGATCGGCATCACCCAATCGGCGCTCGCCAGCAGGGGGTGGCTCTCGGCCGCATTCAGCGCCGCCCATTGCGGGCCCTTGGGGAAGGGCCCCGCCTGCGCGACATGGGTCAGCAGACCCATTGCCTGCAGCCGGTCCAGCATCGCATCGGTGCCGTCGCTGCAATCGTTGGAAAAGGCCAGCACGTCGCTGAAGCCGATGCTGCGGTGAAAGGCCAGCCATTCCAGCACGAAGGCGCCCTCGTCCTTGACCGTCAGGATCGCCAGCCGCCGCATCTGCCCGCCTCTGCCCGGCCGAGCCTTGACTTGGCCGGGCCCAGTTGCTTTCTGGCAAGGCAATACCGCACGCGCGAGACCGCGCCAACGAAAGAGTCTGCACAGATGACCGACAGGCCGCCCGAAGACGGCTCCGGCAGCGCGAGGGGCACGATCCTGCGCGCCCGCAATGGCGACGTGATCGGCTATGACGCCAGCGGCCTCGTGATGCGCCTCTCGGACAGGGTGATCGCCGACATCGCCCGCCGGCTTGGCGCGCTGCCTGCCGGCGCGGCGCGCGGCGCGGTGCGGGCCGAGGGGCTGGACGCCGCGGTTCTGGGCGATGTGGATGCGTGGAACCTGCGCCAGACCGGCGAGTGGTATGTGTTCTCGGCCAACCTGCCGGGCGAGCAGGGGGCGCGGCAGTATCGCTGCCTCGTCGCGGCGGACGGCGCCGAGGAACAGGTCAGCATCCTCGCCGATGCGCCGGGCGCGCTGCTGGGGGTGCTGTCGATCGGCGGGGCACGGGCGGGCAAGGCGCTGCCCCGGATGCCGCGCTTTCCCTACCACATCCTCGCCCCCGCCGACGACATCGGCGCCGTGGGCATGGCGGGGGTGGAGCCCGCGCGGGCGATGAGCCACCTCAACAGCCTGCGCGAGGTCACGCGCGACGCGCTGCTGGCCGAGGTGCTGCTGGCCGACCGCCGCCGCAACCACCGGGCGCTGCCGCTTTACATGGTGCGGGCGGAAACCGATGGCTCGCCCTCCATCGCCGCGCTGCGCGAGGGGCAGGCCTTCGCCAACCTGATGACCGCCGCGCGCAGCCTGAAGGCCGCCGCCGAGCGCATGGCGAAACCGGCGCGGATCCTGTGCATCCGGCTCGATTACACGCTGGAGGACGTGCAGAGCGATGCCGAGACCTTCCGCGACGGCGTGCTGGCGCTGCTGGAGGACATGACCCGGGGCGTGGGCGAGATGGGGTTCCACAAGCCGGTGTTCCTTGCGACCTTCGATTGCGGCACGCCGGGCCTGTCCGATCATCCCGCCCTGCGCGCGCAATGGGAACTGGCCTGGAACCATGGCGAGCATGATCTGGTCTTCGCCGCGCCGGGCTATGCCTTCGCGCAGGACGGCTATGGCCGCCCCACGCCCGGGGCGATGGCGCTGATGGCCGAGATGGACGCGCTGGCGGTGACGGCGATCTACGAGGACCGGCCCTGGTTCTGCCCGACCTTCCTGCTGGCCGAGCGCGAGGGCGAGCGGCTGATCCGGGTGCGCGCCCGCGCGCTCGGCCCGCTGGTGATCGACGGCGCGGACCCGTTCGGGGCGGGCAGGACGGCGGGCTTCCGGCTGGAGGGAACCGGCGCGCAGATCACGCAGGTCGCGCTGGCCGGGGACGACCCGCAGGATCTGCTGCTGAGCCTTGATCGCCCCGCGCCCGGCGATCTGCGCCTGCTCTACGCGCTTGGCGCCCCGCCGCGCAGCGAGGGCGATCCGGCGGCGGCCCATCCGGCGGCGGCGGGTGCCTTGCGCGACGACTGGCAGGGCGCGGCCGAGGATGGCACGCCGCTTCACCGCTGGGCGCTGCCCTGCGCCTTGCCGGTTCACTAGGGGGGCGCGGGACATGCTGACGATCGACACAAACCTGCCCGAGGGCGCGCTGCTGGGGGCCGAGGCCGCGGCCCTCGCCGCTGCCGTGTCCGCGGTGGGCGGAAGCTGGTTTCAGGCCGCGCCGGGCTGGGTTGCGCTGGACGGCGGGGCCATCGCCGAATGGCGGCCGCGCGCGGGGCAGGGGCTGGCGCTGCCCGCGGCGCCCAACCGGGGCAATGCGCGGCTGGATGCGGAGGGCCTGCGCCTGACGGCCGGCACGAATTGCGGCTTCTGCGTCGCGGATGCCGCCGCCGATGCCGCCGATTTTTCCTTCGCGGTCATCTGCCGCCCCGGCGCCGAGGATCTGCGCACCCTGCTGACGCTGAACCTGCAAGGCACCAGGAACTACCTGTTCCTGTCGCACCAGTCCGGGCAGGTCAGCTTCAAGAGCCAGTCGGAGTCGGGCGAGGTCTCGCTGCCCCTGCCGCCCGGCACGCCCGCGCTCGTCATCGCCGGCTTCTCGCGCGGGCGCTTCTTCCTGCGCGCGGGGGGCGATCTCGCGCAATCGGCCACCCCGCCCGACACCGCGATCACCGGCCCGGCGGATCTGTTCATCGGCTGCCGCAGCCACCGCGAGGGGCTGCCCAAGACGCTGGGCGAGGGGCACATCGCGCAGGTGGTCTTCTGGCCGCTGAACATCCTCGATCCCAGGGAACAGGCGGGCGCCGTCCAGCTTGCGGCGCTTGAGGATTACCTGTTCTGGGAGGGCTGAGATGGCCTTTACCCGGCAAGCGGTGCAGGGCGACAACATCTGCCTGATCTGGATCGACGACATGATCGACGTGTTCACCTGGCGGGACACGTTCGGCCTGACGATCCGCACCCCGCATATCGACCGGCTGATGGCCGAGGGCACGCGCCTTGCCAATGCCTATGCCACGGTGCCGCTCTGCGCGCCCTGCCGGGCCGAACTGGCCACCGGCCTCTCGCCCTTCCGCAGCGGGCTGGTGGACCTCAACCGCTTCTGGCGCGATGTCTATCCGCCGACGGGCGCCTGGCAATACGACCTGCGCCGCGCAGGGTTTCGCACCTTCCAGACCGGCAAGGTCGATGCGAACTACCGCCCCAGCCCCCACGACTACAGCCGCATCCTCTTTCATGTGGAAAAGCCCTGCGCCGACAACCCGCAGCGCGCGAAGGTGATGGACTACCTGCCGCGGGGCCCCGGCATCCGCGGCATCAACCATCCCGACGATGACGGCGCGCAGGACCATGTGTTCTACGACCATGCCGTGTCCGCCAACGCCATCGCCCATCTGGCCGAGGCCGATCCTGCGCGCCGGCACCTCTTTCAGCTTGGCTTCAAGCATCCCCATTACAACCTCGAATGCCCCGACCGCTTTTACCGGATGTACGACCCCGCGGCGATCCGCTGGCCGGCCATCGCCGCGCCCGAGGACTATTGCGGCCCGCAGCCGGGGATGGCGGTCTATGAGGCGGCCTATATCGCCAACGGCTCCTGGACGCCGGAAAGGAACGGCGACGAGGCCTGGCGGCAGGTGGTGCGCGCCTATTTCGCCGCGATCAGCCATGTGGATCATGAGATCGGACGCTTCATGGAGGCGCTGCGCGCCTCGGCCTTCGGCGGCAACACCACGGTGATCGTGCTGTCGGACAACGGCTTCAACCTTGGCACCCATGACAGCTTTCACAAGATGAGCCAGTGGGACAGCGCCGCCCACGTTCCCCTTGGCATCTGGAACGCGAAGATGCCGGGCGGGGCGGTGGTCGATCTGCCGGTCTCGCTTCACAACATCCCCAGGACGGTGATGGACCTTGCCGGCCTGCCGCCGCGGCCCGGCTGGGTTTCGGGGCAAAGCCTGCTGCCGCTGCTGGACCCGAGCTTCGGCAGCTATGACGCCAGCCTCTCGCCCGTGACCTCGGTGTTCGGCACGCTCTCGGTGCGGCCCTCGGTGGAGGGCCTCACCCATCTGCGCTATTTCCGCTATCCGAACGGCGAGGAGCATGTCTATGACGTGGTCGCCGACCCCGGCGAGACCGCGAACCTCGTGACAGGTGCGCCGGACCGCGCCCGCCTGCCCGAGATGCGGGACGAACTGGTGCGCGGCGCGCTGCGGCTGGGGCTGGACCTGCGCGGGCTGGAGAACCCGGCCTGCGGCGTCAATGCGATGATGGCGGTGGATGGCTCGGTGGTGATGGCGGGCGGCCCGGGCGACACCAGCTACTGGGCCTATGGCAAGGAGGCCGAGAACATCCGCGAGCAGAAGGATGGCGGCACCGATACGCTGTGGTACATGGCCGCGCCCGACGACTATGTGCTGCGGGTGCCGCCCAACGTGGAAAAGGTCCGCATCGCCACCGTTCTGGCCCGCACCGAGGCCAGCCCGCATGTCTCGAGGCCCCTGCGCATCGTCGCCCACCCGGACAGCCCGATCCACTTCGAGACCTCGGAAAGGGTCAGCGTCGAGCTGCGCGGCAGCCGGGGCGACGATGTGTTCATCGGCGCGCGCTATGCCAGCAGCACCTTCCACGGCGGCGCGGGGGATGACACGTTCATCGCCGTGTCGAACCGCGGATCGGTCCGGCATTTCTTTTACGGCGGGGCGGGGAACGACACGCTGCGCGGCGGCTCGGGGCGCGATGTGCTCGATGGCGGCACCGGCGACGACCTGATCATCGGCGGGCCGGAAGGGTCGAACCTGATCCATGGCGGGCATGGCAATGACGTGATCCGCGACGGGAGCGGCAATTCCACCATCCATACCGGGCCGGGGCGCAACATCGTCACCTCGCAGGGCGGCAATGACACCATCCATGTCGGGCCGGGCGAGACCGACATCACCTGCGGGCCGGGCGAGGTGACGTTCCGGGTCGCCTATGGCGGGGTTGCGCGGATTCACGGCTGGCGGGGGGGCTATACGCTGGATCTGTCGGCCTGGCCCGCTCTGCCGGGCATGGCGCCGCTGCCGGGGGGGGGCGGGGTGCGGGTGCAGCTTGGGCTTTCGGTGGTGGAGGCTTTGGGCGATGTCACGCCGATGGCGCTCGCCGAGAGGATCGTGCCGCCCTCGGCGCCGGCGCCGGACACCGGCAAGCGCCGCCGCAAGAAGGGCTGAGGGATGGACGAGTTCGAGGACGCCCCGGACGAGCACGAAGGCCGCGCCCCGCGCCGCCCCGACGGCGCGCTGAAACCCCTCCCGCCCTCGCGCAAGCCCGAGCGATTCACCGGCACCTCGGACATCTACGCCACGGTCGATTTCCCGCTGAAGAAGCCTGTCAGCCCGCACGGGCAGGTGACGGCGGTGTCGATGATGAAGGACGAAGGCCCGTTCGTCCTCGAATGGATCGCGCATCATCTGGCGGTCGGCTTCACCGATATCCTCGTCTATACCAACGACTGTTCGGACGGCACCGATGACATGCTGATCCGGCTGGAAGAGCTTGGCCTTGCCCATCACCGCCGCAACCTGATCCCCGAGGGGCTGCGCCCGCAGCCCTCGGCGCTCAACCATGCGCAGGAGGATCCGGTGGTGCAGGCGGCCGACTGGCTGATGGTGTTCGATGCCGACGAGTTCCTGTCGATCCGCTACGGCAACGGCACGCTCGACGAGTTGATCGCCGCCGCCGTGGCGCAAGAGGCGAACGGCATCGTCGTCACCTGGCGCATCTTCGGCTCGGCCGGGGTGATCGACTGGTCGCGCGCGCCGGTCACCGAGCAGTATCTCATGGCCGCGCCGCAGAGCTGGAACAAGGGCTGGGGCGTGAAAACCCTGTTCAGGTTCGATGCCGATTACTGGAAGCTGGGCATCCACCGCCCCAAGCTGAAGAACAAGGTGATCGACACCGCCTTTCCCGACCATGTGAAATGGCTCAACGGCTCGGGCCGGGTGATGGACGACTATTTCAAGTTCCGCGGCTGGCGGTCGATCGCCCGCACCGTCGGCCATGACTGGGTGCAACTGAACCACTACGCGGTGAAATCGGTCGAAAGCTACGCGATCCGGCGGCTGCGCGGCAATGTCAACAACAAGGCCGACAAGTACAATCCGGACTACTGGGCGCTTCAGGACCGCAACGAGGTGCGCGATGACACGATGCTGCGCTACAGGGCACGCACAGAGGCGATAGTCCGGCAGTTGCTCGCCGACCCGGTGCTGAACCGGCTGCACTTCGCCGCGCTGGAGGGGGTGGAGGCGCGCCTGCAAAAGCTTCGCCAGACCGACGCCTATCGCGCGCTGCGGGCCGGGCTGGAGGCGGCATCCAGGATCCCGATCAGCCAGATCAGTGCGAGGCCGCCGCAGCCGCGCGACAAGCAGAAGATCGCGGCGCTGATGTCCGATGTGGAAAGGCGCCGCAATGCCGGGGCGAGGGACGAGCGCAGGGCCGCGCCCGGCGCGCCCGCCTGCGTGATGCCGGGCGGGCTCTACCTGCCGGGGCCGCTGGCTGCGGCCGGGGATATGGCGCTGGACTGGTGCGCGAACCATCTGGTCGAGCTNNCGCGCGCTGGCGCGGCGGCTGCCGGGGCTGCTGCCCGCGCAGGGGCGGCTGCTGGAGCTGGGGGCGGGCTGCGGCTTCCTGCCCGCGCAACTGGCCCGCGCGCGGGGCGGCTGGCAGATCACGCTGGCGGAGGATGACCCGGGCCTGCGCGCGACGCTCGCCCGCGTCATCGCCCGCAACGGCCTCGCAGGGCGCGCGGATTTCGCGCTGGCCGGGGACGCGCTGCTGCCAGAGGCGGACATCGCCCGTGCCGCCGCCGCGCTCGTCAGCCGCCATCGTCCCGACCTGCTGATGCTGTCGGACCCGCGGCTGGCGGGCGAGCCGCTGGCGCGCCTCGCCGGGATGCTCCCCCAGCCGCTGCCGGCCGCGATCCTGATCGGCGGGCGGCTGCTGGAGCATGGCTTGCCCGCCCTCGCCGCCGCCGAGCAGGCGCTGGCGCAGCGCGGTTATGCCCCGGCCTTCGGCTTCGAGCCCCCGGTCGCGCGCGGCTTCGCGCTCGCGGCGGCACCCGCATGACCCCCGCCGCGGGGGCGCCCGCATGACCCCTGCAGTCAGCGGCCATCGCCTTTGAAGGGAAACGCCGCCACGGCCCTTTGCTTTTCATAGCTCTTTGCTTTTCAAGGCGATGGCGGCTATGATTCCGTACGGCACAACGGCGTGGGACAGGCATGGACGAGACCAAGGCCAAGGTGGCCGCGATGACGATGCTGCGGGGGGACCATTTCTACCTCGAGCGCTGGGTCGAGTATTACGGCCGGCATCTGGGGCGCGAGCATCTCTATGTGCTCAGCCACGGCAACGACCCCGAACATCGCCGCATCGCCGAGGGCTGCAACGTCATCAACCTGCCCTATGACGCCACCCGCTTCAGCTTCAACCAGCGGCGCTGGCAGATGCTGTCGCTGTTCACCTCGGGCTTCACCCGCTACTACAACTGGGTGCTGTGCGGCGATGTCGACGAGATCGTGGCGGTGGACCCGGCGGTGTCGGACAGCCTGTGCGATTACCTGATGCGCTTTGGCGAGGAGAAGGCGCCGCGCGTCATCACCCCCTTCGCGATCGAGCTGGTGCACAACCCCGCGCTGGAGCCCGAGGCGCTGGACGGGCGCAACATCCTCGACGTGCGCCGCATCTTCCGGCTGAACGCCAATTACGCCAAGCCCTGCATCACCCGCAACAAGATCACCTTCGGCCCCGGCGGGCATTTCGCCTCCGAGAAGGAGGGATATCTCGACCCCGACCTCTACATCTTCCACCTGCGCTTCGTCGATTACCAGATGACCCGTGACCGGCTGGCGGTGCGCAAGGAGCAGCGCCATGTCCAGAGCGGCGATCTCGCCGAGGTGGACCGCAAGGCGACCGGCTGGGATACGGCATGGGACAGCTATCTGGCGCTCTCGAGGAAGGCGCCGGTGGCCGAGACGGTGGATTTCCCCGAGTTCCGAAAGCAGATGCTCGAGGGCCGCCACCCCAAGAATGACGGCGCCTTCTGGATGATGGGCGGCGGGCGCAGTTCCGAGCTCTACCGCCTGCCCGAACGCTTCGCGGCGCTGTTCTGAGGCAATGATGGCGGCAGACGCGGCAGAGACCGACGAGGATGACGCGGCGCCCCCGCTGGCGATGCCGCCGCCCGCCACGCTCGATGCCGCGCCGGGGCTGGATGCGTTCCTGCTGGAGGGCGCCGAGGGGAACCTGTGGTTCGAGCGGCGCGGCCCGGTGCTGTTCGTGACCTTCGACAACCTTGCGACGCTCGACATCCCCTATCCGCGCGCGCCCTGGATGCAGGCGCGGGTGGCGGGGCTTGGCTATTCGCTTCTGGGGGTGCAGAGCTTCGCGAAGGACTGGTTCCGCCAGGCAACCGCGCCCTCGCTGATCCGCGGCCTGCAGCAGCGCGGCTTCTTCGCGCAATTCGATACCGTGGTGCTGGCCGGCGCCTCGATGGGCGGCTTTGCCGCGCTGAACTTCGCGCCCCTGATCCCCGGCGCGCGGGTGCTCGCCTTCAGCCCGCAATCCACCATGAGCCGCGCCATCGCCCCGTTCGAGAGGCGCTTCTCCCATCCCGTCAACCGGATGAACTGGACCGACCAGCCCTTCCTCGATGCCGCGGCGGCGGTGCCCTACGTGCGCAGCGCGGTGATCCTCTACGATCCGTTCGTGCCCGAGGACAAGGCGCACGCGGCGCGGCTGGCGGGGCCGGGGGTGCGATTCGTGCGGCTTGGCCATGCCAGCCATCAGGCGATCCGCATGGTGGTGAAATCGGACGCCCTGCCGCAGATGCTGCGCGAGTTTGCCGAAACCGGCGACATCGGGGCCGAGTTCTGGGGCAACCTGCGGCGGCGCAAGCGGCTGCGGAGCTGGCGGCGCAACCTCGTCGCGGCGCTGGCGCAGCGGCGCCATCCCCGCCTGCTGCTGCGCGCCTGCGACACCATGCTGGCCGAGGGCGATTACCTCTTTGCCCGCTCTGCCCGCCGCAAGGTGCTGGAAGAGCATCCCGAACTGGCCGCGAGGAGGGCCCGATGACACCCTATGACGGACTTCCCGCCGACCGTTTCTGGCGCCTCGCCGTGGCGGAACGCGCGCCCCTGCAGATCGAGGGGCTGTGGACGCCGAAGGTCCCCATCGCCCGGAGCGACCGCATCGCCACCGCCGGATCGTGCTTTGCCCAGCATATCGGCCGGGCGCTGGCGGCGCGCGGCTATCACTGGCTGGACGCCGAACCCGCGCCCGCCCGCCTGCCCGAAGCGCAGCGCAGCCGATTTCACTACGGCACCTTCAGCTTTCGCACCGGCAACATCTACACCACAAACATGCTGGCGCAGTGGCTGGAATGGGCCTTTGGCCGCGCCGCCCCGCCCGAGGATCTGTGGGAGAAGGGCGGCCGCTTCTTCGATCCGTTCCGCCCGGCGGTGGAGCCCGGCGGCTTTGTCACCCGCGAGGAGGCGCTGGCCTCGCGCGCCGTCACTCTGGATGCGATCCGCCGCGCGGTGACCGATGCGGACGTCTTCGTCTTCACGCTCGGGCTGACCGAAAGCTGGCAGCACAATCGCAGTGGCGTGGAATATGCCATCTGCCCCGGCACTGTCGCCGGCAAGTTCCGCCCGCGCTTTCACCGCTTCGTCAATCACGGGCATGACGCGGTGCTGGCGCGGATGCGCGATGCGCTGGCCATGATGCGCGCCGCCAATCCGGCCCTGCGGGTGCTGCTGACGGTCTCGCCCGTGCCGCTGACCGCCACCGCCAGCGGCACCCATGTGCTGACCGCGACGAGCTATTCCAAATCGGTGCTGCGCGCCGTGGCCGGGACGCTGGCCGCGGAGGCGGGCGTCGATTACTTCCCCGCCTACGAGATCATCGCCGGCCAGCCCTTCCGCGGCATGTTCTATGCCGGCAACCTGCGCACGGTGCGGCCCGAGGGCGTGGGCTTCGTGATGGACAGCTTCTTTGCCGACCAGCAGCGCGTCTTCGGCGCGCCCTCCGGGGTGGAGCCGGAAACCGGCCCCGAGGAAACCCGCGCCGAACGGCAGGACCGCGAAGAGGCCGAGACCGACGCGGCCGAAGCGGATGTGCAATGCGAGGAGGAACTGCTCGATGCGTTCTCAAGGTGACGCCCTGCGCCTGTGCATCTTCGGCGACAGCCATATCGCCTGCCTCCGCCACGCGCTGAAGGGGCGGACGCAGGCCGCGCTGGCGGCCGAGGTGGAGTTCTGGGGCACCGTCGGGCGCCGGTTCCGGATGATCCGTCTGCAAGACGGCGCGCTGGTGCCGGATGACGAGCTGACCGCCCGGCGCTTTGCCATTGTCAACGTGCGCGGCCGCCGCCTGCTGCATCCGGCAGATTTCGACGCGATCCTGTTCATGGGCGCGCGCACACGCGTCAACATGCTGTTCGCGGACTTCCTGCACCGCGCGCGGCATCCGGGGCTGTTCCTGTCCAGCGGCGTCAAGCGAGAGATCATCCGCGCGCATCTGGCCGACCAGCGCGCCTATGGCTTCGCCCGCGCCTTCGCCGCGCAGAACCGCGCGCGGATCTTCTTCGCGCCGGTCTCGTTCCCGACCGAGGGGCTGAGCACCGAGTTCCTGGACCGCCACCCCGAGGCGGCCCTCGGCACCGCCGAACAGCGGGCCGCGATCTGGTCGCTGTTCCGCGAGGTGATGGCAGAGGATGGCATCACCCTCCTGCCACAGGCCGAACGCACGGTGACGCAAGGCTGCTTCACCCGCGCCGCCTATGCCACGCGCCGCGCCGCCGAACGCGGCGACAGCACGCACAAGAACGGCGCCTATGGCAGGCTGGTGCTCGGCAGCCTCGGCCGCGCGCTTGCGCCGCTTCGCGGCACCGGCGAGCAGGCGGCATGAGGATGCGGGCCCGCACCAGCGCCGCGCCGCGCCGCGCCCCCGGCCTGCGACAGCAGGCCCGATCCCGACAGGAAGGATGCTCTAGATGGACCTGAACCGACGCCCGGTGGCCTCGCTGTGGATCGGCGAGCGCCTGCATTACCTCAACCAGCTCTGCCTGAAATCGCATCTGCTGCAGGGGCACCCGACCACGCTTTACTGCACCGACGAGGTCACGAACGCGCCCGAGGAGGTGGAGCTGCGCCCCGCCTCGGACATCATGGAGATCGACATGAAGGTGGTGAAGGAAACCTCGCCCTCGTTCCTGTCGAACGTGTTCCGCTACAAGATGATCAGGAAGACCGGCGCGATCTGGATCGACTGCGATGCCTTCTGCCACCGGCCCTTCCCCGAGGACATGGACTATGTGTTCGGCGGCCACGGCATGATCGGCGCGCTGAACTGCGGGGTGGTGGGGCTGCCGCAGGACTGCGCGCTGATGGATGCGCTGCTGGACTATTACGACAACCTGCCCGCCTATCCCGAATGGTGGCCCAAACGCCTGCGCAAGAAGATGGACGCGCTGGACCCGTCCATCCCGCTGTCGATCCGCATCTATGACGTGGAGCGCACGGCCTTCGGCCCGCAGGCCTTCACCCATTTCGCCAGGAAGACCGGCGATTTCGACAAGGCCGCCCCGCGCGAGGTGCTCTATCCGGTGCCGTTCCAGCTCAACGACGTGTTCTATGATCCCCATGGCCGGGTCGAGGGGCATTTCACCGATGCCACGCTCTCGGTGCATCTTTACACCAACGGCACCAAGCCCTACTGGCGCAAGAACCCGCCGCTGCCCGGCAGCTATGCCGCGCGGATGTGCGAGAAGGTGGGCATCGACCCGGCCGCGGCGCTGGAGCAGTAGCGCCCGCGCCGGTACGGCGCCCGTGCCGGTGCGGCAGCGGCCCCGGTCACTCCACCGTGAAGAACCAGGGCAGCATCCGGGCAAACTCGGCGTTCGAGAAGCTGCGGGGCGCCAGATCGAACTGCGCCATATGGCCGATCATCCGGGTTCTGGGGATCAGCGCCTCGGCGCGATGATAGGGCGGGCGGGCTTGATAATCGTCGATCAGCACGGTCATCGGCCGCCGGCAGTGCAGCGCCGCCGCGGCAAGGCAGCCAAGCCGGAAGCGCCCGTCGATCAGCACGAGGTCGGGATCGAGGCTGTCGTCCTGCCAGGGCTGCATCGGGTAGGCGTGGAATTTACCCCATTCCCTGGCGTTGCGCGGCTTGCCCCAGGGGCCGGTCGGCCCGACATCCACCCAGCGGACCTCCACCCCCGGCCGGTCCAGTCCCTCTTTCGCAAGGTGGGCCACGACCTTCGCGGCCCAGTCCCGGTCGCTTTCGATGCTGAGGATCCGCGCCGTGGTCTCGCCTGCGGCAAAGACCGTCGAGCCGCCGCTGCCGTATTCGAGGATGCAGCCGGCCGCGCGGTAGCGGTCCTGCACATGGGCCTTTACCTCGTCCGGGAACCACATCACCGGCTTGAAGTCCGTCCCCGCGCCGGGGAGCGGCTCTGCCTCGCCCATCTCTGTCCCTTCGACCATGTTCGGCATGGGCGCCAAGCCGCGATCGCGCGCCGCCGAGGCCGTCAACCCGGTGGAAACGCTACCATGCGGCCCCGGCTGCGGCAACTGCCGCCGCCCTGCGCGGGCTGCCGCCATTGCCGGGCCGCCGCCGCCATGCCATTCTGCACCAGGGTGAATGCGGGGCGGGCGGCATGGCGGGCAGCATCATGGACGAGACCAAGGCGCCCGGCGCCGCGGTGACGATGGTCAGGGGCGACCACGTCTTCCTGCGCCGCTGGCTGGCCTATTACGGCGCGCAGTTCGGGCGTGAGCATCTCTATGTGCTGAGCCATGGCAACGACCCCGAGATCCGCCGAATCGCCGAGGGTGCGAACGTGATCAACCTGCCCTTCGATCCCGGCCGCACGCTGTTCGACCGGCGCAGATGGGAGATGCTGTCCGCCTTCACCAGCGGGCTCCTGCGCTATTACAACTGGGTGGTCTGCGGCGATGTCGATGAGGTGGTGCTGGTCGATCCCGACGTGGCGCCCGATCTGCTGGGCTATGTGACCTCGTTCCGCCCGCGCGCGACCCCCGCCGTGTTCTGCCCGCTGGGGATCGAGATCATCCACAACCCCGCGCTGGAGCCGGACCCGGTGGCCGAGGATGCGCCGATCCTGTCGCGCCGGCGGCTGTTCCGGCTGAACGCCAACTACTCCAAGCCCTGCCTGACCCGCAGCCCGATCCGGTTCTCGCCCGGCGGGCATTCGTGCAACATCAACAAGCGCACGGTGGATGCGAACCTCTACCTCGTGCATCTGCGCTTTTTCGACCATGACACCACCATGGCCCGGCTGGAAAGCCGCCGCCAGATGAAGGTGCTGGAGGCCGCCACCATCGGCTCCGACAAGCCCCGCCGCAGCACATGGGAGAGGGACGGCGAGACCTATGAGCGGCTGTCGAAGCTGGAACCGGTGGCCGAGACCGTCGATTTCGCCGCGTTCCGCAAGCTGATGGTCGAGAAGAAGCGCGAGGTCAGCCCCGGCGGGCACTGGTTCTTCGGCGGCGGGCGCAGCAAGGAGCTGTACCGGCTGCCGGAGCGGTTCGCGGGGCTGGTCTAGCGGAAAAGGAAGGGGGGCTCTGCCCCCCGTCCTTCGGACTCCCCCCGGGATATTTGGGCCAGCAAGAAGCCGGGATCGGTCAGAAGAACGCCTGCAGCCCGGTGATCGCACGGCCGAGGATCAGGGCGTGCACGTCATGGGTGCCCTCGTAGGTGTTGACCGTTTCGAGGTTGACCATGTGGCGCATGACCTGGAAATCCTCCTGGATGCCGTTGCCGCCATGCATGTCGCGGGCCATGCGCGCGATCTCGAGCGCCTTGCCGCAGTTGTTGCGCTTGACCAGCGAGATCATCTCGGGCGCCGCCTCGGCCGCGTCCATCAGCCGGCCGACGCGCAGGCTTGCCTGCAGGCCGAGGCTGATTTCGGTCATCATGTTGGCGAGCTTCAGCTGGTAAAGCTGCGTCTGCGCCAGCGGGCGGTTGAACTGCTTGCGGTCGAGGCCGTAGCTGCGCGCCGCGTGCCAGCAGAACTCGGCGGCGCCGAGCGCGCCCCAGCTGATGCCATAGCGCGCGCGGTTGAGGCAGCCGAACGGGCCCTTCAGCCCCTCGACATGCGGCAGCAGCGCCTCCTCGCCGACCTCGACATCCTGCATCACGATCTCGCCGGTGATCGAGGCGCGCAGGCTGAGCTTGCCGCCGATCCTGGGCGCGGTCAGCCCCTTGGTGCCCTTGTCCAGCACGAAGCCGCGGATCTTGCCGCCATGCGCCTCGGACCTGGCCCAGACCACGAAGACATCGGCGATGGGGGCGTTGGAGATCCACATCTTCGCGCCGTTCAGCACATAGCCGCCCTCGGTCTTGCGGGCGGTGGTCTTCATGCCGGCGGGGTCGGAGCCGGCATCGGGCTCGGTCAGGCCGAAGCAGCCGATCCATTCGCCCGAGGCCAGCTTCGGCAGGTATCTGCGGCGCTGATCCTCGGAGCCATAGGCGTAGATCGGATACATCACCAGGCTGGATTGCACGCTCATCATGCTGCGATAGCCGCTGTCCACCCGCTCCACCTCGCGGGCGACGAGGCCGTAGGCGACATAGCCGGCGCCGAGCCCGCCGTATTCCTCGGGGATGGTCACGCCCAGCAGGCCCATCGCGCCCATTTCGGCAAAGATCGCCGGGTCGGTCCGTTCCTCGCGGAAGGCGGCGATGATGCGGGGTTGCAGCTTTTCCTGCGCATAGGCGCGGGCGGCGCCTTGCAGCATCCGCTCTTCCTCGGTCAGCTGGTCCTCCAGCCGGAACGCATCTTCCCAGTCGAAGCGGCCGAGGTCGGGCGCGTCCTTGGGCTTGAGCCTGGGGCGGGCGGGTGCGGTCTGGGGCGTGTCCATCGGTCATCTCCGGGTTGGCGGCAGGTCGCGCCGCGATGGCGCCCCTTTTACCCCCGCCGCCTGCCGGGTTCAAACGAATAGGTTTCTGCGGGCGACCAGGGGAGGTTTTTGCGGGCGACCAAAGGCCGGGGCGCTAGCGCCGTGCGACCAGCCGCGCCACGATCGGCGCCATCACGATCACCACGAAGATCCGCGTCAGGTGATGGGCGACGACAAAGGCCACGTCGGCCCCGGCGACGATGGCGATCACCGCCATTTCCGCCTGCCCGCCCGGCAGGAAGGACAGCAGCAGATCGAGCGGCGGCGCCTCGGACATCAGGCTGACCAGCCCGAACACGGCCAGCGAGATCACCGCCAGCAGCAGCGTGAAGACGATGCCGGCGCCGACATCCACCCGCAACTCGCGCATCGTGATGCCGGCATAGTTCGCGCCGATCGACAGGCCGATGAAGAATTGCGAGGCCATGATCACCTCGGCCGGCGGGCGGCTGTGGATCAGGCCCGACAGGCTCAGCGCCGCGGTCAGGATCAGCGGCCCCAGCAGCGAGGCGCCAAAGAGGCCGATCCGCTCGCCGCCCTTCCAGCCGACCAGCCCCGCGAGCGCCATCAGCAACAGCTCGTGCGGCGGGATCTGCGACAGCGGGATGCCCGGCGGGCGCGTCAGGTCCGCGCCCCAGGCGTAATGCAGGATCACCGGCGCGGTCGAGACGATGACCAGCACGCGCGTCGCATGGACAAGGCTCATCGCGCGGATGTCGCCGCCCGCCTCCACGCCGAAGATCAGCATGTCCTGCAGCCCGCCCGGCATCGCGGAATAGAAGGCGGTCGGATGGTCGAAGCCGACCCTGCGGAAGAAGCCGTAGCCCGCCGCGCCGATGACCAGCACGAAGACCGGCACCATCGCCAGCGTCAGCCCGTATCCGGGCAGCGAGCCCAGCATTGCCGGCGTGACGGTGGCGCCGACCGCAACGCCGAGGAAGGTGCGCATGAACACCCCCAGAGCGCCCATCTCTGCCAGCGGGGCGCCGGCCAGCGCGACCACGAGGCAGACCAGCATCGGCCCCAGCAGGAAGGGCAGCGGCAGGCCCAGCACGGAAAACAGCGCCGCGCCGAACGCCGCCGCCGCGAGCGTCATCAGCCTTGCCCTGATCAGCAGCGGCTTTCGGGGGGAGGGCGTGTCGGAAGGCTGGGCGCGCGTCATGCCGCAGCTTTTCCGTCCGCGCTGCGGCGGATGCAAGAGAGGACGTTCGTGAAAAACCGGCGGGTTTGTCAGGGGTTCTTCATGTGGAATCTGAGGAACGCGCCGCAACGCCTTGATGAGCAAACGGAAACATGGATTCCGCCATTCGGGCCGATCACCTGGCTGCGAACCATCGCCGGGCGGCGCGAAGGGTTCCGACCATCGCCGGGCGGCGCGAAGGGTTCCGCCGGGGAAAAGTTCCGCCGGTGCAGGAACAATCCGGCCCGGCCTGCGGTTCTGCCTCTACCGGACCCGTTCCCGCAGCGCCGGTGCCCCCTGCCTGCCGGAGCCCCATCTTGACCGACGCCCCAGTGCCCGCCGATCCAGTGCCCGCCGATCCAGTGCCCGCCGATCCAGTGCCCGCCGATCCAGTGCCCGCCGATCCCCCGCCCCATGCCGATGCCCCAGTCCCTGCCGCTCCGCCGCTCCCGAGCCCTGCCGGCGCCGTCCTGACGGGCGAGGCTCTGCACTTTCCCCGCACCTGGGGCGCGGAGCCGGTGGCGGAGGGGCGCTGGCGCTTCGCGCTCTGGGCGCCTTCGGTGAAGGCCGTCTCGGTGCGCGTGGGCGAGGCGGAAACGCCCCTCCGGCGCGAGGCCGACGGCTTCTGGCGCGGCGAGGCGGCGGCAGCGGCGGGCGCGCGCTATGGCTTCGTGATCGACGGCACCTTCCGCCCCGATCCGGCCGCGCGGGCGCAGGCGGGGGATGTGCACGGGCCATCGGTGCTGGTCGATCCGCGCGGCTTTTGCTGGGCCGATCGCTGGCCGGGCCGCCCCTGGGACGAGGCAGTGATCTACGAGCTGCACATCGGCACCTTCACCGACGAGGGCACCTTCGCCGCCGCCGCCGCGCGCCTGCCGGGGCTGGCGCGGCTGGGCATCACCGCGATCGAGATCATGCCGCTGGGGCAGTTCGGCGGCCGGCACGGCTGGGGCTATGACGGGGTGCTGCCCTATGCCCCGCACAATGCCTATGGCAGCCCGGACGAGCTGAAGGCGCTGGTCGCGGCGGCGCAGTCGCTGGGGATCATGGTGATCCTCGATGTGGTCTACAACCATTTCGGCCCGGAGGGCGCCTATCTGCACGACTACGCGCCCGAGTTCTTCGACCCCGGCCGCCACACGCCCTGGGGGGCGGGGATCGACTATACCCGGCCGGCAGTGCGGGCCTTCTTCATCGAGAACGCGCTTTGCTGGCTGACGGAATACCGGCTGGACGGGCTGCGGCTGGACGCGACCGACCAGATCGTGGACCCCTCGCAGCCCGAACTGCTGGTGGAACTGGCGCAGCGGGTGCGGGCGGCGGGGTTCGACCGCCCGATCCACCTGACGACCGAGGACAACCGCAACATCACCCGCCTGCACGAGCCCGCGGCCGGGCTCTACACCGGCGAGTGGAACGACGATTACCACCATTGCAACCACTGCCTGCTGACCGGCGAGCACGAGAGCTACTATGCCCCCTATGCCGTCAATCCGCTGGCGGATCTGTGCATGGCGCTGGAATGCGGCTTTGTGGAGCAGGGCCAGCCGAGGCCGGGGCGGGACAGGCTGCGGGACGGCCTGCGCGGCGAGCCTTCGGGGCATCTGCCCTGGCCGACCTTCATCAACTTCAACCAGAACCACGACCAGACCGGCAACCGCGCGCTAGGCGAGCGGCTGACCGCGCTGGTGGATGACCCGCCGCTGAAGGTCGCCCATGCGCTGCTGCTGACCGCGCCCTTCACGCCCCTGCTGCTGATGGGCGAGGAAGAGGGCTCGCGCGCGCCCTTCCTGTTCTTTGCCGATTTCACCGGCGATCTGGCGGCGGCGCTGCGCGAGGGCCGGGCGAGGGAGTTCGCGGATTTCGCGGGCTTTGCCGAACGCGCGCCCGATCCGCTGGACCCCGCCACCCGCGACGCCTCGCGCCCCTTCGCCGAGACCGGCAGCGCGCGGGCGGCTGCCTGGCGGGCGCTGACCGCGCGGCTGCTGGAGGCGCGGGCGCGGCTGATCGTGCCGCTGGCGAAGTCGGGCCGCGCCGGCGATCCGGTCGTGGTGCAGACCGGGCCGCGGTCGCTGCGGGCGCAATGGCCGTTTTGCGCGGGGCGGCTGATCGTCGCGGCGCGGTTCGGGCCGGATGCGGGCGGGGTGCAGGATGCGGGAGTCCCCGCAAGGGCGCCGGATCTGGACCTTGCGCCCGAGCACGATGGCAGCGCCTTTTCGCTGTGGCTGGAGGTGTGATGTGACTGCTGCGGCGAACGGGCTGCGCGGGCCGGATGGGCGCGGGCCGGAGGGGGGGCGCGGGCCGGAGGGGGGGCGCGTGCCGGTGCGGGCCAGCTATCGGCTGCAACTGCGCAATGGTGTGGGCTTTGCCGAGGCCGAGGCGCTGTTGCCCTACCTCGGCGGGCTTGGCATCAGCCACCTGTTCCTGTCGCCGGTCCAGACGGCGCGGCAAGGCTCGACCCACGGATATGACATCCGCGATCCAGGGCAGATCGAGCCGGAACTTGGCGGGCGGGCGGGGTATTCGCGGCTTGCGGCGGCGGCGCGGGCGCGGGGGATGGGGCTGATCCTCGACGTGGTGCCCAACCACATGGCCTTCGACCCCGAAACCCCCTGGCTCGCGGATGTGCTGCGCCACGGGCAGGCCAGCCGCTATGCGCGGCATTTCGACATCGACTGGAGCAGCGGCGCGCTGTCGCTGCCGATGCTGGAGGGCAGTTTCGCCGAGGCGGTCGCGGCGGGTGGGGCGAGCATCGCCGAGGCGCCCGGCGGCCCGGTGCTGAAGCTGGGCGGGCTGGTGCTGCCGCTGGCGCCGGGCAGCGAGGCCGGGCTTGGCCCCGATCCGGGGCCCGAGGCGCTGCTGCGGCTGCACGAGGCGCAGCACTGGCGCCTGCGCGACTGGAGGTCCGAGACGCGGCGGCTGAGCCACCGGCGGTTCTTCAACGTGACGCAACTGATCGGGGTGCGCGTCGAGGAGCCCCAGGTGTTCGAGGATGTGCATGCGCTGATCTTCGATCTGGTCGCGGCGGGTGAGGTGGACGGGCTGCGCATCGACCATGTCGACGGTCTGGCGGACCCTGCGGGCTATCTGCGGCGCCTGCGCGACCGGGTGGGCGACCTGCCGGTCTGGGTGGAGAAGATCCTGACCGGCGACGAGGCGCTGCGGCCCTGGCCGGTGCAGGGCACCACCGGCTACGAGGCGGCGCGGGCAATCGCGCAGGTGCTGGGCCGGGGCGAGGGCGTCGCGGCGCTGGACGGCGCGTGGCGGCGCGCGACGGGGTATGAGGGCGATTTCGCCCGGACGCTGGCGCAGGCGAAGCGCGACGTGCTGGCCGCCGACCTTGCCGCCGAAGTGACGGCGCTGGTGGACCTGGCGATGCCGGCGCTGGAGGCGCAGGCCGCGCCCCCGCCTGCGCCCCCGCCCCCACCCGGCGCGCTTGCCGATGCCGTGCGGGCGCTGCTGGCGGCCTTTCCGCGCTATCGCACCTATCTGGACGGCGGCCCCGCCGACCCCGAGGATCTGCGGCTGATGGAGGAGGCGGTGCAGGCGGCGCAGGGCGCGGATCCGGCGCTGGTGGCGGCGCTGGCGCGGCTGGTGACGGGGCCGGGCGCGGATGCGGCCTTTCGCACCCGCTTCCAGCAGGTGACCGGCGCGCTGACCGCCAAGGCGCATGAGGACACCGCCGAGTTCCGCTTCAACCGCTATCTCGCCGCCAACGAGGTCGGCGCCGACCCGGACGAGCCGGTGATCCCGGCGGCGGCGTTCGGCGGCTGGTTCAGGCGGCGCATCGACGAGGCGCCCGAAGCGATGGTGCTGACCTCCAGCCATGACACCAAGCGCGCCGAGGATGCGCGGATGCGGCTGGTGGCGATGTCGCATCTGCCGGAGGATTTCGCGGCACTCTGGCAGGCGGCGGAGGCGATGGCGTCGCGTGGCGTCGCCGCCAACCTGCGCTGGTATGTGGTGCAAAGCTGGCTGGCGGTGTGGGAGCCGGGGCGGGCGGATGTGCCGGGGCGGCTGGCCGAGCATGTGCGCAAGGCGATGCGCGAGGCCAAGGAAGTCACCACCCATGCCGCCCCCGACGAGGCCGCCGAGGCCGCGGCGCTGGACTGGACGGGGGCGCTCTGCGCGGCCTGGGGCGACAGCCCGCCCGAAGCGGCGCTGCGCCTTCAGGCGCGGGGCGCGGTGCTGTCGCTGGCCCAGCTTGCGCTGAAGCTGATGCTGCCCGGCGTGCCCGACACCTATCAGGGCACCGAGGATGCGGCCTTCCATCTGACCGACCCCGACAACCGCCTGCCGGTGGATTTCGCCGCGCTGGCGGCGCAGGGGCCGCAAGGCGCGCTTGGCCGGGCCAAGACCGCGCTTTTGCGCCGGATGCTGGCGCTGCGGGCCGAGGCGCCGGGGCTGTTCGCGGCGGGCGATGTGCAGGTGGCGGGCGAGGCGGGGCGCTGGCTTCACCTCGCGCGGACGGATGCGCGGGCGGAAGCGGTGCCGGCGCTGCGGCTGCGGATCGAGATGGACGGCAGCGCGGAAGACGGCAGCACGGAAGAAGGCAGCACGGAAGACGGCGGCACGGGGGAGGGCGGTGCGGGGAAGGGCGCGCCGGACTGGAGCTTCGACGGCGGCGCGGCGGGGCGGGTGGCCCTGTGGGTGGAGGCGCCAGCCGTTGCGAAGGGCCGGGCGCCGGGGGGACGGGCTGCGGGGGAACGGGCGGCGGCGGGACGGGACGGCTTCGCCTGACGCCGCACAGGCGTCCCGCCCGTTTCTGCCGCCCGCTTCTGCCGCCGTTTCTCGCCTCTTGCGGGAACAATCCTGCGGCTGGCGCGTTAGAGACCGCAGCACTTGCTGCCCCCGCCCCGGAGATGACCCCGGAAAGGGCCGGCCCCCTCCCTGCATCGTCCGAGGTTCCCATGCCACAGCCCCTTGCCCCCCGCCCGCAGTCCGTTTCCACCTCTGGCGGCGCGGGGGGCGGAACGCTCGCGGTCCTGCTGGCGGGCGGCAAGGGCAGCCGGTTGCATGAACTGACCGCCAGCGAGTGCAAGCCGGCGCTGTTCTTCGCGGGCAACCGGCGCATCGTGGATTTCGCGCTGGCGAACGCGCTGCGGTCCGGCCTGCACGAGATGATCGCCTGCACCCAGTACCGCCCCGAGACGCTGACACGGCATCTTCAGGGCCCCTGGGGCGCGGCATTCGGCGCGGCGGGCGGCAGGCTGGACATCGCGCATGGCCCCGAGGTCGCAGGCCATTCCGAAGGCTACCTTGGCACCGCCGATGCGGTCATGCGCAACATCCCCGCCATCGACGCGCGGGCGCCGCGGCATGTCGTGGTGATGGCGGCGGATCATGTCTGCCAGATCGACTTTCGCCCGATGATCGAGACGCATGTGGCCAGCGGTGCCGAGGCGACGGTCGCGGCGCATGTGGTGCCGCGCAGCAGCGGCAGCGAGTTCGGCATCCTCGGCGCCGACGCCCGCGGCAGGGCGACCGGCTTTGTCGAAAAGCCCTCGGATCCGCCGGGGATGCCGGAGGATCCGGCCTATGCGCTGGCGAGCATGGGGATCTATGTCTTCAACTGGCCCTGGCTGCGGGCCCGGCTGCTGGCGGATGCCGCGGATGCCGGGTCCGGCCATGATTTCGGCCATGACATCCTGCCCGCCGCGGTGCGGGAGGGCGTGGTCGGCCTGTGGCGGCTGGCCGCGCAGGGGGCGGATGCGGCGGGGGGGACGGATGCGGCGCAGGGGGCGGGCTGCGCGCGCCCCTACTGGCGCGATGTCGGCACACTCGACAGTTACCGCGTCACGCAGCTTGATTTCACATGCGCCGCGCTTCCCTGCGCCATGCCGGAAAGCGTGCTGCCGCAGGCAGGCGCCGCGCTGGCGCCCTCGGCCGGCCCACGCCCGCGCGGCGGGCTGCGCCCCGGCGCAGCCTGGCCCGGCCCCTGGCCCGATGAAAGCGTGATCCTGCCCGGCGGGTCGGTCGCCAGCGGCGCGCGCGTCACCCGCGCCATCGTGGCGCCGGGCGCGCATGTGCCCTCGGGTCTGGTGATCGGCGAGGATGCGCAGGAGGATGCGCGCTGGTTCCGCCGCAGCGCGGGCGGCACCGTGCTGGTGACGAGGGCGATGCTGGCGCGGCGCGAGGCGCAAGCGGCGCGCCCGGTGCCCGTGCGTCTGCCCGCCGCCCTGCTTCGCCCCCGCAGCGTCGGCGCGGTGTGAGGATGCGGGATCACGTTTCGCGGAGTTTCGATCTCGCCGCCGGCCGGGCGCACCGGCTCGGCGCGGATTACGATGGCTGGGGCACGAATTTCGCGCTGTTCTCCGACAACGCCACCCGGGTGGAGCTGTGCCTTTACGGCGAGGATGCGCAGACCGAGACGCAGCGGCTCGACCTGCCGGCGATGGAGGGCGGGGTCTGGTTCGGCTATCTGCCGGGGGTGGCGCCGGGGCAGGCCTATGGCTACCGCGTCCACGGGCCCCATGCGCCGGAGGAGGGCCACCGCTTCAATCCCAACAAGCTGCTGATCGACCCCTACGCGCGCGAACTGCATGGCGAATTCATCTGGGACGATGCCATGTTCGGCTATGTGGTGGGCGAGGACGACCTGTCCTTCGATACGCGCGACAGCGGCCCGTTCATGCCCAAGGCGGTGGTGATCGACCCGGCCTTCGACTGGGAAAGCGATTCCGCGCTGCGCACGCCCTGGCAGAGCAGCCTGATCTACGAGGCGCATGTGAAGGGCCAGACCTGGCTGCACCCCGGCGTGCCCGAGGCCGAGCGCGGCACCCTGCGCGGCCTCGCCAACCGGCCGGTGATCGAGCATCTCCAGCGCATCGGCGTCACCGCGATCGAGCTTTTGCCGGTGCAGGGCTTTCTGCACGACCGGCACCTGCGCGAGAAGGGGCTGGCGAATTACTGGGGCTACAACACCCTGACCTTCTTTGCCCCGCACCGGCCCTATCTGGCCAGCGGCCACATGCGCGAGGTGAAGGAGGCGGTGAAACGCTTCCATGCCGCCGGGATCGAGGTGATCCTCGATGTCGTCTACAACCACACCGCCGAAGGCTCCGAGCTTGGCCCCACGCTGAGCTTTCGCGGCATCGACAATGCCAGCTACTACCTGTTGGCTGAAGACAGGCGCCATTGCTTCGACGTGACCGGCACCGGCAATACCGTCAACGTCGCGCATCCGATGGTGCTGCGGATGCTGATGGACAGCCTGCGCTACTGGGTCGAGACCATGCATGTGGACGGCTTCCGCTTCGACCTCGCCTCCACCCTCGGGCGCGAGGCGACGGGATTCGAGCGCGAGGGCGCGTTCTTCTCGGCGCTGCGGCAGGACCCGATCCTGTCGGGCGTGAAGCTGATCGCGGAGCCCTGGGACGTGGGCGAGGGCGGCTATCAGGTCGGCGGCTTCCCCTGGCCGTTCCGCGAGTGGAACGACAGGTTCCGCGACGATGTGCGCGGCTTCTGGCGGCGCGACGGGCTGTTGCAGGCCATGCCGCAGCGGCTGCTGGGATCGCCCGAACAGTTCAACCACTCGCACCGGCCGGCGACCTCCTCGGTCAATTTCGTGGCCGCGCATGACGGCTTCACGCTGTGGGACACGGTGTCCTACAACGACAAGCACAACGAGGCGAATGGCGAGGGCGGCGCCGACGGGCATGGCCACAACCTGTCGGACAATCTCGGCGCCGAGGGGCCGACCGACGACCCCGGCATCCTCGAGGCGCGGCGCCGCCGGGTGCGGGCGATGCTGGCGACGGTGCTGCTGAGCCAGGGCGTGCCGATGATCCTTGGCGGCGACGAGGGCGGCCGCAGCCAGCAGGGCAACAACAACGCCTATTGCCAGGACAATGAGCTGACCTGGACCGACTGGGCGGGGATGGATGACGCTCTGGTGCAGACCGTGGCCGACCTGATGGCCTTTCGCAGCGAGGGCGAGGGGCTGGCGCGGTCGCGCTTCGCGCAGGAGGATGCGCCGCCCGAACTGCCGGGCTCGCTTCGGGTGGGCTGGCGCCATCCCTCGGGGCGCGAGATGGCGGAGGCCGACTGGGCCGATGCCGGGCTCAGGACGCTGGTGATGACGCTGGACCCGGCGGAAGGGCCGCGGCTGGTGATGGCATTCAACGCCGGCGAGGATATCGAGGTGACCCTGCCGGAAGGCCGCTGGCGCCGCCGCATCGACACCGCCGCCACGCCGGTTGCGGTGGACGAGGAGCAGGAGGGAACGCAGGCCGTGGGCTGGCAGAGCGTGTCGGTCTGGGCAGAGGCATAGGCCGCCGATCCCGCTGCCGGCCGCGATATTGACAATCCCCGCCCGATGCCGTCGCCATGCGCGGGCAGAGGGCGAGGGGGCGGCATGGCGGAGCTGCGCGAGGCGGCGGCGGGCGAGGTCACGGATCTGGGCGAGGTCACGGATCTGTTCGTGATCGGCGGCGGCGTCAATGGCTGCGGCATCGCCCGCGATGCGGCAGGGCGCGGGCTGTCGGTGGTACTGGCGGACATGGGCGATCTGGCGCAGGGCACTTCCTCGGCCTCGACCAAGCTCTTTCACGGCGGGCTGCGCTATCTGGAATATTTCGAGATCCGCCTGGTGCGCGAGTCGCTGATCGAGCGGGAAACCCTGCTGGCCGCGATGCCGCATGTCAGCCGGCCGATGCGCTTCGTGTTGCCGCTGCACCCCGACATGCGGTTTGAGGCGGCGACCCCCGCCTCGCGGCTGCTGTCCCGGGTGATGCCCTGGATGAAGGGGCGGCGGCCGGACTGGCTGATCCGGCTGGGGCTGCTGATCTATGACACACTGGGCGGCCGCAGGATCCTGCCGGGCACGCGAGGGCTGGACCTGACCGCCGATCCGGCGGGGCGGGCGCTGCAACCGAAGTTCCGCCGGGCCTACGAATATTCCGATTGCCGGGTCGATGATTCGCGGCTGGTGGTGCTGAACGCGCGCGATGCGGCGGCGCGGGGGGCGCGTATCCTGACACGCACCCGCGTGCTGCGGGCGGAACGGGCGGGCGGGCTGTGGCAGGTGACGCTGGCCGATGCCGGGGGCGAGCGGATGATCCGCGCCCGCGCGCTGGTCAATGCCGCGGGGCCCTGGGCGGGGCAGGTGATCGCGGGCGTGCTGCGCCAGAGCACGCGGCAAAGCCTGCGGCTGGTGCGCGGCAGCCATATCGTGACGCGCAGGCTTTACGACCATGACCGCTGCTATGTCTTTCAGGGCAGCGACGGGCGGATCATCTTCGCCATTCCCTATGAGCAGGACTTCACCCTGATCGGCACCACCGATCAGGAGCACATGGGCGATCCGGCCGAGGCCCGCTGCACCGAGGCGGAGCAGGACTATCTCTGCGCCTTCGCCTCGCAGTATTTCCTGCGCCCGGTGACGCGCGAGGATGTGGTCTGGACCTATTCGGGGGTGCGCCCGCTTCATGATGATGGCGCGGGGTCGGCCACGGCGGCCACGCGGGACTACCTGCTGTCGCTGGACGATGCGGACGGCGCGCCGCTGCTGAACGTCTTCGGCGGCAAGATCACCACCTATCGGCGGCTGGCGGAAGCGGCGCTGGCCAAGCTTGGCCCCTGCTTTCCGGGGCTGGCGCCGGCCTGGACGGCGCGGGTACCGCTGCCGGGGGGCGACTTCCCGGTGGAGGGGGTGGCGGCGCTGGTGGCGGGGCTGCGGGCCGCGCATCCGTTCCTGACCGAGGCATGGGCGGCGCGGCTGGTGCGCGCCTACGGCACCGAGGCGCGGCAGGTTCTGGCGGGGGCGCGGGCGGCGGCCGATCTGGGGCGCGATTTCGGCGCGACGCTGACCGAGGCGGAACTGCGCTGGCTGGTGGCGAGGGAATATGCGCGCACGGCAGAGGATGTGGTCTGGCGCCGGTCGAAGCTGGGGCTGCGGCTGAGCGCGGGGCAGGTGGCGGCCATCGACGACTGGCTGCGCGGGGAGGTCTGAGATGCCGCATGTCCTTGCCATCGACCAGGGCACCACATCCTCGCGCGCGATCCTGTTCGACGGTGCGATGCAGGTGGCGGCGGTGGCGCAAGAGGAACTGCCGCAGCACTACCCCGCCTCGGGCCGGGTGGAGCATGACCCGGCGGATATCTGGGCGACGGTGCTTGGCACCGCGCGCGCCGCGATCGCCCGGGCCGGCAGCCCCGCCATCGCCGCCATCGGCATCACCAACCAGCGCGAAACCGTGCTGGTCTGGGACCGGGCCAGCGGCGCGCCGATCCACCGCGCGATCGTCTGGCAGGACCGGCGCACGGCGCGGATCTGCGCCGATCTGCGCGACGCGGGGCATGAGCCGGACATCACCCGCCGCACCGGGCTGCTGCTGGACCCCTATTTCTCGGGCAGCAAGCTGGCCTGGCTGCTGGACCATGTCGAGGGGGCAAGGGCGCGGGCGGAACGGGGGGAACTCCTGTTCGGCACGGTGGACAGCTTCCTGATCTGGAAGCTGACCGGCGGGCGCGTCCACGCCACCGATGCCACCAACGCCGCGCGCACGCTGCTCTACAACATCCGCGAGGGGCGCTGGGACGCCGGTCTCTGCGCGCTGCTGCGGGTGCCGATGGCGATGCTGCCCGAGGTGAAGGATTGCGCGGCGGAGTTCGGGGTGACGGAGCCGGGCCTGTTCGGGCGCGCAATCCCGATCCTCGGCGTTGCGGGGGATCAGAGCGCGGCGATGCTCGGGCAGGCCTGTTTCCGGCCGGGGATGGTGAAAGCCACCTATGGCACCGGCTGTTTCGCGCTGCTGAACACCGGGGCAGAGCTGGTGGCAAGCCGCAATCGCCTGCTGGGCACCATCGCCTACCGGCTGGACGGGGTGACGTGCCATGCGCTGGAAGGCTCGATCTTCATCGCCGGGGCGGCGGTGCAATGGCTGCGCGACGGGCTGGGGGTGATCCGGGCTGCGGGGCAGACGCAGGCGCTGGCCGAGGCCGCCGATCCGGGGCAGGACGTGGTGCTGGTGCCGGCCTTCACCGGGCTTGGCGCGCCCTGGTGGAATGCCGGCTGCCGGGGCGCGGTCTTTGGCCTCACGCGCGCGTCGGGGCCGGCGGAACTGGCGCGGGCGGCGCTGGAAAGCGTTGGCTACCAGACCCGCGACCTGCTGGAGGCGATGCGCGCGGATTGGGAGGGAACCCCCGCCGTGCTGCGCGTCGATGGCGGGATGGCGGCGTCGGACTGGACCATGCAGTTCCTCGCGGACATCCTCGGCGCCCCGGTGGACCGGCCGCGCCTGACCGAGACGACGGCGCTTGGCGCGGCCTGGCTGGCCGGGATGCGGGCGGGACTCTACCCCGGCCCGGAGGAGTTCGCGGCGATGTGGACCTGCGAGCGGCAGTTCACCCCCGCGATGGACCCCGCCGCGCGGGAGGCCCGCCATGCCCGCTGGCGGCGGGCCGTCGCCGCGACGCTGGCGGTTTAGCAGTCGGCGGTCTGGGGCGCGGCGGTCTGGCGCCTCATGCAGCGGGGGGCGGGCGGTCGGCGGGGGTATTTGCGGCCATCGCGGCGCTGAACCGGCGCGCCGCCCGGCTTGCCGGAACGGCGCGTCTGGAGCGGGTGAAGGGAATCGAACCCTCGTCGTAAGCTTGGGAAGCTTCTGCTCTGCCATTGAGCTACACCCGCGTCGGGGTTCTGGTACCCAAACCGCCCCTTCACGTCAAGACGGATCGCGCGGCCGGCGAGGGTGCAGGCGCCCGGCACCGGGAGAGACATCCCCGCCGCGCGCCCGCCACCGCCTCCGGCCGGTTCCGGAAGGCGCCGGCGGGCGCTGGCTGCTCGGGTCAGGTCCGGGTCAGTTCCGGGTCAGGCGGGCGGAAATGCCTGGAGAGCTTCAGCCCCTGGCCCTGGTAGTTCGAGGCAAGATCGGCGCCATACAGCCGTTCGGGCAGCGAGGCCATGCGTTCATAGACCAGCCGCCCCACCACCTGCCCGTGTTCCAGCACGAAGGGCGCCTCGTGGCAGCGCACCTCCAGCACGCCGCGGCTGTCGGCACCGCCCGCCGCGGCATGGCCGAAGCCGGGGTCGAAGAAGCCGGCGTAATGCACCCGGAACTCGCCCACCATCGCCAGATAGGGCGCCATTTCGGCGGCGCAGGCGGGGGGGATCGTTACCGCCTCGCGGCTGACGAGGATGTAGAAGGCGCCGGGGTCGAGGATGATGTGGCCAGCCTCGGCGCGCACCTCCTCCCAGAAGTCGCGGGGGGCGTAATGGCCGCTGCGGTCGAGGTCGATCACGCCGGTATGCGGCTTGGCCCGATAGCCGACAAGGTCGGTGCCCTCGGGGCGCAGGTCGACCGAAAAGCCGAGCCCCCCGGAGATCAGCGCCTCGCCGCTGACCAGCGGCTCGCGGACATGCAGGGCGCACAGTTCGGCATCGCTCAGCACCGCCTGCCCGGCGCGAAAGCGGATCTGGTTCAGCCGCATTCCGGGCCGCACCAGCACCGAGAAGGAGCGCGGGCAGATCTCGGCATAGAGCGGGCCGGCATAGCCCGCGGGAATGCGGTCGAACTCCACCCCGCCATCGGTGATGACGCGGGTCAGCAGGTCCAGCCGTCCGGTGGAGCTCTTGGCGTTCGCGACCGCGGTGATGCCCTCGGGCAGGGCGAGCCGCTCCATCAGCGGCACCACATAGACGCAGCCCTTTTCCAGCACGGCGCCCGCCGACAGGTCCATCCGGTGCATCTCGAACTCGGCGATCCGCTCGGCGACCGGGCGGCCCCGGCCGGCAAGGAAGGACGCGCGCACGCGGCAGGCCACGGCGCCGATGCGCAGATCGAGGCTGGCCGGTTGCAGTTGCGCCGGCGTCACGGGCAGGTCCGCCGCGATGGCGCCCCGCTCGATCAGCGCCCGCAGCGCGGTGTCGGGAAGCACTCCGGCAGCCGTCATTTCCCCTCCCCCGCGGATGCACGAACGCCCGTCCCCGGGCGGGAACGGGCGTTTCGATGTTGGTCGGGCCGGTGAGATTCGAACTCACGACCTTCCGCCCCCCAGACGGACGCGCTAACCAGGCTGCGCCACGGCCCGACGGCGGTCATATAGTGCGAGGTCCGCGCCGGGCGCAAGCGACAAATCGCGGCGCCGCCCCGGCAGGCCGCGGGCAGGTCTGCAAGGCGGCGTCGCGCAAGGCTCAGCGGTCCCCGCCGGCGCTGCGGCGAAGCCGGGCGCCGAGCGCCTCCAGCCGGGCCCCGAGCGCGGCCAGCGCCTGCGCATGGGGGGCAAGCGCGGCAGGGTCCGCGGCGCGCAGCAGGGCGGCCACCGGGCGTTCGCCCGGCGTGTCCTCCTCTGCGCCGGGGGCCTTCGGCGCGGGGGCGGATGCGGGCGGGGCAGGGCGCGGATGCTCGGGCGCATCCATCAGCGAGAACAGGCCGGGCGGCTCCTCCGGGCGCTTGCGGATCAGCACGCGGGGCGCGCGCGATGCGGGCGGGCCGGATGCGGGCGCGGCGGCGGGTGCAGGCTCCGCCGCGGGTGCCTGCACTCCGGCTGCGTCTGCGCCTTGCGCCCCTGCGCCAGCCGCTGGGGCGGTGGTCGGGCGTTCCGGGGGGGCGGGTGCGGGGGGCGGGGCTTCTGCGGCCTCCGGCAGCCGGTCCTGCGCTTCGCGCGCGGCGGGCGCCTCGGCCACCGCCTTCACGCCATGCTCGCGCAGCATCTTCTGCACGCCGCGGATCGCCAGCCCCTCGTCATGCAGCAGCTTGCGGATGCCGGCCAGCAGCGCCACATCGGCGGGGCGGTAATAGCGCCGCCCGCCCGCGCGCTTGACCGGGCGCACCTGCGGGAAACGGCTTTCCCAGAAGCGCAGCACATGGGCCGGGGTGTCCAGAAGCTCCGCCACCTCGCTGATCGTGCGAAAGGCGGCGCGGGACTTGCCAGGCCCGGATTTTTCGGTGGCGGATTTTTCGGTGGCGGATGTGTCGGAGGCGGGCTTCATGCTCACGGCTCCTGCCCCGTCGGGGCCGGCCGGGGCCGCCGCCACGTCCGGTTGTGCGGTTTCGGCGCCATCTGCCATCACGCCCCCTGTCCGGCCCTGCCGGACCTGTTCAGTTGCGGTTGCCCGCCGCCACGCGATCCTTCAACAGATGCGACGGCCGGAAGGTCAGCACGCGGCGCGGGCTGATCGGCACCTCGTCCCCGGTCTTGGGGTTGCGGCCGATGCGGGCACCCTTGTCGCGCACCGAGAACGTGCCGAAGGACGAGATCTTGACCTGCTCGCCCCGTGCCAGCGCATCGGACATGTGCTGCAACACCGACTCCACCAGCTGCGCGGAGTCGTTGCGTGACAGGCCCACCTCGCGGAAGACCGCCTCGCTCAGATCCATGCGCGTCAGTGTCTTCTCTCCCATGCCGGTCCCTCCGCTGTTTGGCGACAAGCATGAGGGCAAGGGATTTCCGAGTCAATATCAATGGCTTCCGGCGCGGCCTTCGACCACGCCGCAAAATCGGCGGGTTATGGCCCGGCCTTCAACCGCGCCAGAAACCAATGCCGCTACCAGCGCAGCACGACGGAGCCCCAGGCAAGCCCGCCGCCGATCGCCTCGACCACGAGAAGGTCGCCTTCGCGGATCTGTCCGCGCGCCTTGCCGACCGACAGCGCCAGCGGGATCGAGGCGGCCGAGGTGTTGCCGTGGTCCTGCACGGTGACCACCACGCGGTCCATCGGCACCTGCATCCGCTGCGCGGTGGCACGGATGATGCGCAGGTTCGCCTGATGCGGCACGATCCAGTCCACATCGCCCGCGGTGACACCGGCCTTGTCCAGCGCGGTATGGGCGGTCGTCGCCAGCTTTTCGACGGCGTGGCGGAAGACGGCATTGCCCTGCATCCGCAGATGCCCCGCGGTGCCGGTGCTGGACACGCCGCCATCGACATGCAGCAGGTCCTTGAAACGCCCGTCGCTGTTGAGGTCGCAGGAGAGGATGCCGCGGTCGGCGGAGGTGCCGGCGCCCGCCGCGGCCTCCAGCACCAGCGCGCCGGCGCCGTCGCCGAACAGCACGCAGGTGCCGCGATCCTCCCAGTCCATGATCCGGGTGAAGGTCTCGGCGCCGATCACCAGCACGCAGGCGGCCTGCCCCGAGAGGATCATCGCCTGGGCATTGGCGAGCGCGAAGACGAAGCCCGCGCACACCGCCTGCACGTCGAAGGCAAAGCCGCGGGTGATGCCAAGCCCGGCCTGCACCATCGTCGCCACGGAGGGGAAGGTGAAATCGGGGGTGGAGGTCGCCAGCACGATCGCATCTATGCGCTCCGCCGCCATGCCCGCGTCGTCCAGTGCCGCCTTCGCCGCGCGAATCGCGAGATCCGAGGTCATCTGGCCCTCGGCCGCGAAATGCCGCCGCTCGATTCCGGTGCGGCTGCGAATCCACTCGTCGCTGGTGTCCAGCCGCTCCTCGAACTCGGAATTGGCAACGATCCGGTCGGGCAGATAGTGCCCGACGCCCCGGACCACGGCGCGCGTGACTGTCATTCGGTTGTTCCGTTCAAGTTGCTTGCCCCCCCGGGCGCCGCGACCGCGCCGCCGACACCCTGCGCGGCGGCACCCTGCCGCGCCTGCCCGGCAGAGGCAAGCCGCGCCGCAAGCCGGTCCTGAAAGCCCGATTGCGCCAGCTGGAAGGCCAGCCTTATCGCGGCGGACACGCCGAGCGCATCGGCCGATCCGTGCGACTTGACCACGGTTCCGTTCAGGCCAAGGAACACCCCGCCATTCACCCGGCGCGGATCTATGCGCTTTTGCAGCCGCTTGAGCGAGGTCAGCGCCAGCAGCGCCGCGATCCTGGACAGGAAGGTCGCATTGAACGCCTCCTTCAGGAAATCCGAGACCAGCTTGGCGGTGCCCTCGCCGGTCTTCAGCGCGATATTGCCGGTGAAGCCGTCGGTGACGATCACGTCGACCCGGTCCCCGGGCAGATCGCCCCCCTCGACAAAGCCGACATAGTCAAAGCCGCCGGCCTCTGTCGCCGCGGCGATGAGGTCGTTGGCCAGCTTCAGCTCGGCCCGGCCCTTGTGCTCTTCGGTGCCAACATTCAGCAGCCCGATGCGCGGCCGCGCCAGACCCAGCCCGTTGCGGGCATAGGAGGCGCCCATCAGCGCGTATTGCAGCAGATCCTCGGCATCGGCCTTGATGTCGGCGCCCACGTCCAGCATCACGTTGAAGCCCTGCGGGCTGCGCGAGGGCCACAGGCAGGCGATGGCGGGGCGGTTGATGCCGGGCAGCTTGCGCAGGCGGATCATCGACAGCGCCATCAGCGCGCCGGTATTGCCGCAAGACACCGCCACCGTCGCCTCGCCGCGCCTGACGCTCTCGATGGTGGACCACATCGAGGTGCCCTCGCCGTGGCGCATGACCTGGCTGGGCTTGTCGGTCATCTTCACCACGCCCTCGGCATGGCGGATCTCGCAGCGGCCCAGCAGTTCGCGCCGCCGACCCAGAAGCCGGGTCAGTTCCGCCTCGGGGCCATGCACGATGAAGGCGATGTCGGGGTTCTTCTTGGCAGAGCGCACGATCCCGTCGGCCACGGCCGCCGCGCCGCGGTCGCCGCCCATCGCGTCGACAGAGATCACGATGCGTCCGCTGGCGGGGCCAGCAACAGCCTCGGGCGCGCGGACGCTGGTCGTTCCGGTGGTCGTTCCGGTGGGTTGCGACATCATCCGCGGCCAGCGCCCAGCGACCGGCTTACGCCGCGTCTTCGTCCAGATCGACCTCGGCGACCTGCGCCACCACCTCGCGGCTGTCATAGGTGCCGCAGGACGGGCAGACATGATGCGGGCGCTTCAGCTCGCCGCAGCTCGGGCATTCGGCGGGGTTCGCGGCGACCAGCGCATCATGGGCACGGCGCATGTTGCGGCGGGACCGCGTGACTCGGTTCTGGGGGACAGCCATATCTCGACCTCGGGTCTGAGGGGGCAAGCCCCCGTGTGTTCTGGGGGCAAGCCCCGGTGTTGTCTGGGGGGTAAGCCCCGGTTTAATGTCCGGGGGGCAAGCCCCGATTTGTTCTGGGGCAAGCCCCGGTTGTTGCCCGGGTTTCGCCCCGTCATGCCGGCGGGCAAGGGGAGTGGACCCCGTTCGTGAATGAGGCCGGGAACATACTCGGATTCCCTGCCCGCGCAAGTGTTTTCTGGGCGGCTTCTAACCCGTGCGGCGCGGGGCGTCCAGCCCCCGCGGCGGCGGGTCAGTCTTCCGGCTTCTTAGAGGATTCCCTGCCCGCATCCTTGCCCGCATCCTTGCCCGCGTCCTTGCCCATGTCCCCGTCCGCGCCCGGCCTGCCGTCCGCCGTGCCGCGCTGCCGCATGAGGTCGGCAAGCCCGGCGAAGGGGCGCAGCTTTTCCTCCACGATCGGCTCGGCGCCCGGCGGCGTGCCCTGCACGGCGCCAAGCTCCGCCCCCGGCGCGCGGGGATAGAGCGGCAGCGCCAGCGCCAGCGCCTCGGCCATCACCGCGCCCGCGTCGATCACCTGCGGCAGCGGTTCGGCCGTGTCATCCTCGGGCATCTCGACCTCGTCGCCCTCGGGCTGCGGCATGTCGGCGAGATAGCGCCGCAGCACCTGTTCATCGATCCGGGTCTGCACGGGGGCCAGCGTCACGATGCAGGCCTGCACCGCGGTGGCGCCGAGGTGTGCCGTCAGTTCCCAGTCATGGCGGCCCTTCGGCACCAACTCGCCCCGGAAGGACAGCTTGCGCAGTGCGAGGATGCCGAGATCCTCCGCCAGTGCCCGCACGGCCGCATCGTCCGGCGCCAGCGTGAAGCGCGTCGGCTTGCGCGCGGCAAGGTCGGCCAGGCGGAACGGGTGCGACCAGGGCTGGCGCGGGGCGGGGCTTGCCGGGTTCGGGTCTCGCATCGTCGGGTCTCCTCATCGGTCCGTGGCTGTCTTGCCGGGCCCCGCGGCGGGGCCCGCCCCGCCCCGACGTTGCGGGACGGCTTGAAGACAAGGCCATCCTTGTTGTAAGCCGCTTGGGAGGCAAGTGCCGGCGTGGCAAGGGCCGGACCTGTTGCGGGGCGGATGCCCGGTGGCGGGACCGGGGCTTGCGCAGGCAGATGCCGCGGACGGGCCGGGAACCGGGCCGAAGGGCAAGAGCCGAGGGGCGGGGCAGGAGCGACATGGCGGGTATCGAACGGATCGTCAGGCGGATTGCGCGCAATCTGTGGGCCGTGCTTGCGGTCGGCGCGCTCGCCGCCTGCCAGCCCATCTACCGCAGTCACGGCTATGTGCCCTCGGACAGCGATCTGGCGATGCTGGCCGTGGGGCAGGACACCCGCGACACGGTCGGCGATTTCATCGGCCGCCCCTCCTCGTCCGGGGTGCTGGAGGATGGCGGCTGGTACTATGTCGGCAGCCGCTGGGTCGAGAGCGGGCTGCGCAAGCCGCGCGAGATCAACCGCGAGGTGGTGGCGATCAGCTTCACCAAGGACGGCACCGTGCAGAACATCGAGCGATTCGGGCTGGAGGAGGGCCGCGTCGTCACGCTCTCGCGCCGGGTCACCGACAGCAACATCAAGGGCGTGACCTTCCTCGGCCAGCTTCTGGGCAGCATCGGCAACGTGAACGCGGGCGAGTTCATCGACTGATCCCCCACTGATTCCGGCCCCCCACTGATTCCGGCCCCGTCGATGCCCTGTCGGGCCGGCGGGGTCAGCCAGCCTCGTCCGGCTCGAAATCCAGCGCGACGCCGTTGATGCAATAGCGCAGGCCGCCGGCCTGCGGCGGCCCGTCGGGGAAGACATGGCCCAGATGCGCGCCGCAGCTTGAACAGGTCACCTCCACCCGCCGCATTCCGTGGCTGATGTCGACATGCTCCTCCACCGCCTCGCCCTTCAGCGGCGCGGTGAACGAGGGCCAGCCGCAGCCGGATTCGAACTTGGTCTCCTTGGTGAACAGCGGCTCGCCGCAGCAGGTGCACAGGAACGTGCCGGGGCCGGGAGCGAAGCCCGGATGGCTGAACGGACGTTCCGTCGCCGCCTGCCGCGTGACCCGGTAGGCGCTCTCGGACAGCTGTTCGCGCCATTCCGCATCGGTTTTCTGGATTTTGGGTGCCATCGGCCTGCCTTTCTTCGCGCGGGTGTCGTGTTGATGATGTATATGGGGCTTCAGCCGCAGATCCAGAGGCCGGGGCGGGAAGCGCCCGCAGATGTGAAGGAGGTGCGCCATGCTGTCGCTGCGCCGGGGCCGCTATCTTGCCCGCCTTGCCGAGACGCCCGAGGATCTGGCCCGCGCGCAGGCGCTGCGCTGGCTCGCCTTCGTCGCCAATCGCGGGCTCGCGCCCGATGCCGTGCCCGATGCCGCTCCGGGGGCCGCTCCGGGGGCCGATGCCGACGCCTTCGATGCGATCTGCCGGCATGTGCTGGTCGAGGAGGGGCGGACGGGCACGCTCGTCTGCTGCTTCCGGCTGCTGCCGCTGGCCCGGGGAGAGGAGATCGGCCGCAGCTATTCGGCGCAGTTCTACGAATTGTCGGCGCTGCGCAGCTTCGAGGGCCCGATGGTGGAGATGGGCCGCTTCTGCCTGCATCCGGCCTGGCACGACCCCGACATCCTGCGCGTCGCCTGGGGCGCGATGACCCGGTTCGTCGATGCCGAGGGGGTGGAGCTGCTGTTCGGCTGCTCCTCCTTCATGGGCGCCGAGACCGGGGCGCATCTGGACGCGCTGACCATGCTGAAGGACCGCCACCTTGCGCCGAAACGCTGGCTGCCGCGGGTGAAGGCGCCCGACGTCTTCCGCTTCGCGCAGCGCCTGCGCCGCCGCAAGCCCGACGCGAAACGCGCGATGCTGGGGATGCCGCCCCTGCTGCGCACCTACCTGATGATGGGCGGCTGGGTCAGCGATCACGCGGTGGTGGACCGCGACCTGAACACGCTGCACGTGTTCACCGGGCTGGAGATCCGCGCGATCCCGCCGGCGCGCGCAAGGCTGCTGCGCGGCGTGGCGGGCCAGGGGTGGCGCGCCGAAGGGCAAGCCTAACCCGGTGCGTGGACGGCGGAAATCCGCAACCGGACCGGCCGGGTTGCGGTAGGCGCGGCCGCCAAGCAATGCTAGACTTGCCCTGACCGGCGGGCCGGAGAGGCGCCCCTGACGCGTTCGTGGCGCCGGTTCGCAAGACCCCGGCGGCCGCAACGGGCCGGACCGGGCAAGCACAGGCGGGGCAGCATGGTATCACGCGTCATTCCGGTCGATCCGTTCGACCTCGTGCTTTTCGGGGCGACCGGCGATCTGGCCCGGCGCAAGATCCTGCCGGGGCTCTACCGGCGCTTCCATGACGGGCAGATGCCCCCCGAGGCGCGGGTCATCGGCGCGGCGCGGTCCGGGATGGACGACGACGGCTTTCGCGCGCTGGTGGCCGAGGCGATTGCCGAGTTCGTGGGCGCGCGCCGCAGCGACCCCGAGATCATCGCCGCCTTCCTCGAACGGCTGAGCTATGTGCCGCTGGACGCGCGCGGCACCGACGGCTGGCAGCACCTGGCCTCGGCGATGCAGCCGGGGCGGATCCGCGCCTTCTACCTGTCGGTCGCGCCCTCGCTTTTCGGCGATCTGGCGGAGCGGCTGCACGCGCATGGCATCGCCGACGAGGGCAGCCGCATCGTGCTGGAAAAACCCTTCGGCCGCGACCTTGCCAGCGCGAAGGCGCTCAACGCCACGCTTGCCGCGCATTTCGACGAACGCCAGATCTACCGGATCGACCATTACCTCGGCAAGGAAACAGTGCAGAACCTGATGGCGGTGCGCTTCGCCAACATCCTGTTCGAGCCGCTGTGGAACGCGCAATATGTCGATCATGTGCAGATCACCGTGGCCGAGACCGTCGGTGTGGGCGGGCGCGGATCCTATTATGACCGCTCGGGCGCGATGCGCGACATGGTGCAGAACCACCTGATGCAGCTTCTGTGCCTGATCGCGATGGAGCCGCCCTATCACTTCGACCCCGACGCGGTGCGCGACGAGAAGCTCAAGGTGATCCGCGCGCTGGACCCGATCCGCCCCGACGATCTGGTGCGCGGCCAGTATCGCGGCCGTCAGGGAGAGCCGGGCTATCTGGAGGATGCCGGCAACCCCGCCAGCCGCACCGAAAGCTATGTCGCGCTGCGGGTGCATGTGGCGAACTGGCGCTGGACCGGCACGCCCTTCTACCTGCGCACCGGCAAGCGGCTGCGCGCGCGCGCCTCGGAAATCGCCATCACCTTCAAGGAGCCGCCGCATTCGATCTTCGACGAGGCGGGGGGCGACTGGCGCGAGAACCAGCTGGTGATCCGCCTGCAACCGAACGAGGGCATGAACCTCAAGGTGATGATCAAGGAGCCGGGGCCGGGGGGAATGCGCCTTGTGCAGGTGCCGCTGGACATGAGCTTTGCCGAGGCGCTCGGCGAGGAGGGCGCCGACATCCCCGACGCCTATGAACGGCTGATCATGGACGTGATCCGCGGCAACCAGACCCTGTTCATGCGCGGAGACGAGGTGGAGGCGGCCTGGGCCTGGACCGACCCGATCATCGCGGGCTGGGAAGCCCGGGGCGACCGGCCGCAGGGATACGATCCGGGCTCCTCGGGCCCGGAGGATGCGCTGATGCTGCTGCATCGCGACGGCCGGCGCTGGCGGGAGATCAAGGAATGAAACTGGTGGAATATCCTGACCGCGAGGCGATGTGGATGGGGCTGGCCGACCGGCTGTCCTCGGAACTCGGCGAGACGCTGCGCAGCGAGCCGCGCGCCAGCCTCTGCGTGCCGGGCGGCAGCACGCCGGGGCCGGTCTTCGATCTTCTCTCGGCCTCGCGGCTGGACTGGGACCGGGTGACCGTGTTCCCGAACGACGAACGGTGGGTACCCGAGAGCGAGGAGCGGTCGAACGGGCGGCTGCTGCGCCGGCGGCTGCTGGTGGAACGGGCGGCGGCGGCGAACTATCTGCCGCTCTACGCGCCGACCGAGACGCCCGAGGAGGCGATCCCCGCCCTTGCCGCCGCGATCGAGCCGCATCTGCCGATTTCGGTGCTGCTGCTGGGGATGGGCGCCGACATGCATGTCGCCAGCCTGTTCCCCGGCGCGGACCGGCTGGCCGCCGCGCTGGCCCCCGATGCGCCGGTTCTGGTGCCGATCCGGGCGGCTGCAGCGGGGGAGCCGCGGGTGACGCTCTCGGCAAGGGTGCTTGCGGGCGCGATGCGCATCCATATCCTGATCGCGGGCGAGGACAAGCGCGCGGCGCTCGAGGCCGCGCGCTCGCTGCCGCCCGAGGAGGCGCCCGTCCGGGCGGTCCTTGCCAACGCGACCGTCCACTGGGCCGCCTGAGACTGGACCGCCCGGGACTGGGCCGCCCGAGACTGGGCCGCCCGGGACTGGGCCGCCCGAGACCCGACCATCTGCCAGACCGGAGAGAGCATGACCAACTGGGACGAGCTGAAGCGCCACCATGCGGCGGTGAAGGACCGCGCGATCCTGTCGCTGTTCGACGAGGCGCGCGCGCAGGCGTTCTCCGCCCGCATCGCCTCGGAGGGCGGCGAGATGCTGCTGGATTACTCCAAGACCAATATCGACGCCGAGGGGCTGGCCCTGCTGCTGGCGCTGGCAGAGGGCGCGGGGGTCGAGGCGCGGCGCGAGGCGATGTTCTCGGGCGCGAAGATCAACGAGACCGAGGGACGGGCGGTGCTGCACACAGCGCTGCGCAACCTTGCGGGCAGCGTGATCGTGGACGGGCAGGACGTGATGCCGGCGCTGCGCGACACCCATGCCCGGATGCAGGCTTTCGCCCGCGACGTGCGGACGGGCCGCTTCACCGGGCAGGGCGGCGCGATCACCGATGTGGTGAATATCGGCATCGGCGGGTCCGATCTCGGCCCGGTGATGGCGACGCTGGCGCTCGCGCCCTGCCATGACGGGCCGCGGGTGCATTGCGTCTCGAATGTGGACGGCGCGCATGTCCACGACGTGCTCAAACCGCTCGATCCCGAAACCACGCTGGTCATCGTCGCCTCGAAGACCTTCACCACCATCGAGACGATGACCAATGCCGAAACCGCCCGCCGCTGGATGGCAGGGAAGGTGGCCGATCCGGCGGCGCAGTTCGCCGCGGTCTCGACGGCGGCGGAGAGGACCGCGGCCTTCGGCATTCCGCCGGGCCGGGTGTTCGGCTTCGAGGACTGGGTCGGCGGGCGCTATTCGGTCTGGGGGCCGATCGGGCTCGCGGTGATGCTGGCGGTGGGGCCCGAGGATTTCGACGCCTTCCTGGCCGGCGGCGCCGCGATGGATGCCCATTTCCGCAGCGCACCGCTTGCGCGGAACCTGCCGGTGCTGCTGGCGCTGACCGGCATCTGGCACGCGCAGATCTGCGGCCATGCCACCCGCGCGGTGCTGCCCTACGACCAGCGCCTGCTGCGGCTGCCGGCCTATCTGCAGCAACTGGAGATGGAATCGAACGGCAAGCGCGTGGCGATGGACGGCTCCGACCTCACCATCCATTCCGGCCCCGTCGTCTGGGGCGAGCCCGGCACCAACGGCCAGCACGCCTTCTACCAGCTGATCCATCAGGGCACGCGGGTGGTGCCCTGCGAGTTCCTGATCGCCGCAGAGGGACACGAGCCGGGCCTCGCCCATCATCACCGCCTGCTGATCGCCAACTGCCTCGCGCAGTCCGAGGCGCTGCTGCGCGGCCGGTCGCTGGACGAGGCATGCGCGATCATGGCGAGCAAGGGCCTGACCGGCGCCGAACTGGACCGGCAGGCCCGCCACCGGGTGTTCCCCGGCAACCGCCCCTCGACCACGCTGGCCTACCCGAAACTGACGCCCTTCGTCCTCGGCCAGATCATCGCGCTCTACGAACACCGGGTGTTCGTGGAAGGCGTGATCCTCGGCATCAACTCCTTCGACCAGTGGGGGGTGGAGCTTGGCAAGGAACTGGCGCTGGCCTTGCAGCCGATGCTGGAGGGGCAGGCGAGCGGCGCGGGCAAGGACGGCTCGACCCGGATGCTAGTGGGCTACATGCGCGGCTGACCGGGGAAGGGGGCGCTGCCCCCTCTTGCGCCTGCGGCGCAATTCACCCCCGGGATATTTCGGCCAGCAAGAATGGTTGCCCGCTCTTCTTGCTGGTGCAAATATCCTCGGGGGGAGGCCGCAGGCCGTGGGGGGCAGACAGCCCCCCTTCGCCGTCAGCGGGGCAGCGCCGCCGCCTCGCGGGCGAGCGCCTCCACCCGTGCCCAGTCGCCCGCCTCCATCGCGGCCTTCGGCGCGACCCAGCTGCCGCCGACGCAGAGCACATTCGCAAGGGCAAGGTAATCAGCGGCATTGCCGAGGCTGATGCCGCCGGTGGGGCAGAAGCCGACCTGCGGGATCGGGGCAGCGATCGCCTTCAGCGCGGCGGCGCCGCCCGAGGCTTCGGCGGGGAAGAACTTCTGCACGGTGAAGCCGCGCTCGAGCAGCGCCATCACCTCGGTCGCGGTGGCGGCGCCGGGCAGCAGCGGCAGGCCTTCCTCCTCGCAGGCGGCGATCAGCCGCTCGGTCGCGCCGGGGCAGACGCCGAACTGCGCGCCAGCCGCCCTGGCGGCCCGGACATCGGCGGGGGTCAGCAGGGTGCCCGCTCCGACGACGCCGCCCGGCACCTCCGCCATCGCGCGGATCGCGTCCAGCGCCGCGGGCGTGCGCAGCGTCACCTCCAGCGCCGGCAGACCGCCCGCGACCAGCGCCCGGGCGAGCGGCACCGCATGGGCGAGCGTCTCGATCACCAGCACCGGGATCACCGGCGCCATCAGGCAGATTTCGCGGGCGCGCTGGCTGTGGTCGTGCGGCGTGATCGCGGCTGGGGTCATGCTCTGTCCTCGGGTTCGGAGCGGGGGGATCTGCGCGGCGCCGTCACACCACCACGGCGGCGCCATCGGTGGCGGGGCCGACATTGCGGCGGAAGCACTCGAACAGCTCGCGCCCGAGGCCGCTGCGGTTCGCGGCAAGGTCGGGGGTGGCGGCGGGCCGCGCGTCCAGATCGACGCCGATCACCGACAGCGTGCCCGCGAGCGCATCGACGCGGACCACATCGCCGTCCCGCAGCCGCGCCAGCGGGCCGCCCGCCGCCGCCTCGGGCGAGACATGGATGGCCGAGGGCACCTTGCCGCTGGCGCCCGACATGCGCCCGTCGGTGACCAGCGCGACCCGAAGCCCGCGATCCTGCAGCACCGCGAGCACCGGGGTCAGCGAGTGCAGTTCCGGCATCCCGTTCGCCTGCGGCCCCTGAAAGCGCACCACCACCACCGTGTCCGAGGTGAACTCGCCGGCGCGGAAGGCGGCCTTCACCTGCTCCTGATCCTCGAAGACGCGCGCCGGGGCCTCGATCACATGGCGTTCGGGCGCGACGGCAGAGGCCTTCATCACCCCGCGGCCAAGGTTGCCGGCAAGCTGCTTCAGCCCCCCGGTCGGCTGGAAGGGGTCGCTGGCGGGGCGCAGGATCCTGTCGTTCAGCGTCCGGGCGGGGCCCGCCTCCCAGACCAGCACGCCCTCCTTCAGCCGGGGCTCGGCCGCATAGCGGGCAAGGCCGTCGCCGGCGATGGTCACCACGTCGTCATGCAAAAGCCCCGCCGACAGCAACTCGCCGATCATGAAGCCAAGCCCGCCCGCGGCGTGGAAATGGTTCACATCGGCCAGCCCGTTCGGATAGACCTTGGCCATCAGCGGCACCACGTCCGACACCGCGGCGAAATCCGACAGGTCCAGCACGATCCCCGCCGCCCGCGCCATGGCCGGCAGGTGCAGCACGAGGTTGGTGGACCCGCCCGTCGCCATCAGCCCGACGAGGCCGTTGACGAAGGCGCGTTCGTCCAGCACATGCCCGGCGGGGCGGAAATCGTTGCCAAGCGCGGTGATCGCGGCAGCCCGTTCCACCCCCGCCACGGTCAGCGCCTCGCGCAGCGGCGTGCCCGGATTCACGAAGCTGGCGCCGGGCAGGTGCAGCCCCATGAACTCCATCAGCATCTGGTTGGTATTGGCGGTGCCGTAGAAGGTGCAGGTGCCCGGCCCGTGATACGAGGCCATCTCGGCCCGCATCAGCTCTTCGCGGCCGATCTCGCCGGTGGCGAATTTCTGGCGGATTTTCGATTTCTCGTCGTTCGGCAGGCCCGAGGTCATCGGCCCCGCCGGCAGGAACACCGCCGGCACATGGCCGAAGGTGGCGGCGGCGATGATCAGGCCGGGCACGATCTTGTCGCAGACGCCCAGATAGATCGCCGCGTCATAGGTGTTGTGCGACAGCGCCACCCCGGCGGCGAGCGCGATCACGTCGCGCGAGAACAGCGACAGCTCCATCCCGGTCTGGCCCTGCGTGACCCCGTCGCACATCGCGGGCACGCCGCCCGCCACCTGCGCGGTGGCGCAGACGGCGCGGGCGGCAGCGCGGATCACCTCGGGGTAGCGTTCATAGGGCTGGTGCGCGGACAGCATGTCGTTATAGGCGGTGACGATGCCGATATGGGGGGCGCGCCCCGCCGCGAGCGCGGCCTTGTCCTCGCCCGTCGCGGCATAGGCATGAGCCTGGTTGCCGCAGGCCAGATGCGCACGGGCGGGGCCCGCCGTGGCGGCGCGCGCGATCCGGTCCAGATAGGCGGCGCGGCTGACGGCCGAGCGGGCGCGGATGCGGTCGGTGACGGCGGCGATGGCGGGGTTCAGCGGCATGGTTCGGTCTGGCGTCCTGGCTGTTGCGGGCGGGGCCGGTCGCGGAGGGCCGGTCGTGGGGGGGGCCGGTGGCGGGGCGGGGGCTGATCGCGAGCCGGGCGGCCGCGGCGAGGCCGTACGGGCGCAAGCTGCCCCGGGCTGGCGCGGGCCACTGACCCGGGATACACCGGTAGCGCTAACGCCGCAAGCCCGCCTGCGACCGGGCCGGCCTCCGCCCGAAGCCGGGCCGGCCTCCGCCCGAAAAGGGCCGGGTCACCAACCCCGGGGCGGGGAGAAGGTTCCTGTGGCAGGGTGCCACAGCGGCGGCCTCGCGGGCGGGGCTGTGCTGCCGAAGGCGTGATGGTCAAGGGGGCCGCGCGGCGCGGTGCCTCGGACCCCCTTCCGCGATGCCGCGGAACCGACTAGAGGAAGGGGATGACCCTCTCGCTCACCCCCTCCGCCCTTTCGGCCGCCGCCCTCGACCCTGCCGCCCGCCCCACCGTGCGGCTGCGTCCCAAGGCTGAAGCCCGCGCGATCCGCCACGGCTTTCCCTGGGTCTATGCGGACGAGCTGGTGACGGACCGGCGCACGCAGGCCCTCGCCCCCGGCACCATCGCCCGGCTGGAAGACAGCGAGCGGCGGGCGCTTGGCACCGTCACCGTCAACGGCAGATCGAAGATCATCGCAAGGATGCTGGACCGCGACCCCGAGGCGGTGATCGACCGGGCCTGGATCGCGGCGCGGCTGGTGCGGGCGCTGGCGCTGCGCGCGCGGCTCTACCCCGAGCCGTTCTACCGGCTGGTCCATGCCGAGGCGGACGGGCTGCCCGGCGTGGTGATCGACCGGTTCGGCGATGTCGCGGTGATCCAGCCCAATGCCGCCTGGGCCGAGGCGCTGCTGCCCGAGATCGCGGCGGCGCTGGCCGAGGTCACGGGCGTGGGGGCCATCGTGAAGAACGGGCAGGGCCGCTCGCGCGCGCTCGAAGGGCTGGCGGAGGAGACGCTGGTGCTGCAAGGCGCGGTCGCGGGGCCGGTGCCGGTGCGGATGAACGGCGCGACCTACATGGCCGATGTGCTGGGCGGGCAGAAGACCGGCCTGTTCTTCGACCAGCGCCCGAACCATGCCTTCGCCGCGAGCCTTGCCCGGGGCGCGCGGGTGCTGGACGTGTTCTCGCATGTCGGCGGCTTTGCCCTTGCGGCGCTGGCGGGCGGCGCGGCCGGCGCGCTGGCCGTCGATGCCTCGGCCCCGGCGCTGGCGCTGGCCTCGCAAGGGGCCGGGGCGAGCGGGATGGCGGACCGCTTCGCCACGCGGCAGGGCGATGCCTTCGAGGTGATGGAGGCGCTGGCGGCGGAGGGCGCGCGCTTCGATCTGGTGGTCTGCGATCCGCCGGCCTTCGCGCCCGCGAAACCGGCGCTGGAGGCGGGCTTGCGCGCCTATGAGCGGGTGGCGATGAAGGCGGCGGCGCTGGTGGCGCCGGGCGGCTTTCTGGGCCTTTGCTCGTGTTCGCACGCCGCCGATCTTGCCAGCTTTCGCAACGCGAGCGCGCGCGGCATCGGCCGGGGCGGGCGGCGCGGGCAGATCCTTTACACCGGCTCGGCCGGGCCGGACCATCCGGTGCTGCCGCAACTGGCGGAATCGGACTACCTCAAGACGCTGTTCTTCCGGCTGGACGGCTGATGCGGGCGGTTCTGGATGCCTGCGTGCTGTATCCCACGGTGCTGCGCGAGGTGATGCTGGGGCTGGCGGGGCAGGGGCTTTACACGCCGCTCTGGTCGCCGCGGCTGCTGGAGGAATGGGCGCGGGCGGCGGCGAGGCTGGGGCCGGGGCAGGAGGTGATCGCGCGCGGCGATGCGCTGGCGGCGGGCTTGCGCTTTCCGGGGGCGAGCGCCGTGCTGCCGCCGGGCGCCGAGGTGGCGCTGGATCTGCCCGATGCCGATGACCGGCATGTGCTGGCGGCGGCGATCGCGGCGGGGGCGGATGCCATCGTCACGCTGAACCTGCGCGACTTTCCCGCCCGGGCGCTGGCGCCGAAGGGAATCCGCGCCGTGCATCCGGACGCGTTCTTGCTGGAGTTGTGGCGGGAACATCCTGCCGCGGTGGCCGCCGTGGCCGAGGCGGTCAGGGCCGAGGCGGAACGGCTTTCGGGCGCGCCGCAGCCGCTGCGGGCGCTGATGAAGCGGGCAAGGCTGCCGAGGCTGGGCAAGGCGCTGGCCGCTTGAGACGAGGGGGGCTCTGCCCCCCGTCTCCTGCGGAGACTCCCCCCGGGATATTTTCGCCGGCAAGAAGCCGAAGCGGAGTCAGCGCAGGCCCCAGCGGGCCTCGTTCGCCTCGATCGCGGCGATGCGTCCCGCGGTGGCGGGGTGGCTGAGCAGCCAGGCGGGGGCGTTGCCGCCTGCGCCGGTGAGCGCGTCCAGCTTGGTGAACAGGGTCTTTTGCGGGGCGGTGCCGATGCCGGCCTTGACCAGCAGCGCCGAGGCCCAGGCATCCGCCTCGTACTCGTCGCCGCGCGACAGGCGGGCGGCCAGCAGGCCGGCCACGAAATTGGCGATGACCACGCCGAGGCCGGGGATCACGCGGCCGAGGACCGCCATCAGCAGCATCCGCACCGCGTTCTGCCCGGTGAAGTCGATCATCCGCCGCCGGGAATGGCCAAGCGCCACATGCCCGAGCTCATGCGCGACGACCGAGGCGATCTCGTCGGCGCTGACCGCGCCCTCGCGGAACTTGCGGTAGAAGCCGCGGGTCAGGAAGATCCGGCCATCGGGGGCGGCGAGACCGTTCACCGCGTCCACCTCGTAGATCTGCACCGGGATCGCCTGCACCCCGGCCGCCTCTGCCAGCCGGTCCAGCACCGGGCGCAGCGAGGGATCGACCAGCCTTGCGGATTTCGCGTCAAGCTCGCGCCGCAGCTTCCAGGAGGAAAACTGCCACATCAGCAGGGCATAGCCGAGCATCAGGATGACCGGCAGCAGCTTCAGCATCGGCGGCTCATCTGGTCAGCACCAGCCGGTCGCGGCGAATCTCCAGACTGGAGAAGCGCGAGAGATAGCCCATGCCGAGCAGCGAATCCTCGAGCCCGCCATCGGTGACGGTGGCGCGCACCGATCTGTCCTCGACGCCGCCCAGCACCACGCTGTCGATGCGCACGGGCGCCGTGGCCACCCGGCCATTCGCCGTCATCGCGGTGCCGACATAGGCCAGCGTCTCGGGGTTGATCCCGATGCGGGCGGCGTCGCTGCGCGACAGCACCATGTCGCTCGCGCCGGTATCGACGACGAAGCGCACCGGCACGCCGTTCAGCTCCAGCGTCAGGTAGTAATGGCCGTCGCGGCTGACCGGCACCTCGATGCGGGCGCCTTGCTCGAAGGCGGACTGGCGGGGGATCACCTCGCGGCTGATGTCGTTCCACAGGCCGCGTGCGGCGATGACGCCCAGGAAGATCAGCACCCAGATCGCGGCCTGGCTGGCCATCTGCGCGCCGTTGCGGCGGGCGGCAAGAAAGACCGACCCGCCGACGACCAGCGCCAGCAGCCCGAGGTAGATCAGCCTTGCGATATCGTCGCCGGTCATCGCGCACCTCCCGTGACAGGATGTAGGGCGCCGCGCGGCAAATGTCAGCGCCCGGCGGGCAGCATCCCGATCATGCCGGCGCCGCGCATCCCGTCGAGCACGAACTGCACGGCCAGCGCCGCGAGCAGCATCCCCAGCAGCCGCGTCACCACCAGCGTGCCGGTGCGGCCGAGCGCGCGCTCGATCGGCCCGGCGACGAGGAACAGCGCCATCACGCAGGCCAGCACCGCCAGCATCACCCCGTGCACCGCCGCGACATTGCCCCAGCCCGCGCCCGGTGCGCCGACCAGCAGGATCATCGTCGCCATGGCCCCGGGCCCCGCGATCAGCGGCGTTGCGAGCGGAAAGATCGAGGGGTCATCGGCGAGGTCGGCCGCCGATTCCGCCGATTGCCCCTCGCGCCGCCGGGTGCGCCGCTCGAACAGCATGTCGAGCGCGGTGAGGAACAGCAAGAGGCCGCCCGCGATGCGGAAGGCGGGCATGGAGATGCCGATGCCACCCAGCAGACGCTCGCCCAGAAGGCCGAACAGGGTCAGCAGCCCGGCAGCCACGGCGCAGGCGCGCAGGCCGACGGCGCGGCGGCGGCGGGCATCCAGGCCCTGCGTCAGCGCGATGAACAGCGGCGCGAGGCCGATGGGGTCGACCACGATGAACAGGGTCACGAAGGCGGTGATATACTCTGCCACTCTGGTCCCCCTGATGCCGGTCTCCCGGTTGGCGGCCTCAGCCCGCCTCGGCCGCGTCGAGCCGTTCCTGTGCCTTCAGCCACAGTGCCTCGGCCCGGTCCAGCCCGTCCATCACTTCGGCATATTTCTTCTGCCAGGTCTCGACCTCGCCGCCGCGGCCCTTTTCGTAAAGCGCGGGATCGGCGAGCTTCCTCGCCAGACGGTCGCGCATCTCGTTGATCTTCGCGAGCCGCTCCTCGCATTTGCGCAACTCGGCCTTCAGCGCGAGGATCTCGTCGCGGCTGGCGCGCTTCCTTTCCGCCCTGGGCTTTTCGGGCTTCGGCTCGTCCGATTGCAGCAGAAGCGCGCGATACGCCTCGAGATCCTCCTCATAGGGCCTCACCCCGCCGTCCTTGACCAGCCAGAGCCGGTCGGCGACGAGGCTCAGAAGGTGCATGTCATGGCTGACAAGGACCACGGCGCCGGAATAGCCGGTCAGCGCCTCGACCAGCGCCTCGCGCGATTCGATGTCGAGGTGGTTGGTCGGCTCGTCGAGGATCAGAAGGTGCGGCGCCTCGATGGTGGCGAGCAGCAGCGACAGCCGCGCCTTCTGGCCGCCTGACAGGCGCGCGACCGGGGTTTCGGCCTGATCGGCGCCAAGGCCGAAACCGGCGAGGCGGGCGCGCAGGCGCGGCTGGCCCTCGGCCGGGCGGATGCGCTGGATGTGTTGCAGCGGCGTTTCGTCCAGATGCAGCTCATCGACCTGATGCTGCGCGAAATAGCCGATGCGCAGCTTGTTCGACCGGGTCACCTTGCCCGCGCTTGCGGTCAGCTTGCCGGCCAGCAGCTTCGAGAGCGTGGACTTGCCCTCGCCGTTGCGGCCCAGCAGCGCGATGCGGTCGTCCTGGTCGATGCGCAGCGACAGATTGCGCAGCACCGGCGGGCCGCCATAGCCGACCGCCGCATCCTCCATGTTGATGATCGGGGGCGACAGTTCCTCGGGCGCGGGGAAGGTGAAGACGTGTTTGGCGGCCTCCTCGGGCGCGGTGATCGTGGTCATGCGTTCCAGCATCTTCACGCGGCTTTGCGCCTGCTTGGCCTTGCTGGCCTTGGCCTTGAAGCGATCGACGAAGGCTTGCAGGTGCTGGCGGCGGGCGTCCTGCTTGCGCGCCTCGGCGGCCTGCACGGCAAGCGAGGCCGCGCGGTTCCTGGCGAAGGTGTCGTAATTGCCGGTCCAGAGCGTCAGCTTGCGGTTGTCGAGATGCAGGATCGCGCCGACCGCCCGGTTCAGCAGGCCGCGGTCATGGCTGATGATCAGCACGGTATGGGGGTATTTCGCGAGATAGGCCTCGAGCCAGAGCGCGCCTTCAAGGTCGAGATAGTTGGTCGGCTCGTCCAGCAGCAGATAGTCGGGCTGCGCGAACAGCACGCCCGCGAGCGCCACCCGCATCCGCCAGCCGCCCGAATAGTCCGAACAGGGGCGCAGTTGCGCCTCGGCGTCAAAGCCAAGACCCTTGAGGATGGCAGAGGCGCGGCCCTCGGCCGACCAGGCGTCGATATCGGTCAGCCGGGTCTGGATCTCGGCAATGCGGTGCGGGTCGGTCGCGGTTTCGGCCTCGGCCATCAGCGCGGCGCGTTCGCTGTCTGCCGCCAGAACGGTCTCGATCAGCGAGGTGCCGGAGGAGGGCGCCTCCTGCGAGACGCCGCCGATGCGGGCGCGGCCGGGCAGGGTGATGGAGCCACCCTCCAGCGCCAGTTCGCCGCGGATCAGGCGGAACAGGGTGGTCTTGCCGGCGCCGTTGCGCCCGACGAGTCCGACCTTGTGGCCGGTGGGGATGGTGGCGCTGGCGCCCTCGAACAGCGGGCGGCCTTCCACGGAATAGGTGATGTCGGAGATCCTGAGCATGACGCCTCCTGCCCGAAGGGGGCGGCAAGGTCAATTGCTGCCTTGCGGCATGGGGCGTCGGGCGGGGGTGACCTGGAAAGGCGGTTTTCAAGGCCGCGCGGGCGTGATAGCAGGCGCGGGCAAATATCGCTGCGGGCAGGGGCCCGCGGCAGCACGGAAAAAGGCATAGGCACATGGCCATCGAACGCACCCTTTCGATCATCAAGCCCGACGCGACCCGCCGCAACCTGACCGGCAAGATCAACGCGAAGTTCGAGGAAGCCGGCCTGCGCATCATCGCGCAAAAGCGCATCCGTCTGAGCCTTGCGCAGGCGCAGAGCTTCTACGCGGTCCACAAGGACCGCCCGTTCTTTGGGGAGCTGACCGAGTTCATGGCCTCCGAGCCGGTCGTCGTGCAGGTTCTGGAAGGCGAGGGGGCCATTGCCAGGAACCGCGAAGTGATGGGGGCGACCGACCCGGCCAATGCCGAAGACGGCACCATCCGCAAGGAATTCGCGCTGTCGGTCGGCGAGAATTCCGTCCATGGCTCGGACGCGCCGGAAACCGCGGCCGAAGAGATCGCCTATTTCTTCTCGGGTCTCGAACTGGTCGGCTGACCGCGCCCGGCGGGCCGCCGGACCCCAAGCGTATCGAAGGCCGCTTCCCTCCGGGAGCGGCCTTCGTCGTTGCGGCCTTCATCGTTGCTGCCGGATGCCGGGCGGCGGATGCTTCGGCGCGGCCTTCAGCAGCCGCGCGCGGGCGCGCTGACCGCCGGGCGCGCAGGTCGAGCGGTCAGATCGCGGCCCAGTCGGTGAACCGGGCGGCCGGGGCCTGCATCTGCTGCGGGGCGGGACGGGCAGCCTCGGCCGCGGCAGGGTGCGCAGGTCCGGGGCGCACAGGTGCGGGGCGGGCAGGTTCCGCGCCCTGTTGCTGTTGTTGCTGGCGGGGCGGTGCGGAGTCGTCGGTCATCTGCTGGGTGGTCATGCGTGTCGATCCTGTTGCACCGATGATTCGGGTGCGTACTGCTGCCTCTGCCCGGCCTGAGCCGTCAGGCGGGCGACGCGCAGGTAGGGCCGGATCATGGCCGCGTCAATGGGTCTGAACGGGCAGCGGCGGCGCACAGCCGGCCGCAGGCCGCGGCGTGACCAGAAGCAGCAGGTGCTCCAGCGGCAGGTTGTCCTCGACCAGATCGGCAAGGCTGAGCCCGTCCAGTGAGGAATAGAAGGCCTCCAGCGCGCGATCCAGCGCCTTGCGCAGCCGGCAGCAGCCGGAAAGCGGGCAGGTGTTCGCTTCGGGATCGAAACATTCCGTGAAGGGCACGCCTGCCTCGAAGACGCGAAAGACCTGTCCCACGCTGATCTGGTCCATCGGCCGGGAAAGGCGCAAGCCGCCCGACCGGCCGCGCTGCGTATCGACGAAGCCGAGCTGCGCCAGCGTGTTGACCACCTGCGCCAGATGGTTTTCCGAGGCGTTGCAGGCGGCGGCAATCTCGTGCTTGCGCACGTAGCGGCCGCCATTGACCGCGCAGAACATCAGGGCGCGCATGGCGAGATTGGTCCGGGTCGTCAATCGCATCGCTGTCGTCCTTGGCTGGAACACGCGCGGGAAAGCTAATGGCCGCGCCGCCCCGGCGCATTGACACAGATCACGCGGGGGTCCAGTGGCGGCCTTTCGCGGCGCCGTCGCCGATTGGCGCGCGCGGGGGGGCCGGCTGGCGCGCGCGGGGGTAGTAGCCGACTGGCGCGCGGGGGTATCTGACGGCCGGGGAATCCGCCTCGGGCCACTGCGCCCGGAACGGCCCGCCCGGAACGGCCGGCTCAGAACGGCCCACCCGGAACGGCCCGCTCAGAACGGAATGTCGTCGTCGAGATCCTGCCGCGACGCGCCACCGCCGCCCGGCCGCCCCCCGCCCGATCCGCCGCCATAGCCGCCGCCCGATCCGCCGCCGCCCGAGGGGCCGCCATAGCCTTCGCCGCCACCATAGCCCTCATCGCGGTCGCTGGCGCCGCCGCCCGCATCGCCGCGTCCGCCAAGCATGGTCATCGTGCTGCGGAACGGGCGCAGGACGACCTCGGTGCTGTACCTGTCGGCGCCGGACTGGTCTTGCCACTTGCGGGTTTCCAGCTGGCCCTCGAGATAGACGGTCGAGCCCTTGCGCAGATATTGCTCGGCCACGCGCACCAGGTTCTCGTCGAAGATCGCGACCGAATGCCACTCGGTCCGCTCCTTCCGCTCGCCGCTCTGCTTGTCGCGCCATGTCTCCGAGGTGGCGACGCGCAGGTTGCAGACCTTGCCGCCGTTCGGGAAGTTGCGCACCTCGGGGTCGCGCCCCAGATTGCCGACCAGAATGACCTTGTTGACCGAGCCCGCCATGCGCGTGCCTCCCTCGCTTTGTGCCGGATCGCGCCCAGCGGGCGCCCCCGCGAATCCCGAAAACCGGCTTCCGGTTAGACCATCCGATCCGGGGCAAGGAAAGCCTGATTCTTCCCGGCGCCTGCCGCCTTGCCACTCGGGACTGGCACATGTGCCGGAATTCGCTATAGTCCGGCGGCGGGAGAGTGGGCAACGGGTGGCTGGACAGTGACGAAAGTCTTGGTGGGTTGCATCGCCGGCGGGCACCGGATGGCCCGGCGCGTGTCGTTCCGGGCCGGTGCGGCGCTGGCGGTGCTGGTGGTCTCGGGCCCGGCGCTCGCCGAGGGGCTGTCGGCGACGGAATCCTCGAAGAACCGGCTGATGCTGTTCCAGAACCAGACCCGTCTGCTGGATACCCGCGCCTCGCAGCAATATGAGAACTCGGTGCGCTACCAGCCGAACTACGACGCGGCGAGCGGCGCTGCCGTGGCGGGGGTGCCGCGCTATGCGGGCCGGTATCGGGGCGAGTATCTCGACGTGGCCAAGGCCGCCGCCCGCCGCCACGGCGTGCCCGAAGACCTGTTCTTGCGGCTGGTGCAGCAGGAATCGGGCTGGAACCCCGGCGCCGTCTCGGCCAAGGGCGCGCACGGGCTGGCGCAGCTCATGCCCGGCACCGCGGCGCGGCTGGGGGTGGATCCGGCGGACCCGGCGCAGAACCTCGAAGGCGGGGCGCGCTACCTTCGGCAGATGTATGACCGCTTCGGCAACTGGCGGCTGGCGCTGGCCGCCTACAATGCAGGGCCCGAGGCGGTGCAGAAGCATGGCGGCATCCCGCCCTTTGCCGAGACCACCAATTACGTGAAGGTCATCCTGGGAAGCTGATCCCTCGGCACCCGATACAATCCGCGCGATACAATGGTCGCAATGTCGGCAAAAAATGGCCGGGCGCAGGGCCCGGCCAGGAAGAGGGTATCCGTCAGGGGTTGGCGGAACCCGAACCGGTCAGCCGATCCAGAACGGCTTGGCGATCTCTTGCCGCACATGCTGCGGATCAAGCCCGCAATCGCGCAGAAGGTGGCTGTCGAGCCGGGCCAGCGCCTGCCTTGTGGCGCGGCGGGTGGCGCAGGCGGCGAACAGGGTGGCGATGCGCTGCACGATTCCGCCGCGGCGCGGCAGCGTCGCCCCGCCGGAGGCGGATTGCGGGGCGGATTGCGGGGCGTTGAACAGGAGCGACGACATCGGAAGACCTTTTGTGTTGATACAATTTCGCGTATCGGGTAAGAACAGCAATACAAAGCCGTTGGCGCCCGATCCAGAGAAACATTGTGACTGATACAACTTGGTGCCCCGATCTGGCACAATTCGCCGGCCCCAAATATCTCGCCCTCGCCCATGCGCTGCGCGATGCGGTGCGGGACGGGCGGCTGCGCGAGGGGGTGAAGCTGCCCCCGGTGCGCGAGCTTGCCTGGCGGATCGGCGTCACGCCCGGCACCGTCGCCCGCGCCTACACGATCGGCACCGATGAGGGGCTGCTGGAGGCCGCGGTGGGGCGCGGCACCTTCGTTGCCGCCCGCGCCCGGCGTCTGGGGCCGAGCCAGCCGCTGCATGTCGAGCGGCCGGAGCCCGATGCGCAGGGGGGCGGGCCGGTGGATCTGCGCTCGCCGCAGCTTCCCGATGTCGGGCAAAGCGCCGCGCTGGCCGAGGCGATGGGGCGGGTCGCGGCGCAGATCGGCACGGACTGGCTCGAATACCCCTCGCTCCGCCGCGACCGGCCGTTGCGCGCCGCGCTGGCGAACTGGCTGCAGGAGCGGGCGCTCGGTCCCTTCGATGCCGACGAGATTGTACCCGCACATGGGGGACAATCCGCGATGAACCTCGTGCTGCAATGCTGCCTGCGCGGCGACCGGCCGGTGGTCTTCGCCGAGGAACTGGCCTATCCGGGGTTCCGCCATTCCGCGCGGCTGAACCGGGCGGAGATGGTCCCCGTCGCGATGGACGGGCAGGGGATGCGCGCCGACGCGCTGGATGCGGCCTGCCGCCGGCATGGCGGGCGCATCCTGTTCCTGACCCCCGAGGCGCAGAACCCCACCACGGTGCGGATGCCCCTGTCCCGGCGCGAGGAGATCGTGGCGGTCGCCCGCGCCCATGACCTGCAGATCATCGAGGACGATTGCTACTCGGTGCCCGGCGGCACCGAACCCAGCCTGCGCGCGCTGGCGCCCGAACGGGTCTGGCATGTGACCAGCCTGTCGAAATCCGTCTCGGCGGGGCTGCGCGTCGGCTTCATCGTCACCCCGCGCGGCATGGGCGAGGCGGGGCGGCTGACCGCGCAGCACAGCTTCTTCGGCCTTGCGCGGCCGCTGACCGATATCGTGACCGACCTTCTGGTCTCGGGCCGGGCGGCGGAACTGCGCGAGCGGGTCAATGCCGTCTATGCGCGGCGGCTGACCCTGGCGGTGAACGCGCTTGGCCGCTACGACCTGTCCTGGCAGCCGGGCCTGTCCTTCCTGTGGCTGCGGCTGCCGATCGGCTGGCGCGCCTCGACCTTCGCGCGCGAGGCGGAAGGGGCGGGGGTGCTGATCCGCTCGGCCGACGAATACGCGCTGCAGGACGGCCATGCGCCGAACGCGGTGCGGATCGCGGTGGCGGCGGGGATCGCCGAGGAGCGCTTTGCCGCCGCGCTGGCCACGCTGTCGCAATTGCTGGCCCGCCCGCCGGGCGATCTGCCGGTCTAGCCTGCGCGATCTGCAGCCTGTGCGATCTGCCGGTCCAGCCTGCGCGATCTGCCCTGGCGATGGCTGACGCATGTCGGGGGCGGGCGCGCCCGCCCATTTTTGCGGCATCTGCCGAAGCCGCATGCGCCATGCCCGCGGAACCCCGCGGCTGGGGCCTTTTCACGCGCCCTGTCCTGTGCAAACTGAACCCGGACGCGGGCGGCATGGAAGGCCGGGGGTGGCATGCAGGACAAGTCGTGGTGGGGCCGCTTCCGGCGGAGCGAGGCTTTCGCCGGATACATGCTGATCAGCCCCACCGCGCTTTACGCGCTTTTGCTGCTGGCGGCGCCGCTGGCGACGATCCTGGCCTATTCCTTCCTGACCGATGGCGACACGGTGACCCGCGTCGTGCGGGATTTCACCTTCGAGAACTACATCACCACCTGGACGCAGCCGATCTACCGGGCGGTGATGATGCGCTCGCTGAGCGTGTCGATGATGGTCACGGCGGCGACGGTGCTGCTGGCCTTTCCGGTGGCCTATTACGTGTCGTTCCACGTCTCGCCCGACCGCAAGTCGCTGTGGCTGTTCCTGATCACCATTCCGTTCTGGACCAGCTACCTGATCCGGGTGTTCCTGTGGAAGGTGATCCTGGGCTACAACGGGGTGATCAACTCGGGCCTGAAGTCGCTGGGCCTGATCGACGAGCCGCTGACCTTCATCCTCTACAACGTCAACTCCATCGTCATCACGCTGGCCCATGCCTATGCGCCCTTCGCGATCCTGCCGATCTTCGTGGCGCTGGAGAAGATCGACCGCTCGCTGCTGGAGGCGGGGCAGGATCTGGGCGAATCGCGGCTGATGACCTTCTGGCGCGTCACGCTGCCGCTGGCGATGCCGGGCGTGGTGGCGGCGGTGCTGATCGTGCTGATCCCGACCATCGGCGACTATGTGACCCCGCAGCTGATCGGCGGCGGCAAGATCCCGATGATCGCCAACCTGATCCAGAGCCAGATGCTCGATCAGGACAACCGCCCCTTGGGTTCCGCGCTGGCGGTGTCGGCGATGCTGATCGTGACGGTGGTGGCGCTGGTCTTCGTGCTGGCGAACGCGCGTTTCCTGCGGGTGAANNGGGTGAAACGATGAGCCGCGCGGCGGCGGCGGCGGGAGGCGGCGCATGAAGGGCGGGGGGCTGCGGATCTACACGATCCTCTATCTGGTGTTCCTCTATGCGCCGATCGTGCTTCTGCCGGTCTTCGCCTTCAACGACGCCACCATCATTTCATTCCCGCTGCGCGGCTTCACCACCAGATGGTTCGCTGCGCTGGCCGAACTGCCGACCCTGCACCAGGCGCTGAAGAACTCGCTGATCATCGCGGTCTCGTCCTCGGTGCTGGCGACGGTGCTCGGCGTCTTCGCCTCGCGCGCCTCCACCCGCTACGAGTTTCCGGGCAAGGGCGGGCTGATGGGGCTGATCATGCTGCCCCTGGTGCTGCCCGAGGTGATCGTGGCGATGTCGCTGTTGATGGTGCTGCTGGGGATCGGGATCGACCTTGCGATCTGGACGGTGATCCTCGGCCACACGCTGATCTGCACGCCCTTCGCCATCGCCATCCTGTCGGCGGCGTTCCAGAGCCTCGACAGGTCGCTGGAGGAGGCGGCCTGGGACCTTGGCGAGACGAGGCTGTCCACCTTCCGGCTGATCACGCTGCCGCTGGTGATGCCGGGGATCATCTCGTCGCTGCTGATCTCCTTCACCATCAGCCTCGACGAATTCATCATCGCGTTCTTTCTGGCCGGGTCCGAGCCGACGCTGCCGGTCTACATCTACTCGCAGCTGCGCTTTCCCAAGCAGATCCCGGCGATCATGGCGCTTGGCACCATCCTCGTTGCGCTGTCGGTGCTGCTGCTGACCACCGCCGAATATTTCCGCCGCCGCGGGCTGAAGAAGACCGGCGCCAAGGATACCGGAGGCTTCCTGTGAACACCGCCCCCCAAGCTGCCGCCGCCGGCATCCCGCGCCCGACGATGATCGAGTTCCGGGACGTGAACAAATACTACGGCGACTATCACGCGCTGCGCGGGATCAGCGCCACGATCCGGGCGGGCGAGTTCTTCTCGCTGCTGGGGCCGTCGGGCTGCGGGAAGACCACGCTTCTGCGCACCATCGCGGGGTTCGAGGACATCTCCTCCGGCGCGGTGCTGATCGACGGGAAGGACATGGCAGGCGTGCCCGCGAACCTGCGTCCGACCAACATGGTGTTCCAGTCCTACGCGATCTTCCCGCATCTGACCGTGGCGCAGAACGTGGGCTTCGGCCTGCGACGCAAGGGCGGCACCGCCGCCGAGAAGGCCCGCCGCGTCACCGAGGCGCTGGCGATGGTGGGGCTCGCGGGCTATGGCGAGCGCGCGGCGCATGCGCTGTCGGGCGGGCAGCGGCAGCGGGTGGCGCTGGCCCGCGCGCTGATCCTCAAGCCCAAGGTGCTGCTGCTGGACGAACCCCTGTCCGCGCTCGACAAGAAGATGCGCGAGCAGATGCAGGTGGAGCTGATCCGCCTGCAGCGGCAGGTGGGCATCACCTTCATCCTTGTCACGCATGACCAGGAGGAGGCGCTGGTGATGTCCGACCGCATCGCGGTGATGTTCGAGGGGCAGATCGTGCAGCTTGCCGATCCCGAAACGCTCTATCGCCGCCCGACCTCGCGTCAGGTGGCGGACTTCATCGGGGTGATGAACTTCCTGCCGGCGAAGATCCTGACCGAAGCGGTGGGGCGCATCGCGATCGAGGTGCAGGGCCTTGGCCGCGCCGAGATCGACGAGACCCAGGCCCCCGGCCCGATCACCGGCGGCGAGATCAGCGTCGGCTGTCGCCCCGAAACGCTGACCATCCTCTACGAGGGCCAGACCGCGAGCGACCGTGAAACCCCCGGCACCGTCGAGGAGGTCGTCTATTACGGCGACATGACCTATTACGACGTGCGGCTGGACGGGGTGGACAGCCCGGTGCGGATTTCCATGCGCAACGTGTTCGGGCGCCCGGTGCTGGACATCGGCACCCGCACCCGCGTCGCCTGGAGCGCCGGCGCGCTGGTGCTGTTCCGGTGACGGTCACGCTGACGGGCTGGCTGCGCTGCAAGGACGCGGCCGAGCGGGCGGCGGTCATCTTGCATCTGCCCGATCACCTCCGCCTCTCGCTGGCGGAGCCCGGCTGCCTTGCCTTCGCCGTGGAGCCGACGCAGGATCCGCTGGTCTGGCGCGTCAGCGAAAGCTTCGTGGATGCCGCCGCCTTCGACGCGCATCAGGCGCGCACCCGCGCCTCTGACTGGTTCTCTGCGACCGGCGGGATACGGCGCGAGTTCCAGCGCATCGGCTAGGCTGGACATTTGCCGGGCGCCGCCCGACAAGGTCATCCGCCGGGGAGACGCGCAATGACATCCACAAGCCTTGAACAACCCCCGCACGCGCGCGGCACACAGCACCGCCCGCTGCTGGCCGCGCTGTGGATGGTGGGCGCGATCTTCGGCTTTTCGGCCATGGCCGTGGCCGGGCGCGAGGTGCAGGGGCAGCTCGACACCTTCGAGATCATGATCTGGCGCTCGCTGCTGGGGCTGGTGGTGGTCGATGCGCTGGCACTGGCAAGGCGGCGCGGGGCAGAGCTTGCGCCGCGCTTCATGGGCCAGCACATCTTGCGCAACACGGCGCATTTCGCCGGGCAGAACCTGTGGCTTCACGCGCTGACGCTGATCCCGCTGGCGCAGCTTTTCGCGGTGGAGTTTTCCTATCCGATCATGGTGGCGCTGGCGGCGCCGCTGCTGCTGGGCGAGCGGCTGATGCCGGTCAAGCTCCTGACGGCGGCGATCGGCTTTGCCGGCATCTTGCTTGTGGCGCGGCCCTGGGTGGCAGGCGGGATCAGTCCCGGCATCCTCGCCGCCTTTGGCGCGGCGCTCGGCTTTGCCGGCTCGGCCATCGTGACCAAACGCCTGACGCGCAGGGTCACGACGCTTGGCATCCTGCACTGGCTTTGCGCGATCCAGCTGGTGCTGGCGCTGGCCTTCGCGCTGTGGGACGGGCGGATGACCTGGCCCGCGCCGGTGACATGGGCGCCGCTGGTGGTGATCGGCCTTACCGGGCTTCTTGCGCATTGGTGCCTGACGACGGCGCTGTCGCTGGCGCCGGCCTCGGTGGTCACGCCCGTGGACTTCCTGCGCCTGCCGCTGATCGGCGTCGTCGGCATGGCGCTTTACGGCGAGCCGCTGGACATCTGGGTCTTTGCCGGCGGCGCGATCATCTTCGCCGCCAACTGGATCAACCTCGCCGCCGATGCCCGCGCCCGGCGCCCGCCGGTGCCGCAGACCGGCGCCTGAGACGGCGCAATGCCGCAAAGCAACCTGCGGTCCGGCAGCGCTGCAAGAACCGCAGCACCGCGATGCGCCGATGTCACATCATTATTGACGAAAGCTTCGGTTGCATGGACGTTGAAAAAAACACGCATAGGATGAGGTTGACATGAGGCATGTCCTGATGACCGTCGGCGCTGCGGCCCTGACCGCAGGGGCCGCCCATGCCGGAGGCATCGAGCGGTCCACGCAATCGGTGGCCATCCTGTTCGAGCAGGGAAACCATGTCGAGTTCAGCCTCGGGGACGTGTCGCCCGATGTCAGCGGCGTGCAGCAGGTCTCGCTCGGGGGGGAACCTGTCGGCAATTCGTCGGGCGACGTGGCGGGGGACTACACCGCCTGGTCGCTGGGGGTGAAGGCCGCGCTCGGCGACAGGCTGGATTTCGCGCTGGTGCTGGATGAGCCGGTCGGCTCCGATCTCGAATACCCCGCCGGAACCGGCTATGCCTATGCCGGCTCCAGCGCGACCATCGACAGCCATGCCCTGACCGCGATGCTGCGCTACAGGGCGACGTCGGCCATTTCGGTGATCGGGGGCCTGCGCGCGGTGCAGACCGAGGGCGAGGTCGGGCTGTTCATCGGCTACGAGATGAGGGCCGCCAAGGAAACCGACTGGGGCTATCTGCTGGGCCTCGCCTGGGAACGGCCCGAGATCGCCGCCCGCGTGTCGCTGACCTACAACTCGGCCGTCGAGCACGACTTCAGCGCCAGGGAAAGCGTGCCGGTCGAGGTTGCGCCGGGCGTGTTCGTCCCGGTCGAGCAGCAGAACGGGTTCACGACCACCATCCCGCAATCGCTGCACCTCGAGGCGCAGACCGGCATCGCGCCCGGCACGTTGCTGTTCGGCTCGGTCCGCTGGGTGGACTGGTCCGAGTTCAGGATCGCGCCGCCGCTCTATGTTCAGGTCGTGGGGGACGACCTCGTCGCCTACGACGGCGATACGGTGACCTACAGCATCGGCCTTGGCCGGCAGTTCAACGGGTCCTGGTCGGGCGCGGTCACCGCGAGTTACGAGGATCCGATCGGCGGCTTCTCGGGCAACCTCGGCCCGACCGACGGCGCCACCTCGCTGGGCCTTGCCGCGACCTATACCCGCGGCCCGATGAAGATCACCGGCGCCCTTCGCCATGTCTGGCTGGGCGATACCGAGACCGAATCGCCGACGTCCCCCGGCACCACCTTCGGCGAGTTCGAGGATAACGAGGGCACCGCGCTGGGCCTGCGGGTCGGTTACAGCTTCTGATCCCGGCTTTTCGGACCGGGACATCCGGTTTTCGCGCGGGACGGGCAACTTCGCGCCTTGCACAAGTTCCGGATGGCGGTTGCAGCGCCGCGGGACTAGCGTTCCGCCATCATGCAACAGACCACCATCTCGGCCCGCGCCTGGCTTCTGATGCTCGCCCTCGCGCTGATCTGGGGCGGGTCGTTCCCGTCGAACCGGCTGGCGCTGGTCGAGGTCGGGGTGCTGACCACCGTCGCCTTCCGGCTGCTCGTGGGCGCGCTGCTGATGTGGGGCGTGGTCTGGCTGCGCGGCATCGCGCTGCCGCGGGGCGCGCGGATCTGGGCGGGGTTCGCGCTGCTGGGCCTGCTGGGCAACGCGTTGCCCTTCACGCTGATCGTCTGGGGCCAGACGCGGATTGATTCGGGGCTGGCGGCGGTGCTCAATGCCGCGACGGCGATCCTGGGGGTGGCGGTGGCGGCGGCGGTGTTCCGCGACGAGCGGCTGGGGCTGCGCAGGGGGCTCGGCGTGCTGCTGGGCTTCGCCGGCATCGCGGTCGCGATCGGCATCGGCGCGCTGGCGCGGTTCGATCCGGGCTCGGCCGGGCAGCTCGCGATCCTTGGTGCCGCGCTCAGCTATGCCCTCACCGGGGCCTTCGGCCGGGTGCTGACCCGAGACATGCCGCCCGAACTGGCATCGGCCGGGATGCTCAGCGCCGCATCCGTGGTGATGGTGCCCGCCGCGCTGGTGCTGGAGGGGCTGCCGCCGCTGCAGCTGGCCCCGGCGACCTGGGGCGCGCTCTTCTACCTGTCGGCAATCGCGACGGCGGGGGCCTATGTGATCTATTACCGGGTGATGCAGATGGCGGGGGCAGGGAACCTCAGCCTCGTGACGCTGCTGGTGGCGCCGGTTGCCATCGTGCTGGGTGCGGTCATGTTCCACGAAACCCTGCCGCCGCGCGCCTATCTCGGCTTCGCGCTGCTTGCCTCGGGCCTGATCGTGATCGATGGGCGGGCGCTGGCCCGGTTGCGCGGACCGCAGAAAGGCCGTGACCCTCCGGCGCGGCGGGGTTAAATCCCGGGGCGCTTCGGCAGACGGGCGGGCGGGGGACGGCGATGATCCATGCGAATGCGGCACAGTGGCGGGCGGCCCCGGAAAAGCGGGTGCTGCTGTTCGGCATGTCGGGCCTTGGCAAGACCCATCTCGCGAACCTGCTGCGCGATGGCGGCGACTGGTTCCACTATTCAGTCGATTACCGCATCGGCACCCGCTACATGGGCGAGCACATCGCCGACAACTTCAAGCGCGAGGCGATGAAGGTGCCGCTCTTGCGCGAGCTGCTGATGACCGACAGCGTCCATATCGGCTCGAACATCACCTTCGACAATCTGGCGCCGCTGTCCACCTACCTCGGCAAGCCGGGCGATCCGGCCCGGGGCGGGCTGCCCTTCGCGCACTACATGCAGCGGCAGGAGCAGCACCGTCAGGCGGAAATCGCCGCGCTGCTGGACACGGGCCACTTCGCCCGCCGCGCGCGCGAGATCTACGGCTATGCGAATTTCGTCTGCGATTCGGGCGGGTCGATCTGCGAGGTGGTGGACCCGGACGATCCCGCGGACCCGGTTCTGAGCGCGCTGTCGCAAGAAATGCTGATGATCTGGATCGAGGGGTCCGAGGCGCATGCCACCGAACTGCTGCGCCGCTTCGACCGCGCGCCGAAGCCGATGTATTACCAGCCCGCCTTCCTGCAGGCCGCATGGGCGGACTATCTGGCGACGACCGGCCTGGCCGAGGATGCCGTCGATCCAGATGCCTTCGTGCGCTGGACCTATGCCCGCGCGCTGGCGCACCGGCAGCCGCGCTATGCCGCGATGGCCGCGAACTGGGGGCTGAAGGTCCGCGCCGAGGATGTGGCCCGCCTGCGGGGCCCCGCGGATTTCGTGGATCTGGTCGCCGCGGCGCTCGACGCAAGGGGCTTGAGCGCGCCGCCCGCACCGCATATCTGACCCGTTCCGCCAGCACTGAAGGAGGCCCCCCATGCCGATCACCCTGCCCGAGACGCTTCCCGCCTTTGACATCCTGTCGAAGGAAGGCGTCATGGTCATGTCGCCGGGCAGGGCGGCGATGCAGGACATCCGCCCCTTGCGGATCGGGCTGCTGAACCTGATGCCCAAGAAGATCCAGACCGAGAACCAGTTCGCCCGGCTGATCGGCGCGACGCCGCTGCAGATCGACTTCCAGCTGATCCGCATGACCGACCACGAGACGCGCAACACCGCCGCCGAACATATGGAGGCCTTCTACCGCCCCTTCGCCGAGGTGGAGGCCAGCGGCGAGAAGTTCGACGGGCTGATCATCACCGGCGCGCCGGTCGAGCATCTCGATTTCGCCGAGGTGACCTATTGGGACGAACTGGCGCGGGTCTTCGACTGGACGCAGACCCATGTGCATTCCACCTTCGGCGTGTGCTGGGGCGGGATGGCGATGATCTGGCACTTCCACGGCGTGAAAAAGCACATCCTGCCGGCCAAGGCCTTCGGCTGCTTCCGCCACCGCAACCTTGCCCCCGCCTCGCCCTTCCTGCGCGGCTTCTCGGATGATTTCGTGATCCCGGTCAGCCGCTGGACCGAAATGCGGCAGGACGAGATCGACGCCGCGCCGGGGCTGGTCACGCTGCTGGGTTCCGACGAGGTCGGCCCCTGCCTCGTGCAGGACGAGGCGCATCGCGCGCTCTACATCTTCAACCATTTCGAATATGACACCGGCACGCTGAAAGAGGAATACGACCGCGATGTTGCGGCCGGCAAAGCCGTCAGCGTCCCGCAGAACTACTATCCGGGGAACGATCCGTCGCGCCCGCCCTTGAACAGGTGGCGCAGCCACGCACATCTGCTCTATGGCAACTGGATCAATGAAATTTACCAGACGACGCAATACGACATGGCGAAAATTGGCACTTAGCCTTGCCCTCCTTCTGCTGCTGGCCGCCGGGGCGACCTGGTGGCGGGCGGCGGCGCGCGAGGCGGATGCCCGGCGCGCCCAGCCGCCCGAGGGGCGCTTCGCGGTCATCGAGGGGGTGCGGATCCACATGGTGGTGGCCGGGCCCGAGGATGGCTCGGTCCCCGACCTGGTGCTGATTCACGGCGCCTCGGGCTCGGGGCGCGATTTCACCTTCGACCTCGTGCAGAGGCTGGCGGGCCGCTACCGGGTGATCGTGCCCGACCGGCCCGGTTTCGGCTGGTCCGGCGAGGCGCCGGGCAAGGAAAGCCTTGCCGATCAGGCGCGGCTGCTGGCGGGCGCGGCGGCGGTGGTGGGCGCGGACCGGCCCGTCGTGCTTGGCCACAGCTATGGCGGCGCGGTGGCGCTGGCCTGGGGCGTGACGATGCCGGACCGGGCGGCGGCGCTGGTGCCGGTCTCTGCGCCGAGCTACGCTTGGGAGGGCGGGTTGCCGACCTTCTACCGCATCACCTCCAGCAGGCTCGGGCAGGCTCTGGCGGTGCCGCTGATCGCCGCCTGGGTGCCGGAAGGCATGATCGAGCGCGCGGTGGCAAGCGTGTTCGAGCCGCAGGAGGAGCCTCCGGGATATGCCGACTGGTTCGGCCCGCGGCTTTCCGCCTCGCGCACGACATTGCGGGTCAATGCGCGCGAGCGGGCGGCGCTGAAGCCGCAACTGGCGGCGATGGAGCCGCTCTATCCCGCGCTGCCGATGCCGGTGGAACTGGTGCACGGGATGGCCGATACCACCGTCGGCGCGCGGATCCACTCGGCGCGGCTGGCGCAGGCCGCGCCGCAGGCCCGGCTGAAGATGCTGCCGGGCGTGGGACACATGGCCCACCATGCCGCCCCCGACGAGGTGGTCGCCGCCATCGACCGCGCCGCGGCCCGCGCCGGGCTGCGCTGATGGCGGGGTCCGTGCAGGCTCCATTGCGGCGGGGACGGCAATCGCCATACTGGTGCGAAAGCTGCAAAGGTACCCGATGCCCGCCAACACGACCCAGCCCGCCAACTCGACCGGGGACGAGATCCCCTTCGTCGCCGACATCCTGAACTTCTATGAAAACGAGGCGCCGAAACCGCTGCGCCGCGCCATCGAGGCGGCGGGCAGGAACGACATCCTCTCTGCGAGCTATCCCTACAAGTCGGAAATCTCCGGCAAGGAGTACGGCGCGCGCATGGATCGGTTGCAGATCCAGCTGGTGAGGATGCTGGCGGGGCTCCGGGCCAGTGGCGGGCGCGTCGCGGTGCTGTTCGAGGGCCGGGACGCGGCCGGCAAGGGCGGCACCATCGAGCGGACGCGCGAGAACCTGAACCCGCGCAACGCCTATATCGTCGCGCTGCCCAAACCCACCGAGCGCGAGGCGACGCAATGGTATTTCCAGCGCTATGCCGGCCGGCTGCCCGCCGCCGGGGAAATCGCGCTGTTCGACCGAAGCTGGTACAATCGCGGCGTGGTGGAACAGGTGTTCGGCTTCTGCACCCCGCTGCAACGCAGGCATTTCTTCCAGCAGCTGCCCGATTTCGAGCGGATGCTGGTGGACGAGGGCATCACGCTGGTCAAGATCTGGCTGGAGGTCAGCCGCGCCGAGCAGTTGCGCCGCTTCCTCGACCGCGCGAAGGATCCGCTCAAGCAGTGGAAGCTCAGCTGGATCGACGTGGAGGGGCTGAAGAAATGGGACGCCTATTGCGCCGCCATCTCGGAAACGCTGTCGCTCAGCCATCTGGCGGGGGCGCCCTGGACGGTGATCCTCTCCGATGACAAGGACCGCGCCCGCATCGCCGCGATCCAGACGCTGCTGCTGGCGGTGGACTATCCGGGCAAGGATCTCGACGCCATCGGCAGCATCGACACCAGCATCTGCGGCGGCCCCGAGATCATGCCGCCCGAGGTGATGGCGCCGGCCACCCCGGCCGGGCCGGACGCCGCCGGCTGATGGCCAAGCAGGGCTACCACCACGGCAACCTGCGCCAGGCGCTGGTCGAGGCCGCGCTCGGCCTGATCGAGGCGCAGGGGCCGCAGGGCTTCACCCTGTCCGAGGCCGCGAAATCGGCAGGGGTGACGCCCGCCGCCGTCTATCGCCACTTTGCCGGGCGCGAGGAGCTGATCGCCGAATGCGCGCGTCAGGGCTTCGGCATCTTCGCCGATCTGATGGAGCACGCCTGGAACGGCGGCAAGCCCTCGACCCTTGCGGCCTTCGAGGCGACGGGGCGCGCCTATCTCGCCTTCGCGCGGCG
>DIVD01000045.1:77206-88915 GCA_002423245.1 Rhodobacteraceae bacterium UBA6141
GCCGCCGAGGCGCTGAGCCAGCATCTGCCCGAAGGCCGGCGCCCGCCCGCCAGCATGGTCTCGGCCCATGTCTGGGCGATGAGCCACGGTGTGGTGGAGCTGTTCGCCCGCGGCACACCCGGCGCCAGAGCCCCGTTCCCGCCCGAGGATCTGCTGGAGGCCGGCATCGGCATCTACCTGCGCGGGCTGGGTCTGATCCCCGGCGATACCTGAACGCCCGCCATCCTCCGCGGGCGGCGCCTGGTCCCGCTGCACGGCCTGCGGGCGGCAGGACCGTGGACCCTGCGCATCCTAGCCCGGCTTCACCGTCGTCTTCATCCGGTAGACGCCCTCGGGCAGGTTCAGGGATGCGGCAAGCTCGCGCACCTGCGCCAGCGACAGGGTGATCGTCACCACCTCGTCGCGGCGCGGGTCGTATTGCTGGACGGTCACGCAATCCTCGAAGCCCTGCACCGTCACATCCTCTTGCAGGTGGACCGATCCTTCATCCACGAGGGTGATGACGGTCGCGTCGAAATCGTGCTCGATGGTGAACATGGGGACTCTCCGTTTCAGGCCCGCCGTTCCACGCCCGGGTCTGGAGCCGATGATGCCAGTCTTCGGGCGGGACTGCACCCCCCGATCCCGCCGCTCGGCCCCAGGACGCATCACCCCCGCGTGAACCCTGCGCGCCCCCCCTTCCCCCGCGCCGCAAGCCCCTGTAATTTGCCGCGAAAGGTCCGCGCCGTCAGCGACAGCCGCCGTGCACGAGACGGGCCTGCGAAGGAGCAGACCCGTGATGCGCAGCCCGTTCTTCCTGCCGATGCCGGTGTTGATGCCGGTGCTGGCCGCCGCCTTTCTGGCGCTGGCCGCCTGCGCGCCGCTGCCCGCCTCCGGCCCGGTGCCGGCCGTGCCGCAGGCGAACCCGGTGATCCCCTCGCCGGCGCTGTCGCCAAGCCAGGCGGCGCAGAACTTCGTGTCGGTGGTGAACCGGATGGAGCCCGCGATCGAGGCGGAATGCCTTCAGCGCACCCGCGGCGTGAATTGCGACTATCAGATCGTGGTCGATGACCGGCCCGGCCAGGCGCCCAATGCCTTCCAGACGCTGGACGAAGCCGGCCGGCCGATCGTCGCCTTCAACCTGCCGCTGATCGCCGAGGTTCGCAATGTGGACGAACTGGCCTTCGTGATGGGGCACGAGGCCGCGCATCACATCGCCGGCCATATCCCGCGCCAGCAGCAGACCGCCACCACCGGCGCAATCCTGCTGGGCGGGCTGGCCGCGGCCTATGGCTATGACGAGGCGACGGTGCGCAGCGCCCAGAACATCGGCGCGGGCATCGCCGGGCGCGCCTATGCCAAGAATTACGAACTGGAGGCCGACCAGCTTGGCACGGTCATCGCCTGGGATGCGGGCTTCGATCCCGAACGCGGCGCGCTGTTCTTCACGCGCCTGCCCGATCCCGGCGACCGCTTCCTCGGCACCCATCCGCCCAATGCCGCTCGGCTGGACATCGTGCGCGCCACCGTCGCCGAACTGCGCAAGGGCCGGCCGCTCTGACCGCCACCCCGGCGCTTGATCTGGATCATGGAAGCGTCCCGCCGGCCGCCGCATCCTCGCCTGCAACCGGGTCCGCCCGATCTGCAGGAGAGTGTGCCATGTGCGACGCCCGCACCCTGAACCGCCATGCCGCGCTGGTCAGCCGCATGGCCGAAACCCTCGGGCTCGACCTGACGCAGGCGATGCGCGAGGGGCGGCTGCAATCCGAAGCCTGGCGCGATGCCGTGCTGGACTGCACCTGCTGCACCGCCCCCGAGGCCTGCATGGCCTGGCTGGCAGAGCGGCACGAGACCGGGGCAGAGGCGCCGCCCGACTATTGCCGCAACGCGGGGTTGATGGCCCGGCTGGCGGGTGCGACGGGCAGGGAGTAGGGCGGCGGGCAGGGAGTAGCGCGATGGGACTGCAGGGCGATGTCGGCACGCATCTGTGGCTGGCCCGGGGCATGGCGGCGCGGGTGGGCGTGTCCCTCGATGCGGTGCTGCATCAGGGGCTGCTGACCCGCAGCGATTTCGCGCGCATGGTGGCGGGCTGCCGTGGCTGCGACCGCCCCGCCGACTGCCTCGCCTTCCAGGGTGCGGAGGCGGCGGATCGCGCCGTGCCGCCCGACTATTGCGCCAACCGGGATCTGCTGGCGGAACTGCGGGATCTGGGCTGACAGCAGGTTTGCTGCATCTGCTCCAACAACCGCCGCGCGCAGCGCCGGAAACGGGATCCGGATCAGGCTCGCCCGGATCAGCCGCTTCGGCGGGATCGAGGGGCGGCCGAAGCCAACACCTCGAACCCGGGGTTGAGGCTGGCCAGTCCCTCGTTGACCACCCGCCGGACCTTGCGAACCGGTTCTTGCGAAGCGGATGCCGCGCGGGAGGCGCGCCTGCGGACCGACACGGCTGAACTGCGACCCGCTCGCCTCGCCCGTGCCGCGCATCCTTACCCCGCCGTTGCCGTGCAGCGAGCGGCGCATGTTCCGCGCACCTGATCGAGCCCCGGCTTCTTCCGCAGCCGGCTAAACCTTTCGGTAAGGCTGATCTGCGACGGTCGGGCTTGGCCGCCCATGCGCAAGGGGCGCGCCGGTCGGAGGCAGGAACCGCAGGAATGACGGCAGCGGCGGGACAGACGGTGATGGCCCGCAAGGCCGGGGCCGGGCGCAGGGCGCCCGCCGCCCCCCCGATGACGCCCGAAAGGGCGCTCGGGCAGGCGCTGGCCCGCGCCGCGCAGGAGTTGATGGCGCTGCCGCTGCGCGTGCTCTCGGTTGGCGAAACCCGGATGACGCTGGCCGACCTGCCCGAGGCGCTGGAGGACCGGGCGCTGCTGGCGGTGCTCGAAGGCCCGCGGGAGGGGCAGGGGCTGATGGCGCTGTCGCCGCCCGTGCTCTCGGCGCTGCTGGAGATGCGGATGATGGGGCGCCTCTCCGCCAGCCCTCCCGCCACCCGCCGTCCGACCCGCACCGATGCCGCGATGGCCGCCGATTTCATCGACGCGGCGCTTGCCGGCTTCGAGGGCGGGCTGGCGGGCGATGCCGCGCTGATCTGGGCGGGCGGGTTCCGCTATGGCTCGTTCGTCGCCGACCCGCGCCCGCTGCCGCTGATCCTCGAGGATACCGGCTACCGGGTGTTCAGGCTGGTGCTGGACCTTGGCAGCGAGGGCGCCGCGCGCGAGGGCGGCGTGCTGCTGGCGCTGCCGGCAGAGGGGCGGGGGCAGATCGAGGCGGCGGAGGCGGCAGAGGCCGAGGCCGCGCCCCCGGACGGGGATGGCGCGCCGCAGCCCCCGGGCTGGCAGACGCAACTGGAGCAGGCGGTGATGTCGGCGCCCGCGCAGCTGGAGGCGGTGCTGGCGCGTCTGACGCTGCCGATCGGCGAGATCCTCGCGCTGCGCCCCGGCGCGATGCTGCCCCTGGCGCCGGAGGCGCTGGAGCAGATGCGGCTGGAAGGCCCGGGCGGGCGGCTGCTGATGCGCGCGAGGCTGGGCCAGCACCGCGGTTTTCGCGCCGTGCGGCTGCTGGCGGAAGAGGAGGCCGCGGCGCAGAGGGACCCGCCCGCCTCCGCCGCGCCGGGCGTCGCAGGGCACGATCTGCCGGAGGCGGCGGCGCGGCCGATGGCGGCGCAGGGGTCGGGCCCCGTGCAGGGGTCGGGCCCCGGAACGCAGCCGCCGGAAGCGGAGGAGGAAGGCGTGCTGCCGGCGCTGCGGATCGGAGGCATGTAGGCGGCGTTGTGACAGCACAACCGAAACCCCTTGCGATCCCGGTGATGCAGGCTCGAGCCATGTCACATGTGGCTTGACCTGCCGCCTTGTCTGCGGGCGCTGTTGCCTGTCTGCGGGCGCTGTTGTCCGGATGGTCCGTCACGCCTGACCAAACCCGCGTCATCGCCCGCGCCCGCCGCGACACGACCGCGCATCCTCCTTGGCCCCGCCCGCGCTTGGGCCTATGATCGGGGTGCTGCAGACCCGAGGAGGTTCCCCCGCATGATCACCGAACTGGGCCATTTCGCGCTGGTGCTGGCCTTTGCCGTGGCGATCTTGCAGGCGACGGTGCCGCTGATCGGGGCGCAGAGGGGCTGGGCTGGCTGGATGGCGATCGCGAAGCCGGCGGCGACGGTGCAGTTCCTGCTCATCGCCCTTGCCTTCGCGGCGCTGACCCGCGCCTTCGTGACCTCGGACTTCTCGGTGGAACTGGTCTGGGCGAATTCGCACACCGACAAGCCGATGCTCTACAAGGTGTCCGGCGTCTGGGGCAACCATGAGGGCTCGATGCTGCTCTGGGTGCTGATCCTGTCGCTGTTCGGCGCTTCGGCGGCGTGGTTCGGCGACCAGTTGCCGCCGCGCCTGCGCGCGCGGGTGCTGGCGGTGCAGGCGATGATCGGGGTCGCGTTCCTGGCCTTCATCCTCTTCACCTCGAACCCCTTCACGCGGCTGGCGCTGCCGCCGTTCAACGGCAAGGATCTGAACCCGCTGCTGCAGGATCCCGGGCTCGCCTTCCATCCGCCCTTCCTCTACCTCGGCTATGTCGGGCTCAGCATGGCGTTCAGCTTCGCGGTGGCGGCGCTGATCGAGGGGCGGGTCGATGCCGCCTGGGCCCGCTGGGTGCGGCCCTGGACGCTGGCGGCCTGGATCTTCCTGACCATCGGCATCGCGCTCGGCTCGTGGTGGGCCTATTACGAGCTGGGCTGGGGCGGGTTCTGGTTCTGGGATCCGGTGGAGAATGCCAGCTTCATGCCCTGGCTGCTGGCCGGCGCCCTGCTGCATTCCGCCATCGTGGTGGAAAAGCGCGAGGCGCTGAAAAGCTGGACGATCCTGCTGGCGATCATGGCCTTCGGCTTTTCGCTGATCGGAACCTTCCTCGTGCGCTCGGGCGTGATCACCTCGGTCCATGCCTTTGCGAACGATCCCGAGCGGGGGGTGTTCATCCTGATGATCCTGGCCGTGTTCCTGGGCGGCGCGCTGACGCTGTTCGCCGCGCGGGCGGGCACGATGCAGGCCAAGGGCGTTTTCGGCATGGTCAGCCGCGAATCGGCGCTGGTGGTGAACAACATCCTGCTTGCCGTCGCGGCGCTGGTGGTGTTCGTCGGCACGCTCTGGCCGCTGCTGGCGGAGATGGCCTGGGGGCGCAAGCTCTCGGTCGGGGCGCCGTTCTTCGATATGGCCTTCACGCCCTTCATGGTGCTGCTGGCCATCGTGCTGCCGGTGGGCGCGATGCTGCCCTGGAAGCGCGGCAGCATCGCCAGGGCGGCGCGGCCCTTGCGGGGCGCGCTGCTGCTGGCGGTTGCGGCCGGGCTGCTGGCCTATGCGATGGGAACCGGGCGGTCGGCGGTGGGGCCGGTCGGCGCGGCGCTCGGCGTCTGGCTGGTGGCGGGCGCGGCGGTGGACCTGTGGACGCGAACCGGGCAGGCACGCCGCGGCGCGGCGGCGCGGTTCGGCCGGCTGGCGCGGCTGCCGCGCGCCGACTGGGGCAAGGCGGTGGCGCATTCGGGGCTCGGGATCACCATGCTGGGCATCGCGCTGCTGACCGGGAACGAGGTCGAGGATATCCGGGTCGCGCAGATCGGCGCGCCCTTCGAGGTGGCGGGCCACGAGATCACGCTGGACGCGGTCGAGGAGCTTCAGGGGCCGAACTACCGCTCCACCATGGCGACGCTGACGGTGCGGCGCGGCGGCGAGGAGGAGGCGGTGCTGCATCCCGAAAAGCGCATCTACCCGGTGCAGGGGATGCCGACCACCGAGGCCGATATCGACAACGGGCTGTTCCGCGACCTCTACCTGGTGATCGGCGACGCGCAGGACGGCGGCGGCTGGGCGGTGCGCACCTATGTCAAGCCCTTCGCGGGCTGGATCTGGGGGGGCGCGCTGACCATGGCGCTTGGCGGGCTGCTGAGCCTGTCGGACCGGCGCTACCGGGTGGCGGCGGGGGCGCGCAGGGCGGCGCCGGCGATGGCGGCCCCGGCGGAATGAGACGCATGAAGCGGCTGATCCTGATCCTTGCCCTGCTGATGGCGCCCGCGCTTCCGGCGCTCGCCGTGCAGCCCGATGAGGTGCTGGCCGATCCGGCGCTGGAGGCGCGGGCGCGCGATCTGTCCAGGGTGCTGCGCTGCCCGGTCTGCCAGTCGGAGACCATCGACGAATCGGATGCCGCCGTCGCCCGCGACCTGCGGCTGCTGGTCCGCGAGCGGCTGCTGGCCGGCGACAGCGACGCGGCGGTGCTGGACTATGTGACCGCGCGCTATGGCGAATACGTGCTGTTCCAGCCCGATGCCAGCGGCGGCAACCTGATCCTGTGGCTGGCGGGGCCGGCGATGCTGCTGGCGGGGCTGGGGATCGGCTTTGGCTTCCTGCGCAGCCGGCGCGCGGCGGGCGAGCCGCCCGTGCAGGCGCTGGACGCGGCCGAACAGCGGCGTCTGGACGAGATCCTGAACAGGTGACCCGCCGTTCCGCCTTCTGACGCAGCCTTGCGCCCTGCGCGGCGGCCCTTGCAGGCAAACGCCAGACGGCCGCCGGGGGGGGCGGCCGTCGTCACGTCCAGCCATGGCCGGCGCTTCAGCGCGCCGACACTTCCGCATAGTCGCGGCGCGGCGCGCCGACATAGAGCTGGCGCGGGCGGCCGATCTTCATCTGCGGGTCCGAGATCATCTCTTTCCACTGCGCGACCCAGCCAACCGTGCGCGACAGCGCAAAGATCGGCGTGAACATCGAGGTCGGGAAGCCCATCGCCTCGAGGATGATGCCCGAATAGAAATCGACGTTGGGATAAAGCTTCTTCGAGATGAAGTAGTCGTCCTCCAGCGCGATCCGCTCCAGCTCCTTGGCGACCTGCAGCAGCGGGTTGTCCTCCACCCCCAGAAGCCCCAGCACCTCGTCGGCGCTTTCCTTCATCACCTTGGCGCGCGGGTCGAAATTCTTGTAGACCCGGTGGCCAAAGCCCATCAGGCGGAAGCCCGAAGTCTTGTCCTTGGCCTTGGCGACATATTCGGGAATGCGGTCCACGGTGCCGATTTCCTTGAGCATCTCGAGGCAGGCCTGGTTCGCGCCGCCATGCGCCGGCCCCCAGAGGCAGGCGATGCCGGCCGCGATGCACGCGAAGGGGTTCGCGCCCGAGGAACCGGCAAGGCGCACGGTCGAGGTGGATGCGTTCTGCTCGTGATCGGCATGCAGCATCATGATCCGGTCCATCGCCTTTTCCAGCACCGGGTTGACCACATACTCCTCGGCCGGAACCGAGAAGCACATGTTCAGGAAGTTCCCGGCATAGCTGAGCGAGTTGTTCGGATAGACGAAGGGCTGGCCGACCGCGTATTTGTAGGCCATCGCGGCAATGGTCGGCAGCTTGGCGATCAGCCGGATCGAGGCGACCTCGCGCTGCCACGGATCGCTGATATCGGTCGAGTCGTGGTAGAAGGCCGACATCGCGCCGACCACGCCCACCAGCGTCGCCATCGGATGCGCGTCGCGGCGGAAGCCGCGGAAGAAGTTGTGCATCTGTTCATGCACCATCGTGTGGTGCGTGACGCGGCTTTCGAAATCCTCGAGCTGCGCGGCATTCGGCAGATCGCCGTAGAGCAGCAGGTAGCACACTTCCAGGAAATGCGACTGGTCGGCCAGCTGTTCGATCGGATAGCCGCGATACAGCAGCTCGCCCTTGTCGCCGTCGATATAGGTGATCGTGGAGTCGCAAGCCGCGGTCGAGGTGAAGCCGGGATCGTAGGTGAACACGTCCGCCTCGGCGTAAAGCTTGCGGATGTCCAGCACGTCGGGGCCGACGGTCGGCGACATCACCGGAAGCTCATAGCTCTGCCCGTCGATGCTCAGCGTCGCCGTTCTCTTGGTTTCTGCCATCTCAGTCCCTCTCCACATGAGCGGCTCGGCCCGGGGCGGGGCCAGCCGAAAGATCTGCAAGGCCGGGGCGCGGGCCTCAGCGCGTCGCGTCGGACAGGCGCGCGAGCGTCTCTTGCTGACCGATGACAAGCATCATGTCAAAGACGCTCGGGGTGACTGTCCGTCCAGCAAGGGCCGCCCGAAGCGGAGCTGCGATCTTGCCCAGTCCGATGCCGTGGGCGGCGGCGACCTCGGCCACCTTGGCCTCCAAATCCTCGCGCGTCCAGCTAGCATTTTGCAACTGCGGCGTCAATTCCGCCAGCAGCCGGCGGGAGGCGGGGTCGAGCGCCTTCGCCGCCGCGGCGTCCGGCGCGAACGGGCGCGAACCCAGCACGAAATGGGCCTTTTCCAGCAGTTCTGGGAAGGTTTTCGCCCGTTCCTTCAGGCAGAACATCGCGCGCACAAGCCCTGTGCGCTGCGCCTCGTCAAGCCCGGGCTTGCCCGCCGCCTCCAGATAGGCCTCGATCTCGGCCACCAGCGCCGCATCCTCGGAGGCCGCGATATGCTGGCCGCAAAGGTTTTCGAGCTTCTTGAAATCGAGCCGCGCCGGCGCGCGCCCGATGCCCGTGAGGTCGAACCACTCGCGCGCCTGCGCATCGGTGAAGAACTCGTCATCGCCATGGCTCCAGCCCAGCCGGGCCAGGTAGTTGCGCATCCCCGCCGCCGGATAGCCCATCGCCTGATATTCCTCGAGCCCGATGGCGCCGTGGCGTTTCGACAGCTTCTTGCCGTCCGGCCCGTGGATCAGCGGGATATGCGCGAAGACCGGCAGATCCCAGCCCATGGCGCGATAGATCTGCACCTGCCGGGCGGCGTTGGTCAGATGGTCGTCGCCGCGGATCACATGCGTCACCCCCATGTCGTGATCGTCCACCACCACCGCCAGCATGTAGGTGGGTGTGCCGTCCGAGCGCAGCATCACCATGTCATCAAGCTGGTCGTTGCCGAAGGTCACCTCGCCCTGCACGGCATCCGCGATCACCGTCGCACCGCTGCGCGGTGCCTTCAGGCGGATCACGAAGGGCGCATCGGGGTGGCTGAAGGGATCCGCGTCGCGCCAGGGGCTCTGGAACAGGGTGGAGCGTCTTTCGGCCTCGGCGGCGGCGCGGAAGGCCGCGATCTCCTCCTGCGTTGCGAAGCACTTGTAGGCGGCGCCGCGCGCCAGCATCTGGCGCGCGACCTCGGCATGGCGGTCCTTGCGCGCGAACTGGCTGACCGGCTCGCCATCCCAGTCGAGCCCGAGCCAGGTCAGCCCCTTCAGGATCGCCGCCGTCGCCTCGGGGGTGGAGCGTTCGCGGTCGGTGTCCTCGATCCGCAGCAGGAACCTGCCGCCACGCCCACGCGCATAGAGCCAGTTGAAAAGCGCGGTGCGCGCGCCGCCGATATGCAGATAGCCGGTGGGCGAGGGCGCGAAGCGGGTGACGACGGGGGCGGTGGACGACATCGGTGTTAACCTTTCGGAGGTGTTAACCTTTCGGAAACCATGTGGCGGCTAGCCTTTGCCGGTTCTCTAGGCAAGGACGGGCGGGGAAACAAGGTGGGCCGGATCGCAGCGCCAGCAACGGGGGCGGCAGCCGCGGCGCAGGGCGGCGGCCTTGCGGGCCTAGCCGCGCGGGCCGGCGGCTGGATCGCGCGCCCGCTGATGCAGCTCTCGGGCGCGCGGGGCGATCTGTTCGTCTGGGTGCCGCTGTGCCTCGCGCTCGGCATCGGGCCGTGGTTCTCGCTGGCCGCCGAACCCGGCCCCCCGGTCTATGCCGCGGTGACGCTCGGCCTCGCCGCCGCCGCGATGATCCGGGCGCGCGGGCCCGAGATGGCGCAGATCCCCGCCGCGGCGCTGACGCTGGTGCTGGCGGGCTTCCTGCTGGCCGGGGCGCGGGGCCATGCCGTCGCCGAACCGGTGCTGCCCTTCCGCTATTACGGGCCGGTCGAGGGCCGCATCGTCGGGATCGACCGCTCCTGGTCCGACCAGATCCGCGTGACGCTGGACCGCGTGGTGCTGCGCGACGTGCCGCCCGGGCGCACCCCCGCGCGGGTGCGGGTGGCGCTGCATGGCGATCAGTCGCATACCCCGCCCGAGCCGGGGCTGACGGTGATCCTCACCGCCCATCTCGCGCCGCCCGAGGGCCCGGTGGCCCCCGGAGGCTTCGACTTCCAGCGCCTCGCCTGGTTCTCGGGCCTCGGCGCGGTCGGCTATACCCGCGCGCCGATGCTGGTGCTGGAACCGCCCGCACCCGATGCCTGGGGGCTTGCCGCGCACCGGGTGCGGATGCGGGTGTCGGGCGCGATCCAGGCGCGGATCGAGGGGCAGGCGGGCGCCTTCGCCTCGGCGCTGATGACCGGCGACCGCTCGGGCATCACGGCAGAGACCAACGCCTCGATGCGGGCGTCGAACCTCTTTCACATCATCTCGATCTCCGGCCTGCACATGGGGATGCTGGCGGGCTTCGTCTTCGCCACGCTGCGCTACGGGCTCGCGCTGCTGCCGGCCCTGGCGCTGCGGCTGCCGGTGAAGAAGCTGGCGGCGGGCGCGGCGCTGCTGGCCGCGACCGCCTATCTGTGGCTTGCGGGCGCCAACGTGGCGACGGAGCGGGCCTATGTGATGGCCGCGGTGATGCTGCTGGCGGTGCTGGTGGACCGGCGGGCGATCTCGCTGCGATCGGTCGCGGTGGCGGCGGTGATCTTGCTGCTGCGCGAGCCCGAAAGCCTGACCGAGCCGGGTTTCCAGATGTCCTTTGGCGCCACCGCCGCGCTGATCCTGGCCTGGAGGCCCTGGCAGGCGGTGCAGGGCCATCTGCCCGCGCCGCTGCGCCCGGTGGCGGGGCTGCTGCTGTCCTCGCTGGCGGCGGGGCTGGCGACGGCGCCGATCGCGGCGGCGCATTTCAACCGGATGGCGGAGTATGGGCTGCTTGCGAACCTGCTGGCGGTGCCGGTGATGGGCACGCTGGTGATGCCGGCGGGGGTGATCGCGGCGGTGCTGGCGCCGCTCGGCCTTGCCGGCGCGGCGCTGTGGGTGATGGAGATCGGCTGCCGCTGGATCCTGTGGGTCTCGGACTGGGTGGCGGGGCTGGACGGCGCGGTGGTCGCGGTGCCCGGCCCGCCCGCCGGGGTGCTGGCGCTGATGGCCGCGGGCGCGCTGGTGGCGGTGCTGGCGCGCGGGCCGCCGCGCTGGACGGGCGCTGGCGCGCTGGCGCTTTCGGCGCTGCTCTGGGCGGGCTCCGGCCGGCCGCCGCTGCTGGTATCGGGCGATGGCGCGCTGCTGGGGCTGCTGGGGCCGGAGGGGCGGGCACTGTCGCAACCCAGGGGCGCGGGTTTCGTCGCGCAGGGCTGGCTGGAGGATGATGGCGATCTTGCCGCGCAGGACCAGGCCGCCGCCCGCCCCGGCTTCACCGGCCCCAGGACCGCGCGCGAGGCGGTGCTGGGCGGCGTGCCGATCCGGCAACTGTCCGGCAAGGCCGCCGCCGGGGCGCTGCCCGCCGCCTGCTCGGACGGGGCATTGGTCATCCTGGCCGGGGACGCGCCCGAGGGGTGGGCCGCGGCACGGGCCTCGGCCCCGCAGGGCTGCGATCTGTGGGACCGGCGCCGCCTGCGCCGCAGCGGCGCGCTGGCGATCTGGCCCGAGGCGGGCGGCGGCCTGCGCATCGTCACCGCCCGGCACATCTCGGGCGACCGGCTCTGGAACAGCCGCCACTGAGCCGCCAGTGGGCCGCCAGTGGGCCGCCACTGAGCGCGGGGCCGCTTCTTCTTGCTGGAAAAATATCCTCGGGGGGTGCGGGGGGCAGACAGCCCCCCGCTGTTCCGGCCCCCGCTGT
>DIVD01000034.1 GCA_002423245.1 Rhodobacteraceae bacterium UBA6141
CGTCAGTTGCACCCCGGGCGTCAGTCGGCCATCAGCCGGCTGATCACCACCGTCACTTCCGGCTTGCGGCCGATCTCCTCGACCGCGACCTGCCGCACCAGTCGGCGGATCGCCTCGTCCATCCTGTCGTCATTGGCGACGGTCCTGGCATCCACCCGGTCCAGGAATTCCGCCAGATCGGCCTCGAGCGTATCGGCCAGCGACGCGCCATTGCGGCCGACCGTGGGCAGGCCCATGATCTCCACCCAGGCATCGCCAAGCGGCACGTCATCCTCGTCCACGATGATCGTCGCCAGCACATGCCCGTTCAGCGCCATGCGGATCCGGTCGCGCACCACCCCGTCCATCGCGCCGATCAGCACCGCGCCGTCGAGATAGATCCGCCCCGTCTCGACATGTTCCACGATCTCGGGGCGGCCCTGCGTCAGATCGACCATGGTGCCGTTGGTCGCGACCTCGGCGGCGATGCCCTTCGACATCGCCAGCTTCACATGCTCGCGCAGGTGCCGGTGCTCGCCATGCATCGGGATCAGCATGGCGGGCTTCATCAGGTCATGCACCGCCTCGAGATCGGGGCGGTTGGCATGGCCCGACACGTGGTAGAGCCCGCCGTTATCGTCGATCACGTCGACGCCCATTTCCGAGAACGCATTCATGATGCGGATCACGCCGCGTTCGTTGCCCGGAATGGTCTTGGAGGAGAACAGGAACGTGTCCCCCTCTTTCAGCGCCAGCCCCAGATAGCGCCCGCGCGCGAGCTGCGCGGATGCGGCGCGGCGCTCGCCCTGGCTGCCGGTCACGATCAGCATCAGGTTGTCGCGCCCGATCTGCGCGGCCTGCTCGGGCGTGACAATCGGCGGGAAGTCGGTCAGCACGCCGGTTTCCACCGCTGCGGTCAGCATCTTCTTCATTGCCCGGCCCAGCATGCAGACCGAACGGCCCGCCGCCTCGCCCGCCTCGGCCAGCGTTTTCAGCCGCGCGACGTTGGAGGCGAAGGTCGTCGCCACCACCATGCCTTTCGATCCCGCCACCAGATCGCGCAGCGGGTCGGCCAGCAGCGCCTCGGACCGGCCCGGATGCTGGCTGAAGACGTTGGTGCTGTCGCAGATCATCGCGTGGATCGGCGCTTCGTGCGCGATGTCGAACCACTCCTGCGGGTTGAAGGGCTCGCCCACCACCGGGCTGCCGTCGAGCTTGAAATCCCCCGAATGCATGATCCGGCCCGCCGGCGTGTCGATCACCAGCGCCGAGCTTTCGGGGATGGAGTGGCTGACCGGCACGAACTGCACGCGGAAGGGGCCCGCCTCCACCACATGCGGGCGGGCGGCGACGATGTTCAGCGCATCGGTCGGAACGCCCTGATCCTCCAGCTTCAGCCGGGCGATCGCGGCGGTGAACTTGCGCGCGTAGATCGGCGCCTTCAGCCGCGGCCACAGATGCCCCACCGCGCCGACATGGTCCTCATGCGCATGGGTGATGAAGATCGCCTCCAGCCGGTCGGCGCGCGCCGCCAGCCAGGACAGGTCCGGCATGATCAGATCGACGCCGGGACTGCTGTCCATGTCGGGGAAGGTGACGCCCATGTCGACTAGGATCAGCCGCTCGCGCCCCTCCGGCCCGTAGCCGTAGACATAGGCGTTCATGCCGATCTCGCCGGCGCCGCCGAGGGGCAGATATATCAGCCGGTCCGTCTTGCTCATGCCGTCTCCAGTGCCGCGTTGTACGTGTGTATCAGGACCAGCCCCTGCATCGTCAACTCGTCATCCACCGCGTCGAAGAGGTCGAACCCCTGTGCGAACAGCGGGGCAAGGCCGCCGGTGGCGATCACCCGCATCGGGCGTTCGCGCTCGATCCTTATCTGGCGCACGATGCCTTCCACAAGGCCGATATAGCCCCAGTACACCCCCGACTGCATACAGGCGACGGTGTTGGTGCCGATTGCGGTCTGCGGTTTCGTCACATCGACATGCGGCAGCGCCGCCGCCGCCATGTGCAGCGCCTCGAGGCTGAGGTTGACGCCCGGCGCGATCACCCCGCCGATATAGGCGCCGTCGATGTCCACCACGTCGAAGGTGGTCGCGGTGCCGAAATCCACCACGATCAGGTCGCCGCCGAACTTGTTGAAGCCGGCCACCGTGTTCACCAGCCGGTCCGGCCCGACCGTGGTGCCCTCGTCGACGCGCGGCGCCACCGGCAGCGCGCATTCCGGCTTGCCCACCACCAGCGGGCGCGTGTCGAAATAGCGGTTGCACAGCACGCGCAGGTTGAACACCACCCGCGGCACGGTCGAGGAGATGATCACGTCGGTCACGTCGGCGGTGATCTTCTTCAGGGCCATCAGCGTGGACAGCCAGACGAAATACTCGTCCGCCGTGCGGCGATGGTCGGTGGCGATGCGCCAGGTATCGAGGAAACTGTGGCCGTCCCAGATCGAGAACACCGTGTTGGTGTTGCCGCAGTCGATGCACAGCAGCATGTCGCCTCCTCCTCTGCCTAGCTGGCCTGCGCCGGGAAATAGATGTCGGCGGCCGCCAGGCTGCGGCGGCCCTGCGGCGTGGCCAGCACCAGCGCGCCGCTGTCGTCGATGGTCTCGAACCGGCCCTCGACCGTCTCGGTCATGGTGCGTGCGGTGATGGTCTGGCCGATGCGCGCGGCCCGGGCGAGCCAGGCCGTACGGATCGGGCCGAAGCCGAAGGTCACGAGCTGCGCCTCCCACCGCGCGAAGGCGGCGGCGAGGGGGGGCAGCATCTCCTCGGGCGCGACCCGCAAGCCTGTCTCGCCCGCGACAGAGACCGGCGGCGCGGTGACGGGGTCGAGCCCCGCGGCCTCGGGCGCCGCCGCAAGGTTGATGCCGATGCCGATGGCAAGCCGAACCTCGCCCTGCCCCGCCCCCTGCCCTGCGCCCTGCCCCGGGCCGCCGCCGCCCAGGCTTTCCAGCAATATTCCCGCGACCTTGCCGCCATTGAGCAGCACGTCATTGGGCCATTTCAGCGCCAGCCTGCCGGCGGGGCCGATCACGGCGCCAAGCGCCTCGTGCAGCGCCAGCGCGGCGACGAAGCTGCGCAGCGCCGCCTGCTGCACGCCGCCCGGCGGGCGCATCACCAGGGTCGCTGCAAGGTTGCCGGGCGGATCCTGCCAGACGCGCCCCCGTCGGCCGCGGCCCGCCGTCTGGCGCAGCGCGAGGATCCAGGTGGGCTGCGTCAGCTGCGGGGCAAGGCGCGCCGCCTCGGCATTGGTACTGTCCACTTCGGGCAGGACATGGCGCGCCACGCCCTCGGGCCAGCCGCCGGGATCCCTAGCGGACAAGCGCTTCTGCCGCCAGCGCCGCGGCACCCTCGACACCGAACATGTTGACGACGCCCACCACCATGATCGCGGCCGATGCGATCAGCAGCAGCCATTGCACCGCCGGCATCCGCGTGTCCAGCACCTCGGTCTCGGTGCCGAAATACATGTAGAAGACCAGCCGCAGGTAATAGAACGCCCCGATCACCGAGGCGATGGCCCCCAGCACCGCAAGCCAGCCCATGCCCGCGCCGACCGCCGCCATCAGCACGCCGTATTTGGCAAAGAAGCCCAGCATCGGCGGCACCCCGGCAAGGCTGAACATCAGCACCAGCATCGCCATCGCCTTCGCAGGCTCGCGCCGCGCATAGAGGTTCAGCGCGGAAATGTCGGTGACGGGCTGGCCGTCGCGGCTCATCGACAGGATGAAGGCGAAGGTGCCGATGTTCATCGTCACATAGATCGCCATGTAGAGCAGCATCGCCTGCACGCCCGCCTGCGTTCCGGCGGCAAGGCCCATCATCGCGAAACCCATGTGGGCGATGGACGAATAGGCCATCAGCCGCTTGATGTTGCGCTGGCCGATCGCGGCGATGGAGCCGAGGAACATCGAGGCGACCGACAGCAGCGCGACGATCTGGCTCCAGTCGCCCGCCACCGGGCCGAACCCGGCATGGACCAGCCGCGCGAACAGCGCCATCGCCGCCACCTTCGGCGCGGTGGCGAGGAAGGCCGTCACCGGCGTCGGCGCGCCTTCATAGACATCGGGCGTCCACATGTGGAACGGCACCGCCGAGACCTTGAAGGCGACGCCGGTGATCAGGAACACCATGCCGAAGAGCAGCCCCAGCGGGATCGCCTCGCTGCCCTGCAGCGCGGCCACGATCCCCGTGAACGAGGTGGTTCCGGCAAAGCCGTAGGTCAGCGAGGCGCCATAGAGCAGCAGCCCCGAGGACAGCGAGCCGAGCACGAAATACTTCAGCCCCGCCTCGGTCGATTTCACGCTGTCGCGGCGGATCGAGGCCACGACGTAAAGCGCAAGGCTCTGCAGCTCCAGCCCCATGTAAAGGCTCATCAGGTCGCCCGCCGAGACCATGATCATCATGCCCACGACCGACAACGCGATCAGCACCGGGTATTCGAACCGCCCCATGTCGCGCCGTTCGAGGTAATCGTGGCTCATCGCCAGGACCGCCGCCGCCGCGAGCAGCAGCGTCACCCTGGCAAAGCGCGCGAAGGCGTCGTCGATCACCAGCCCGCCGAAGGCGCTGCCGCTGCCCGCTTCGCCGAAGCCGACCATGGCGGCCACCAGCAGCAGCGCGGCGACCGTCGCCCAGGTGATCGCGGCGGTCAGCCTGTCCTTGCCGGCATAGACCCCCAGCAGCAGCATCGCCATCGCAAAGACGGCCAGCAGCACCTCGGGCAGGACGGTGGAGAAATCGGCAGAAATCATGGTCCGGTCCTCAGTGGCTGGCCGCGAAGCCCGCCACTTCGGCGGGGATCGACGCATGGTAATCGGTAACGAGCGCGGTGACCGACGGGCCGATGACATCGGTCACCAGCCGCGGATAGACGCCAAGCAGCAGGGTCATCGCCACCAGCGGCGCGAAGATCGCCTTCTCGCGGCCGGTCATGTCGGTGATAGACTTCAGGCTTTCCTTGATCAGCTCGCCGAACACCACCCGGCGATAGAGCCACAGCGCATAGGCCGCCGAGAGGATCACCCCCGAGGTGGCAACGGCGGCAACCCAGGTGTTGACCTGGAAGATGCCCACCAGCGTCAGGAACTCGCCCACGAAGCCCGAGGTGCCGGGCAGGCCCACATTCGCCATCGTGAAGAACATGAAGATCAGCGCATAGGCCGGCATCCTGTTCACGAGCCCGCCATAGGCGTCGATCTCGCGCGTGTGCATCCGGTCGTAGATCACGCCCACGCAGAGGAACAGCGCGCCCGACACGAAGCCGTGGCTGACCATCTGGAAGATCGCGCCATCGAGGCCCTGCTGGTTCGCGGCGAAGATGCCCATCGTCACATAGCCCATGTGCCCGACCGAGGAATAGGCGATCAGCTTCTTCATGTCGGACTGCGCCAGCGCGACAAGGCTGGCATAGACGATGGCAATCGCCGAGAGCCACAGCACCAGCGGCGCCAGCATGTCGGAGGCGACCGGGAACATCGGCAGGCTGAAGCGCAGGAAGCCATAGCCCCCCATCTTCAGCAGGATCGCGGCCAGCACCACGGATCCGGCGGTCGGCGCCTGAACGTGGGCATCGGGCAGCCAGGTATGCACCGGCCACATCGGCATCTTGACCGCGAAGCTGGCGAAGAAGGCCAGCCACAGCAGCGTCTGCATCCCGCCCGCGATCTGGAACCCGGCAATCCCCAGGGCGTCATGCGCGAAGTCGTGCCGCAGCAATTGCACGATGTCGGTGGTGCCGGCATCGACATACATCGCGATCATCGCCACCAGCATCAGCACCGAGCCGAGGAAGGTATAGAGGAAGAACTTGAAGGCGGCATAGATCCGGTCCTTGCCGCCCCAGATGCCGATGATCAGGAACATCGGGATCAGCCCCGCCTCGAAGAAGAGGTAGAACAGCACCAGATCCAGCGCCACGAACACGCCGATCATCAGCCCTTCCAGCACCAGGAAGGCGATCATGTATTCCTTGACGCGGGTTTCCACGTTCCAGCAGGCGGCGATGGTCAGCGGCATCAGGAAGGTGGTCAGCATCACGAACAGCACCGAGATGCCATCGACGCCGAGCTTGTAGCGCAGGCCCATGATCCAGTCGTGATCCTCGACGAACTGGAAGCCGGTATCCTCGGGGTTGAAGCCGGCGATCAGGAAGATCGACACGAGGAAGGTCACCGTCGTGGCGACCAGTGCCACCCATTTCGCGTTGGACTGCGCGGCCTTGTCCTCGCCCCGCAGGAACACGGCAAGGATCAGCGCCGCGACCAGCGGGGTGAAGGTGATGATGGACAGCAGGTTTTCCATGTGTTCGCGCGCCCCCTTATTCAGCGCCGCCCGAGAGCGTCATCCAGGTGATCAGCACCGCGATGCCGATCACCATGGCGAAGGCATAGTGGAAGAGATAGCCGGACTGCGCCCGCGCCGAGAGCCGGGTGAAGAACGGGATGATGCCCATCGCCACGCCGTTGACCGCCCCGTCGATCACCTCGCCGTCGCCGCGCCGCCACAGGAAGCCGCCCAGCCATCTTGCCGGCCGCACGAACAGCACGTCATAGATCTCGTCGAAATACCACTTGTTGAGCAAGAAGCGGTAGAGCGCGGGTTGCACCGCCGCGAGGCGGCCGGGCAGCGAGGGGTCGCGGATGTAGAACATCCATGCGGTGACGAGGCCGATCAGCATCGCGACGAAGGGCGAGACCTTGACCCAGACCGGCGCATGGTGCGCATCGTCCATCACATGGTTGTCGGGATGCATGTAGATCGCGCCGACCGGAGCAAGGGCGGCATCCGCGGCTGCGGCGGCATGTCCGGCCCCGGCTGCCGGGGCAGCCTCGGGGGCGGGCGCGGCCTCGGGCGCGGCTTCGGCGCTCGCGGTTGCGGCCGGTGTTTCGGCACCCCCGGTCGCAACAGCGCCGGCAGTCTCGGCCGCAGTTTCCCCCGCAGTCTCGGCCGCAGTCTCCGCCTCGGCGGCCTCGGCCTCGTGCGCCATTCCGAAGAAGCGCGTCACCTTGTCGTGCTCGCCAAAGAAGCTGCCATACCAGACCATCCCCGAGAACACCGCGCCAAGCGCCAGCACCCCCAGCGGGATCAGCATCACCATCGGGCTTTCATGCGCGTGGTCATGCGCGTGATGATCGCCCCGCGGCTTGCCCCAGAAGGTCAGGAACATCAGCCGCCAGGAATAGAACGAGGTGAACATCGCCGCGATCACCAGCAGCCAGAAGGCATAGCCGACGCCGCTGGCATAGGCGCTCTCGATGATCGCGTCCTTCGAGAGGAATCCGGCAAAGCCGATCTCGGTCAGCGGAATGCCGACGCCGGTGATCGCCAACGTGCCGATCAGCATCGCATAGAAGGTCAGCGGGATCTTCTTGCGCAGCCCGCCATAGTTCCGCATGTCCTGTTCATGATGCATCGCATGGATGACCGAGCCCGCGCCGAGGAACAGCATCGCCTTGAAGAAGGCATGGGTCAGCAGGTGGAACATCGCCGCGCCATAGACGCCCGCGCCCGCCGCCACGAACATGTAGCCAAGCTGCGAACAGGTGGAATAGGCGATCACCCGCTTGATGTCGTTCTGCACGAGCCCGACGGTGGCGGCGAAGAAGGCGGTGGAGGCGCCGATATAGATGATGAACATCTTGGCGTCCGGCGCGTATTCGTACAGCGGCGACATCCGGCAGACCAGGAACACGCCCGCCGTCACCATCGTCGCCGCGTGGATCAGCGCCGAAACCGGGGTCGGGCCCTCCATCGCGTCCGGCAGCCAGGT
>DIVD01000035.1:0-18818 GCA_002423245.1 Rhodobacteraceae bacterium UBA6141
GCGCCGTTGACCAGCATGTTCGGGAACCGCGCCGGCAGCACCGTGGGTTCGCGGTCCTTGCCGTCATAGTTGTCCTGGAAATCGACGGTGTCCTTCTCGATATCGGCCAGCAGCATGGCGGCGGCCTTGTCCATCCTGACCTCGGTATAGCGCATCGCCGCCGCGCTGTCGCCGTCCATGGACCCGAAATTTCCCTGCCCGTCCAGCAGCTTGAGCGACATCGAGAAGGGCTGCGCCATCCGCACCAGCGCGTCGTAGATCGAGGCGTCGCCATGGGGGTGGTATTTGCCCATCGTGTCGCCGACCGGGCGGGCGGACTTGCGGTAGGGCTTGTCGTGGGTGTTGCCGGTTTCGTGCATCGCGAACAGGATGCGCCGGTGCACCGGCTTCAGCCCGTCGCGCAGATCGGGGATCGCGCGGCTGACGATCACGCTCATCGCGTAGTCGAGATAGGCGGTGCGCATCTCCCCGGCGATGGACACCTGCGGGCCGTCATGCGCCATGCGGAACGGCTTTTCGTCCATGTTGTCAGGTGGTTCCGGGGTATCGTTCACGTTGCTGTCCGCCTGTTCCGTCTGTCCAGATCTGGTTGCGCGGGACTATAGCCCATCGCCTCCGCCGCGTGCAATGCCGGGCGCGGAAGGCCACCGCTTCGGCAGCCACCTGCCTTGAGTGACAACACACTGTTTTCGTTGAAATTTAACGCGGCTGTGGCAGAGTTTTTCGCAGAAGAAACGTCAGGAGGCATGACATGCACAAGACCCCCGCCCCGGAACCCCGCCCCCGCGCGCACCGGCCCTCGGGCCCCGCGCCCGAAACCGAGCTGATGCTGCGCGGCTACGGGCTGACCACGGCCGAGCTTTACTACCGGATGCCCGACTACCGCAGCGTGCTCAACAGCTTCATCTGGCAGGACTATGACCTTGCGCCCGATTACCCGCAGCTGTTCCGCTTCATCGAGTTCTGGCAGGAACAGATCGAGGGGCCGCTGCATTCCGTCCGCTTCACGCATCGCAAGCTGATCGGCCCGGGGGAATGGCGCAACGTGGTCGGGGAGTTCACGCTGCACTGACGGCGCGCGCCCGGCGCCAGAGTCGCGCCGGGCGAAAGCGTCAGGCGGGGCGAAAGCGTCAGGCGGGGCGCGCGGCGGCCCAGAGCCAGACCCCGGCCAGCGCAAGGCTGGCCAGCAGGTTCCAGCTTGCCATCGACAGGCCCAGCATCTGCCATGCCACCTCGTCGCAGCGGATCAGCGGCGCGGCCATGATCTGGTTCAGCAGCTCGCCCGACGACAGGCCCCGCACGGTCGAGGCGGTGCAACTGCTCGGCCCCTGCCACCAGCCGCGCTCCACCCCCGTGTGATAGAGGCCGATCGCCCCCGAGGTGGCGGCGGCAAGCGCGCCGAGCCACAGCAGCCCGCGGCGCGGGATGAACACCGCCAGCACGCCGATGGCGATGGCGGCGAGATGGGGCCAGCGCTGCCACAGGCAGAGCGGGCAGGGCGCATAGCCAAGCGCCTGGAAGACCAGCGCCCCCGCCAGCAGCGCCGCGGATCCCGCCGCCGCGAATGCCGCAAGCGCGCTGCGCGTCAGGCGCCGTCGCATCCGCGCCAGCCGCCTCCGTCCGAATGTGCCCTGTCGCATGATGCCCCTGCCGGTCCCGCCCACGCATCATTGGCCCCGCACGCGGCCCGAGGTCAAGCGCCGCCGCCGCCTTGCGCCGCCGCCTCCTTGCGCCGCCACGGGAACCGCAAGCCCTCGCCGCGCATTTCCCCGGGCGCCCGACTGGCAGCGCTGGCAGCACTGGCGCGCGGGGGCAGGCGGGCGGGCGCGGGGCAGGCGGGCATCAGGGTCGGACCGGCACTTGCCACGCGTTCGCCGGATCCGGTTTCGGCAGCGGGCACAAGGGGGACCACCGGCATGAGATGGCAAGGACGGCGCGGCAGCAGCAATATCGAGGATCGCCGCCGGTCGGGCGCGCGCATGGGCGGCGGCGGCGTCCGGATCGGCGGGCTCGGCCTCGTCGCGCTGGTGCTGGTCGGCTGGGCGCTCGGCGTCGATGTGACCCCGCTTCTGACCGGCGCCGGCGGGGGCGGCGGCTGGAGCCAGGGCGAGGCCGAGCTGACCGAGGCCGAGCTGACCGGGGCCGAGTTGACCGGGGCGGACAGGCAGATCGGCGAGTTCGTCTCTGTCACCCTCGCCGACACCGAGGAGGTGTGGGCCGGGATCTTCGCCGAGGCCGGTGGCAGCTACGCCCCGGCGACGCTGGTGCTGTTCAAGGGCGTGACGGCCTCGCCCTGCGGCGGCGCCTCGGGCGCGACGGGGCCGTTCTACTGCCCCTCCGACCAGAAGGTCTATCTCGACACCGCCTTCTTCGACACGCTGGAGCGGCAGCTTGGCGCGGGCGGCGATTTCGCGGCGGCCTATGTGGTGGCGCATGAGGTCGCGCATCACGTGCAGGACGAGCTCGGCATTCTGCGCGAGGCGAGCCGGGCGCGCTCCTCGGCCGGCGAGGCGCGGTCCAACGCCATTTCCGTGCGGGTGGAACTGCAGGCCGACTGTCTTTCGGGCGTGTTCGCCGCCCATGCCGGGGACCGCTTCGGCAGCATCGAGCCCGGCGACATCGCCGAGGCGATGAACGCCGCCCGCCGCATCGGGGATGACACGCTTCAGCGCAGCGCCGGGCGGGTGCCGATGCCGCACACCTTCACCCATGGCACTTCGCAGCAGCGCGAGGCGTGGTTCCGCCGCGGCTACGAGTCCGGCGACATCGCAAGCTGCGACACCTTCGCGGCGCAAAGCCTGTGACCGGCATCGCGCCGCTTGCCAGACCCGGCCCGCTGCGCTAGAGCAGCAGCCGGAAACCGGGCGGCACACCACAGCGGCCCGGACCGGCGCCGCCGGGGCTGGCGGCCGATGCGGGTGTGGCGGAATTGGCAGACGCGCCGGACTCAAAATCCGGTTCCGCAAGGAGTGTCGGTTCGATCCCGACCACCCGCACCATCCCGGACCCATGCTTTCGGTGTGAATCGGGCCGGTGCGAATCGGGCCGGTGCGAATCTGGCCGATGCGAATCGGGCGGGTGCGAATCGGGCCGGCGCGAATCGGGGGCGATTTTCGAATCGCCGCGGGGCAGACCTGTTCGATTCTGCTGAGGAAACAGCAGCAGCAGCCGAAACCGGTCGTTTTGACGTCAGTTTCTGCGCGGCCGTGTTAACCATACCGCCGGTTTTTCATCTCCGCAAAGGCCGCCTCGCCGGCCGGATCGAGGGAACCGCGCGCACATCCCAAGCGCGAGCCTGAATCACGCCCGCTCTCGCCAAGGGCGATTTTCCGCCCGGGATTCCCTTGTTTTTGGCGGAATTTTGCCGGCGCCGCCCTTTTCCACCCTGGTCACAGGCGCGCCCGCCCGGCCGCCGCTTCGCCGGCTCCGACACGGCGGCGCGGGAGCTTCCCGTCATGGTCAACGCATTTTTTCCACTTGTTTTGAGCTGTCTCGGGCGTATCCCGGATCCTGTCCTGAAACGGGAAGCTGTCCCGGGGGCGGTGGTGAGGCGCCAGAGGGCGCGGGCCGTGGTGTCATGTCCGGTGGATCCTTCGCGGATCCGCCCCCGCGCCGGGATGCGTGGGCCTGGCGGGGGAAGATGGCGGGGGAAGATGGCGGGGGAAGATGGCCGAGTGCCTGCCGTTGGCCTCGACACTTCCCGACGGATCGGTCACGGGATGGGATGCCGCATGGCGGTCCACCCCCTTGCCGCGCCGGCCTTGCTGGGCCGGCCTTGCTGCGTCGGTCGTTTCGTCCGTCGTGGTCACCAGGACTGCGGCTGCACAACGCGCCGGCAATTTCGATCGACGCCACGGCCGCAGCGATCCGCGCGGTTCGAGATGAGGAGCGACAAGATGATGACCACCAGGATCCCGGCAAGGGCGACACGCGGGGGGCCAAGGGCAACACGCGGGGGGCAGGGTGGCCCGGGTTTGTCCAACGCACCGGCTGCGCAGGCTGCGCTGTGCCACGCCGCCATGATCCGCAGGCAGGAAGGTTGAACGATGCCCCACATGTACGCGAACTACACGATTCAGGTCTGGGATATCGCGGGTCTGTCCTCTGGCGACCCTGACCTGTTCCGCGATGGCGGGCGCGGCGAGTTCTTCCCCAGGGGCGACGCCTTCACCATTGCCGCGGGCTCGGCGCCCAGGACCGTGGTCGTGTCCGACAACGACAGGTACTTCAACGATGGCGATGTCAGCCAGAGCCTGAACAGCCCGGTCACGCTGGACGGCCAGAACTACGATTCGTCGGATGGCCGCATCACCCCGGAATACAGCTATGTCGTGCGCCCCGCCGGATCCACCAGTCCGGCAGATGACATCACGATCTACGTGTTCGAGATGGAAGGCAACGATACCGCCGGCATCGCCAGCACCCGGCCGCTGGTTCCGGGCATGACCTACAGCGTGCTCTCGCGCAGCGACGCCACGCCGAGCGTCGAATATTCCGCGCTGGCGATCTACCCCGATGGCATCGTCGAGGGCACCCGGGGCAATGACCTCATCAACGCCGGCTATGCCGGCGACCCCGAGGGCGACCGGATCGACAACAACGACGCGATCCTGCCGGGCGCGGCGCCGAACGACGATGTCGTCATGGCGGGCGCCGGCGATGACACCGTCTATGCCGGGCTCGGCAACGACGATGTCTCGGGCGAGTCGGGCGATGACAGCCTTTATGGCGAGGCCGGGGATGACCTGCTCGACGGCGGTACCGGCGACGACAGCCTCTATGGCGGCGACGGCAATGACACGCTGCGGGGCGCCGCCGGGGACGACGTGCTGATCGGCGGCGAGGGCGATGACCTGCTGGAGGGCGGCGACGGCGACGACGTGCTGATCGGCGGCGACGGCAATGACACTCTTCAGGGCGGCGCCGGCGACGACGTGCTGATCGGCGGGGCGGGCGATGACCTGCTGCAGAGCGGCGCCGGCGACGACGTGCTGATCGGCGACGAGGGCAATGACAGCCTGGAGGGCGGCGCCGGCGAGGATTATCTCGAGGGCGGCGCCGGCAATGACCTGCTGATGGCCGGCGCTGGCGACGACAGCGTGTCCGGTGGCGCCGGCGCTGACGCCATCATCGGCGGCGCGGGTGCGGATCACCTTTCGGGCGACGAGGACAGGGACACCTTCACCTTCGGCGCCGGCGAGGGCATCGGCGATGTCGTCGATGGCGGCGCGGGCGGCGACGATCACGACGTGCTGGACCTGACCGGCTCGGCCACCGATGGCGGCTCGCTCTCGATTCACGTCACCGGGCCGGACAGCAACGGCAACGGCCAGGACGGCTACGTCGAGTACTTCGACGCCGACGGCGCCCTGACCGGCAGGCTCGATTTCACCGAGATCGAGGAGGTGGTGCCCTGCTTCACCCCCGGCACCGCCATTGCGACCCCGCAGGGCGAGCGTCTGGTGGAAGAGCTGAAGCCGGGCGACCGGATCATCACCCGCGACAACGGCATCCAGCAGATCCGCTGGATCGGCCGCAAGGCGCTGGATCATGCCCAGTTGTCGCGCGCCAGCCACATGAAGCCGGTGCTGATCCGTCAGGGCAGCCTCGGCAACGACCTGCCGGAACGCGACATGCTGGTCAGCCCGAACCACCGGATGCTGGTGGCGAACGACCGCACCGCGCTCCACTTCGACGAACATGAGGTGCTGGTCTCGGCCAAGCACATGGTGAACGGCAAGGGCGTGCAAGGCGTCGAGTCGCCCGGCGTGACCTACATCCACTTCATGTTCGACCAGCACGAAGTGGTTCTGGCCAACGGCACCTGGACCGAAAGCTTCCAGCCGGGCGACTACACGCTCGCCGGGATCGGCGATGCGCAACGCGCCGAGATCCACGAGCTTTTCCCCGAACTGCGCAGCGCGGAAGGGCTCGGCGAATATGCCGCCGCCCGCCGCACGCTGAAACGGCACGAGGCGGCGCTGCTCGCGCGCTGAACGCGGTCGCAACGGTCCGGCGCCCCCCGGCGGAGGGGGCGCCTGCGGCGCCGGGCCGTTCCGCGCAAGGCGCCTCGGTGGAGCGCAGCGGTTTCCTGCCGCCCGATGCCGGTCTCAGAGCCCGGTTCGCGCCCGCCACGCCGCCCAGTCCTCGGGCGTATCCAGATCGGTGAGCGCGCGGCACCCGGGCAGGGGCACCAGCACCGGCATCTCGGCGCGCAGCAGATCGCGCGCGCCCCTGTCGCCCCGAAGCCCGGCCAGCGCCGCCGCCATCCGCGCCGGAAACAGCACCGGGTGCCCCGGCCTGCCATCCTCGGCCGCGGCGCGGATCACCGCATCCGGCGCCGCCGCATGCCCCGCGATCAGCAGCGCCAGATCCTCGGCGCCAATGTCCGGCATGTCGGCCAGCATCACCAGCAGCGCGCCGCCCCGCGCCGCCGCCACCCCCGCGCGGATCGAGGCGGCAAGCCCCTCCGCCGCGTCCGGCACCGGCACCGGCTCCACCGCCAGCCCGTCCAGCGCCGCCGCCCGCCGCGGCCGGTCCGGCGGCAGCGTCACCAGCACCCGCGTGCCCGTGGCCAGACCCGCAAGCGCCTGCCGCCGCAGCAGCGCCACGCCCGCCACCGGCTCCAGCAGCTTGTCGGCGCCGCGCATCCGGCCCGAGGCCCCCGCCGCGCACAGAAGGATCACCGCTCCGCCCATGCCGCCAGGCTAGCCGCCGCCCCCGCACAGGTCCAGCCCGCACCTGCCGCATTCTTGCTGGCAGAAATATCCCGGGGGTCCGGGGGCTGGCCCCCGGCTTCGGCACACCCAGGCGCCCAGGCGGCTACCTTTCCGGGATCAGCCCGCGCGGGCTGAAGCGCAGCACGACGAGCAGGATCACCCCCATGGTCAGCAGCCGCATATGCGCGGCAGACTCCAGCAGATGTGCCTTCAGCGCCGAGCCATCCGCCATCCCCGAGGTGACAAGGCCCATCAGCGCATGGCCCCAGGGCTCGACCTTGATCCACAGGTACCAGACCAGCATCCCGCCCAGCACCGCGCCCCAGTTGTTGCCCGACCCGCCGAGGATCACCATCACCCAGATCAGGAAGGTGAAGCGCAGCGGCGTGTAGCTGCCCGGCGTCATCTGCCCGTCGAGCGTGATCATCATCGCCCCGGCCAGCCCGATCACCGCGCCGCCCAGCACGAAGATCTGCAGATGCCGGCGGGTGACGTCCTTGCCCATCGCCGCCGCCGCCACCTCGTTGTCGCGGATCGCGCGCATCATCCGGCCCCAGGGCGAGTTCAGCGCCCGCTCCATCAGCCAGATCAGCGCCAGCAGCACCGCAAGGAACAGCCCGGCATAAAGCAGCTTGACCCAGAGCGTCGAGGCGGTGACAGGGTCGAGCCCGAGGCCCGCGGCGCGCCCCAGGAACCCGGGGTCCGATTGCAGCGCCACCTCATAGGGCACCGGGCGCGGGATGCCGACCACGTTCTTGACGCCGCGCGCCAGCCAGTCCTCGTTCTTCAGCACCGAGACGATGATCTCGCCCACCCCGAGCGTGGCGATGGCAAGGTAGTCCGAGCGCAGCCCAAGCGCCGTCTTGGCGATGATCCAGGCCGCGCCCGCAGCCAGCAGCCCGCCCACCGGCCAGGAGATCAGCACCGGCAGGCCAAGCCCGCCCAGATAGCCGGCGGCGGCGGGGTTCACCGCCTCGATCGCGGCCGCCGCCGGGTCGAAGAGGGCGCGGTAGCCGAAAAAGCCCGCCACCAGCACCGCGATCATCGCCAGCACCCGCAGCGCACCCCTCAGCCGCCGATAAAGCAGCACCGCCAGCGCCACCACGCCCATGGCCAGCGCCAGCGCCGCCGCCATCCGCAGCCCGCCCGCCGCCCAGGCCTCCGCCACCGGCGGCATCGAGACCAGCACCGGCGCAAGCCCGCCCATCGCGACAAAGCCCACGACCCCGGTGTTGAACAGCCCCGCATAGCCCCATTGCATGTTGAGCCCCAGCGCCATCACCGCCGAGATCAGCCCCATGTTGACGATGCCAAGCGCGGTGTTCCAGCCGCCCGTCAGCCCCTCCAGCAGCACCAGCCCCGCCATTCCCGCGAACAGAAGCACCGTCCGCGCGCTGGACGTGCCCGCTTGTGCGACGCGCCCGCTCATACCGATTTCCCCCTGAAGATCCCGGTGGGCCTGAACAGCAGCACCGCGATCAGGATCACGAAGCTGACCGCGAACTTGTATTCGGTGGACAGAAGCTGCAACAGCCCGTCCGGCTCCAGCCCCTCGGGCAGGGCGTAACCGGCCACCTTCTTCCAGGCATAGGTCACGCCCACCTCGGAAAACGCGATCAGGAAGCCGCCGGCGATGGCGCCAACCGGGCTGCCAAGCCCGCCGACGATAGCCGCGGCAAAGATCGGCAGCAGAAGCTGGAAGTAGTTGAAAACCTTGAAGGTCTTGTCAAGCCCATAGAGCGTGCCCGCGATCGTCGCCAGCGCCGTGGCGATCAGCCAGGCATAGGCGACCACCCGTTCGGGGTTGATCCCCGACAGAAGCGCCAGATCCTCGTTGTCGGAAAAGGCGCGCATCGACTTGCCGGTGCGGGTGCGGGTCAGGAACCAGAACAGCGCCGCCACCACCGCCACCGCCGTCACCACGGTGATGACCTGGGTGGAGCGCAGCGCCAGCCCTTCGGCCAGCCCCGTCGCCTCGCGGAAATCGCGCGCGTTGATCAGGAAGCGGGTGCCATCGTCGAAGTTGATCTCGTCCACCCCGATCAGGAAACGGGTCAGCCCGTTCATCACGAACATCACGCCCATCGACACGATCACCAGGATCACCGGCGCCGCCTTTTGCCTGCGGTAGAAGCGATAGACGGCGCGGTCGGTCCCCAGCACCAGAAGCGAGGTCAGCGCGATCCCGACCGGCAGCGCCAGCAGCGCGGTCGGCAGGGGGCCAAGCCCGATCCCCATCGCCTGCAACCCCCAGGTGACCAGGATCACCGTGGCGGTGCCGAAGGCCATCGTGTCGCCATGCGCGAAGTTGGAAAAGCGCAAGATGCCGTAGATCATCGTCACGCCAAGCGCGCCAAGCGCCAGTTGCGCGCCATAGGCGGTGGCCGGGATCAGCACGAAATTGGCCAGCGCGACGAGTGCGTTCAAAAGGTCCATCTCAGCCCCCAGGCCATCTCAGCCTCCCAGGAAGGTGCGGCGCACCTCGGGATCGGCCAGCAGCGCCGCTCCGGTATCGGTGTAACGGTTGGCGCCCTGCACCAGCACATAGCCGCGATCGGCGATTTCCAGCGCCTGCCGCGCGTTCTGCTCGACCATCAGGATGCAGATGCCGCTGCGGGCGATCTCGATGATCCGGTCGAACAGCTCGTCCATCACGATGGGCGAGACGCCCGCGGTCGGCTCGTCCAGCATCAGAAGGCGCGGCTGCGTCATCAGCGCCCGGCCGACGGCGACCTGCTGGCGCTGGCCGCCGGACAGCTCGCCCGCCGGCTGCCGGCGCTTGTCCTTCAGCACCGGGAACAGCGCATAGACCTGCTCCATCGTGCCGCGGATGTCGTCGCGGCGCAGGAAGGCGCCCATTTCCAGGTTTTCCTCGACCGTCATCGAGGGGAAGACATTGGCGGTCTGCGGCACGAAGGCCATGCCCTCGGCCACGCGGGCCTGCGGGGTCAGGCGGGTGATGTCCTTGCCGGCGATGCGCACATGGCCCTCGCGCAGCTTCAGCATCCCGAACACGGCCTTCATCGCGGTGGATTTCCCGGCGCCGTTCGGGCCGACGATCACCACGATTTCCCCCCGGTCCGCGCGCAGGGTGCAGCCGTGCAGGATGTCGGCCCCGCCATAGCCGCCGGTCATGCCCTCGGCGATCAGGAAGGGCTCGCTCATGCCGCGCCCCCCTTCGCCCGGTTCTTCAGGCCGGTGCCCAGATAGGCCTCTATCACCGCCTCGTTCTGCATGATCTGCGCCGCCGATCCCCGGGCCAGCACCTTGCCCTCGGCCATCACGATCACCGGGTCGCACAGCCGGGCGATGAAATCCATGTCATGCTCGATCACGCAGAAGGTATAGCCGCGCTCGCGGTTCAACCGGACGATGGCATCGCCGATGGTGTTGAGCAGCGTGCGGTTCACCCCCGCCCCGACCTCGTCCAGAAACACCACCTTCGCCTCGACCATCATCGTGCGGCCAAGCTCCAGCAGCTTCTTCTGCCCGCCCGAAAGGTTGCCGGCGCGTTCCTCGGCCAGATGGCCGATGGTCAGGAACTCCAGCACCTCGTCGGCCCTCTCGCGCAGCGCCGCCTCCTCGGCCCGGATCGCGGCGCGGCGGAACCAGGCGTTCCACAGCGTTTCCCCCGATTGCGCGGCGGGCACCACCATCAGGTTCTCGCGCACGGTCAGCGAGGGAAACTCATGCGCGATCTGGAAGGTGCGCAGCAGGCCCTTGTGGAAAAGCTGATGCGGGGCAAGGCCGGTGATGTCCTCGCCATCCATCGTCACGCGGCCCGAGGTTGGTGGAAGAACGCCAGCTATCACGTTGAACAGTGTGGATTTTCCGGCGCCGTTCGGCCCGATCAGCCCGGTTATGGAGCCGGTCGCGATCTCGAGGCTCACGCCGTCCACGGCGCGGAACCCGCCGAAATGCCTGTGCAAGTCCTCGACGACGATCATCTGCTCCGGCGCTTCCCCTGACTTCATGCTGTTTGTGAAGAACGCCCTTCAAGGGCTTGTTTCTTATGGAAAGGCAGCCCGGATCGCCCCGGGCTGCCCCCCAAGTCATGCCGCGGCGGTCAACGGTAGCCGACTTCCGTCAGCTTGCCGTCCCTGAACTCGATCTCGCGGTAGGAGCCGGCGCTCTCGCCCGCGCCGATCATCTCCACCGCGGTCGCGCCGACGTAGTCGATCTCGGTGCCGGCCGCGATCAGCTCCAGCGCCTTGTCCATCTCGCCCGGCAGGATCGGCTCGCCCGGCGCGTTGGCCACATCCATCACGCTGTCCTTCCAGACCGAGGGATCGGAGGAGCCGGCCTTCGCCATCGCCAGCATCATCAGCGCCGCCGCGTCGTAGCTTTCGGCGGCGAAGGCGGTGGTGCCGTCAAAGCCCGCCTCGGCCGCCATCGCGAGGAAGGCGTCGCGGCCCGCGCCGGCGGCCGCCGGGTTCTGGCCGAAGGAGCCCTCGATCTCGGGGCCGAAATTCTCCTCCAGCGAGGAACCGACCATGCCGTCGGGGAAGACGAAGGTGTCGAAGGCGCCGGTGTCGAGCGCGCCGCGCAGCACGCCCGCGCCGCCCTGGTCGATATAGCCCGCCACCACCAGCGCCTCGCCGCCGGCAGAGGCCAGCGCGCCGACCTCGGCGGAATAGTCCGCCTTGCCGTCCTCATGCGGCAGGCTGATCGTCACGGTGCCGCCGGCCTCCTCGAACGCGGCCTGGAAGCTGTCGGCAAGGCCCTTGCCATAGTCGTTGTTGGTGTAGGTGACGGCGACCTCCTTGAAGCCGCGATCCATCAGGATCTCGGTCATCACCACTCCCTGCCGCGCATCCGAGGGGGCGGTGCGGAAGAACAGGCCGTTATCCTCCAGCGTGGACAGCGCCGGCGAGGTGGCGGAGGGCGAGATCATCACGATGCCGTTCGGCATGGCGACGTTCTGCAGCGTCGCGATGGTCTCGCCCGAGCACATGCCGCCCATGATGCCCTTGACGCGGTCCGAGGTGACGATGCGCTCCACCGCGGCGGTCGCGGCGGCGGCGTCGATGCAGGTGCTGTCGGCGCGCACGGCGGTGACGGTGGAGCCGTCGAGCAGCTTGCCGCTGTCGGTCACTTCCTTCATCGCCAGCTCGGCGGCCTCGGCCATCGGGCCGGCCATCGATTCGAGCGGGCCGGTGAAGCCCACGGAGATCCCCAGCTTGATGTCCTCGGCGCCGGCGGCACCCGCGGTGGCACCGGCGACCAGCGCCATCGCGGCGGTGGCCAAAAGCAGCTTCTTCATGCCTTCACTCCCATGTTGGAACCCCAGGTCGGAACGGTGTCCTGCCGGTCAGGCTAGACCGGCCTCCGGCGGTTGTGAAGCTTTGAACGGGGCAGGGGGCCGGTTCGGGGCAGGGTGTCCTGCGTCAGCCCGTTCTTCAGGCAGCAAGGCCGGGGCAACGGGGCCGGGGCAGCGACAGGAAAACGCTGGCGCGGCCCTCGCCCGTGGCTCCGCCCGCGGCTCCGGGCGGGGCGCTGCTGCGGGCCGCGGCGAATCCGGGCCAGTCGGGCAGTCACTCCGGCAGTCACTCCGGCAGTCGCTCCGGCAGTCGCTCCGGCAGTCACATCGACAGCCGCGCCGCCGCCGCGGGGGAAGTGCCATGGCTGCCGCGCTCGCGGTAGGGGGTGGTGTTGTAATGCGCGCGGTAGCATCTGGAGAAATGCGACGGGCTGGCAAAGCCGCAGGCCAGCGCCACGTTGATCACGCTCATGTCGGTCTGCATCAGCAGGTTGCGGGCCTTTTGCAGCCTGAGTTCCATGTAATAGCGCTTGGGCGAGCGGTCGAGGTAGCGGCGGAACAGCCGTTCCAGTTGCCGGGTGGACATCCCCACATCCTCGGCCAGATCGGGAGGGCTGATCGGCTCCTCGATGCTGGCCTCCATCATCTGGATCACCTGGCCGAGCTTGGGGTGGCGCACGCCGATCCGGGTCGGGATCGACAGGCGCTGCGTGTCCCGGTCGGTGCGGATCGCGGAATAGATCAACTGGTCGGCGACGGCATTGGCCAGATCCTCGCCATGGTCCGCCGCGATCAGCTTCAGCATCAGGTCGATGGAGGCGGTGCCGCCCGCGGTGGACAGCCGGTTGCCATCGACGACGAAGACCGACCTCGTCAGCGTCACCTCCCCGAATTCCTCGAGGAAGCTGTCCTGGTTCTCCCAGTGGATCGTGGCACGGCGCCCGTCCAGCAGGCCCGCCTTCGCCACCGCCCATGCCCCGGTGCAAAGCCCGCCGATGCTGGCCCCGCGCCGCGCCTCGCGCCGCAGCCAGTTCAGGACCGGGCGCGTCGTCGCCTCGGCCACGTCGATGCCGCCGCAGACCAGCACGGTATCCTCGCGGTCGATCTCGTCCAGGCCCATGTCGAGCCGGAAGGCGGCGCCGTTGGAACAGACCGCCTCCACCCCGCCCTCGCCCGCCAGCTTCCAGGCATAGAGAGGCCGGCCGGCGACGCGGTTGGCGATGCGCAGCGGCTCGATCGCGCCGGCGAAGGACAGCATGGTGAAGCGTTCCAGCAGCAGGAAGATGAAGCGCCTCGTGCGTGCCGGCGGCTCCGCGCCCTCGCGCCCGCAGCGGGGGGCGGATCCGTGCGCGAGCGATGCCGCCTCGCGCCCGCGCGCGCCTCGCGCGGCTGGCATGCCCGGCGTGGCTGGCATGCCCGGCGCGGTTGGCGCAGTTGGCGATGCGCCGGCAAGCGGGGCAGGCGCCGCCAATGACCCGTTCTGGATGCCGTGAGGAGTGCCCGGAAGGCCTGCGCGCATTTTGCGACCCGAGTATGCCGTATTGACGCAGACAATCAGGGAAGTTGCCGCCGTTCAAGCACCGTTTGCGGCGGCGCTGCGGCGGGCTTGCAATGCTGTCATGCGGCGGATGCATGGGGTTTGCAGTGCCGCCGCGACGCGCTATAAGCCGCCCCGTTATCGCTGAAGGCGGGAGAAGACCGATGAGCAAGGGCTGGACCAAATCCGACTGGCGCGCAAAGCCGCGGGTGCAGATGCCCGATTATCCGGATGCGGGCGCGCTGAAGGCCGTCGAGGCGCAGCTTGCCGCCTATCCGCCGCTGGTCTTTGCCGGCGAGGCGCGCACGTTGAAGGCGAGCCTTGCCGAGGTCGGGGCAGGGCGGGCGTTCCTGTTGCAGGGGGGCGACTGCGCCGAGAGCTTTGCCGAATTCTCTGCCGACAACATCCGCGACACCTTCAAGGTGATGCTGCAGATGGCGATCGTGCTGACCTGGGGCGCCAAGCTGCCGGTGGTGAAGGTCGGCCGGATGGCGGGGCAGTTCGCCAAGCCGCGCTCTGCCGCCACGGAAACGCTGGGCGGGCTGGAGCTTCCCAGCTACCGCGGCGACATCATCAACGGCTTCGACTTCACGCCCGAGGCGCGCATCCCCGATCCGGCGCGGATGCTGCAGGCCTATACCCAGGCGGCGGCGACGCTGAACCTGCTGCGCGCCTTCTCGACCGGCGGCTATGCCGATATCCACCGCGTGCAAAGCTGGATCTCGGGCTTCACCGACGAGGAGGAGGCGCAGCGCTACCGCGCCGTGGCCGAACGGATTTCCGACGCGATGGACTTCATGGCGGCGGCGGGTGTCACCTCGGACACGGCGCATGAGCTTGGCAAGGTGGATTTCTACACCAGCCACGAGGCGCTGCTGCTGGAATACGAAGAGGCGCTGTGCCGGATCGACAGCACCACCGGCCTGCCGATCGCGGGGTCCGGCCACATGATCTGGATCGGCGACCGCACCCGCCAGCCCGATGGCGCGCATGTGGAATTCTGCCGCGGCGTGCAGAACCCGATCGGCCTCAAATGCGGGCCGACCACCACCGCCGAGGATCTGAAGGTGCTGATGGCCAGGCTGAACCCCGCCAACGAGCCGGGGCGGCTGACGCTGATCGCCCGCTTCGGCGCGGGCAAGGTCGGCGACCACCTGCCGCGGCTGATCCGCACCGTGCAGGAAGAGGGTGCCAACGTGGTCTGGAGCTGCGATCCGATGCATGGCAACACCATCAAGGCCGCCTCGGGCTACAAGACCCGCCCCTTCGAGAGCGTCCTGCGCGAGGTGCGCGAGTTCTTCGGCATCCACAAGGCCGAGGGCACGATCCCCGGCGGCGTGCATTTCGAGATGACCGGCAAGGACGTGACCGAATGCACCGGGGGCGTGCGGGCGGTGACGGATGAGGATCTGTCCTCGCGCTATCATACCGCCTGCGATCCGCGGCTGAACGCCAGTCAGGCGCTGGAACTGGCCTTCCTTGTCGCCGAAGAGCTGAACGACCGCCGCGCCCTGCGCCGCGCCGCCGGCTTCTGAAGCCGCTCCGGCACTGCGAAAGGAGCCGCTCCGGCACTGCGAAAGGGCCGGGAGCGATCCCGGCCCTTTTCATGTCCGGCTGCGGGTCAGTCCGACCGCACCACCCGCAGCATCGCCCGCCGCTCCTCGGGCGTCGCGCCTTCGCGCAGCGCCGAGGGCGCGGCGTGGAAGACCGGCGCGCGTTCGGCAAAGCCGCTGCCCGCAGGTGCCCGCTCGGGCCCGGCATGGCGCGGGGCGGCGGCGGGCAGGCGCGCGGCCCCCGCATCGTGCACCCGGGTGCTGACCGCGGCGGCGATGTCGAACCGGCGCGGCGCGCGGCCGATCTTGCCATCGGCCACCAGGCAGCCAAGCGCCCGCGTCACATCGCCCAGATCGCTTTTCAGCGGCAGGATCAGCAGCGCGGCGCGCAGGTCGGGCTTGCCGAAACCCGGCTCGCCGACCAGCGTCAGCTCGGCGATCTCGGGGCCCTGGAACACGCGCTCGAGCACCTGCGCGACGCGGGGCCGCGCCTTGGGCGTGAAGAACGAGGTCAGCGGCATCCCCCGCACCTCCATCCCCATCAGGTCGGACAGGTGCATCCCCGCCAGACGGAAGCGCGCGATCGAGGGCGCGATCCGCTCGAGGATGAAGGCGTATTCCAGCGCCCGTTCGATCCCGCGCGGGTCCACCGCCGCCCGCGCTGGCACGCCCCGGCCGTCCTGCAGGGCTTCCCAGTAGCCGCGCACCTCACTGATCACCTGAAACCGCTTGTCCATGAACCCCGTCCACCGCGATTGCGATGCCCTTCACGCTTTGTTAACCGTGGGCCAGAATGCTTACCCAAGTCTTAACATAGCCAAACGCGCGCGGTTTCGGAGCAGAAAGTTCATGAATGGTTAAGTCTGCCTCCCGCCCCGAGAGCACCTTCGCGGACGGCAGCGCCCCCGCCGGCGCGCTCCGCTCGATGACCGGCTTTGCCAGCCTGCGCGGCGGGGCGGAGGGCTGTGGCTGGCTGTGGGAAATCCGCTCGGTGAACGGCAAGGGGCTGGACCTGCGCCTGCGCCTGCCCGAGGGGATCGAGGGGCTGGAGCCGGCGCTGCGGGCGCGGCTGGGGGCGCAGGTGGCGCGCGGCTCGGTCACGGTCTCGTTGCGGCTGACGCGCGGGGCAGGGGCCGAGGCGCTGCGGGTGAACCCGGCGGGGCTGAGCGCGGCGCTGGCGGCGCTGGCGCAGGTGGAGGCGGCGGCGCGGGGCATCGGGCTGGAGCCCGCGCCCGTCAGCGCGGCGGATATCCTTGGCCTGCGCGGCGTGCTCGACCCCGGCAGCGAAGCCGAGGCGCCGGACAGTGCCGCGCTGCTGGCGGCATTGCTGGCGGATCTCGATCCGCTGCTGGCCGCCTTCGAGGCGATGCGCGCCGCCGAGGGGGCCGCGCTTGGCGCGCTGATCGCGGGGCAGATCGACCGCATCGCCGCGCTGACCGCGCAGGCGCGCATCGCCGCCGAGGCGCGGCGCGGCGAGGTGGCGGCCGGGATGGCGGCGGCGCTGGCGCGGGTGGCCGGCGGGGCCGAGGCGGGGGCCGACCCGGCGCGCGTCGCGCAGGAACTGGCGCTGCTGGCGGTGAAATCCGACGTGACCGAAGAGCTTGACCGGCTGGCCGCCCATGTCGCCGCCGCCCGCGCGCTGCTGGCGGCGCCGGGGCCGGTCGGCCGCAAGTTCGACTTCCTCGTGCAGGAGTTCCTGCGCGAGGCGAACACGCTCTGCTCCAAGGCGGGAAACCCCGCGCTGACCGGGATCGGGCTTGACCTCAAGCACGTCATCGACCAGATGCGCGAGCAGGTGCAGAACGTGGAATGACCCGAGAGGCAGGAGCCGATGACCGCCGACACCCGCCGCAAGGGCCTGCTGCTGATCCTGTCCTCGCCCTCGGGCGCGGGGAAATCCACGCTGTCGCGGCGGCTGCTGGCGCGCGACCCCTCGCTGCAATTCTCGGTCTCTGCCACCACCCGCGCCCCGCGCCCCGGCGAGGTGGACGGGCGCGACTACATCTTTCGCACGCGCGCGGAGTTTCAGGCGATGGTGAAGGCCGGCGAGATGCTGGAACATGCCGAGGTGTTCGGCAACTTCTACGGCAGCCCGCGCGGGCCGGTGGAACGGGCGATGGCCGAGGGCCGCGACACGCTGTTCGACGTGGACTGGCAGGGCGGCCAGCAGATCCGCTCATCCGCGCTCGGCTGCGAGGTGGTGTCGGTGTTCATCCTGCCGCCCTCGATGGCAGAGCTGGAAAAGCGCCTGCGCACCCGCGCGCAGGACAGCGACGAGGTGATCGCGGCGCGGATGCAGCGGTCGCTGGGCGAGATCAGCCGCTGGAGCGAGTATGACTATGTGCTGGTCAACCGCGACCTCGACGAGACCGAGGCGCGGCTTCTGACCATCCTGGGCGCGGAACGCCTGCGCCGCGATCGCCAGACCTGGCTGACCGATTTCGTGCGCGGCCTGACCGCCGAATATGAGGAGACGCACCGATGATCTACACGCTTGACGGAGTTGCGCCGCAGCTTGCCGCGGATGCCTGGGTCGCGCCGGGCGCGCGGCTGATCGGCAAGGTGGTGCTGGAGCAGGGCGCCAGCGTCTGGTTCGGCGCGGTGCTGCGCGGCGACAATGAAGAGATCCGCGTCGGCGCCGGCTCGAACCTGCAGGAGAACGTCGTGTGCCATACCGACATGGGCTATCCGCTGGTGATCGGCGCGAACTGCACCATCGGCCACAAGGCGATGCTGCATGGCTGCACCATCGGCGAGGGCAGCCTGGTCGGCATGGGCGCCACCATGCTGAACGGCGCGAGGATCGGCCGCGGCTGCCTGATCGGCGCCGGGGCGCTGGTGACCGAAGGCAAGGAGATCCCCGATGGCAGCCTGGTGATGGGCGCGCCGGGCAAGGTGGTGCGGCAACTGGACGAGGCGGCGCGGGCCTCGCTGATCGCATCGGCGGCGCGCTACCGGGCGAACGCCGCGCGCTTCCGCGTGGGTCTGAAAGAGGCGTGATCGCAATGACTTGCACGATTCCGTTCAGGAACTGCATTGCCTTGTGGTCGCAAGTACCTGATAAACAGCCATGAATCTGCCCCTGGTGGCGGATTGGGGCGCGGGGAGGCGGCGGTGAATTCCGAACTCGTCAGGTCGATGCTGGCCGCCGTGCCGCTGCCGCTGATGATCGTCGGCAACGACCAGCGCATCAAGTCCGCCAATGCCGGCGCGCACGCGATCTTCGGCGCGGATCTGGAGGGGCGCCAGGTGTTGACCGTGATCCGCCAGCCGGCGCTGCTGGACGCGCTGGAGGCCACGCTGCGCGACGGCTCCAGCAACCGGGCGCGGTTTCTGGTGACGGGAATGCAGGACGCCTCCTACCGGATCATGACCTCGCCGGTCAGCGACGGGGTGGAGGGCGGGGCGCTGATCGCCTTCGAGGACGTGACGGAACTGGAAAAGGCCGAGGAGATGCGCCGCGATTTCGTCGCCAATGTCAGCCACGAGTTGCGCACGCCGCTGACCGCCTTGCTGGGCTTCATCGAAACCCTGAAGGGCGCGGCGCGCGACGATGCGGCGGCGCGCGAGCGGTTCCTGACGATCATGGAGCGCGAGGCGGGGCGGATGAACCGGCTGGTGAGCGATCTGCTCTCGCTCAGCCGCGTCGAGGCCGAGGAGCGGATGCGCCCCGGCGAGCGGGTGGACATGGCCGGCATCGTGCGCTCGGCGATCACCGCGCTGAAGCCGCTGGCGGAGGCGGCGGAGGT
>DIVD01000035.1:18853-50340 GCA_002423245.1 Rhodobacteraceae bacterium UBA6141
GAGCCGCGCGAGATCGGCCTGCGCGGCCCTGCGGTGCGCTTCGACGTGATCGACCGCGGCGAGGGCATCGACCAGATCTACCTGCCGCGGCTGACCGAACGTTTCTACCGCGTCGATGCGCATCGCAGCCGCGAGAAAGGCGGCACCGGTCTCGGGCTCGCCATCGTCAAGCATATCGTGAACCGCCATCGCGGCCGGCTGAAGATCGACAGCACCAGGGGCAAGGGCAGCAGGTTTTCGGTGATCCTGCCGGAGAATTGAGGCCAAAGAATTGAGGCCAGAGGCTTCAGGCGCCGCGGGTTGCCGCGCCGGGCGGGCTGTCCTGCGAAAAGGCCGACAGGCAGCCATGTGGAAATCCAATAATCAGTATTATGTAATATTGGTGAACGCGCAGATCGCACCCGCGCCGACCATGCGCCCGATCACGTGAAGTTTCCCCGCCAGAAGCGCGCTGCGTCTCGACAATCGCGCAAGCATTTGGCATTGCCGGATCATGCCGACCCTGCGCGCGCTGATCCTTTGCCTCGTCGTGTCCCTGATGCTGCCCTGGGGCGCCTATTCCGCTGCGCGCGGGGATGTTTATCCCGGCGCCTCCGTGCAGATCGCCACGACCGGAGCCTCGCCTCAACGTGCCTTCGCGCCGCGTCGCTGCCGAGGCCCGGCCTTGCCGGGAACGCATTGCGGGCAGTTCCTTCCGCCGGAGACGCTTGCGCCGGCCATGCCAGCGCAGGCGCAGCGGGCGGTGCCGCTTCCCGGATCGGCTCCGCTCCGTTCGGGCCGCAGCACCAGGCCCCCCCTGGGCCCGCCACGGAGTTCCTGATCGTTCCGCCCCCTTGGAACCGCCAGAACAGTCAGGACATCAGATGCTTACAAGACGTTCCTTCACCGCCTTCGCGGCCTGCGCCGGCCTTGCTGCCTGCAGCCGCGAACCGCTTGACATCACCAGCCGTGCCGTGGTGCCGCCCAGCCGTATCCCGCCCCTGCCCGCGCATTATGGCGCCATCCCGGGGGAGCCGTTTCCGGTGCCCGCCGTGCCCGAGGGCGTCGTGCCCGAGCGGCTCTGGCGGCAGGACGTGGCGAATCCCTGGCCCGAGCTGCCCGAGGGGATGATCGTCGTCGATCCGGCCGGCGGCCTCTTGTACCTCGTCAAGCCGAATGGCCGCGCCCTGCGCTACGGCGTCGGCACCGGGAGGGCGGCGTTTTCATGGAGCGGCGACGCGCGCCTGCAGTTCCGCCGCAAATGGCCACGCTGGAACCCGCCTGACGAGATGGTGGCGCGCGACCCCAGGCTGGAGCCGTTTTCCATCGCCAATGGCGGCATGGACCCCGGCCCCGGCAATCCGCTTGGCGCCCGCGCGCTCTATCTCTTTCAGAACGGTGTGGATACGCTCTACCGCATCCACGGCGCCTGCGAGCCGGAATATCTGGGGGAAGCGGTGTCTTCGGGCTGTATCCGGATGCTGGACCAGGACGTGATCGACCTGCATGACCGGGTGCGCGACGGGGTGCCCGTGCGGGTGCTGACGCCGCCGCAAAGCCACGCGGCCCGCATCTATTGAGGGCAGCGGGCACTGACAGCCAATGGTGCGGCCCCGCAGGCTCGGGGCTGGACCTGCGGGCGCTGCCGCGCTATTGCCTGCCGCGACACGCCGGCTTGACCCCAGAGGCCCAGATGACCTTCGACCGCCGCATCAAGATCGCGCCCTCGATCCTGTCCGCCGATTTCGCCAGTTTCGGCGCCGAATGCCGCGCGATCGAGGATCAGGGCGCCGACTGGGTGCATGTGGACGTGATGGACGGGCATTTCGTGCCCAACATCACCTTCGGCCCCGCCACCTGCGCCGCGATCCGCCCGCATGTCAGGGGCGTGATGGACGTGCATCTGATGATCGCGCCGGTGGACCCCTACATCGAAGCCTTCGCCGCGGCGGGCGCCGACATCATCACCGCCCATCTCGAGGCGGGGCCGCACATTCACCGCACCCTGCAAGCCATTCGCAATACGGGCAAAAGGTCCGGTCTCGCCATCAACCCCGGCACCGGGATCGAGGCGGTCGTGCATCTGCTGGACATGATCGACCTTGTCTGCGTGATGACGGTCAACCCCGGCTTCGGCGGGCAGTCCTTCATCGGCTCGCAGGTGGACAAGGTGCGCCGGCTGCGCGCGCTGATCGGCGAGCGGCCCATCCATATCGAGATCGACGGCGGCGTCACCCCGGCCACGGCGCCGCTGGTGGCGGCGGCGGGCGCCGATGTGCTGGTGGCGGGATCGGCGGTGTTCAGGGGCGGATCGGTCAGCGACCCTGCCCCCTATGGCGCCAGTATCCGCGCGATCCGGGCGGCGGCGGAGGCTGCCGCGGGCTGAGCCGGCGCGCCGGAGCCACGGGCCACGGGCCACGGGGAACTTGCCAACAGGAACTTGCACAGGGAAGAACGACATGGACATCAGGCAGATCGTTCCGGGCTTTGCCGCCGCGCCGCAGCTGGCGCCCGACGAGATGGCAGAGGCCGCGGCCGCGGGCTTTCGCACCGTCATCTGCAACCGGCCCGATGGCGAGCAGCCGGGCCAGCCCGACGCCGCCGGGATGGAGGCGGCCGCCCGCGCCGCGGGGATGGCCTTCCGCTATCTGCCGGTGTTCCCCGGCGCCTTCCCCGACGATCTGGTCGCCGGGATGCAGGACGCGCTGGCCGAATGCGAGGCGCCGATCCTGGCCTATTGCCGGTCGGGCACCCGCTCCACGATGCTGTGGGCGCTGGCCGAGGCGGACAAGCGCCCGGTGGCGGAGATCCTCGAGGCGGGCAGCCGCGCGGGCTATGATCTGCAGCCGCTGCTGCCGGCGCTGCGCGCGCGCGGCTGACCCGGGGCGCTGTCAGCCTGGCAAAAGCCGGGGCCGACCGCCTCCCGGAGCCCCGACGATATCCGACAGGCAGGCGTCAGATCCGGCCGGTGAGCGCCGCAAGCAGCAGGCGGCCCCGGCGCGAGACCTCGGGCAGGCGCAGCGCGCCTTCGGTGACGCGGGCGGGCTCGGCGGCGGCGCGGGAGAGGATCGCGCCTGCCTGCCATGCGGGGTAAAGCGCCGGAAGCGCGGCGGCGGGCAGCGCGCGGCGGGCCTTGCGGGCGCGGGCGAGGCTGGCCAGGCCGTGGCGGGCAAGCGCGGCGATGGCTGCGGGCGCGGCATCGGGCGCGGCATCGGGCGCGGCATCGGGCGCGGCGGCGGGCAGCGGCGCCCTGCCCCGCGCGATCAGTTCCGGCACGGCGACGAGCCAGTTGGCAATGCCGCCAGCAAGGCCGGCGTCCTGCAGCACCGGATGCGCGGCCTCTGGCGCCTCCAGCGCCTGGCCCGCGGCCAGCATCAGCTTGCCGGCGGTGTCCGCGAGGTGGGCCAAAAGCTCGGCCTCATCCGCGAACGGCTCGCCCAGGCACTCGCGGCGCCGCGCCTCGGCCATGGCCTGCAGCGGGGCCATGGGCTGACCGGTTTCGGCGATCAGGTCGGCGAGCGGCCCCGCCACCTCATGCGTCTGCGGGCGCTGGCCGGCGGCGATCAGGTCCAGCGTATCCACCCACCATTGCAGGCGCATCTCTGCCACCAGCGGCTCGGCCGAGGCCCAGGGCGCGCGGGCAAGCTCGAGGTTCAGCGCGTAGAGCGGCCAGAGCCGGGCGCGCGCCGGGGGCGGCGCGGCCATGGCAGCGGCGAAGCGGTCGGGATCGCCCGCCTCGACCAGCGCGGCGCAGGCCGTGAGGCTCATGCCGCGGGCGCCGGGGCGGCGGCGGGGGCAGGCGACAGCGCTGGCGTGAGTGCTGTCGGCGCGGTCATTCGAGGGCTTCCCTTGCCGCGGCAAGATCGAAGGGGCCGGCGAACTCCGCGGTCGCGCCCTGCCCGCCCATCGCCTTGGTCACCACCAGGTGAAGCCCGACCGAGGCGGCACGGTCCCTGAGGTCATCGGCCGCAGCATAGTCTTTCCCGGCGCGCAGGTCCGCGTAGCGCCGCGCGATGAGGAGGGCGAAGTCATGCTCCTCGCGGGTGCGTGGCCCCCACCCCAAGCTATCTGCAGAGGTCTTGACGTTCATGAGGCCCAGCAGCCGGAGGCTCGCAAGCAGATCGCTTTTCGCATCAGCCTTCCGCAGGTCGTGCAACACCTTGATCGCCCCAGGGGTGTTCAGGTCATCGGCAAGAGCCGCGATGACGTCGGGGTGGGGATCGCCCGCCTCTGCGCCGGTTGTCGCCTCGGCGAACTCGATCAGGCTGGTTCGCGCCTGCGCCGCCTTCTCTGCGGTCCAGTCCATCGGCTTGCTGTAATGCGTCGAGAGGAACGCGAAGCGGATCACCTCGCCCGGCACGCCCCGGTCCAGCAAATCCCGCACGGTGAAGAAGTTGCCAAGCGATTTCGACATCTTCCGCCCCTCGACCAGCAGCATCTCGTTGTGCATCCAGATCCGCGCGAAGCCGCCTTCGGGATAGGCGCAGCAGCTTTGCGCGATCTCGTTCTCGTGATGCGGGAATTGCAGGTCGATGCCGCCGCCGTGGATGTCGAAGCTGGCCCCGAGCAGTTCATGGCTCATCGCCGAGCATTCGATATGCCAGCCGGGGCGGCCGCGGCCCCAGGGGCTGTCCCAGCCCGGCAGATCGGCGCCCGAGGGCTTCCACAGCACGAAATCCATCGGGTCGCGCTTGTAGGGCGCGACCTCGACCCGGGCGCCGGCGATCATGTCGTCGATGCTGCGCCCCGAGAGGGCGCCATAGGCCGGATAGCTGCGCACGTCGAACAGCACATGGCCCTCGGCGACATAGGCGTGACCGCGGGCGATCAGCCGCTCGATCATGGCGATCATCGGGGCGATGAAGGCGGTGGCGCGCGGCTCCTGCGTGGGGCGCAGGGCGCCAAGCGCGTCCATGTCCTCGTGATACCAGCCGATCGTCTCGTCGCTGCGCGCGGCGATCAGCGCCTCGAGGCTGCGCGGATCGCCCGCCGCCTTCAGCGCCTGCGCGGCGGCGTTGATCTTGTCATCGACATCGGTGAAATTGCGCACATAGGTGACATGATCCGCCCCGTAGACATGTCGCAGCAGCCGGAACAGCGTGTCGAACACCACCACCGGGCGGGCATTGCCCAGATGCGCGCGGTCATAGACGGTCGGCCCGCAGACATACATCCGCACATTCGCAGGGTCCAGCGGCGCAAGCTCCACCTTGCGGCGGCTGCGGCTGTCGTGAAGCCTGATCGTCGTCATGATCCCTCCTCGCGCCCCTCGGCGCTGCGCGTCCGGCGGCGGGGTAGCAGGTTCGATCCGGCTTGGAAACAGCGGAACGGCCCGCCTGACGCCTCTGCCTGGCGCGGCGCCGGCGCTCTGCCAGGGGAAAACCGGCGGCATCGGCCGGCGCCGGGGGTTGTCCGCCCCCGCTTCGTCGGCCCCTTCCCGGGGGCTAGAGATGCGCCAGAACCGACCGGGCGGCGCGCAGGCCCGGCGGCTCGCCGCCCGCGCCGAGGCGTTCCATCGTCAGCCGCATCGCCGCCCTCTGCGCCGCCCGCGCGGCCTCGTCCTCCAGCAGCGTCAGCAGCGCCGGGGCGAGCAGGTCCGGGGTGCAGCGGGCGCCAAGAAACTCCGGCACCGCGCGGGTTTCGGACACGAGGTTCACCAGCGTCACCGTATCGACCTTCAGCAGCCGCCCGATGATCTGCCGGCTGAGCCAGGCCATGTCATAGGCGATGACCATCGGCGTGGCGCTGGCGGCGAGTTCAAGGCTCACGGTGCCGGAGGCGGCAAGCGCCAGATCGGCGGCGGCGAAGGCGGCGCGCTTGTCCCCGGGCGCCTCGACCACCACCGGGGCCACCGGCCAGCGCGCCGAGATCTCGCGCACCAGAGGGGCGACGCCGCGCACGGTGGGCAGCACCACGCGCAGTTCGGGCACCCGGTCGCGCACCCGCATCAGCGCCTCGTCGAAGGTCGGGCCGATGCGGCGCACCTCGCCCCGCCGCGATCCGGGCAATGCAAGCACCAGCGGCGCCTCGGGGGCGATGCCATGCGCGGCGCGGAAGGCGGCGGCTTCGGCGGGGGTGGCGACGGGTTCGGCCACCACCGGGTGGCCGACGAAATCGCAGCTCATCCCGGCGGCCTGCATGTAGGGCGGCTCGAAGGGCAAGAGGGCCAGCACATGGTCGATCACCCGCGCCATCCTTGCCGCGCGGCCGGGGCGCCAGGCCCAGACCGAGGGCGCGACATAGTGCATGGTGCGCAGCCGCGGGTTCGCCTTTCGCGCGAGGGCGGCGACGCGCAGGCAGAAATCCGGGCTGTCGATGCCGATCAGCGCATCGGGCGCCAGCGCCGTCACCGCCGCCGCCGTCGCGGCAATGCGCCGCTTCAGCATGCGGTATTTCGGCAGCACCTCCATCAGGCCCATCACCGACAGATCCTCCATCGGGAACAGGCTTTGCAACCCCTCCGCCTGCATCAGCGGCCCGCCCACCCCGGCGAAGCGCACATCCGGGGCGAGCTGCCTCAGGCCCGCCATCAGCGCCGCGCCGAGCTTGTCGCCGGAGGCTTCCCCGGCGATCAGGAACAGGACGGGGCTCACCGCGCGTCCCCGGGATCTCGGGCCCAGAGGAACAGCCCCGCCGCCTCCGCCGCCGCGACCATCCCGGCGCGGTCGAGGCAGATCACCCCGCCCGCCTCCCAGGCGATGCCGGCAAGCCCGGCGCGGGCGGCGCGGGCGACGGTGCCCGGGCCGAGGGCGGGCAGATCGACGCGGCGATCCTGCCCCGGCTTCGGCGCCTTGTAGAGCACGCCCTTCGCGCCCGCGGGATCGGGGCGCAGCCCGGCGCCGGTGGCGGCCACCCAGTCCAGCATCGCATCGGTGCCCGGCAGCGCCTCCACCGCGAGGCAGAGGCCCTGCGCCACCACCGCGCCCTGCCCCACATCGACGCTGCCAAGCGCCGCGACGATGGCGGCGGCGCGGGCGGCATCCTTGCGGTCGGCCCCGGTCGGCGCGCCGGCGAGCAGGCCCGCGCCCGGCACAAGCTCGGGCAGCACCGCCTCGGCACCGACGACGGCCAGCCCCCGCTCCTCGAAGAGGCCGATCACCGCGCGCAGCGTGGCATCGTCGCCCGCCTGCATCGCCGCCGTGAGCCGGGGCAGCAGCGCGGCGGTGGCAGGGTCGATGGCGGAGGGGTCGAGCCGCGGCCGGCGTATCGCCCCGGCGAGGACCACGCGCCGCACCCCGCGCGCCAGCAGGTCATCGAGGAAGGGCGCCAGTCGCTCCACCCGGAAGCGCAGCGGCTCCGCGCCCGGCACGGCGGCGGGAAACCCCTCCATCTCGGCCAGCACGAACGGCTCTGCGCGCGCCGCCAGCGCGCCGGCCAGCAGGCCCGGCAGCGCGCCGGTGCCGGCGATCAGGGCGAGGCCGTCGCTTGGCGCGCCGCTCATCCCGGCGTCAGGAAGCTGCGATCCGACGGGCCGAGGATGAAGGCGATCACCTCTGCCGCCAGCGAGCCCTGCGGCACGCTGCCCTCCAGCTTGCGGGCGGTTTCGCGGAAGTTGCCCTCGCCGAGCGCCTCGTACAGATCGCGCAGCCCGTGGATCTCGGCCCGGTCCACGCCGCGCCGCTTGAGGCCGACGAGGTTCAGCCCGTCCAGCGTGCCGCGCGGCCCCTGCACCAGCCCGTGCGGCACCACATCGGCGGTGACCATCGTCACCGCGCCGATGATCGCGCCGCGGCCGATGCGCACCCATTGATGCACGCCCGACATGCCGCCGACGATCACGTCATCCTCGAGCACGCAATGCCCCGCCACCGCCGAGCCGTTCACCATGATCACCCGGTTGCCGATCTTGCAGTCATGCGCGACATGGCATCCGGCCATGAACAGGCCGTCGTCGCCCACCCGCGTCTCGCCGCCGCCGCCCGCGGTGCCGGTGTTCATCGTCACATGCTCGCGGATGCGGTTGCGCGCGCCGATCACCAGCCGGGTGCGCTCGCCCCGGAACTTCAGATCCTGCGGCACCTCGCCCAGCACCGCGAAGGAAAAGACCGTGCTGCCCTCGCCGATGCGGGTCTGCCCGGTGATCACGGCGTGGGACTTCACCTCGACATTCGCGGCCAGCACCACCTCGGCGCCGATCAGCGCGAAGGGTCCGACGCGGCAGCCCGCGCCGATCACCGCGCCGGGCGAGACGATGGCGGCCGGGTGGATCTCGGCGCTTGCGTCAATGGTCATGGGCTGCGTCCCGTGCCGGGGCCTGGTCTGCGTGCCGCATCAATTCCTCAGATCCATCATCGCGGTGAATTCCGCCTCGCAGGCAAGCCGGCCATCGACCGTGGCTCGGCCGTCGAATTTCCAGATCCTGCCGCCGCCGCGCCTGACCGTCACCAGCAGCTCCAGCACATCGCCCGGCACCACCTTGCGGCGGAACTTGCAGCCGTCGATGCCCATGAAGTAGACCAGCAGATCCCGGTCCACCACATTCATCGAGATGCCGACCAGCACCGCCGAGGCCTGCGCCATCGCCTCGATCATGGTCACGCCCGGCATGATCGGCGCGCCGGGGAAATGGCCCTGGAAATGCGGCTCGTTGAAGGTGACGTTCTTGATGCCGACCGCCGACTTGAAGGGCACGATGTCGCGGACCTTGTCGATCAGCAAGAACGGGTAGCGGTGCGGAATGATCCGCTGGATCAGGTGGATATCGGCCTCGGTGGCGGGAAAGGGGGTCTTCTCGGGCAGGGCGCCGGTGGCTGCTTCGGTCATCTGTGCTCTTTCCCTTGCGTCGAACTGCTCATCCTCGGGCCGGATCGGCAGGGGCCGGGCCAGCCGCGCCGGGCCCCGGGGCCTTGCTAGCAACTCGCCCAAGGCGAGGCAAGGCACCGGCTGCCCGCGCGCCGCAGGGGTGGCGGTCAGTCGGCAGCGGGGGCAGAGCCCGGATCGCCCGTCTCCGCCGCGTCATCCGCCCCGCCATCCGCCTCGCCATCCGCCCCACCACCGGGTTCGGGCAGCACCGGCCGCTCGCCAGGACCCAGCCGCTGATTGGCCAGCGCCGCCACCTCGTCGGTCACGTCGATCTGGCTGTCGGCGAGGAAGATCGCCCGCGCATCCAGCATCACCACCGCGCCATGCCTGCGCATCACCTCGGACAGGATCGGCACGACCGCCCCGAAAAAGGCCCGCCGCTCCGCCTCGCGCATGCGGGTGACGGTCCGCGCCTTCAGATCCTGGGCGCGGCGGATGCCGGTCACACGTTCGTCGAAGGCATCGGCCTCGGCGCGGAAGGCGGCGGGATCCATGCCGGCGCGGCGATCGGTCAGCAGGCGCTCCTCGGCCAGAAGCTGCGCCTCGATGCGGCGGTTCTCGGCGGCAAGCTCCGCGGCCGCAGCCTCGATCTCGGCCTCGGCCCGCGCGCCCCAGGCCGACTGCTCGAACAGCCGGTCGTCATTCAGCGTCAGGATCGGGGCCTGCAGCACCGCGGTTCCGGTGGGAAAGTCGCTGGCGTCCAGCCCGCCGGTCGCGCCCCCCGCCGCCTGGGGCGCGGTCTGCGCCGCCACGGGCGAGGGCGCGCCGGCCGCCAGCAGCAGCAGCGCCAGCAGGCGCAGGCCGCGCCTCGCGCCCTGCCCGCCCGCCCGCATCAGAACCGCGTCGAGACGGTCAGGTCGAAGTTCTTCTCGTTGTCGTAGTCTTCCTTGGCGAGCGCCTTCGAGAAGTTGAAGCGCAGCGGGCCGATCGGCGTGGTCCAGAACAGCGAGAAGCCGAGCGCCGAGCGCAGGCTGAGATCGTCATCGACCTGGCAGGTGCCGTCGCCGTCAAGGTCGGTGCAGCCCGACACCAGACCGCCATCGGTGTTGTCCAGCCCCCAGACAGAGCCGACATCGAGGAACAGGCCCCCGGTGATCCCGTATTCCTCGGGGATGCCCAGCGGGAATTCCGCCTCGAAGCGCGCCACGGCATAGTAGTTGCCGCCAAGCGGGTCTTCGTTCTCCACATCGAGATCGCGCGGCCCGATGCCGCGGCTTTCGAAGCCGCGCATCTCGGAGCCGAAGAAGCGGTCGGTCACCCGCGACACGGTGTCGTTCAGCGCGTTGTAGGCGCCGCCCTCGATCTCGGCCCGCAGGGTCCATTCCTCGTTGAATGCCTTGGTCTCGGCGGTGGCGACGGCGGTGGTCTTCACCGCCTCGACATCGCCGGCCAGCCCGTAGAGCTCCTGCCCGAAGCGCAGGCGGATGCCGCCATTCGGGTTCAGCCCGCTGCGCCGGGTGTCGTAGCTCAGCGCATAGGTCAGCCCGAAACTGTCCTGCTTGCCCTCTTCGGCAACGAGGATCGCCGAGGAGTTCAACTGCTCGATGTCGTAAAGCTCTTCCTGCCCGACCTTGAAGCCGAGGTTCAGCCGCAGGTTCGGCGCGATCGGGAATTCGATCGACGGCTCGATCCCGGCCAGCTTCATCGAATAGTCGGAGTTGTCGTTCTCCGAGATCCGGTAATAGGCGCTGAAGCGCAGGGCAAGGTCGCGGTCGAGGAAGGCGGGTTCGACGAAGGTGATGCTGGAGGAGCCGGTGCTGTCGGTCGTGTTCAGCGAGACGCCCAAATACTGGCCGCGGCCAAGGAAGTTCTGCTCCGCGAAGCTGAGCGCGAGCCCGACGCCGGTATCGACCCCGTAGCTGACCCCGAAGGACAGCGAGCCGGTGGGCTGCTCGGTCACGTTCACATCGACGATCACCCGGTCCTGGGCAGACCCCTGGCGGGTATCGACCTGCGCGTCCGAGAAGAAGCCGAGCGCGCGGATCCTCTCGGCGCCCTCGCGGATCTCGCGCGGGTTGAAGGGGTCGCCCTCCACCGTGCGGAACTGGCGCCGCACCACCTTGTCGAGCGTGGTGGCGTTGCCCTCGATGTCGATCCGCTCGACAAAGACGCGCGGGCCGTTGGCGACGACGAAGTCGATGTCCAGCGTGCGGGTCCGGTCATTGCGCGTCACCCGCGGCTCGATCCGCACGAAGGACAGGCCCTTTTCCAGCGCCACCGCCTCCATCCGGCTGATGGTGTTGTCCACCGCGTTCGGCGAATAGATCGCGCCCGTGCGGATGCGCATGGCCCGGTCGAATTCCGCCGGGTTCAGCCCCTCGACCTCCGAGACGGTGCGGATCTGCCCGAACCTGAAGCGTTGGCCTTCCTGAAGGTTGTAGGTGAGGAAGAATGCATCCCGCTCGCGCGAGAATTCCGACGCGACGCCCAGCACCTGGAAATCGACATACCCGCGCGAGCGGTAGAAGTCGGTCAGCAGCCGCTTGTCGAACTCGATCCGGTCGGGCGCATAGGTGTCCTTGCCGACGAAGGTGCGCAGCAGTCCCGCCTGCTTGGTTTCCAGCACTTCGCGCAGGCGCCGGTCCGAGAAGGCGCGGTTGCCGGTGAAGGACAGCCGCTCGATCTCGGACAGGCGGCCTTCGCTGATCTCGAACACCACGTCCACGGTCGATGCGTCGCGGCGTATCACCTTGGGCTCGACCCGCGCCGAGACGCGCCCGCCCCCCGCATAGGCCTCCGCGATCGCCGCCGCATCCGCCTCCACCTGCTGCGGAGAGTACACGCGCCGCGGCGTCGTCTTCACCACGGTGGAAAGCTGTTCGTCCTTGATGCGGGCATTGCCCTCGAAATCCACCACGTTGACCGTGGGAAACTCGGTGACGCGGATCACCAGCGTTCCGCCCGAGGGCACCAGTTCCACCGTCTCGAACTGGCCCGAGGCGACGATGCGCTGATAGGCGTCGTTCAGGGCACCGGCCGACAGCGCCTCGCCGCGGGCGATTCCGGCATAGGACAGGATCGTGCCGTCGTCGATGCGGCTGTTGCCCTCCACCTGCACCTGGCTGAAGCTGTAGGTCTGCGCCTGCACGGGCGTAAGCGAGCCCGTGCAAAGCATTGCAACGGAAAGTAAAAGGCCCGCGCGCCGCAACGTCGGACGATGCTGCCCGCCGTTGTGGCTGCTGCTCAGCTCTGTGGCCATCGGTCCCTACTCCCGCCGTTTTTACATTGTCTTGCACCGTCACTAGCTTGAATCGTGGGGGCTTGTCAAAAGGACCTCGCGCTTGCCGGCGCGCCCGCCCTAAGGTGTTGCACGATGGACGAATCCTTGCCTGTGCGGCGGGGCCGGATGCCGCCATGCGGCGGGGGCCCGGATGCGGTGCCCGCAGCGAAGCAAGGCGCCCGTGAATCACCAGGCGGATCGCGGCGCGGGCGGCCCCTGTCAGCGGCGCAGTCAGCAGCGCAGTCAGCAGCGCAGTCAGCAGCGCAGATCGTTCATCAGCCCGAAGACCATGAGCGACAGCACCAGCGCCAGTCCCAGCGTCATCAGCACCCGCATCACCGCCTCGGGCGGCGGCTTGCCCGCGGCCCATTCCCAGGCGTGGAACACCAGATGCCCGCCATCCAGCACCGGGATCGGAAAGAGGTTCATCAGCCCCACCGCCGTGGACAGCACCGCCACGAACCAGATGAAATCCACAAGCCCCGCGCTTGCCGCCGCGCCCGAGGTTTCGGCGATCCCGATCGGGCCGCGCAGGTTGCACGACGAGATCGCCCCCCTCAGCATGTGCGTCATCGCCGAGAGCGAGGAGCCGACGATGAACGACACCTGCCCCGCGCCCGCGCGCAGCGCCTCCATCGGGCCGACGCTGCGGGTCAGGGGCTCGAAGAAGAACCCGCCGCCGATGCCGATCAGATAGCGCGTCTCGAACCCGCCCTCGCGCCGCGGCATGTCGGTGCGCCGGGGGGTCAGCGTCACCTCGAACTCCCGCGCGCCCTCGCGCCAGACGCGCAGGGTCAGCGGCCGTTCGCCCGCTTCCTTCACGATGCTCTGAAGCTCGGCAAAGCTGCGCACCGGCCAGCCGTCGATGGCAAGGATGACGTCGCCGGCCCGCAGCCCGGCCTCCATCGCGGCCGACTCCGGCGTCACCACGGCGATGCGGGGCGGAGAGACCGCGGGCCCCTCGACCAGGGTTTCCGCGCCGCCGCGCCGCACCGAATAGTCCATCCGCTCCAGCGTCGGCAGCGCGTCCGCAACGGCCTGCAGCGCGGGATAGTCGGGCGTCGGCCGCCCCTCTATGGCGCGGATCTCGTCGCCGGCCCGCAGCCCGCCGGCCCCGCCCGGCAGCGCATGGAGCGATCCGATGACGGGGGTCTCGGTGGCGACGCCGACGGTCATGAAGATCGCGGCGAAGATGCCGATCGACAGGATGAAGTTGAACACCGGCCCCGCCGCGACCGTCGCGGCCCGTGCCCAGAGCGGGGCGCCGTGCATGGTGTGCCGCCTTTGCCCGGCATCCAGATGCGCCATCGTCGCTTCGTCCGCGCCGGCCGAGGCCGCGTTCGCATCGCCCAGAAACCTGACATAGCCGCCGAAGGGCAGCGCCGCCACCTGCCAGCGGGTGCCGCGCCGGTCCACCCGCGACAGCAGCACCGGGCCGAAGCCGATGCTGAACACCTCGGCATGGATGCCCGACAGGCGGCCGATGATGTAATGGCCGTATTCATGCACCGTTACGATGACCGACAGCGCGACGACAAAGGCGACGAGGGTGTAGAGAAGGTTCCCGAACGAGGGAAGAAGCGTCACTGGATCCACGGGGTCTGCCTCACATGCGCGCCGAGGCGATCACCGCCTCCGCCAGGCGCCGCGCCTCGCCATCCGCGGCCTTCAGGTTATCAAGGCTGATCGTGGCAATGCCAAGCCCCGCGCCGGCTGACATTCGCGCGAGCACCTCGGCCACCACCTCCGCCATCGCCGGAAAGCGGATGCGCCCGGCGATGAACCCGTCCAGCGCCGCCTCCTTCGCGGCGTTGAACACCGCGCCGGCCAGCCCGCGCACCGCCATCACCTCGCGCGCCAGCCCCAGCGCCGGATAGCGCGCGGGGTCGGGCGCGGCAAAGCTGAGCCGACCGATCCGCGCAAGGTCGAGCCGCGCCACCGGCAGAGGCGCGCGGCTCGGCCAGTTCAGCGCATAGCCGATCGCATGGCGCATGTCGGGCGCGCCCAGATGCGCCATCAGCGCGCCATCGCGGAACCCCACCAGCGCATGAACCAGCGATTCGGGATGGACCAGCACCTCGATCATGTCGGGGGCCACGCCGAAATATTCGCGCGTTTCGATGACCTCCAGCGCCTTGTTGAACATCGAGGCGCTGTCGATGGTGATGCGCCGGCCCATCGCCCAGGTCGGATGGGTCGAGGCTTCGGCGACGCTGGCGCCTGCCAGCCGCTCCAGCGGCCAGTCGCGGAAGGCGCCGCCGCTGGCGGTGATCACGATGCGCTCCACCGCGGCGATATCCTCGCCCGCCAGCGCCTGAAACACCGCCGAATGCTCGCTGTCCACCGGCAGGATGCGCGCGCCATGCGCCGCGGCGGTGGCCATCAGCAGCGGCCCGGCGGTCACAAGGCTTTCCTTGTTCGCCAGCGCCAGCGTGCTGCCGTGGCGCAGCGCGGCAAGGCCGGGGGCAAGCCCGGCAAAGCCGACGATCGCGCTCATCACCCAGTCGGCGGGCCGGTCCGCCGCCTCGATCAGCGCCGCCTCGCCCGCCGCGGCCTCCACCCCCGAGCCTGCCAGCGCCTCGCGCAGGGCGGGCAGGCAGGCGGGATCGGCGGTCACCGCGACCTCGGCCCGCAGCGCGCGCGCCATCTCGGCCAGCCGCGGGATGTTGCGCGCCCCGGTCAGCGCGACGGTGCGGAAGGCGGCGGGCCCGCCGGCGCGCATCAGCAGATCGAAGGTCGATTCGCCGATGGAGCCGGTGGCGCCGAAGATGGACACGGACCTCGGGGCGCGGGTCATGTCAGACCCTGACCACGGGCACATCGACCAGTTGCGCCACCAGCAGCATCAGCAGCGCCGCGCCGAGCAGTCCGTCGAAGCGGTCCAGCAGCCCGCCATGCCCCGGGATCAGGCGCGAGCTGTCCTTGACCCCCGCCCGCCGCTTGATCGCGCTTTCGGCGATGTCGCCCATCTGCGAGGCCAGCGCCACCGCCGCCGAGATCCACGGCAGGTCCGGCCCGGCGGTGGTGAACATCCCGAACGCCAGCCCCACCAGCGCCGCCCCGACCCAGCCCGCGACCGTGCCAGACCAGGTCTTCTTCGGGCTGACGCGCGGCCAGAACTTCGGCCCGCCAAGCGCCTTGCCGGCGAAATAGCCCGCGATGTCGGTGACCACCACCAGCGCCACCAGCCAGCCCAGCCACAGCACGCCATGGTCGGCGCGGAACGAGACGAGCCCGTAGGCCGCCTGCAGCACCGCGAAGGAATAGAGCGCGAATAGCAGCCGGTCGCGCATCGGCACGGCGACCGAGGCCAGCGCGGGCGCCAGCAGCAGCAGCCCGCCCCAGCCCCAGCCCCAATAGCCGACGCCGCCGCCCTGCCCCGGCCAGAACTGCGCCAGCGCCAGCGCGCCGAGCAGGCAGGCCCCTGCCATCAGGCCCAGCACCCTTGCAGCGCGCGCCGCAGGCGACAGCATCGCCGCAAGCTCCCACACCATCAGCCCGGCCGCGAGGATCGCGAGCCCCGCGAACCACCAGCCGCCGGCCCAGATCAGCAGCAGCCCGCCACCCGCCATCACGAGGCCGGAGATCAGCCGCGGCCCCAGATCGGCCCAACGCGACATGCGCCCCGAGGACGGCCCGGCGGGCGGGGCGGCGGGGGTCTTGTCCGGTCCGGCGCCGGGCCTCTCGCCCCTGTCGGTCATCTGCTTGCGTCCTCCTGCCCGTCGCGGCCTCGTGCGGTCTGCCGCAGTTGCCCGAGGGCTTACCCGCCCGGCCTGCCGCAGCGCAATCCCCCATGGCGGCGCCCGGGCCCCCGCAAGCGTGAACTCTGGCCTGAACTCTTGGCCTGAACTCTTGGGCCTGAGGTCCGGCAAGCGCGGTATGGGGCAAGCACAGCGCCTGCGCCTGCCCGCCCTGCCCGCCGCCAGCCTGGGGCATCCGGGGCCAATGGCGCCGGGTCGCGCCCCGGCCCTAGCCGGCCAGCACCCCGCCAAAGCGCCGCTCGCGGCCGCCGAAGCGGGCGAGGATTCCCGCCAGGACCTCGGGGGTGAAATCCGGCCAGAGCACCGGGGTGAACTCGTATTCGGCATAGGCCGCCTGCCAGGGCAGGAAGTTCGAGGTCCGCGTCTCGCCCGAGGTGCGGATCACGAGGTCCGGATCGGGGAAACCCGCCGTATCGAGCCGCGCCGCCAGCGCCGCCTCATCCGCCTCGGCGGGGGACAGACGGCCCGCCGCCACATCCTCGCACATCCGGCGCGCGGCGCGGGTCAGCTCGTCCCGCCCGCCGTAATTGATTGCCACGGTGAAGTTGACGCGGGAATTGCCCGAGGTGCGCGCCTCGATCCCCGCCATCAGCCGTTGCAGCCTGGGGTCCAGCCGCTCGCGCGCGCCGATGAAGCGCAGCCGCACGCCCTCGGCCGACATCGCATCGGCCTCGCGTTCGATGTAGCGCGCGAAAATGCGCATCAGGCCAAGCACTTCCTCGGTCGAGCGCTTCCAGTTCTCGGTCGAGAACGCATAGACCGTCAGCCACTCGATCCCCAGATCCGGGCAGGCGCGCACGACCTCCTTCACGCGCTCGGCGCCCTTGCGATGTCCGACCAGCCGCGGCCAGCCGCGCGAGGTCGCCCAGCGGCCGTTGCCATCCATGATGATGGCGACATGCGCGGGCCCGCATGCCGACGGCGCCTTGTCGTTCACGTCCTTGGCGGCCATCGGGACCGGTCCTCGCTCGGGTTTGGGAGGGTCTGCAAAGCGTCCTCGCAGGTCAGACCTGCATGATTTCCGCCTGCTTGGCCTCCAGCGCCTTGTCTATGGCGGCGATGGCCTTGTCGGTCAGCGCCTGCACCTCGTCGGACCAGAATTTCTGGTCGTCCTCGCTCATCCCCTCCCTGGCCTTCTTGATCTGGTCCATGCCGTCGCGCCGCACGTTGCGCACCGCGACGCGCGCGTGCTCGGCATATTGCGCGGCAACGCGGGTCAGCTCGCGCCGGCGTTCCTCGTTCAGTTCGGGGATCGGCAGCATGATGATGGTGCCGTTGGTCTGCGGGTTGATGCCGAGCCCGCTTTCGCGGATGGCCTTCTCGACCTTGCCCACCATCGCCTTGTCCCAGATGTTGATCGTGACCATCCGCGGTTCGGGCACGTTCACGGTGCCAAGCTGGTTGATCGGCGTCATCTGCCCATAGGCATCGACCTGGATCGGCTCCACCAGCGAGGCCGAGGCGCGGCCCGTGCGCAGCGAGGAGAATTCCATCCGGAGCGAGGCCATGGCGCCCTCCATCCGGCGGCTGAGGTCGTCCATGTCGATCTCGATTTCTTCGGCCATGTGTCGTGTCTTTCCGTCAGTTTGCCTTGCGCGCCGCTATAGCCGAGCCCATGCCCGAAAGATAGGGCGTCATCCTTTCACAAGTGTATACGTCCCCCGCCCGGCGAGAATGCCGCGAAAGCCCCCGGGCTCGTCGAGCGAGAACACGATGATCGGCAGGTTGTTGTCCCGCGCCAGCGCGATGGCCGAGGCATCCATGACGCCGAGGTGCCTTTGCAGCACCTCGTCATAGCTCACGCGGTCATAGCGTCTGGCATCCGCGTGCTTCCTCGGATCCTTGTCATAGACCCCGTCCACCTTGGTGCCCTTGAAGATCGCCTGGCAGGCCATCTCGTTCGCGCGCAGCGTCGCGGCGGTGTCGGTGGTGAAATAGGGGTTGCCGGTGCCCGCCGCGAAGATCACCACGCGGCCCTTTTCAAGGTGGCGCACGGCACGGCGGCGGATGTAGGGCTCGCAGACCTGGTCCATCGGGATCGCCGAGATCACCCGGGTGTTGATGCCAAGCGCCTCGAGCGCCGCCTGCATCGCCAGCGCGTTCATCACCGTGGCGAGCATCCCCATGTAGTCGGCCGTCGTCCGCTCCATCCCCTGCGCCGAGCCCTGCAGCCCGCGAAAGATGTTGCCACCGCCGATGACCATGCAGATCTCGACGCCGAGGTCGTAGACCGACTTCACCTCCTGCGCGATGCGCGAGACGGTCGGCGGGTGCAGCCCGAAGCCCTGGTCCCCCATCAGCGCCTCGCCCGAGATCTTCAGAAGCACGCGCCTGTAGGTCACCTGCGGCTCGTCCGGCGTCCGTTCCAGCCTCGTCATGTTGCGTCCCTCGCTTGCTTCTGCCCGGCTTGCCCCTGCTCCGGTCGGCCGGCAAGATGCGGCAAATCCTGCCGGTGTTCAACGGGGCAGGCAAGGAAAATGCTGCATTGCAGCGCGGGGCGCGGCGCGAACCGGGTGAAGAAAGGTCGGCAAGGCATTGGAGATGCTGAAGGATCTGGCGTCTGACATGCCGGTGGTCATTGCCGGGCCGACGGCTTCGGGGAAATCCGCGCTCGCGCTGGCGATTGCCGAGCGGCAGGGCGGCGTGATCGTCAATGCCGATGCGCTGCAGGTCTGGGGCTGCTGGCGGGTGCTGACCGCGCGGCCCTCGCCCGCCGAGGAAGCGCGGGCGCCGCACCGGCTCTACGGGCATCTGCCGAAGGGGGCGGAGTATTCGGTCGGCCACTGGCTGCGCGAGGTGGCGCCGCTGCTGGCGGGCCCGGCGCGGCCGATCATCGTGGGCGGCACCGGGCTCTACCTCTCGGCGCTGACCGGGGGGCTGGCGGAGATCCCGCCGGTGCCGCCCGCGGTGCGGGCCGAGGCCGAGGCGCGCATCGCCGAGGGCGGCGCGGGCGCCTTGCTGGCCGGGATCGACGCCGCCACCCGGGCCCGGATCGACGTGCGGAACCCCGCCCGCATCCAGCGCGCCTGGGAGGTGCAGCGCGCGACCGGGCGCGGCCTGGCCGACTGGCAGGCCGCGACCGGGCCGGCGCTGCTGCCCCCTGGCCGGGCGCGGCTCGTGGTGCTGGAGGCGGGGCGCGACTGGCTGGCCGCGCGGATCGACCGGCGCTTTCGCGCGATGCTGGCGGGCGGCGCGCTGGAGGAGGCGCGGGCGGTGCTGCCGGACTGGTCCCCCGCCGCGCCCTGGGCAAGGGCGATCGGCGCGCCTGAACTGGTGGCGCATCTGCGCGGCGAGATCACGCTGGAGCAGGCGGCGGCGGCGGCGCAGGCGGCAAGCCGGCAATATGCCAAGCGGCAGCGGACCTGGTTCCGCTCGCGGATGAGGGGCTGGGAGCGGGTGGCGGCGGGTCGAGAGGGCGGCGGGACCGGGTGACGGCACGGGTCTCGCAGGGGTGTGTTCAGGGGTTCCGCGCGCGGGTTCTGCGCGCGGGTTCTGCGCGCGGGTTCTGCGCGGGGGGGGCTATGCGCGCCGGCGGGCGGCGTGTAGCCTTGGCAGGCCGCGCGGCATCACCCTGCCGCACCCGCCGCGCCATGCGCTGCGCCAACCAACTGCGGGAACAACTCGCCGGACGGGGGGGTTGGACCCGGACGCGGGGACCCCCCTGCCCCGCCCAACCGGAGGCCGCGTCCTCGCCCCGTCCAGTCCCGCCCGCAAGCCCGTCCAGTCCCGCCCGCAAGCAAGTATAGGCCCGCTGATGCACGTAACCCTGAAGATCAATGACAGCGCCCATGACCTGACGCTCGATCCGCGCACCACGCTGCTCGATGCGATCCGCCTTCATGCCGGGCTGACCGGCACCAAGAAGGGCTGCGATCACGGCCAGTGCGGCGCCTGCACGGTGCTGGTGAACGGGCGGCGGATCAATGCCTGCCTCTCGCTGGCGGTGATGCATGAGGGCGACGAGATCACCACCATCGAGGGGCTCGGCTCGCCCGATGCCCTGTCGCCCCTTCAGGCCGCCTTCGTCGAAACCGACGGCTTTCAGTGCGGCTATTGCACCCCCGGCCAGATCTGTTCCGCGACCGCGATGCTGGAAGAGATCCGGGCGGGCTGGCCCAGCCATGTGTCGGCCTCGCTGGACGGCCCGGCCCTGCCGACCGAGGCCGAGATCGCGGAACGGATGAGCGGCAACCTCTGCCGCTGTTCGGCCTATCCCAACATCGTCGCCGCGATCCGGCTGGTCGCGGCTGCACGGGAGGACGCGGCATGACGCCCTTCGAGTACATCCGCGCCGGCTCCTGCGACGAGGCGCTGGCCGCGGCAGGCGCCCCCGGCAGCGCCTTCATCGCCGGCGGCACCAACCTTCTGGACCTGATGAAGCACGAGGTGATGACCCCGGCGAGGCTGGTGGACATCTCGCGCCTCGATCTGGCGGGGATCGCGCCGACAGATGCGGGAACCGGGGCTGGAACCGGGGCTGGAACCGGGGCGGGCCTGCGCATCGGCGCGCTGGTGCCCAACAGCGAGCTTGCCGCCGATCCGCTGGTGCGCCGCCGCTGGCCGCTGCTGTCGCGCGCGCTGCTGGCCGGGGCCAGCGGGCAGTTGCGCAACAAGGCCACGACGGGCGGAAACCTGCTGCAGCGCACCCGCTGCTATTACTTCTACGACACCGCGATGCCCTGCAACAAGCGCCAGCCCGGCAGCGGCTGCGCGGCGAGGGAGGGGTTCAACCGCATCCACGCCATCCTCGGCGCCAGCGACGCCTGCATCGCCACCCATCCCAGCGACATGGCCGTTGCGCTGCGGGCGCTCTCGGCCGAGGTGGAGTTGCTGGCCCCCGGCGGCGGGCGGCGGCAGGTGCCGCTTGCCGGCTTCTACCGGCTGCCGGGCGAGACCCCGCAGATCGAGACGGTGCTGGAGCCGGGCGAGATGATCGCCGCCGTGCTGCTGCCCCCGCCCGAGGGCGACCGGCAGATCTACCGCAAGGTGCGCGACCGGGCCTCCTATGCCTTCGCGCTGGTCTCTGTCGCCGCCTGCCTGCGGATGGAAGCGGGCCGGATCGCCGCCGCCGCGCTGGCCTTCGGCGGGCTTGCCCCGATGCCGTGGCGGAGCGCAAAGGTGGAGGCGGCGCTGATCGGCGAGGCGCCCTCGCCCGCGCTCTTCGACCATGCCGCTGACCTGCTGCTGGCGGAGGCGCGCGGCCAGGGCCACAACGATTTCAAGATCCCGCTTGCCCGCCGCACCCTTGCCGCGGTGCTGGCCGAGGCCTGTTCCGAGGAGATGCCCGCATGACCCGCCACCTGAAACTCGACGGCCCCGACACCAGCCGCCGGCTCGACGGCATGGCCCAGGGCGTGCTTGGCCGGGGCGAGCCGCGCCCCGAAGGCGCGCTGAAGGTCACCGGCCGGGCGCTCTATACCGGCGACCGGCAGCCCGCGGGCGCGGCGCATGGCGCGCTGGTCCGCGCCACGATCACCAGGGGCCGCGTCACCGCGCTGAACGCGGCGCCGGTGCTGGCGATGCCGGGCGTGCTGGCGGTGATCGACGATCCGCGCCTCGTGCGCCATTCCGGCCCGGGCGGCCAGCCCAATCCGCCCGAGGCGGATGCGCGCAGCGTGGTCTATCACGGCCAGCCGGTCGCGCTGGTCGTGGCGGAAACCCCCGAACAGGCCCGCCATGCCGCCCGGGCGCTGCGCCCCGACTACGCGCCCGAGGATGCGGTGACCGACCCCGAGGATCCCCGCGCGCCCGTGGACCTGCCCGAGAAGAAGCAGGCCAGCACCGGCGATCTGGACAGCGCGATCGAAACCGCCGACGTGGTGATCGACCGCAGCTACCGCACCGCCTCGATGTCCGCCGCGGCGATGGAGCCACATGCGACGCTGGCCGAATGGGAGGGCGACCGGCTGACCCTGCACGGCACCTTGCAGATGCTGGCGGTGGCGCGCGCGCAGCTGGCGGCCGCATTGCAGATCGGCGAGGACCGGATCCGCATCCTCGCCCCGCATGTCGGCGGCGGCTTCGGCTCCAAGCTCGGCATCACGCCCGAAACCGTTGCGGCGGCGATCGCGGCGCGGCAGATCGGACGGCCGGTCTATGTCGTCTGCGCGCGGCCCGAGGCGCTGGAGATGGTCTCGCGCCGGTCGGAAACCTTGCAGCGTATCCGGCTTGCCGCCGATGAAAGCGGGCGGCTGACCGGCATCGGCCATGAATCGCTGGTCTCGAACCTGCCGGGGCAGAGCTTTTCCGAACCCGTGCAGCAGGCCACCCATTTCACCTACGAGGCCGCGCATCGCCGCATCGTGCACCGCGTCGCCCGCGTGCACCGGATGATGGCGGGCCCGGTCCGCGCCCCGGGCGAGGCGGTGGGCGCCACCGTGTTCGAATGCGCGATGGACGAGCTTGCGGACCGGCTGGGCCTGTGCCCCGTCGCGCTGCGGCTGCGCAACATCCCGAAGGCGGAGCCGGTCAGCGGCAGGCCCTATTCGTCGAACATGCTTGCCGCCTGCCTGACCGAAGGCGCCCGCCGCTTCGGCTGGGACGAGCGGCACGCCGCCCCCCGCGCCCGCCGCGAGGGCGAATGGTGGATCGGGATGGGCATGGCCTCGGCCGTGCGCGTCAACCTGGTGATGGAGGCGAAGGCGCGGGTCACGCTGCACCCCGAGGCGACGGCGCTGGTGGAAACCGACATGACCGACATCGGCACCGGCAGCTATGCGGTCCTGACCCAGATCGCGGCGGAACTGCTGGGCCTGCCGATGCAGGCGGTGGCGACGGTGCTGGGCGATACCGAGTTGCCGAAAAGCTCGGGCTCGGGCGGATCGTTCGGCGCGGCCTCCACCGGCACGGCGGTGTATCTGGCGTGTATGGAACTGCGCAGCCGGCTGGCCGAGGCGATGGGCTGCCCCGAGCCCGACCTTACGCTGAAGGACGGCCATGCCATCCACGCCAATACCCGCCGCCCGATCGGCGAACTGATGGGCCGCGCCCTGATGCAGGCCGAGGGCCATGTGACGCCGGGCGATGCCACCGGCAAGGTGCGGCAGGCGACCTGGGGGGCGCATTTCGCCGAGGTCGCGGTCAATGCCGCCACCGGCGAGACGCGGCTGCGCCGGATGCAGGGCACCTTTGCCGCCGGCCGCATCCTCAATGCGCAGACGGCGCGGTCACAGCTGCTGGGCGGGATGATCTGGGGCATCGGCATGGCGCTGACCGAAGAGCTGGTGCATGACGCGCGCGACGGCCATGTGGTCAACCGCGACCTTGCCGAATACCACCTGCCGGTGAACGCCGACGTGCCCGCGCTCGAGGTGCATCTGCTGGAGGAGACCGACGACTGGGCCACGCCGATGCAGGCCAAGGGCATCGGCGAGCTTGGCATCTGCGGCGCGGGCGCGGCGATCCTCAACGCGATCCACAATGCCTGCGGGGTGCGGGTGCGCAGCTTTCCGGCGACGCTGGACAAGGTGCTGGCCGGGCTGGAGCAGGCAGAGGCCGAAGCCGCCGGATAGCCGGCCCCGAGCCGGGGCGGGCAAGGGCAGCGCGGAGGGGCCGGCGCATGGTCTGCACGCCAAAGCTGCCCGCGCCGCGGCGACAGGAAGCCGCTAGCGGCCGCCGGCGCCTTCCGCGAGCGCCGGCCGGATGACGCTTTGCAGCGCCCGCTGCGTGATCGGCCCGGCGAAACGGGTGATGATCCTGCCCTCGCCGTCGATCACGAAGGTTTCGGGCACGCCATAGACGCCCCAGTCCAGCGCCATGCGCCCCTCGGGGTCGGCGCCAACGGCGGCATAGGGGTTGCCGAGTTCCGCCAGAAAGCCGGTGGCATTGGCATAGTCCTGCGCGGCATCCTTGTAGTTGATGCCGTAGATCGGAACGCCCTCGGCCGCCAGCGCCTCGAGGTTGGGGTGTTCCACCCGGCAGGGCGCGCACCAGCTGGCCCAGAAGTTCACCAGCTTCACGCGGCCGTCGCGCAGGCTGGCATCGGTGAAGGGCGCGCCCTCGCCCGGCAGCGGCGCCAGCACCACCGGCGGCGCCTCGCGCCCGGCAAGCGCGGTCGGCAGTTGCGAGGGGTCATCGCGGTTCATCCCCCAGATGAACATCGCGGCAAGCCCGGCGAACAGCAGCGGCGGCAAGGCCAGCAGCGGCGAGATCCTAGTCATGGCCGCGCCTCATCCGCCGTTCCTGCGCCTCGAGCGCGCGTTTCACCCGCGCCCCCCGCCACAGCGACAGCGCGACCAGCGCCGCCAGCAGCGCCAGCGTCACCCCGTAGGCCGACAGCACCGTGCCGGCATATCTGCCAAGTTCGGGGATCATGCCATCCTCTCGCGTGCTTCCAGCGCCTGCAGCCGCCGCGCGCGAATCTCCGTCCGGGTGCGGATCAGCACCAGCGCCACGAACAGCAGCACGAACCCCGCGATGCAGGTCAGCAGCGGATACCAGAACACATCCGCCACGTTCTCCTGCGCATCGACCGAGAGCGAGGCGCCCTGATGCAGCCCCTGGTTCCAGAAGTTCACCGCATAGCGGCTGAGCACCGCGAAGACCGACCCGACAAGGCACAGCACCGAGGTCAGATCCGCCGCGGTGTCGGGGTTGTCGATCGCCTCCCACAGCGCGATGTAGCCGAGGTAGAACAGGAACAGGATCAGGAACGAGGTCAGCCGCGGATCCCATTCCCACCAGGTGCCCCACATCGGCTGGCCCCAGATCGCCCCGGTAAAGAGCGCGATCAGCGTCATCGTCATCCCCACCGGCGCCGCCGCCCTGGCCGCGAGCGCGGACACATGGTGCCGCCGGATCAGCCAGATCAGCGAGGCGACCAGCATCATTCCCCAGCCATTGATCGCCAGCATCGCCGAGGGGACGTGAAGGTAGATGATCTTGACCGTCGATCCCTGCCGGTAATCGTCGGGCGTGAGGAAGAACCCCCAGGCCAGCCCGCCAAGCAGCGCCAGCGCCGCAAGCCCCGTCACCCAGGGCAGCACCCGGGCCGAGCTTTGCATGAACCGCTTCGGATTGGCGTATTCCCAGATCGACATGGGGGTGTGCTACTTCCTCTGTCCGGCGCGCTCAACTGAATATCGCGTGTGCGCTCAGCGCAGATTGACGCGGATGGCGGCGGCCGAGGCGAAGGGCAGCAGCGCCACCGAGGCGGCGGTGATCCCGGCCAGCAGCAGCAGCGGCGGCCCGGTCTCCAGCCCCGCGGTGCCGCGCCGCACGGTTTCGGCGCCGAAGATCAGCGTCGGCACATAAAGCGGCAGCACCAGCAGCGACAGCAGCAGCCCGCCGCGTTTCAGCCCGACGGTCAGCGCCGCGCCGAAGGTTCCGATCACCGACAGCGCCGGCGTGCCAAGCGCCAGCGAGACGGTCAGCCAGAAGAAGCCCGCGCCCGGCAGATGCAGCAGCACCCCGAACAGCGGCGCCGCGATGACCAGCGGCAGCCCGGTCGTCAGCCAGTGCGCGGCGGCCTTCATCGTGACCACCGCCTCCAGCGGGATCGGGGCCGTCGCCAGCAGGTCCAGCGAGCCATCCTCGAAGTCGAGCGCGAAGATCCGGTCCAGCGACAGAAGGCAGGCCAGCAGCGCCCCGACCCAGAGGATGCCGGGGGCGATGCGGGCCAGCGTGCCGCCCTCGGGGCCAACGCCGAAGGGCACCAGCACGGTAACGATCAGGAAGAAGGCAAGGCCGAGGCCGAAGCCGCCCCCCGCCCGGACCGCAAGGCGCAGATCGCGCAGCAAAAGCGCGATCATGCGAAAGCCTCGTCGAAGGGGTGGCCGCGCCCGCCCGCCGCGGGGGGCCGCGCCTTGAAGGGCGCAAGATCCAGCACTTCGGCCCCGGCGATGCCAAGCTCGACATGCGTGGCGATCAGCGCCGAGCCGCCACCCGCCAGATGCGCCCGCACCGCCCGCTCGAACAGCCCGACCGATGCCGCATCGAGCGACACCGTGGGTTCATCCAGCATCCAGACCGGCCGGCCCGAGACCAGCAGCCGCGCCAGCCCCAGCCGCCGCTTCTGCCCCGCCGACAGCGCGCCCGCGGGCCGATCGCGAAGCGCGGCGAGGTTCATCGCCTCCAGCGCCGCGCCAGGCCCGCCGGTGCCGTGGATCGCCGCCCAGAAGCCGAGGTTCTCGGCAACGGTCAGCGTCGCCTTCAGCCCGTCGGCATGGCCCGAATAGGCAATGGCCTCGGCGGGGACCGACACCGCGCCCGCCAGCGGGGGTTGCAGCCCCGCAAGCGTGCGCAGCAGCGTGGTCTTGCCGATGCCGTTCGGCCCGCGCAGCACCAGCGCCCGGCCCGGCGCAAGCGTGAAGCCGATACCCTCCAGCACGGGGATCCCCCCGCGCGAGACGGTCAGGCCAGTGACGGTCAGGCCAGTGACGGTCAGGCCAGTGGCGGGCAGGTCGGGAACGGTCGGGTCGGGGACGGTCGGATCCGCTGGGTTCATCGCCCTGCCATAGCCGATCGGCGGGCGGGCGGGAAGGGCGCCATCCCCCGCGCCCCTAGCCCACCGGCAGCATTGCTGCGGCGATGCGCCGGCCCTCGGACAGCAGCACGTTATAGGTGCGGCAGGCGGCGGGGGAATCCATCGCCTCGAGGCCGATCCCCGCCGCCTCGAGCGCCGCGCGCAGCGGCCCCGGCGGGTGGGCGATCACGTTGCCGGTGCCGAGGAACAGCACGTCCACCTGCCCCGCCAGCGCCAGCAGCGCCGCGATGTCGTCATAGCCGCCCCATTCCGCCACACCCTCGGGGCGGATCAGGATGGCGCCGTGCCAGACCGCCCCGCCTGCGCGGAAGAAGCCGGGGCCGTAGCCCTCGACCGCCGTCGCCCCGCCGAAACTGGCCTCGTTCAGGCGCATGTCATGTCTCCGAAGTGGCGAACCGGGTGCCGCCCCCGTCGGTCGGCTTGGACCAGTCGCGCTTGACCCCCAGCCACAGCACGATGTTCTTCGCGACATAGACCGAGGAGTAGGTGCCGATCACGATACCGAAGGTGATGGCAAAGACAAAGCCGCGAATCACGTCGCCGCCCAGCACCAGCAGCGCGATCAGCGCCACCAGCGTGGTGCCCGAGGTCATCACCGTGCGGCTGAGCGTTTCGTTCACCGAACGGTTCATCACGTCGCGCAGCGGCATGGTCTTGAACTTCATCAGATTCTCGCGCAGGCGGTCGAAGACCACCACCGTGTCGTTGATCGAATAGCCAAGGATGGTCAGCAGCGCCGCGATGATCGACAGATCGAACCGGATCTGAAGCAGCGCGAAGACGCCGATGGTCACCAGAACGTCGTGCACCAGCGCCGCGACGGCGCCGAGCGCGAACTGCCACTCGAAGCGCAGCCAGACATAGACCAGGATCGCCGCCACCGCCGCCACGACCGCAAGGATGGCGGTCCAGATCAGCTCGCCCGAGACCTTGGGGCCGACCGATTCGACAGAGGGGAAGGTGATGGAGGGGTCCACCGCCCGCAACGCCGCCTCGACCGCCGCGATGGTTTCGGGCGTCACACTTTCCATGCCGTCCTGCGCCTGCAGGCGGATCATGGCGACATGCTGGTCGGCGGCGAAGGTGGGGTCGAACACCTCGGTGATCAGCACATCGCCCTGCGCGACCTGACCAATCGCGGCGCGGTAGGCCGCGATATCCACCGGCTGCGTGCCTTCCGAACGAATGGTGGTGCCGCCCTCGAAGTCGATGCCGAAGTTGAGCCCCATCACCAGCCACAGCACCAGCGCCGCGACCACCGCCACCGCCGAGGCGCCGAAGGTGAGGCGCTGATACCTGAAGAAGTCGATATGCGTTTCGGCGGGGACGAGTTTCAGACGGAATGCCATGCGCGTGGTCCCTTACAAGATGATGGTTTTCGGCCGGCGCCAGCGGAACCAGTCGGCGACCATCACCCGCGTCACATAGAGCGCGGTGAAGACCGAGGTGACAAGGCCGATGGCCAGCGTCACCGCAAAGCCGCGCACCGGGCCGGCCCCCACGAAGAACAGGATCGCCGCGACGATGAAGGTGGTCAGGTTGGCGTCGATGATCGCCGACATCGCCTTTTCATAGCCAAGCTCTATGGCGCGGGCGGGGCCCCTCGAAGTCTTCATCTCCTCGCGGATCCGCTCGAAGACCAGTACATTGGCATCGACCGCCATGCCGATGGTCAGCACGATCCCGGCGATGCCCGGCAGCGTCAGCGTGCCGCCGATCAGCGACAGCAGGCCGAAGATCATCGCCACGTTGAAGATCAGCGCGACCGAGGCGAACAGGCCGAACAGCCCGTAGCTCGCCACCATCAGCACGATCACGGCGGCAAGCCCGACCATGCTGGCGACGCGGCCGGCGTCGATGCTGTCCTGGCCAAGCTCGGGGCCGACGGTGCGCTCTTCGAGGAAGGTCATCTCGGCCGGCAGGGCACCGGCGCGCAGCAGCACCGCAAGATTGGTGGACTCCTCGACCGTGAAGTTGCCGGTGATGATGCCCGACCCGCCCGGAATGTGGCTCTGGATCTGCGGGGCAGAGATCACCTCGTCATCCAGCACGATGGCGAAGAGCTGGCCGATGTTCTCGGCCGTGTAGTCGCCGAACTTGCGCGCGCCGGTGGCGTTGAAACGGAAGCTGACGGCGGGGCGGCCGTTCTGGTCGAAGTCGGGTTTCGCATCGACCAGTTCCTCGCCCGACACGACGGGCGACTGTTCCAGCACGTAGAACACCCCCGGCTCGTCGGCGGCGGGCAGCACCATGTTGCCGGGGCCGGGCGGCGCATCCCCCGAGGTGGTGCGGCGGATCACCGGATGGAAGGTCAGCCGCGCGGTGGTGCCGATCAGCGCCTTCAGTTCCTCGGCAGAGCCGATGCCGGGCACCTGGATCAGCACCCGGTCCGCGCCCTGGCGCTGGATCGTCGGCTCGCGGGTGCCGACCTCGTCGACCCGGCGGCGAATGATCTCGACGCTTTGCTGCATGGTGCGGTCGTCGGTGGCGGCGCGTTCGGCCTCGGACAGCGAGACGGTCAGCGTATCGCCCGCGCCCCGCACCTCGAGGTCGGTCTGGCCGACGCCGGTCAGGCTCACCACCGGGCTGGCAAGGGCGCGCGCGACTTCCACCGCGCGGGCCATGCCCTCGGGCTGCGAGATCTGCACGCGCAACTCGCCCTCCGGCGCGGGCACGCGGCGCACCGTGCCCACCGTGGCGCGTTCGGCGCGCAGCGCATCGCGCAGTTCCGGCCAGAGGCTGTCCATCCGGTCGGCATAGACATCGGCCACATGGACCTCTGCCAGCAGATGCGCCCCCCCGCGCAGGTCGAGCCCGAGATTGACCAGCCCCGAGGGCAGCCAGGACGGCCAGGCATCCCGCGCCGCCGCCAGTTCGGGCGTCTCCACCCCGGTCTTCTCGATCGTGGCCAGCGCGTCGTTATGGGCCTCCACGCGGGCGTAGAACAGGTTGGGCATCGCGGTCAGCAGCCCGAGGGCGACAAGCCCCCAGATGACGACCCGCTTCCAGAGGGGGATGTGCAGCATTCAGCGGCTCAGTTCGCGTTCGCGGCAGGGGTGGCGGGTTCGGTCTTGGACACGACCTGCGCGATGGTGGCGCGCACGACGCGGACCTTCACGCCCTCGGCGATCTCGACTTCCAGCTCGCCATCGTCCTTGACCTTCGACACCTTGCCGATGATGCCGCCCTGGGTGATGACGGTATCGCCGCGGCGCACCGCCTCGACCATCGCGCGGTGATCCTTCGCCTTCTTCTGCTGCGGGCGGATCAGCAGGAAATACATGATCGCGAAGATCAGGATCAGCGGGACGAACTGGGTGATGGCGCCGGCGGCGCCGCCACCTGCGGCGGCCTGGGCATAGGCGGGGGTCACGAACATCGGTCTTCCTCTGGTTGTCGGGGGAAAAGCCTGGCGCCGCCCCGTCTGTCATTGGGGCTTTCGCCCTGAAGTCTGGTCCGGGGCGGTCGGCCCCGTGAAGTCGGCGGCACCCTAGCCCCGGCCCCCTGGCTTGACAAGCGCGGCCCGCCGCATTTCCCGGTTCAAAACCCGGTGGCGATCAGGCATATGGGGGGCGCCCCGCGCCGCCGCAACGGCGGAGGCCCGACAACCCGAGGTGACACCATGCACGACATCCGCGCGATCCGCGAGAATCCCGCAGCCTTCGACGCCGCCCTGTCGCGGCGGGGGCTTGCGGGGCTGTCGTCGCAGGTGCTGGCGCTGGACGAGGCGCGCCGCGCCCGCATCCTCGCCGCCGAGACCGCGCAGGCCGCGCAGAATGCCGCCTCGAGGGAGGTGGCCGCGGCAAGGGCGCGCGGCGATGACGCGGAATTCGAGCGCCTGCGCGCGCTGGTGGCCGAGAAGAAGGCCGAGGTCGCGCGCCTGACCGAGGCGGCCAGGGCCGACGACGCCGCGCTGCGCGAATTGCTGATGAGCCTGCCGAACCTGCCCGCCGACGATGTGCCCGACGGCCCGGACGAGAGCGGAAACGTCGAGCTGCGCCGCTGGGGCACGCCGCGAGCCCTCGATTTCGCACCGCTGGAGCATTACCAGTTGCCCGCCATGCAGGCCGGGATGGATTTCGCCACCGCCGCCAAGCTGTCGGGCAGCCGCTTCGTGGTGCTGTCGGGCGCGGTCGCGCGCGTGCACCGGGCGCTGGGGCAGTTCATGCTCGACACCCATGTCGCCGAACATGGCCTGACCGAGACCTGGACCCCGGTTCTGGTGAAGCCCGAGATGATGCTGGGCACCGGCCAGTTGCCGAAATTCGGCGAGGACAGCTACCAGACCACCAACGGCTGGTGGCTGATCCCTACCGCCGAGGTGACGCTGACCAATATCGTGCATGGCGAGACGGTGGCCGAAAGCACCCTGCCCCGCCGCCATGTCGCCCATAGCCAGTGCTTCCGCTCCGAAGCGGGCTCGGCGGGGCGCGACACGGCGGGGATGCTGCGCCAGCACCAGTTCGAGAAGGTGGAGATGGTGTCGATCACCCGGCCGCAGGACTCGGCCGCCGAGCATGAGCGGATGACCCGCTGCGCCGAGGCGATCCTCGAAAGGCTGGGCCTGCCCTACCGGACGGTCGTGCTGTGCACCGGCGACATGGGCTTTGGCGCGACGCGGACCCATGACCTCGAGGTCTGGCTGCCGGGCCAGCAGACCTACCGCGAGATCTCGTCGGTGTCGAACTGCGGCGCCTTCCAGGCGCGGCGGATGAACGCGCGTTTCAGGCCCGCCGATGGCGGCAAGCCCGAATTCGTGCACACGCTGAACGGATCGGGGCTCGCCGTCGGGCGCTGCCTGATCGCGGTGCTGGAGAACGGTCAGCAGGCCGACGGCTCGGTAGAGCTGCCGGCGGCGCTGCACCCCTGGCTTGGCGGGCGCAGCCGCATCACCGCGGACGGCGCGCTGGCCTGACGCCCGGGGCGGCAGCGGTTTCCGGGCGCGCGAGCGCCTGCGGCGGTTTTCCGGGCGCGCAAGCGCCTGCGGCGACCGCGCGCTTGAATTGCGCGGGCGGCTGCGCGATATCTGGCGGCAACGCAGGCGGGCGCCGGTCTGACAGGCGCGCCCGGCGTTGAGGGACAGGACGCGCATGAAGGCCATCTTGCTGTTCACCGCCGCCGTTGCCTTTGCGACCGCGCCCCTGCTGGTGCCGTCGTTCGGCGGCTTCGACCCCCGCGATTTCCCCTACCCGCCGCAGGACCCGCCGGTGCAGCCCGCCAGCTATGCCTTTGCAATCTGGGG
>DIVD01000066.1 GCA_002423245.1 Rhodobacteraceae bacterium UBA6141
ATGCGGGTGGGGCTGAGCACTGGCCGCCTAGCCAGAGGGCCCGGAAGCGGTCTCTCACGGCTGATATTCTCCGGACCTGATGACTGCGCCGATTTGGTGAGCAGCCTACCAAGTCATTGAAATATCATATTTTTGTCGATGGCTAAGCTTGAACACTTTGATTTCAGGGACGAGTGCCCGAGAAGGAACAGAAATCGAACTATGGGTCACTTTCGGCGGCGAGAGCCCGGGTGACAGTGACAGTCAGAAACTGCACCGAACGACAAGACACCAAATCGTGTCGTTCCCAAACCCAACCTACGGTGGACCACAGGGATGCTACCAACGCATCGAACACTCAATCCGATCAGCGGACCTATCGCACACTCGCAAACCCAACTCGAACGACTTGGAGGTTGCTGCCTCTCCCGCTGCACTTCGACCAAAGAGAACGTGCACGTCCAGGGATATTGCTGCCTTCAGCAGCTACGTTGACTGAGCGTACGCTGCCAGAAGGGCAAACGGGAAAATGAACCCATCAGNNATCAGAAGAACAGATGAAGATCAGTTTGACAGAGCAGGACGTACGCCCCGCTGCAGTTGCACCACCATGGAGCGCTTTCTCCAGAAAGTTCTTGTAGGAGGTGGCGAGGCGCTCCTTGTCCGTGCCTGAAAACGGCGAACGGGCGATCAGCGGCAGGCCATCCCGCCCAAACATTCCGAGCACAATGGCTTCAAAAAGACTTGTCTTACCGTAACCATTGGGCGCGCCAATTAGAACGATATTTCGACCGCTTGCCGGTGCCGGGAAATCAAAATTGGCCGTGGTATAGGCCTTCCAGTCTCGCAACGTGATGTGTGAAAGATGCATGGGCTGTTATTCGTCCACCTGAATACGATCAAGGATATCGTCAAAGGAATCCCTAAGCCCTGGGCGGCGTTGCTTTCCCGTTTGTTCAACTTCAGCCTGAACCAGTTCTTCAAACTCGGCGAAGAGCATTCCATTGGCCTTGCAGGCATCCTTGATCATCGTCCGTCCATCTGGATTATCAAGAAGCACGACAACATTCCGCGGCATCTACTTGTCCTTCACGATTTCACGGACACTCATGGTCCTCGACTTGCTGTGGCCCGCGATCTCTTCAGACCAAAACTGGTGGATGAGATCAACTTCTTCCTCTGTGATCAAGCTTTGTCCGGTCTCCTCCTCCAAGCCGCGGAGCCGTTCGAAAATCTCAGCGCGAGTCTGGAGGGTAAAGGGGCCAGGGATAAACGTTCCGCCATCCGTGATCGTGATGCGGCCGTCACGTCGCCGGGCTTGGCGGCGCTCCTTCTCGTTGCGGATCGAAACCAGCCAGGCTGCCCTTGGTGCCGAACTCGTAGCGCTTGCGGGCCTTGCCCTTGGAGATGCAGTCGATCTCCGGCTCGTGCAGCGCGTAGATCTTGGCGCGGCTCTTCGGCCCCTGGTGCAGCAGGCGGCCCACCAGCACCAGGGTGTCCAGAACGCGCTCGCGCAGCGGGCCCTCGGGGATCGCATCCAGCTGGCGGCGAAGGTCGCGCACTGAGCAGTGGCACGCCACTGGTTCGAGTGCCACTGCGAAGGCGGCCGGTGTAATCATTCAACTGTTTCAGGGCCTTGCGCATGCGCCTGAACTGGCGTGCATGGGCATGGCGCCCGGCCTGGAGCGCAAGACGCGGGGCCAACCGGTTGTAGTTCTGCCGCAGCGTGACCCCGGCCTCGTCGGCCAGCGCGACGAGCTGCCGGCGGGCCTTGTCGTAAAGACGCGCATCCGTCGGGTGGGCGATGTTCTTTTCCATGACGGTCGTGTCCACCGCCACGCGCGACAGGCTGGCGTCGTCGACCGTGCCCGAGGCGCGCCCCGCCTCGATGGTCTTCGTAAGCAGCCACTCGGCCCCTTCCTCGCCGATCCGCTTGCGCCACCGGGTCAGCGACGAGGGATCGATCGGCGGGCGATGCTGGAAGAACGTCTCGCCCGTGAAGTGCTGGTAGTAGGGGTTCTCGACCCAGCGGGCGATCACAGCCTCGTCGGACAGCCGGTAAGCGTGCTGGAGATACAGCAATCCCGCCACCAGCCGCGGCGAGGTCGCCGGCCGCCCGCGGTGCGACGGGAAGAACCCGGCCCACTCCCGCTCGAAGAACTCCCAGTAGATCAGCGCGGGCAGCTTCGCCAGCTCGTGACGCATGTCGATCATGTCGAGCAGACGTGGCCGCAGAAGGTCGTCCTGCTCCTTCTGGCGGGGATGGGGCTTCATCGGGGCTCCGAAATCTGCAAGCTTTCGAAGGCCAGGATACGAAACCCTGCAATTCCACGCCAGCGTTTCAGCATGATCTCCGCGTGAAATCAGCAGGTTGGGAATTGTTCAGGGGGAACGAACCTGGAAGGCGGCGCGTGCCCGCGCCGACGACATCTCCGAAGCCGATGCTCGCGCGGCCTTGCAGCAGTTCGACCCGCTGTGGGACGAACTCTTCCCCGCCGAGCAGGCGCGCATTGTCACGCCGCGGGTCGAGCGCGTCGATATCGGCACGAACGGGCTCAACTTCCGGCTCCGGATGGACGGCCTCGGAGGGCTCGCGCGCGAGATGCTGTCTGGCAGCATCGGAGCAGCGGCATGACCCGCGCGACGGCGGTCCCCGAGGAGGTTACAATCCAGGTGCCGTTCCGCATCGTGAAGCGCGGCGGGCGGAAAGAGATCCAGCGGCCATCAGGCACCCAAGCGCGCGGGAGGCCGGACGATACGCTCATCAAGGCGCTTGCGCCCGCGTTTCGCTGGAAGCGGATGTTGGAGTCCGGGGAGTTCACTACGATCGCGGAACTGGCCGGGCGCGAAGGGATCGCCTCCTCCTACATGACCCGCGTTCTGCGGCTGACCCTGATCGCCCCCGACATCGTCGAGGCGATCCTGGACGGGAAGCAGGGGCCGGAGGTAACGCTGGCGCGGTTGCTGGAGCCGGTTCCGGTGGAGTGGTCGGAACAAGCATCAAGCTTGCTCCCTCGGCGCCCTTGACGCCCACACGGGCCGCACGAGGGTCATTCTCGGCCACACAGCACAGAATCGGCTCGGCTCTGGCGGCATCTCCAATTTACAGTGGGTCGCGGAGACTGCTACACAAGATACAGATAAAGCGGGTGAATCGCGCCTACACAAGGGGGATAGCAGTTTGATGGACGGCGCTGAACCCCTTCGGTGTTGCAATACCGTGGTGGGTTGAGGGGTCAGGGCGTTCCCATTATGTTCGACTTGTCCCCAATCGATTCACGAGGCCGCCGATGTCGCTGCAATCGCTCGACCGTGCCCAATGGAGTTTTGCAGAGGCGCTGGCCCATGTGCAGACCGTGACCGTCGCGCGGCGCGCAGCCGAGGCAGCCAAGGCGCCGCCAAAGCCCGTACCCGCACACAACCACCGGAACCCGCCGCAGGATCCGACGATCGCCTGGAAGGCGGAGGCCGAGAACGAGTTGCTGGTCGCCCTGCGGGACGGCGATCTCATCGTACAAGGCCGCTATACAGAGGAGCGCCCGAACGGCTGGGGCTACGGCAACAGCAGCGGGTTCGGCCTGCATTCGGGCTATCACACAAGCATCCGCCCCGAGCAGTGGCGGGAGGGCAAGTACCTCTCCGACCGACTGACCGCGCGGGACTGGGAGTTCATCGACATCCGCATGCCGCGTTTCCTCGTGAAGGCGATCTGGCCGGATTACATCCCCGAGATCGTTCGCCCGGCGCCAGGACCTGACGCGGTGCCATACACCACGCCTTATCTCGACCTGATGCAGGCGGCTATGGCGCATTTTGGGATTTCGCCGGGGAACCAGGGCAAGAAGGAATGCCTGACGGACTGGTTCCTCGAGCAGCAAATCGAGGGCGAGCCGGTTCCAACAAGCTTGCCGACGCCATGGCCACGCTGATCCGGCTGCCCTCGGCACAGCGCGGCGGTGCCAAGCGGGTGCTGGGGCCCGATCTGCGGCAGACCGGCTGACGCGCGAGATCAACACTGGTCGACATCGCGCATTGACTGGCATATATTGCCAGTGCGCCCAAGGGAGATGCCGATGCCGACCCGCAATGTCGTTCTGACCGATAGCCAGACCGACCTCATCGACCGGCTGATCGCCGATGGCCGCTACCAGAATGCCTCGGAGGCGCTGCGCGCCGGGCTTCGCCTGCTGGAGCGCGAGGAGGCCGAGATGACCGCCTTGCGCGACCGGCTCGCCGCGGGGCTCGACGAGGCACGCTCGGGTGTGCTCGCCGAGGGCTCAGGTGAGGACGCGATCCGCAGGGCATTCGCCGCCGCACGCACCGCGTCCTGATGCCGAAGGCTTGGCGGCTGACGCGGCAGGCGGAACGCTCGCTTGTCGAGATCGCACGCTGGACGCTCGCGACCTTCGGGCCGCGCCAGGCCGAGGCCTACGAGGCGGAACCCGTCGCGCGCTGCGCTGCCATCGCATCGGGCTAAGCGCCTTCGCAGGACTGCCGCCGCCTGATCGATCCCGACTTGCCGGAGGATCTGCGCTTCACGCGGGCGGGCCAGCATTTCATCGTGTTCGTCGAGATGCCGGACCAGGTGATCGTGGTGGACGTGCTGCACAGCCGTTCGGACCTGCCGCGCCGGCTGGCGGCCCTTGGCGCATCGAAGGATTCCGAACAACACTGACGGTGGCCAGCTCCGAGGGGTCAGCCCACTGCGTCGGCGTCCCGATTGAGGGCTGAACCGTTCCGCCCGTTCGCGCGGATGAGGGGTCACCCAACTGATCGGCCGCGGCCGCTGAGGGCGCTCCACAGGGGTCGTTAGGCCGTTGGGGTCCACCCATTAACTGAAGTTATTTCAATGCGTTGCCGGAAGGGGTCACCCCTTTTCGGCGCGATGGCCTGTGGCCGGGCGGCAGTTGATGTGCCTCGACACGGAGGCCACCTTCGAAGCGCTCGAGGTCGAGCAGAGCTGCTGCAAGGTCAGGAACGGGACCGAACTGCTGCTCTGCCCCTGGTTCCACGACTGCGGCTACCAGCGGCAGAAGCCCCTGGCGCAGGCGGCGCAGGTCATCGTCTGCGCCCATGACAGCCTGTTCCACATGAAGCCGCAGGCCATCGGCGAGGTCGGGCTCCTGGTGATCGACGAGGCCTTCTGGCAGTCGGGCCTGCGCGGTCTCGATGGCAAGGCGACGCTCACGCAGGACGGGCTCGAACCCGGCCGCAGCTCGCTGGTCTGCTATGGGGCCAAGGGCAGGATGGATGTCGGCGCCACGGCCGACCTGATCGCCGCGCGGGAGCGGCTCTGCAAGGCGCTGCGGGTCACGGAGCCGGGTCCACTGCGCCTCGTGCCCGCTACCTGACCCGCGATCAACTGGCCGCCTATGCAGGTCTTGTCCCCGTCACGCGCCAGTCCGGCAAGTCCCGAGGCCTCTCCTTCCGATGTGCCTGCAACCGACCCTGCGCACCGCACTCACCTGCTTCGCAGACAACTCCCGCCACGCCTGCGAATGGGCCGCGCGCCTCTACAAAGCCGCCCGAAGCCGAGGGTGTCGCCATCCCCATGCCATCTGCATACTCGGCCGCGCGTGGCTTCATGTGCTTTGGCGCGCCTGGCAGGACCGAAAATCATACGATCCGGTCCTGCACAGCGCTGCCAAAGCCATAGGTTGACACAGGTTGTCTCACAGGCCCGCCCGGCCGCGCCCGTCAGGGGACCAGAACCGCCGCGCCGCTGAAGCGGCCGGCGCGAAGATCGGCGAGCGCGGCATTCGCCTCTTCAAGCGCATAGGTCCGGGTGTGCGTACGCACGCCCGCCTCGTGCGCGACGGGAAAGAACACCTCGGCGTCGTGGCGCGTCAGGTTCGCCACCGACACCAGTTCGCGCTCCTGCCAGAGCAAGGCATAGGGCATGGCGGGGATGTCGCTCATGTGGATGCCGCCGCAGACAACGCGCCCGCCCTTGCGAACCGCGGCCAGGGCCGTCGGCACCAGCGCGCCGACAGGGGCGAAGATGATCGCCGCGTCGAGCTCGCGCCCCGGGCGCTCGTCGGAGCCGCCGGCCCAGCTTGCGCCGAGATCGCGCGCGAAGCGCTGCGCCTCGCCATCGCCGGGCCGGGTGAAGGCAAGGATCTCCCGGCCCTGCCAGATGGCAACCTGCGCGATGATGTGCGCGGCCGCGCCAAAGCCGTAGATGCCGATCCGCCGCCCCTCGCCGGCGGCCTGCAGCGACCGCCAGCCGATCAGTCCGGCGCAGAGCAGTGGCGCCAGCGCGACGGGGTCGGCGTCGGGGTCGAGGTCGAAGGCAAAGGCGGAGCTGGCGATGACATGGCTCGCAAAGCCGCCGTCGCGCGTGTAGCCGGTAAAGACCGGCCTGTCGCACAGGTTCTCGCGCCCCATCGCGCAATAGGCGCAGCATCCGCAGGTCTGGCCCAGCCACGGAACGCCGACCCGGCGCCCCAGCCGCGAGGCCTCGACGCCCGCGCCGACGCGATCGACGATGCCGACGATCTCGTGACCGGGAATCAGCGGCAGCTTCGGGTCGGGAAGGTCGCCGTCGACCACATGCAGATCGGTCCGGCATACGGCACAGGCCTCGACCCGCAGCCGGATTTCCCCCTCGCCCGGCACCGGATCGTCCCGCTCGACCGGTTGCAGGGCCGCGCCGATCTCATTCAGTTGCATCGCGCGCATGATGTTCGAAACCCCCGTCGCGTTACGCTCGCCCGGTGCCGCAGCGTTCGAATGCCAGTTCCCGGTCCCGCGAACCTGCCATGGATCAAGGGTCCAGTCACCAGCCCCGATCTCGGCGGGCCCGGCCCCCGCCACGGCCCGCGCGGACCTTTCGTCATCATGCACATCGCCACGAAAACCTGAAATCTGGCCGTCGCCCGACTTGACGCAGACCGGGCGGCGTGCGACGCGAAGGCCACCGATCTCGTCCTGGCGACCGGACCGGAGCATGGGTTTGTGATGGTCGTCGAGGCCGCGCGCGGTTTTGCGTGCGTACCGGCGCGGGGGCCGCAGCGCCGCGGGTAATGCGGGATCAAGGACCGCCTGCCGCAGGAATGAGAGAATTCCCGGACGAAAGGAACGGTCCATTGCCAATCGAACGCCACCAGGGGACCAACTTCTGGTCCATCGTCACGCCGTCCGCGCTGTTGAGGCTGTTCCAGCCGTTGTGGACCCCGAATGTGCCGCACTCGCGCCGCCCCGGCGCCCGAGCCGTCAGGGGCGTCTCGCATCGGGCCGTCCGGGCAGAGCGGCGCGCGCGCCGCATCAGCCGGGCCGCGCGATGATCGAGACGCTTCTGACCCTGTCCGAGGACACCGGCTCGCATCCTGCCGTTGCCGCGATCCTCTTTGTGCTTACCTTTCTGCGGGAAGACGTTGCGATCGTCCTCGGCGGGCTGCTGATCGTCGAGCACCGGATGCCGGGGGGCCTTGTCGCGGCGAGCCTCTATGGCGGCATCGTGACGGGCGATCTGCTGCTCTTCGGACTCGGTTGGCTCGCGCAGCGAAGCGCGCGCGTGCGGCGGGTCATGCTCCGCCCGGGGGCGGAACGGCTCGCCGGGTGGCTCTCGCGGCATTTCCTGGCGGCGATGATCGTGGCGAGGCTGCTTCCCGGCCTGATCTTCCCGGTCTATGTGGCCTGCGGCCTCGTCGGCGTTCGCGCCGCCATCTTCGTGCCGGTCACGATGTTGAGCGCCGCGCTCTATCTGCCGGCGCTGCTGTGGCTGGTGATAAGGTTCGGCGAGACGATCCCCGCGACCCTCGGCGCCTGGGTATGGATCGCGGCGATCCTCGCCGTTCTGGCGCTGTCGCTCCTCATGGCGCGCAGCCCGGCCTGGGGCGTTCTGCTTCGCGTCGGCCGGTCGGGTTTCTCGGGCCTCGCGGCGCGGGTCCACGACATCGCCGAGCGCTCCGGCCCCAGCCATTCGGGTATGCCTTCGCTGCGCGGCCTCGTCTCGCGGATCGGCGCGGCCGAGAGGATCCCGTCAAAGATCTTCTACGCGCCGATCGCCCTGCAATGGCTGTGGCTCTCGTTGCGCCACCGCAGCCTGTCGCTCCCGGCCCTTGCCAATCCGCTGATCGAGGTCGGCGGCCTCTGGGGGGAATCGAAGACGGTCTATCTCGACATGGTCTCGGGCGAGGCGCGGCGCTGGATCGCGCGATACGTCTCGATGGACCGGGGCGAGTCGGATGCGGCCGATCTGGAACGCGCCCGCGCGCTGATCGAGGCCGAGGGACTGACCTATCCGCTGGTGGCGAAACCCGACATTGGCTGGCAGGGCTACGGTGTCCGGCTGGTGAGGTCCGAGGCCGCGCTTCAGGACTATCTCGCCGCCTTTCCGCACGGAGCGCGCCTGATGCTCCAGCAGGCCGTGGACTGGGACGGCGAAGCCGGGGTCTTCTACGTGCGGATGCCCGGCGAGGATCGCGGCAGGGTCATGTCGCTCACCTTCCGCTACTTTCCGCATGTCATCGGCGACGGCGTGCGCAGCGTGCGTGATCTGATACTGGCCGACCAGCGCGCCGGATGGAAGGCCGGTGCGCATCTCGGCCTCGAAGGCGGGCATGGCGGCGTTCCTCCCGAGACGCTCGAGCGCGTGCCCGCCCCGGGCGAGATCGTGCGTCTCGCCTTCATCGGCTCGATCCGGGTCGGCGGCCTGTATCGCGATGCGGATGCGCTGATCACGCCGGCCCTCTCGGCGCGCTTCGACGAGATCTCGCGCTCCATGCCCGAATTCTGCTACGGCCGCTTCGACGTGCGTTTCGCCTCGATCGAGCGGCTCCAGCAGGGCGAGGATTTCCGCATCATCGAGATCAACGGCGCAGGCAGCGAGGCGATCAGCGCCTGGGATCCCGAAAAGACCGTCTGTCAGGTCTATGGAAAACTTCTTGCGCAGCAGCGGCTGTTGTTCGAGATCGGCGCGCGAAACCGGGCCAGAGGATACAAGCCTCCCGGCATCCTGGCCGTGGTCCGTGCGGCGCGGCGGCAAAGCCGGCTCGTCAGGCAGTATCCGCCCTCGGGTTGAGCAGGGCCAGGCCTTACATTTTCGCCGGGCGGCATTACATCCCTGTGGCGCGGCAGGCCGGCCCCGTGCTCCGTTGCAGCGTCCTTGCGCGGCGGGTTGTCAGCGCCGGCCTCGAAAACGCCACAGGCCCGCAGCACCCCTTCCGATGACCACGAGACTCGCACCTCTCGCCGCTCCCCAGCTTCTGTCCCGGCTGCATCCCGTGATCAGCCGTCTGAGGGAGGCTGTGCCGGACGTGGATCTTGCCGTGATCGGCGATCATGTTTTCCCCGAGGGCCTGATCGGCGGTATCCGGCAATCGTTGCGCGAGCGTTTTCAGGCGATCACGGGTATCGGCCTGTCCCTGCCCTTCACGGCGCGTGTGCCGATCCTCCGGCACCGCGTGGCATCGCGGGATGGTGTGCCGCCGCTCAGCTATCTCGCCGCCGGAGATCCGGCGGGGCGAAGGGTGGTCTTCGTGCATGGCACGCCCGGAAACGCCACCGACTGGCAGGCCTTCCTCCATGCGCCTGCCCTGAACCAGCACCGGCTGGCGATCGACCGGCCGGGCTTCGGCGAGAGCGGACCGCAGGAACCCGTCATCTCGCTGTCGGATCAGGCGCGGGCCATTGCGGTGCTTCTCGAAAGCGTCGGCGGTCCTGCGGTCGTCGTCGGCTCCTCCTATGGCGGCCCGGTCGCCCTGCGCCTGGCCGCCGACCATCCTGATCTGGTGGCGGGACTTTTGCTTGTCGGGGGCGCTGCGGATCCGGGCCGCGAGCAGACGCATCCGCTCCAGCGCCTCGCTGCCGCGCCCGCAATCGCGGCGATGATGCCGCGGGCGCTCGCGCATTCCAACGCCGAGCTTCTGGCATTGCGCGGCGAGCTCGAGGCTCTGGCGGACGATATCGGACGGATTCAGGCTCCGGTCACGATCCTTCATGGTCTTCGCGATACCCTCGTTCCGACAGAGAACACGGCCTACGTTGCAGAACGGCTGAAGGGTGTGGCACGCAAGCGGGTCGTCCTCGTCGCGCAAGCCGGCCATTTCCTGCATCTTCTCGCGCGCGGCCACGTCGAGGACGCGCTTTCTGATCTTCTGGCCAGCACCTCGGTTGCACATCCTGTTCATGCGTGAGCCTCCCGTTGTCAATCGGCGTCCAGAACGGACCCCCTCTGGCGTGATGGGAGCTGGCCCGAGGCGGCGTAGCTTTTCATGTCGCGCAGCTGTCTCGGGCCAGCGTTTCGCCGGCGTTCAGGCGCGTGTCTTGAGGCGCCAACTATCGTTGCCGGTTTCGACGACATCGCAATGATGGGTGAGACGGTCGAGGAGCGCGGTTGTCATCTTGGCATCGCCGAAAACCGTCGGCCATTCCCCGAAGGCGAGGTTCGTGGTGACGATGACCGAGGTCAGACGCACGTTCTGTACGCGATCGGCCATGCCCTGATCGAGGCGGGACATCGCGTGTTCTGTAAGCGACGGTTCCGGCCCCTTGATTTGCCCTGTTCCTGCCGCGTGACGCGCCTGCGAGAATACCTCCGAGAAAAGATGGAGGTATCGCATGGCGGATGGTGGTGTCGGTTTTGTGGGTCGATGCGAGACGGTCGAGCCTCGGCGGCGGGGCAAGCGGCGTTGGCGGGATGAGGTGAAGGCGCGCATCGTTGCTGAGAGCCTGCAGCCAGGTGCCCGGGTCGCGGATGTGGCTGCGCGCCGTGACATTCTGCCCCATCATCTGTCGGATTGCGCATGCGCCTGAACTGGCGTGCATGGGCATGGCGCCCGGCCTGGAGCGCAAGACGCGGCGCCAGCCGGTTGTAGGTCTGCCGCAGCGTGACCCCGGCGTCGTCGGCCAGTGCGACGAACTGCCGGCGCGCCTTGTCATACAGCCGCGCATCGGTCGGGTGCCGGCGCTGGTCGCGATCATGATCATGGTCTCGATCGGGACCTTCTCGTGGTCCTCGATCAAGGCCCTCGCCGTGCATCCGCGATCCTCGTCCGTCGTGATGATCGCGACGGTGGTGACCGTGGTTTACACACACAATCTCGCCATAGGCGTGCTGGTCGGGGTGCTCCTTTCGGGCATCTTCTTTGCCGGCAAGATCGCGCAGCTGTTCCGCGTGACGTCGGAGATCAGCTCTGACGGGCGGGTACGGACTTACCGTGTCGAAGGGCAGCTCTTCTACGGATCGGTGGAGGATTTCATGGATGCCTTCGACTTCAAGGAAGCGCCCGAGCGCGTGGTGATCGACGTGAGCCGTGCGCATATCTGGGACATCTCCTCGGTTCAGGCGCTCGACATGGCGATCCTCAAGTTCCGCCGCGACGGCGCCGAGGTCGAGGTCGTGGGCATGAACGACGCGACCGAGACCCTGGTCGACCGGCTTGCCATCCATGACAAGCCCGGCGCCATGGACAAGCTGACGGCGCATTGAGGGAGGAAAGACCATGACCGACAAGATCATCGCCCTCGTGGACGGCTCCATCTATTCCGAGAGCGTCTGCCACCACGCCGCCTGGATCGCGCAGCGTACCGCCGCACCGGTCGAGCTGATCCATGTACTCGGCCGACGCGAGGCCCCGGAAAAGTCGGATCTGTCCGGCGCAATCCGGCTTGGGGCGCGGACGAAACTGATGGAGGAACTGGCCGAGATCGACGCGCAACGCGCGAAGCTGGTCGGCCATCGCGGTCGCGCGATCCTCGAGGATGCCCGTGCCATCGTGGACCGGGATGGCGTGACCGAGATCACCACCCGCCTGCGCCACGGTGACATCGTCGAGGCCATCGGCGAGATCGAGGGCGAAGCGCGAGTAATCGTCATCGGCAAGCGCGGCGAGGCGGCGGATTTCGCGAAGGGACATCTGGGCTCGAATCTCGAACGCATCGTGCGCGCTGCGCATCGACCCGTCTTCGTCGCCGCGCGTGCCTTCAAGCCGATCGAGTCCGTGCTCGTCGCTTATGACGGAGGGCGCTCGGCGATGAAGGCGGTCGAACACATCTCGCGCAGTTCCTTCTTTGCGGACCTGCCTGTTACTGTCAACGGCGGAGACAAAACCGGCCACGGGGCGGCGCAAAACCAGGCCAGTTGCGGGGGTCGAGCGCCATGGCGCGCGCGCTCGCCGGATAGCTGGCGCGGGCCATGGCGCATTGGCGCGCAGGGCAAATCGTTGTCGCGTGATCAGGTGCCGGGTGGGGTCTTTCGGGCACGGCTCTGGCCGAGCCGGTAGCTGTCGCCGTTCATCTCGAGGATGTGGACGTGGTGGGTGAGCCGGTCGAGGAGCGCGCCGGTCAGGCGTTCGGAGCCGAAGGTTTCGGTCCATTCGTCAAACGGCAGGTTGCTGGTGATCAGCGTGGCACCCCGTTCGTCGCGCTGCGAGATCAGCTCGAACAACAACTCGGCGCCAGTCTTGCTCAGGGGCACGAAGCCCGGTTCGTCGATGGTGAGGAGCTTGTGACCCACGATCTGCTTCTGCAGGCGCAGCAGCCTACGTTCGTCTCGCGCCTCCATCAGTTCGTTGACCAGCGTCGCGGCGGTGGTGAAGCCGACCGACAGGCCCTTCCGGCAGGCCGCCAGCCCGAGACCCAAGGCGATGTGGGTCTTGCCCGTGCCACTTGGTCCGAGCGCGATGACGTTCTCGCGGCGCGCGATCCACTCGCAGCGTGCCAGTTCCAGCACCTGCATCTTGTTGAGCTTGGGGATCGCCATGAAGTCGAAGCTGTCGAGGCTTTTGGTGACCGGGAACTTCGCGGCCTTGATGCGCCGCTCGACCATGCGCCGTTCGCGGTCGATCAGTTCCATCTCGACCAGACGGGTCAGGAACTGGACGTGGTCCTGGCCCTCGGCCGCGCATTGCCGGGCGAGCTTGTCGTAGTCCCGCAGGAAGGTCGGCAGCTTCAGCGTCTTCAGATGATGCGCGAGCAGGATCTTCGGGGCTTCGGTCATGCCGCATCCTCCGACAGCAGGCACATATGGCTCGCCGCCGAGGTGGTCGCGACATGGGCACGCGGCAGATAGGGGGAGACGTCGAGGTCCAGCTTCGGCGGCCGCTTCTCGACCTGGCAGAGGACGAGGTGCTTGACGGCATCGAAGCCGACCGCGCCGAGCTGCAGCGCCTTCCTCACCGCGGCCTGCAGCTCGTGGATGTCGAAGCTCTCCAGCAGGCGCAGGACCTGAACGTATTCGCGCCGCCCCGTCTTCTGCATGCGCGCCTCCATCAGGCGGCGCAGGGTGGCGAACCCGGACGGCAGGTTCCACTCGGCCAGGGGCCACTCCACGCCGTTCGGCGGCATGCTCGGACCAATGGCGCATTGCCGCCGAACTCCCCGATCCGCCCGCGCCAGCGCGTCAGCGAGGACGGGTCGATCGGCGGGCGATGCTGGAAGAACGTCTCGCCGGTGAAATGCTGATAGTAGGGGTTCTCGACCCAGCGGGCGATGACCGCCTCATCCGACAGCCGCCAGGCGTGCTGCAGATAGAGCAGCCCCGCCACCAGCCGCGGTTCCGTCGCAGGCCGCCCCTTGCCGGACGGAGGAAACTCCGCCCACTCGCGGTCAAACACCTCCCGATCGATCAGGGCCGCCAGCTTCACCAACTCGTGCTGCGGGTCGATCATGTCGATCAGCCGCGGACGCAGCAGGTCATCTTGCTCCGGAGGGCGCGGGCGATGTTTCATGGGCAGGACCAAAATTGCAGCGTTTCGCCGGAAATCATACGAAACCCTGCAGGGCGTGGCCAGAAAAGCCACGACGTTTCAACATAAAATCAATGGGATGGGTGTTGTTCAGAGCGAACTCAATAACGTCATCGCCAACCATCAGCGATGTCGCGCAATCCCAGAAGCGATGTCGCGCTACAATTTGGACGGCGAGCGTCTTCTGCCTCCGGCACAAGGTCGTGTAATCCGGTACGGGCCAGTCCAGGTTCGCCATCTTCAGCAGGCTGGCCACCATCCCCGGGGGTTTGCCGGAGCGGCAGCTTGAACAGGACCTTGACCGTCAGGCAGAACCGGATCGCGGCATCAGAGAACACGGCGGGGCGACCGGGCTTGCCATCAGGCGGCGCGAGCCAGGTCATGTCCTAGTCCAGCCATATCAGCAGCGACCCGCGCTTGCGGAGCGCCGCGCTGTAGCTGGACCAGTTCGTCGTGCGGTAGCGGGCGGGTGTCGGCTTGATCATGCGGACCGTCTAACCGCGTGGACTCACGATGTGAATCCTCGACGGTCGGAGTTCTGCAACAACGCCTATTCAATTAAGAGATTCTTTAACAGGCGGTCGCTCGGCGTCTCAATGTGCGGCTCCCGCCCGCCACGCAGGATCGAGTTGCCTTCGAAAAGCGTACGCTGATCGATGGTTGGAGGCTCCAGCCAATCATCTTCCTTCATCTGACCGGACTGCCCGTAGGCGTCTAGCGCGTTCTGATAGCAGACCATGCGCACCGTCTCCTTCGGGATGCCGCGCTCGAGCGCAAGCTGCGCCGTCTTCGCCACGCCAAGGCAGTCCGAGATTCCCCAGTCGCAGGCGCTGTCCACGATAATGCGATCGCCCCCGTACTGGCGCAGGATCTCTACCATGCGTGCATTGCCCATCTTGGTCGAGGGGTAGATCGAGAACCCAGCCCAGAACCCGCGCTGCAGCGTCTCGGCCACCGTCTCCTCGTTGTTGTGGTCCACGATCACCATGCCGGGGTCGAGCCCATGCTCCTCGCAGACATCCATCGAGCGGGAGGTGCCGCGCTTCTTGTCGCGATGGGGCGTGTGGATCATCACCGGCAGCTTCAGTTCGCTGGCAAGTTCCAGCTGCAGCCGGAAATACTTATCTTCGAGCGCCGTTTGCTCGTCATAGCCGATCTCGCCGATGGCCACGACGCCCTCCTTCAGGGCAAAGCGCGGGAGCCAATCCATGACACCTTCGGCCAGTTCCTCGTTGTTGGCCTCCTTCGAGTTCAGCCCAACGGTGCAGTAATGCCGGATGCCAAACTGGCCCGCGCGGAACCGCTCCCAACCCACGATAGTGGAGAGGTAGTCGACATAGGTGCCCACGAAGGTACGCGGCTGACCTAGCCAGAACGCCGGTTCGATCAGCGCAACGATGCCAGCGTCCGCCATCGCCTGGTAATCATCCGTGGTGCGCGAGATCATGTGCGCGTGGGGGTCGATGAGCATCATTGCACGGCCTCCTCTCGGGGCAGGATTGCGGCCACGGCTCGATCGTCTCGGAAGGGCTTCAGCGGGATCCAGAGATCCTGCGGCACGGGGCGGCCCGCCGCGATGCGCTCCTCCGCGTAGTCCACCAAGATCCGCGCGAGTTCTGGATTGGCGCGCGCCTCTAGCCCCAGGATTGGTGTGAGACGGCTTTCGACAAAGAGCGCCTTCAGGATCATGTGGTTCCAGCGGTGATCGTCGAAATGATCGCGCGGGAACGGGTTCCGGTGCGCGATGCTCTCGAAGACGGCCTTGATGTTGGAGCGCAGCCCTTCCCCCACCTCGAAATGCAGGCTGTCCGGTTCGGGATAGAGCGGCAGACCACGGTAGAGCGCGATCAGTTCCGCCACATCCGCCGTGCGGCGAAGATCCTTGAAGCGCTCCGCGAAGGCGCGGTTCCGAGGCGCGGCCAAGAGCGCCAGAATCCGGGCGGCGCCGTCGATGCTCCAACCCTCGGGCGACCAACCGGGACACGCAGCATCGGCGGCAGCGAGATCCTTTGCGCTGAGTGCCAAATCCGCCTTGCCCAAATGCCGCGGCGCCAATCCCATGAAGATGTAGAGGTCGCGCTCCTGAGTCGCCAAAGCGATATTCGCCAGCGACTGCCGGATCCAATCCGCCTCGTCCCCGGCCTGAGCCAGCACCAAATTCCGAAGCAATTCCGCCGCCTGTGTCACTCGAAAAGCCCCCAGATATAAACAGTCTAGGAGCATTCCCAATTCATGCCAAGGCAATCCTTGCAATGCCAAGCCGATTTCCCGACACTGCCGGAGATGAACAAAACGCTCGTGATTCTCGTCGTGGGGTTGGCCCCGCGCTTCGTCGGACTGCACACGCCGCATCTGCAAAAGTTGGCGGCGGACGGCGGTTTGCGCCAAATGAACACGGTCACGCCAGCGGTGACTTGCACTGTCCAGTCGACCCTCGTGACAGGCCTGCCTCCCTCGGGTCATGGCGCGGTGGCGAATGGCTGGTTCTTCCGCGATCTCTCCGAGGTGCTGCTCTGGCGCCAACCCAACCAGCTTGTCGCGGGAGAGAAGATCTGGGACGCGGGCCGCGCGCGCGACTCAAACTTCACCTGCGCCAAAATGTTCTGGTGGTATAACATGTACTCGACCGCTGATTGGTCCGCGACGCCCCGCCCGATGTACCCTGCCGATGGCCGCAAGATTCCCGATCATTACGCGCACCCGCCGGAGCTGCATGATGAGCTTGACGCGAAGCTCGGGCAGTTCCCGCTCTTCAGATTTTGGGGGCCATTGGCCGACATTACATCGTCGGATTGGATCGCGAAGGCCACGCTGCATGTGATGGAGACACGCGACCCGACGCTGACGCTCACCTACCTGCCGCATCTCGACTACAACCTCCAGCGGCTCGGACCCGATCTCGATCATCCGCGCCTGCAGAAGGATCTGCGGGAGGTGGACGCGCTTTGCGGCACTTTGATCGCCCATGCGACGGCGACCGGGCGGCGCGTCGTGGTCGTCTCGGAATACGGTATCACCCCGGCGAGCGACGCGGTGCACATCAACCGCGCGCTGCGGCAGGCCGGTTACATCACCGTGCGAGCCGAGGAGAACGGGCGGGAGATCCTTGACCCCGGGGCGTCTCGCGCCTTTGCCGTTGCCGACCACCAGATCGCGCATGTCTATGTCGGGAACCGGGCGCATCTCCCGGAGGTTCGGGCGCTCCTCGAGCGGCTCGACGGGGTCGAGAGCGTCTGGGACGAAGAGGGCAAGCGCGCCAATGGCCTGGACCATCCCCGCTCGGGCGAGCTGATCGCGGTGTCGAGGCCCGATCGCTGGTTCAGCTATTACTACTGGCTCGATGACGCTAAGGCACCCGATTTCGCTCGCACCGTCGATATCCACCGCAAGCCCGGCTACGACCCGGTGGAGCTGTTCATAGATCCGGACATGCCGCTCGCCAAGCTGCAGACCGTCTGGAAACTGGTCAAGCGCAAGCTCGGCCAGCGGCAGTTGCTCGACGTGACCTCGCTCAAGGATACCCATCTGGTGAAGGGCACCCATGGGCGCGTGACGGATGACCCCGACGACGGGCCATTGGTCATTTCATCCGCTCCGGAACTTCTGCGCGAAGGGCACGTCGAGGCCACAGATTTCAAGCAGTTGGTGCTCGACCACGTCTTTGCCTGATCAGGTTCCCGAGACAATCCACTGCAAGGCCAGCGTAAGCACGAACCCCGCCAGCCCGAGAAGCGCGAGCAGCCCATATCCCGCGCCCGCGATCAGCACCGCGTCGTAAAGCGCCATGCCAGCAATGAGCGTTACCACAGCCTTCGGCACATCCCCTGCATCACGCCTGAAGAGCCGATACAGCGCAAACAAAACCGACACGATCAGCCCGATCCAGAGCGCAAGTGCCAGCAGCACGCCGCCCGTCTGCCAAAGCGCGTAGAGGAGCGGGGCGATCAGCACGAGTAGCGGCCAAGCATTGTCGAGCCGGTCATACGCTTCCTGTTTGGCGGCGTAGGTCAGCCCGGCCGTATAGGCCATGAGCCCCAGCGCGCCCCAGATCACATTGCCGGTCATGTGCCCCACGGACAACGCGGCCGCGAGATAGCTGAAGAACCGCGCGCCCCCCATGATGACGGGGCTGAGAACCGTGCGCTTGTGCAGCCAGTCGTAGAGCAGGACCACACCTGCCAAGCATAGCCCGACAAGCCCCGCGTCTGTACCGGTGAGGAACGCAAGCACGATGCCCAGGAGCAGCAGCCCGAAGCCGCCGCGAAACACAGCCTCCCGCGAGATCTCGCCATTGGGGATGGGGCGGTTCGCGCGCTCCTGCGCGTCAATGTCGGCGTCAAATGCATCGTTGAGCCACATGCCCCCGATGTAGAAGGCCGTCAACGCGAGTGCTGCCAAAACAACAGATCCTGTCGCGGGATGCCCCGCCAGCACAGCGCCTGCCAGCGCGTTTGTCCACACCGTCGGCAAGTTCGAGACGCGCCCGAGCGTCAGATAGACCTTTAGGCTCACCTCGTGAGCTCGCCCAAGACCCAAGCGCATTCGCGACCGATATTCTCCGCAACCGTCGCGCCGCGCAGGTCCTTGGGCAGCACGTCCCAGGTGTAGGTCTCAACTTCGAGATGTGGGGAGATCGGGTCCTGCCGGTGCAGGGCCAGGATCGAGGCCAGAAAATCGCGGGTCGAGGAGAAGGCTCCGAGATTGCGGATAAAGACAGGCACGTGGAAATGCACACGCCATTCCTCACCATCCGTGCTTTCGCCAAGGGCGAGCGCATCGGGCAGATCCACCTCGCTCTTCAGTCCGTCAGGCGTACGGCGGATGACCTGGTGAAGGTAAGTGGGCTCGGCATAGGGGACAAGAGCCGCTCTTGCGCCCGCCGTCACGCTTGGGATCAGAAGTGCGGCGCTGAGTTGCAACTTGTGCACGGGGATGCCTGCTTTGCGCAAGGCGGCGATGCTTGCGACGGGGTCCTCATATTCCACCGCGGCGTGGCAGACATCGTAGCACAGCCCCAGATGGCGTGGCAGGGCGCTTGCCGCCTGTTCCGAACCGAGCCCTGTGAGGTCCGCAACCCGCGCCGCGGCCGCCGCACTGAAGAGATGCGCGCTGAAGAACGCAACCGTCTCCGCAATGGTTTCAAGAAAACATGCCGGTTCGGGCTCGATCGCCAAGGCAATTGTCACGCCTGTCTTGGCCTCAAGCGCGATCAGATGCGCCACAGACCGCAGGATGTTCTCGGCGATCACTGCCTCTGCGCCAACCGCAAGCGGCTTGAAGGTGCCCGGCACCGTGCTGAGGCTGACCATCTCACCTTCGGACGCCAGTTCCGCCATCAGATCCGCGAGCGCATTCGTGTAGCGCACCCGCTCTTCGCTGCGCCAGTCGGGCTGATAGACCTCTTCCTTCACGCGGGTGCCGTGAAAGCGGCCATAGGGGAAGCCGTTCACGGTAACGGCTTGGAAGTTCTGTTCATCAAGCGCGGCCTTGAGAGCCGCGCGTTTGGCCGGATCCGCTAACTCTTCCAGTGCCTCACCCGAAAACCGCAGCCCGATTGCGAAGGCGTCGCCCGGGGAAACACTGGCCTTCACCTCTGCTGCGGGGCCGGTCAGCGCAGCCATCACCTCCGCATAGGTTTGCGTGGCATGGATGTTGAGGCAATAGGTCAGATGGCCCAGCGTATCGGGCAGCTTCATGCCCGGGGCCTCCGGTCTTTGAGCCAAGCGATGGCGGCAAGCACGCGCGCCTCTTCCATCTCATGTACCTCGATCCCGACACCGATGTCTTTAAGGAGCGTCACGTTGAGCGCGCCGCCGAGATGCTCTTGGAACTCGCGCAGGCCTTGCAATACCAGCGGCGCACCGTTGTCGCCCTGTTCTTCCAGCGCGGGATGCCAGGTTGGCAGGCCGATCCGGTCAAGCAGCGCTGCGATGCGGTCGTCTACGCCTTTGGGCAGGAGCCCGATGAGCACGGAATAGCGGGCATCAAGAGCAATCCCGATAGCCACCGCCTCACCATGCCGCACCTCATGGTTCGTAATGGCCTCGAGCTTGTGGGCCGACCAATGTCCGAAATCCAAGGGCCGGGCTGAGCCGGTTTCGAACGGATCCCCGCCCTTGGTAATCTGCCGGATGTGTAGCTCTGCGGAGCGGCGTATCATGTATTCTTCCGCCTCTGGCTCGAAACGGGTGAGCGCGTCGGCAGTAACCTCAAGCCAGTCGAAGAAGGCCGCGTCGCGGATGAGCGCGACCTTCACGGCCTCCGAAATGCCCGCGATGCGCTCCCGCCGTGGCAGCGTATTGAGGAAGTCGAAATCGTTCAGTACCGCGTGTGGAGGCGCGAAAGTGCCCACGTAGTTCTTTATACCCTCGAAATTGACTGCGTTCTTGACCCCAACACCACTGTCATTCTGGCTGAGCACCGTTGTTGGCACGCGGATATGCCGAAGACCACGATGGGCCGTGGCGGCGGCAAAGCCAACTGCATCGAGCACCGCGCCTCCCCCGATTGCGATGACATAGGCGTGCCGGTCCACACCGTTGCGGAGGAACATGCGGTAGATGTCGGGGACTACCGTGAAGCCGCCCTTGATCGCCTCGCCGCCGGGGACGTGCCGCGGCGCTTCGAGAAGCGCGATCCGGTCCGAGTGCGCCGCGAAATACGCGGAAACGCGTTTCTCCAGCCCGGAGTCCGCACGTGCTACACTATCATCGATCAGGACCACACATTTGACCCTGTCCGCGCCGTGCCCGGCCAGAGCATCTGCCAAGTCAAGATTGGCGGGATCGAACAACCCCCGCGTAAAAACCACTGGGTAGCTATAGGGAATGGCGAATTCGCAGGTCTGCGTTTCGGTCCGGTTCTCTAGCTTCGCGCGCGCCGTTCCCGTTCCCGTTCCAAAGAAGATGCCTGTCCAACGCGAGGTGGCGCGCATTCCAGCATAGGCTAGGGCCGGAATGCCAACCGCGCCCGCGAAGGCAAGCAGGAAGGAGTTGGTCGACCAAGCATAAGCGCCGATACCTGCATAGGCCGCCGCAATCCCGAGATTGGCCAAACTCGTCAGAAGAATGAACCCTCCGAGCGGGTAGCGCGCCGCGCCCGCCGCCAAGGTCGAGGCCTCCGCCAGCACTGGTGCCGCGCGCATTAAGACAAGGGCAGATCCGCCCATGCGCACCGCCAGGTTTTCGACGCGCACCAGCTCCGCCTCGCCCATAAGCCTGCGGATCAACGCCGTCCCGCCTGTCGCTCCGATCCAGTAGCCGAAGAGGCAGCTGAACGTCATGCCGATCCAACAGACGAGCGTTCCGACGACAAAGCCCACGGTTGCGCCGGCCATGGCGTTCACCAAGCTCGACGGCACAGGTAAAATCACGTCTAGCGTCAGGGCGCCACCGATCAGCGCCGCGAGAACAGGCCCGTTTGGGATTGCCTCGATTGCGGAATTGACCAGCACCTTGATCTGCTCTTCGAGCAAGACAAAGGGCAAGAGGATGACTGTTATCAGCAGTACAAAGAGCAATGCCCGTTTGAAGAGCAAAGATCTCGGAGAGACTGAACCTGAATAGTTCAAATTCTTTTCCATCCATCGCGCCGTTGCGGCGCTTGCCCGCCTGCCGTGAGTCGCGCGTCTATCCAGACGAAGCTTAGAAAGGTGCACACCGGGCTGTCAACGGCGGAGCAAAAGCCGGCCACGTGGCGGCGTAAAAGTCGGCCACTGTGGCGCGCGGCTGAAACCGCCGGGAGGGCGTAGCCTGAACCGCCCCGGGTTTCCGAGAGGGGAGAACGGTGCTCAAACTGGCCTTTGCAGAGCCATTGAGATATCGCCGGAATGAGGGTTACCGAACCGCTGAAATCACCTTTCCTTTCAAGGTGTTAGCAAATTCTCAGTCCCTAAAGTGCGGGATGGTGGGCGACCCTGGAATCGAACCAGGCGTGGGTCTCCCCGGCGGAGTTACAGTCCGCTGCCGCACCTTGCAGCACGTCGCCCGACGCTGGCGGGGAAATATCGGAGGGGCCGGGGGGCGTCAAGCAGCAATTTCGCCCCGATTTCGGGCCCCGCGGCGGCAGGGGAATCGCATTTGAAGAACAGGGCTGGCGGAGTGTTGTGATCTGGATTCTGTAGGAGCCTCCTGAAGGAGGAACCGATGCCGTCATTGATCACGATTTTCGGGGATATTCCGGACCCACGCCGCGGGGATGCGCAGCGCCATGATCTGCTCGACATTCTGACGATCGCGCTTGTGGCGTCGGTCTGCGGGGCGGAGTCTTGCGTGGACCTTGCCGGGTTTGCCGGGGACCGGGAGCCGCTGCTCAGGGGATTCCTGCGCCAATGGGTTGCCAAGCCCCGACACGTTCAGCCGGGTGTTCCGGTTGCTCGATCCTGCCGCCTTCGGGCGGGCCTTCGAGGCGTTCCTCGGTGACCTGGGGGCCGACGGGGCGGGGGTGCTCGCCATCGACGGCAAGACGCTCAAGCGCTCGTTCGACCTGGCCACCGGCCGCTCGCCCCTGCATGTCGTCACCGCTTTCGGGGCCGGGGCGCGGCTCGGTTTCGGCCAGCGCGCCGCCCGCACCCGGCGAGAACGAGATCACCGCCGCCCGTGCGCTGCTGGCCACGCTCGCGCTCGACGGCGCACTGGTCACCGGTGATGCGATCCACGCCCAGGCCGAGACCGCGCAGCTCGTGCCGGAGCGCGGCGGAGACTATCTTTTCGCGCTCAAGGCCAATCGCCCGGCGATGCTGGAGGCAGTCGTCGCCTGCTTCGCCGATCCGCCCGAGGCGCTGGAAAGTTTCGAGACAACAGATGCCGACCACGGCCGCATCGAGACCCGCTGCCACCGCGTAACCCATGATGTCGAATGGCTTTTCGGAAACAGGGCCGAACCCGGTGAACCCGTCATGCCCGGCCTCGCCACCCTCGCCTGCGTCACAGCCACCCGCACAGCCACCCGCACAGCCACCCGCGGCGAAGGCGCGCCCTCGACCCGCTACTACCTCTCGTCCGCGCCCCTGACGCCCCAACGGTTCGCCAACGCCGTCCGCAGCCATTGGGCCATCGAAAACTCGCTTCACTGGGTGCTCGACGTCACCTTCGACGAGGACGCCGCCCGCAACCGCGCCGATAACGGTCCCGAGAACCTTGCCATCCTCCGTCGCCTGACCCTGAACCTCCTGCGAACCGCCCGCCCGAAACTCCCCATCTCACGGAAAAGAAAGCGATCCGGATGGTCCGACGCCTTCGCCCGGTCCGTCATCGGCCAAATGCGATAGCCCTGCCCGCGGCGGGGGGCGGTCTTGCCAGCGGCGGCTGGCCGGGCCATTGTCCGCCGCTGTCGGAACGGGGGCCAGAGCCATGAAGAAACCCGCCTGGGTGATAGACAAGGAACGCGCCCGCCGGGCGGCGGCGGCCGAAACCCTCTGGCTGTTCGGCCTGCACGCGGTGCGCGACGCGCTGACCAACCCGGCGCGCGAGCGCATCCGCCTGGTGCTGACCAGGAACGCCCATGACAAGCTGGCCGAAGCCGTCGCCGCGGCGGGGATGGAGCCGGACATCGTCGATGCCCGCAAGTTCGACGCCGAGGTGCCGCTGCAACCCGAGAGCGTGCATCAGGGCGCCGCACTGGAGGTGAAGCCGCTGCGCTGGGGCCCCGTGTCCGAGGTCTGCATCGACGGGCCGGGCAAGCCGCTGGTGGTGCTGCTGGACCAAGTGACCGATCCGCATAACGTCGGCGCGGTGCTGCGCTCGGCCGAGGTGTTCGGCGCGCGGGCGGTGATCGCCCCTGCCCGCCATTCCGCGCCCGAGACCGGGGCGCTGGCCAAGACCGCCAGCGGCGCGCTGGAACGCCAGCCCTATCTGCGGGTCGTCAACCTTGCCGAGGCGATGGAGGAGCTGAAGGCCGCCGGCTACATCCTGATCGGCCTTGCGGGCGAGGCCGAGGCGACGCTGGCCGAGGCGCTGGCCGAGGTCGGCAACCGCCCGGTCGGGCTGGTCCTGGGGGCCGAGGGGCCGGGGCTGCGCGAGAAGACCCGCGCCACCTGCGACCGGCTGGCGCGGGTGCCCTTCGCCGGCGATTTCGGCTCGCTGAATGTGTCGAACGCGGCGGCGATCGCGCTTTACGCGGCGGCCACACGGTAAGGTGTGCGGCCGTGGGCTTCCCCCGCGGCGGGGGGGCTGGCATTCTCTGCCCGGTCGGCCATTTGCCCGCCGCATTTGCCCGCCGCACGAGACGGACCACCGGACGGAAGATCTGCCATGCTGCCGCGTCACCCCACCCCCGCGCATAGCCTCCGGCTTCCCGCGCTGCTGATCGCGGCGCTGCTCGGCGGGGCCGTGCCGCTGCCGGCGCTGGCCGACAGGCGGCCGGTCGCCACGGCGTCGGGCGTGGCGCTGGGGGGGCGGGATGCGGTGGCCTATTTCAGCGGCGACGGCCCGGTTGCGGGAAGCGCCGACCATGCGCTGAAATGGCACGGCGCGGTGTGGTTCTTTTCCAGCGGCACCAACCTTGCCGCCTTCGAGATGAATCCCTCGGCCTATGCGCCGCGCTATGGCGGCTATTGCCCGGTCTCGGTGATCGAGGGCGACCTGCGCCCCGGCAATCCCGAGATGTTCGTGATCCGGCAGGGGCGGCTGTATCTGGCCGCCTCGGAAGAGGCCCGCGCCGCGATCCTGAACGATCCCGGACTGATAGAGCGTGCGGACGCGGCCTGGAAGGCACTGCGCGAGCGGTGAGGGGCTGCGACTGCCTGACGGGGCCGCGGGATTCAAATCACGTTTCGATCACGTGTTTGCGACGTGGCTTTAACGCCACAGTCAGCTATCCTATGTTCTGTCATGGAAGGCGACACCGGAACTGTCGCGTTTCTCTTCACTGTCCCTCGTTCCGCCACTGGCGCCCGGGCTTGCTGTCCGGGCGCTTTTTTCTTGGCGGTGCCCCAGATGGAGGAGCTTTCCCGATGACGACGACCGACACCTTCCTGCGCGATACGCTGCAATCCACCCGCGTGATCGCGGTGGTGGGCTTTTCGCCCGACCCTGCCCGCCCCTCGCATTCCGTGGCCCGATACCTGCGCCAGATGGGCTATCGGGTGATCCCGGTCAATCCCGGACAGGCCGGCAAGACCCTCTTGGGCGAGACGGTCGTGGCGCGGCTGTCCGACATTCCGACCGATGTGCCGGTGGACATGGTGGACATCTTCCGCCGGTCCGATGCCGTGCCGGAGGTCGTGGACGAGGCGATGGCCGCGCTGCCGCATCTGCGCACGATCTGGATGCAGCTTGGCGTCGCCCATGCCGGCGCCGCGGAAAAGGCCCGCGCCGCCGGGCTGGCCGTGGTCGAGAATCGCTGCCCGAGGATCGAGATCCCGCGGCTGTTCGGCGGCGCCTCGCCGCTGGAGGGTGTGCCGCAGGTCTGAGCCGCCGCCTGCCGAACACCGCCTTGCCAAACAGGAACGCCGTTCCCTTGGGCGCGCTGCGGCTGCCGCCGTTCGCGGGCCGGCGCCGCCACTCGCGAACGCCCGTTCCGGCACCGGCATCGCTGCCCGCCATTCGTCCTCCCTGCCCGGCGTTGCGCGGCGGCGCGGCTTCCCCTAGCCTGCCGCGGCAAGCATCCGCGCGGGCGGATGACCGGGGAGGACGCACGGATGACGCAAGGCTTCGACACGCTTCAGGTTCACGCGGGCGCCGCGCCCGACCCCGCAACCGGCGCCCGGCAGGTGCCGATCTACCAGACCACCTCCTATGTGTTCCGCGATGCGGATCACGCGGCGCGGCTGTTCGGGTTGCAGGAGGTGGGCTACATCTACTCGCGCCTGACCAACCCGACGGTGTCCGCGCTGGCGGACCGGATCGCGGCGCTGGAGGGCGGGGTCGGCGCGGTCTGCTGTTCGTCCGGTCACGCGGCGCAGATCATGGCGCTGTTCCCGCTGATGGGGCCGGGGCTGAACATCGTCGCCTCCACCCGGCTTTATGGCGGCACGATCACCCAGTTCAGCCACACCATCAGACGCTTTGGCTGGTCGGCGCGCTTTGTCGATTTCGATGACGAGGCCGCGGTGGCCGCGGCCATCGACGACGATACCCGCGCGGTGTTCTGCGAATCGATCTCCAACCCCGGCGGCTATGTGACGGACCTGCCCGCGATCGCCGCGATCGCGCAGAAGGCGGGCATCCCGCTGATCGTGGACAACACCCTTGCCAGCCCCTATCTGTGCCGCCCGATCGAACATGGCGCGACGCTGGTGGTGCACTCGACCACGAAATACCTCACCGGCAACGGCACCGTGACCGGCGGCGCCATCGTGGACGCGGGCAGCTTCGACTGGTCGGCCTCGGGCAAGTTCCCCTCGCTGTCGGCGCCCGAGCCGGCCTATCACGGGCTGACGTTCCACGAGGCGCTTGGCGGGATGGCCTTCACCTTCCATTCGATCGCCGTCGGGCTGCGCGATCTGGGGATGACGATGAATCCGCAGGCGGCGCATTACACGCTGATGGGCATCGAGACGCTGAGCCTGCGGATGCAGAAGCATGTCGCCAACGCGAAGGCGGTGGCGGACTGGCTGGAAAAGGATCCGCGCGTGGACTACGTGACCTATGCGGGGCTGCCCTCCTCGCCCTGGCACGACCGGGTGGCGCGGATCTGCCCGAAGGGGGCCGGGGCGCTGTTCACCTTCGCGGTGAAGGGCGGGTACGAGGCCTGCGTCAAGCTGGTCGATGCGCTGCAACTCTTCAGCCATGTGGCGAATCTCGGCGATACCCGCAGCCTGGTGATCCACTCGGCCTCGACGACGCACCGCCAGCTGACCCCGGAACAGCAGGAGGCGGCAGGCGCCGGGCCGAACGTGGTGCGGCTGTCGATCGGGATCGAGGATGTCGCCGACCTGATCGCCGATCTGGATCAGGCGCTGGCCGCCGCGACCGCGTAAGGGACGGGCCCGCCCGGATTGGGGCGGGCCGCCAGCCTTCAGTCGGTCAGGTCATAGACGACCGTGACCGAGGCGGTCAGGTTCAGCTCCCCCCCGGCCACCGGCACGCCCGCGTCCTTGGCGAAGCTGGCGGCCCGCATCTCGGGCATCGGCCTGCCGTAATCGACCTGCTCGGAGATCGAGACGACCTCGCCCAGCGTCACCCCGGCGGCAAGCGCGTAAAGCTCGGCCTTGCGGCGGGCATCGGCGATGGCCTCGCGGCGGGCGTCGTCCAGCTTCGGCTCGGGATCCTGAAGCCCGAAGCCCAGCCCGTAAAGGGTGTTCGCGCCCTGCCCGACTGCAGCATCCAGAACGCCGCCAAGGCTGCCAAGCGCGCGCACCCGCACCGTGACCATGTTCTGCGCGACGAAGCCGCGCACCCTCGGGCCTTCGGGGCCGCCCTGATAGGTGTCCTCATAGGCGGGGCTGAGGGTCAGGCCGCTGGACTGGATGTCGCGCGGCTCGATCCCCGCCTCGGCCAGCGTTGCCATCACCTCGGTCAGCGCGGCGGAGTTCGCCGCCATCGCCCCGGCGGCCGTCGCGGCCTCGGTCACCACGCCAAGGCTGACGCTGGCCATGTCGGGCGCGGCCTCGGCGCTGCCATTTCCGGTCACGGTGATGTGACTCTCGGCTGCCTGCGCCAAGGCAGGGCCCGCAGCCGCCCCACCAAGGGCAACAGCCGTCGCAACCACGTTGAATATCCGCATTCCGTCCTCCATTCCGCCTTGCGTCACATTGGGCGTGTTGCTGCGCATCGCAAGCGCGGACGGGGTCCATCGCCTTCACATGCGCGAAAAGCTGCTGTAGGACAGGGAACGCCCGCGGCGCCGCCCTCGCGGGACCCGCCCCCCAGCCAGAGCCATGGAATGAAACCAGCTTTTGCCCTGAACCTGACGCCCGAGGGGATCAGCCTGCTGCACCGGACCAGCCGGGGCTGGCTGCTTGCCGGCTCCGTCTCGCTGGACGATCCGGACATGGCGGCGGCGCTTGGCTACCTGCGCAAGACGGCGCTCGGGCTTGCGCCGCAGGGCTTTGCGACGAAGCTGATCCTGCCCGCCTCGCAGATCCTCTATACCGTTCTCGAGGCGGCGGGCCCCGACGCCGCGAGCCGCCGCCGCCAGATCGCCCGCGCGCTGGAGGGGCGAACCCCCTATGCGGTCGAGGATCTGGTGTTCGACTGGTCGGGCACCGGCAGCCGCGTCGCCGTGGCCGTGGTCGCGCGCGAGACGCTGGAGGAGGCGGAGGCCTTCGCGCTGGAGCACCGGTTCAACCCGGTGTCCTTCGTCGCCATTCCCGAGGAGGGCGCCTTCGCCGGCGAGCCGTTCTTCGGCCAGACCGCGCAGGCGCGCAGCTACATCCCGGCGGGCGAGCGGCTGGTGCGCGACCAGGATCCGGTGCGGATCGCGGGCGACGCCGACCTGTCGCGCCTCGCCGCCGCCAGCCTTGCCGAGAGGGTGGCGGATGAGCCGGACGCAGGCCGGGCGGATGCGGAGGAGCCCGTGGCGGGCCGGCCCGCTGGGGAGGCGGGTGCCGGGGACGCGGGGGCCGCAGGGGATGCGGGGGCCGCAAGCGCGGGGACGGCGGGCGCCGCTGAAGTCCCCGTCGGCGAGGTGCCCGTCGGCGAGGTGCCCGTCGGCGAGGTGCCAATCGGCGAGGTGCCAATCGGCGAGATGTTCGTCGCGGCCCACACCGGCACAGCCCCCCCCGGCGAGGCGCTCCCCTCCGCGCCGGCTGAACAGACCGCCCCCGACAAGGCGGCAGACCCTGCCATGCCTGCGCAAGAGCCCGAGGCGCTGCTCCAACCGCCCGCCCCCGGGCGGCCAGATGCCGAGCCGGCCACCCCCGAGCCGACCGCCCCCAAGCCCGCCCCCAAGCCTGCGCCTGCTGCCGCGCCCGGCGCCCGCGCGGAGCGGCACGCGGCGCGGGCCGAGCGGCGCCGGCGCGAAGCTGCGCTGCTTGCCGAAGAACAGGCGGTCGCAGCCGCAGCGCGGCAGGCGCGCCCCCGGCTCGATGTCGCCGAACCCGAGCCGCTGGCCAAGCCGCAGCAGGCCGCAGAGGTCGCGGCCGGAGCCGAGGCCGGAGCCGAGGCCGGGGAGGCCCCCTTCCTCGCCGTGGAGGACGACCCGGCAGAGGCCGGCCGGCCGCCGCCCGCCCTCGATGCGGAGGGCCTGCCGACGCCCTTTGCCGCCGCGGCGTCCCTGTCGCCGCAGATGCCGGCGCCGCGCCGGGGCCCCAATGGCGCGACAGATACCGGGCCGGCCGCGCCGCGGACCGGCGCCCAGGGCAGGCCCACCGGCCCTGCCGGACCCATCACCTCGCCGAGGCTTGGCATCGCGGCCGAGCCCGGCGCCGAACCCGGCCCCGATCTGCGGGCCGATCTGCGCGCCGAACCCGCAAAATCGCGCGGGCGCGCCTCGGGCCTTGGCAAGGCGGTGATCGCGGCGGGCAAGATGGCAAAGGCGGCCAAGGCCGCCCGCAGCGCCCCCCGGCGCGTGACGGCCCCTGCCAATCCCGCCGCACCCAGCCCCGCCCCACCCATCCCCGCCGCTCGCCAGACCCGCAGCGAGGCCGAGGCGCTGACGGTCTTCGGCGCGCGCCGTGCCCAGCCGGCCCGCCGCAGGCCGCGCCATCTGGGCCTGATCCTGACGGTGGTGCTGGTGTTCCTGATGCTGGCCGTCGCGCTCTGGTCCAGCCTGCCGGACGGCACACCCACCGCGGAGGCGCCCGCCCAGGCGGCGGAGCCGATGGCCCGCGCCGGGGTCGAGGCCCGGGCCGAGCAGGAGGTTATTCCCGAAGAGGGGGGAGCCCGCGACGTGCCCAGCCCCGACGACCCCGAAGCGATGACCCGGGCCGAGATCGAGGCCGATGGCGGCTTGGAGCCGATGGGCGAGGCCGACGCCGCGCTTGCCGATGCGCAGATCGACGCGCCGGTGGATCAGCCGGCGGATCAGCCGGTGGATCAGCCGGTGGCGCCGGAACCCCTTGCGGGGCCGCTGCCCGAGCAGGGCGCGCCGGCACGCGACGCCGTGGCAGAGGCCGCAGCGGATGCCGCCGCACCCTCTGCGGGGCTTGCGGCCACCGGTCCTGCCCCCGCTCCCGCCGCTCCGGCAGCCGGGGAGGCAAGCGGCCCGCAGCCCGACGCGGCAGAGGGCCTGCCGCCCCGCCCCGCGGATCCCGCCGTGACCGCGCGCCGCGCGGATGCCCTGCCCGGGGCGGACGAACTGGCCGCCGACGCGCTGCCGGCGCCGCCGCAGCCGCCGCTGCCCTATGGCACCGGCTTCCGGTTCGGCGCCGACGGGCTGATCGTCGCCACACCCGATGGCGCACTGACGCCCGAGGGCGTGACGGTGGTGGCGGGTGCGCCCGCGCTGGTGCCGCCGCCGCGCCCCGCCACGGCCGCCGGGCCGGCCGAGGCCGCCGAGGCCGCCGAGGCCGCCGCAGGGGCAGCCCCCCCGGCAGACTCCCAAGTCGAGCCCTTTGCCGACCCGGCGCTGGCCGGTACGCGGCCACCGCCCCGCCCCGCCTCGCTTCGGGTGCCGGCCCCGGCGGCATCAGCGCCCGCCCCCGATGTCGCCCCTGCCGTCCCCGTCCCCGGCCCCGCCCCGGCGGCGAGCGAGGATGACGGCGCGGCCCTGCTGGCGCCGCTGGCGGCCGACCCCGCGCTGGCAGGCTTCAGGCCGCGCTCCGCCAGCAGCACGGCGCTTGCCGCCGCCTCTGCCGCGCGCAGCGCCGAACAGGCGCGGGCGGCGGAGCTGGCGGCGCTGCAATCCTCGCTTGCCAGCGCCACCGCCAGCGCGGTCGCCAGTTCCCGCAAGCCGGTCAGCCGGCCGCAGGACTTCTCGCAGGGGATCGAGGCGGCGCTGGCGATGGCCGTGGCCTCTGCGCCGGTCCCGCCGCCTGCGCCCGTGGTCGAGACAGCGCCGAGGGCCGCGCCCGCTCCGCCCCCCGCTCCGGTCGCCGCACCGACCCCCGCACCGGCCGCCGCGCCTGCCCCTGCAGCCGAGCCGACGCGGCGGGCGGCCGCTGCCGCCGCCCCTTCCCCCGAAGAGCTGGACGAGCCTGAACCCGTCGCCGCCGCGCCGGACATCCCGACCAGCGCCTCGGTCGCCAAGCAGGCCACCATCGCCGGCGCGATCTCGCTGCGCGAGATCAACCTGATCGGCGTCTATGGCGCTTCCTCCAGCCGCCGGGCGCTGGTGCGCCTGTCCAACGGCCGGTTCCTGCGGGTGAAGATCGGCGACCGCATCGACGGCGGCCAGGTCACCGCGATCGGCGAGGCGCAGCTGACCTATGTCAAGGGCGGGCGCACCCATGTGCTGCGGATGATCGAGAAAAGCTGACCCGCCGCCGCCTGCCGGCTGGAAATCGCCCCGCGTCCCGCCTAAGCTTGCCCGGCCCTCGCCTGCAAGCCCCTGCCCCCTGCCCTGGCCCCGCCCTGCCCGGCCCCCGCCTGGAAGCCGTTGCCGCCTCGAGACATCCGGACCGACATGGACGCCTTCCTTTTCCAGGCCACGCTTTACCTGATCGTCATGGTCATCGCGGTGCCGATCGCCGCGCGCCTGGGCCTCGGCTCGGTGCTGGGCTACCTGCTGGCCGGCGTGGTGATCGGGCCGGTGCTCGGGCTTGCCGGGTCGGAAATGCAGGACCTGCAGCACCTTGCCGAATTCGGCGTGGTGATGATGCTGTTCCTGATCGGGCTGGAACTGGAGCCGCGGGCGCTGTGGGCGATGCGCGACAAGCTGGTCGGGCTCGGCGGGCTGCAGATCCTCGGCACCATGGCGCTGGTCGCGGGCGGGCTGCTGGCCTTCGGGCAGGACTGGCGGGTGGCGTTGTCGGTGGGGGCGATCCTGTCGCTGTCCTCGACGGCGATCGTGCTGCAGACGCTGGATGAAAAGCGGCTGATGCAGACGGCGGGCGGAAGGTCGGCCTTCGCGGTGCTGCTGACGCAGGACATCGCGGTGATCCCGATGCTGGCGCTGCTGCCGCTGCTGGCGCTGCCGGGCGCGCGGGCGCTGGCCGAGGCGGATGCCGCGCATGGCGAGCATGCCGCGGTGACGATGATCCAGAGCCTGCCGGGCTGGGGCGTCACCCTGACCACGCTTGGCGCGGTGGCGGCGGTGGTGCTGACCGGGCATTACCTGATCCGCCCGGCGTTTCACTGGGTCCACGCCGCGCGGCTGCACGAGATCAACACCGCGCTGGCGCTGGCGATCGTGGTGGGCATCGCCTCGCTGATGACGCTGGTGGGCCTGTCGCCGGCGCTTGGCACCTTCCTTGCCGGGGTGGTGCTGGCAAACTCGGAATTCCGGCACGAGCTGGAATCGGACATCGAGCCGTTCAAGGGGCTGCTGCTGGGGCTGTTCTTCATCACCGTGGGCGCGGGGATAGATGTCGATCTGCTGTTCAGCGCGCCGGTGCGGCTGATCGGGCTGGCGCTGGCGCTGATGGCGACGAAGGGGGCGGTGCTTTACCTGCTGGCGCGGGTCTTCGGGCTGCACGGGCGCGACCGCTGGCTGTTCACGCTCGGGCTGGCGCAGGCGGGGGAGTTCGGCTTCGTGCTGGTGTCCTTCGCCTCGGGCCAGCGGATCTTGCAGGGCAGCACGGCGCAGGTGCTGATGCTGATCGTGGCGCTGTCGATGCTGCTGACGCCGCTGTTCTTCATCTTGCACGACCGTCTTGCCCGCCGTCTGGCGGACCGGGCAGAGCCGGTTAAGGCCGATGCCATCGACCAGCCCGAACCGATCATCATCGCCGGCATCGGCCGCTTTGGGCAGGTGGTGAACCGGATGGTCACCATGTCGGGCTTTCGCACCACGGTGCTGGACCATGACCTTGCCACGATCCGGCTGATGCGGAAATTCGGATTCAAGGGCTATTTCGGCGATCCGACGCGGCCGGAACTGCTGAAGGCGGCGGGGCTGGAGAAGGCGAAGATCCTGGTGGTCTGCCTCGACAACCCCGAGGCGACGCTGCGGCTGGTCGGCTATGCGCGGCGGATGCGGCCCGACCTGCACATCATCGCCCGCGCCCGCGACCGGATGCATGTGTTCGAGCTCTACAAGGCCGGGGCCGATGACATCGTGCGCGAGCTGTTCGATTCCAGCCTGCGCGCCGCGCGCTACGTGCTGGAAAACGCCGGCCTGTCGGAATACGAGGCCGCCGAGGCGGAGCGGATCTTCTTCAAGCTGGACCGGGCGGCGCTGCGCACCCTCGCCGAGGTCTGGAAGCCGGGAGTTCCGATGGAGGAGAACGCCGACTACCTCGCCCGCACGCAGGAGCTGGACCGCGAACTGGAAGCGGCACTGACCGAGCATTTCGCCGCGCAGGAGGGGCGGAAGACGGGGGAGTGAGGCCGGAAACCGGCGGCAGGCCCGAAGCCGCGCGCCGGGCGAGCTTGGGCGGGCGAGTTTGGGCGGACGGACCTGGGCGGGCGGGCCTGGGCGGACGGGCCTGGGCGGACGGGGCCACGCTCCGGGCGATCTTGGGGGTCCAACGCAAAGGCCGCGGATCGCCCCGCGGCCCCTTTCATCCCGTCACAGCGGCGATCACGCGGCCCGCGACACCAGCACGTCATCGACCTTCTTCGCGGCGCCGGCCTCGTCCACGCCCGACACGGCGGCGATCTCGCGGGTGAGCCGTTCCAGCGCCGCCTCATAGAGCTGACGCTCGGAATAGGACTGCTCGCGCTGGTCATCGGTGCGGTGCAGGTCGCGGACCACCTCGGCGATCGCCATCAGGTCGCCGGAATTGATCTTCTGTTCGTATTCCTGCGCCCGGCGCGACCACATCGCCCGCTTGACCTTGGCCTTGCCCTTCAGCGTTTCCAGCGCCCGCGTCACCACGTCGGGGGTCGAGAGCGAGCGCATCCCGATCTCGGTCGCCTTGTGGGTCGGCACGCGCAGGGTCATCTTGTCCTTTTCGAACGAGATGACGAACAGTTCCAGCTTCAGGCCGGCGATCTCCTGCTCTTCGATCATCATGATCTTGCCGACGCCATGCGCCGGATAGACAACGAAATCGTTGGGGCGGAAATCGGATTTCTTGGTCTTGGTCATTCGGTCGTTTCCTTGCACGGTCCCGACCCCCAGAGCCGACAAATCCAACCACGGGCGGCATCGCTGCCTCCGCAATCGAAGATTGATGTGGCGCTGAGAAACCACCTCACGGGCGCAAGCCCAGCGGATGGTGTCAGGTATCCAGGTCCATTGTGACAAAAATATAGCAGAAAATTCCGCCATTTCAAAGCGCGCGCGCGAAATTGTGCACTGCGCGGCGGCGGCGGCGCAGGAGTATGTGGAATCTCAAGCCTCTGCAGGGCGCGCTTCACCCGCCCGCCACCGCCCCGATGCGGCCGATCGCCCCCGGCACCGCGAATCGGGCGCGAATCGGGGCGACTCAGTCGCCCTGCCCCGGCTTCTCGCTGAAGTATTTCTCCAGCTTGCCGGGCTCGCCATCGTGCTCTGCCGCGCCGGGCAGCGGGTCGCGCTTCTGGGTGATGACCGGCCACATCTCGGAGTATTTGCGGTTGAATTCCACCCATTTGTCCATGTCCGGCTCGGTATCCGGGCGGATGGCATCGGCGGGGCATTCAGGCTCGCAGACCCCGCAGTCGATGCATTCGTCGGGGTGAATGACCAGCGTGTTCTCGCCCTCGTAGAAGCAGTCCACCGGACAGACCTCGACGCAGTCGGTATACTTGCAGGCGATGCAGTTGTCGGTGACGACATAGGTCATGGCGGGCCTTCGGGAAGCTCTGGATTGCGGGGTAGTTATCCCTCGGGGCGGCAGGGTTCAAGCGCGCCGGTGCAGGAAAGACCGCGGCGGCGCGGTTCGGGCAGCGATCAGGACGCACGTTCCGCGCCCCGGGGCCGCGGCGGCACGCCGTCCCCGGGTGGCGGGTCGGCGTCGAGATCGCAATACAGCGCCGCCGCCTCTGCCGGCGGGCCGCGGCGGGCGCCGCAGGCAACGATGCGCAGCAGCCGGATGCGCGCGCCTTGCGGCAGGGTCAGCACATCGCCCGGCCCGACCGCCTGCGCCGGGCGCTGCACCCGCTGGCCATTCACCCGCAGGTGCCCGGCCTCCACCATCGCGGCGGCCACGCTGCGGGTTCTGGCGAGCCGCGCGAAGACCAGCCATCGGTCGAGGCGAAGGGTCGGGCGCGGCCCCTCCAACCGTCACTTCCGGTCGCGGAGTGCCGCCAGCACTGCAAAGGGGTTGTCGGGGTCGATCTTCTGCTCTTTCGGAGGCCGCGCCTCATAGCTGCGGGGGCGGTCCTCCTCGCGGCTGCGGCCCTTGCCCCCCTTGTCGAACTTGCCCCCCTTGTCGAACTTGCCCGGCTTGCCGCCCTGACGGTCCTCGCGGGCGGGCCTGCCCTCGGCGCGCGGCCGGTCGGGCTGGGGATGCTCAGCCTGGGCTCGCTCGCCTTGGGGCCGGTCGCCTTGCGGGCGGGGGTCGCGCCCTTCACGCGGGCCGCGCTCGGCGGCGGAGGCGGCCGCATCCCGGCGCTGACCTTGCGGCGCGGCGCCTTCCCGGCGCGGGCCACGCTCGCCCCGCGGCTCGCCGCGGTGGCCGCGCGGGCGCGGCGCCCAGGTGAAGGTGTAGTAGGTTTCCATCTCGGCAGCGGGTGCGGCAGCGGGTGCGGCAGCGGGTGCGGCCTCTTCCGCCGGCATCGCCGATTCGCCCTCGGGGATCGGGTTCGGCGCGGGCGCGGGCGCGGGCGCGTCTGCAACCGGCGCCGCCCCCTGCTCCAGCGCGGCCGCGGCGACAGCCTCGGGCGCGGTTTCGGCCGCGGCCTCGGCGCCGGAGGGGGCGGCGGAAGGCTCGATCGCCCCCCCGCTTTCGGCGGCACTTTCGGGGGCGCTTTCGGCGCCAGTCTCTGCGCCAGTCCCTGACGGCTTCGCCTCCGGCTTCGGCGCGGGCTTCACCTTTGCGCGTTCGGCCTTCTCGGCCCTGTAGCCGAGGCCCGCCATCAGGTCGGCGAACTGTTCCAGCGTCATTCCGGTGATCGACAGCATGTCCGCCGTCGCCTCGAACCCGGCGCGGCTGTCCCTGGCGCGCAGAAGGTCCGCGAGCCGTTCCAGCATGTCGATGCGGATCGCGCGGCTGCCGGCCGGGTGATAGCCCGAGAGGGTGTAGTAGGTCCGGGGCACATCGGCGATGTTCGGGATCGTCACCAGCCCCGGCGGCGGGCTCTGCGGAAAATCGTCAAGGTTGTTCGCAAGGCTCCACAGCACCAGCCGCAGCCGGGTCGGCGCCGGTTTCAGCAGCGCCTGCTGGAAGATCGTGTACTGGCCGAAGCGCACGCCATGCCTGCGCAGGGCCGAGCGCGCCTCCTGGTCCAGCTCCTTCACCTCGGCGGCGACGGTGTCGCGCGGGATCACCCCCAGCTGCTCCACCAGCCGGAAGGCAAAGCCGCGGGCCAGCCCGGTCAGCGTTTCATCGCGGCTCATCGCCATCAGCGGCTCGAACAGGGTGCTGGTCTTGCGGTCGATGAAGTGCTGCAGGCGACGCCTGACCTTCTCGGCCACGTCCGGGCCGGCCTCTTCATCCACGAACGCCTCGACGCCGGGCTTGAGCACATCGGCGCCCCTGACCAGCTTGCCGATCGCGGTGCTGCCCCACATCAGGCCGCCCTGTTCGGTAAAGTCCAGTTCGGTATCGGGCGCGTTGTAGAAGCGGTCGGCCCTGAGGCTGAACTCGGGGCGCAGCGATTCATAGGCCGCCTGCCGAAGCGTGCGCGCGGCATCGGGCGAGGAACTGCCGTCCTGCTGAAAGCGGAAGCCTTCGAGGCGGCCGGCGAATTCGCCCTCGACCGTCACTTCGCCCTTGTCGTTAACCTCGGCCACAAGGCTCTCCTTCTGCTTGAGCCGGCGCAGCAGAACGCTGGTGCGCCGGTCCACGAAACGCTGGGTCAGCGCACCGTGCAGCGCATCCGACAGACGGTCTTCTACCGCGCGCGTCTCGCCGCGCCAATGGGTTTCATCGGAAACCCAGCCCTTGCGCTGCGCGATATAGGTCCAGGTGCGGATGAATGCCAGTCGTTTGGACAGGGTGTCCATGTCGCCCTCGGTCCGGTCGATGCGGGCGATCTGCGTCGCCAGCCAGTCATCGGGCACATGGCCATCGTCGCGCAGGAAGCCGAAGATGCGGGTCAGCAAGGTGGCATGTTCGGCGGCAGAGATGCCGCGAAAATCGGGGATGCGGCACACGTCCCACAGCAGTTTCACGTCGCGCGGGCCGGTGACGCGGCCGCGCACCTCGCCCGCCTCGATCAGGCTCTTGAGCGCCAGCACATCGCCTGACTCGCGCGCCCGGGTCAGCCAGGGGTCGGTGGTGGGCGCCTCCAGCGAGGCGATCAGCTTCTCGGCGGTGCCGAAGTCCAGCGCCGGGTTGCGCCAGCTGAGCCGGCGGATCGGGGCGAAGCGGTGGTGTTCCAGCGCCTCCACCAGATCCGCATCGAAGGGGCCGGCCTCGCCCGTCACGCCGAAGGTGCCCGCCCGGGTATGCCGCCCCGCGCGCCCGGCGATCTGGCCAAGCTCGTGCGGGAAAAGCTGCCGCATCCGCCGCCCGTCGAACTTGGCGGTGGCAGAGAAGGCGACATGGCCGATGTCGAGATTGAGCCCCATGCCGATCGCGTCGGTGGCGACCAGGAAATCCACGTCGCCGTTCTGGTACATCGCCACCTGCGCATTGCGGGTGCGGGGGCTGAGCGCCCCCATCACCACCGCGCAACCGCCCTTCTGGCGGCGGATCAGCTCGGCGATCGCATAGACATTATCAACCGAAAAGCCGACGATCGCGCTGCGCGGCGGCAGGCGGCTTATCTTTTTCGAACCATTATAGGTCAGCGTCGAAAACCGCTCGCGCCCCACGAACTGCACGCGCGGCACCTGCGCGGCAATCGCCCCGCGCATGGTGTGGCTGCCCAGGAACATCGTCTCCAGCAGGCCCCGCGCCCGCAGCAGGCGGTCGGTGAACACATGCCCGCGCTCGGGGTCGGCGCAAAGCTGGATCTCGTCGATGGCGACGAAATCGGCGCCGATCCCCTCGGGCATCGCCTCCACCGTGCAGACCCAGTACTGGGTGCGTTCCGGCACGATCCGCTCCTCGCCGGTGATCAGCGCCACCACCGAAGGCCCGCGCCGTTCGACCAGCCGGTCATAGACCTCGCGCGCCAGCAGGCGCAGGGGCAGGCCGATCACCCCCGTCCGGTGCGCCAGCATCCGGTCGATGGCATAATGGGTCTTGCCGGTATTGGTCGGCCCGAGGACCGCCGTGATCCTCGTCTCGCTCGCCATGATCCGAAGGCTCCTAGAGTTCCGTGCCCCCGGTGGCCTGTTCAAGCCGGGTAAGCGCCTCGACCAGATCGGGCCGATGGGGGTTGACCGCAAGGGCCGCGCGATAGGCGGCCATCGCCTCCTCCTCGCGCTCAAGCTGTTCGAGGATCGCGCCCAGCCCCGCCAGCGCGCCGTAATGCTGCGGGTTGAGGGCGAGCGTGCGCCGGATATCCTCCAGCGCCGGGCCGAACTGGCCGGCGACGAAGAACGCCGTCGCGCGCAGGTTCCAGCCCTCGGCGAAATCCGGCGCATGGTCGGTCAGCGCGGTCAGATGTTCCAGCGCCGCCAGCGGATCGCCGTCCTCCAGCGCCGCCCGCCCGCGTTGCAGCAGCAGGTCCATCGCCGCAGAGCCGGACCGCGACCATTCGCGCTGCAGGTCGGATTCGATGCGCTGCCAGTCCTCGGACGCCGGGTCGGCAAGCTCGCGCAGCAGTTCCTGCGCGCGCGGCGATTGCCCGGCCTGCGCCCGCGCCACCGGCGCCGCCAGAAGCAGGGCGAGACATGCCGTCACGGCATATTTGTGAATGCTTGTCAAAATACCCATAACACCGGCAAGTGTAACGCATGGGCCGGGGAATGCGAGAGCCCCGCCATCACTTTTGGAGGACACGCATGAGCGAGACCATCACCGCGGCCGTGGCAGCGCTGAACGAACGGCTTTCCGGCGGCTTTGCCGGCATCGCGAAGTTCGTGATCGAGGGCGAGGGCTCGATCATCATCGACGGCAACGGCGCGCGGGCGGGGGACGATGATGCCGATGTCACGCTGACCGCCTCGGCAGAGACGTTCGAGGGCATCCTTGCCGGCGACATCAACCCCACCGCGGCCTTCATGACCGGCAAGCTGTCGGTGGATGGCAACATGGGCATGGCGATGCAACTGGGCGCGCTCCTGTCCTGATGGACGCGGCCGCAGGGCAGGCGCCGCTTTACACGGACATCGCCGAGGCACCCGCGGGCGGCATCGCGCAATGGCGGATCTGCGCGGACGGCGTGCGGGTGCGGGTGGCGCTCTGGCCGCGCGAGGGGGCGCGGGGCACGGTGCTGCTGTTCCCCGGCCGCACCGAATACATCGAGAAATACGGGCCCGCCGCCGGGGAACTGGCCGCGCGCGGCTATGCGATGGCCTGCATCGACTGGCGCGGGCAGGGGCTGGCGGACCGGCCGCTGGCAGACAGGGCGCGCGGCCATGTCGCGCGCTTCACCGACTATCAGCGGGACGTGGCGGCGCTGCTGGCGGCGGCGCGCGAGGCGGGCCTGCCGGAGCCCTTTCACCTGATCGCCCATTCGATGGGCGGCTGCATCGGCCTGCGCGCCTTGCATGAGGGGCTGCCCGTCGCCTCGGCGGTGTTTTCGGCGCCGATGTGGGGGATCCATCTCCCCGCGGCGCTGCGGCCGCTGGCCTGGGCGATGGCCGCCGGGGCGCGGATGGCGCGGCAGGGGCATCTCTACGCGCCCGGCACCGGCCCGCTGACCTATGTGCTGGCGGTGCCCGCGCCCGGCAATGTGCTGACCTCCGATCCGGCGATGTATGGCTTCATGCAGCGGCAACTGCGCGCGCATCCGTGCCTCGCGCTTGGCGGGCCGACGCTGCACTGGCTGAGCGAGGCGCTGCGCGAGACGCGGGCGCTGGCCGCGAGGATGCCGCCCGCCCTGCCTTGCCTCTGCGTGATCGGCAGCAACGAACGGGTCGTCGATACCGGGCGCATCCGGGCGATCATGGCGCGCTGGCCGGGCGGGCGGCTGGAGGTCATCCCGGGCGCCGAGCATGAGGTGATGATGGAGGTGCCCGCCACGCGCCGCCGCTTCCATGACAGCGCGGCGGCCCTGTTCGGCCGGCAGGGCTGACGGTCAGATCGTGATCTGCGTGAAGCTTTCGCGCAGCGCGGTGGACCAGGCCTCGCTCATCACCTTGAACTGCGGGTCGCCCGCCTCGATCCGGCGGCGGGTGCTCACGCGGCAGGCGTCCTTCTCGATCACCGCAAGGTCCAGCGGCATTCCCACCGACAGGTTCGATCGCAGGGTCGAATCCATCGACAGCAGCACCGCCTTCTGCGCATCGAGGATCGAGGTGGAGGGCTTCACCACCCGGTCGAGGATCGGCTTGCCGTATTTGTGCTCGCCGATCTGCAGGAAGGGGGTGTCGTCCGTCGCCTCGATGAAATTGCCCTCCGGGTAGATCAGGAACATCCGCATCGCCCCGCCCGCCCGCTGCCCGGCCACGATCATGCTGGCCGATGTGCTGACCTTGGCGGCGGCCATCTTGTCGTCGATGTCGTGCCGGACCGAGGCGAGCGTGTTGCCGATGATCTCGGCCACCTTCAGCATCGTCGGCGCCAGCATGATGGAGGTGCCGGGGCTGGCATCGGGCTCGTCGATCGCCTCGCGCAGGCGGGCGATGGTGGTCTGGGTCACGGACAGGCTGCCGGCCGTCAGGATCGCGATCACCCGCTCGCCCGGTTCCTCGAAGAGGAACATCTTGCGATAGGTCGCGATATTGTCGAGGCCCGCATTCGTCCGCGTATCGGACAGAAGCACCATGCCGTCGTTCAGCAGAAGGCCCACGCAATAGGTCATGTCAGTGCCTCGAAATTCGGGGTCCGCCCCGCGCGGCGAGCCTATTGCTGCACGGCCTCGACCGCAACCGTCACATCCAGCGCCTCGGCCACGCGACCATGTGCCACACCCCGGATCGGCGCGGCATCCCTCGCATCGAAGCCCGAGCCGAGGCGGATATAGCGCGCATCCGGGCAGGTGGCGTTCGCCGGATCGAAGCCGACCCAGCCCAGCCGCTCGATCCAGATCTCGGCCCAGGCGTGGGACGCCTCGTTCGGGCCGCCCTCCTCGCCCGCGTGCAGGTAGCCCGAGACATAGCGCGCCGGCATCTCGAGATGGCGCGCGCAGGCGATCACCGCGTGGGCGTGGTCCTGGCAGACGCCTTCGCCAAGCGCCAGCGCCTCGGCGGCGGTGCCCTGCGCATCGGTCGCGCCGGGGCGGTAGGCGATGGCCTCGCTGATCGCCGCCGACAGGCGATGCGCGCGGTCGAGCGCGTCGCTCGCGCCGCCGGCTGCCTCGTGCGCCAGCGCCATCAGCCCGCTGTCGGCGCGGGTCGGCGCGGTTTCGCGCAGATAGACCTCGGGCGCGACGGCTTCGCGCTGGCCGCGCAGCACGCCGGCCATGTCGGTGGTGGCGACCTCGCCGGTGACCTTCACGGTGATCTCGGAGGCCGGCCCGCGCAGCGACCAGCTTTCGATCCAGTCGCCCGCCCCGTCGCGGAAGGCCGCGCCGCGGGTGCCGCCCGGAACCTCCACCTGCCAGCGGATCGCGCGCTGCCCGTCGCAGACCGAGGGCGTCATCCGCAGGCTTTGTACCGCGCCGCGCACCGGCGCATCATAGCGGTAGGTGCTGACATGCGAGACGAGGAGGATCATCGCGCCACCCCGCTGAGGTAGATCTCGCCGACCAGATGCGACACCTCGCCGACATCGCCGATGAACCGGCTGAGGAATTCATGCAGCCCCTCCTCGAAGATGTCGTCCACGGACATCTCCGCAATCTCTCCCAGCAGCGCGCGCGCCCGGCTCTGTGCCGCGGTGCTGTTGTGATAGCCCCTCGCAAGCCGGTCCAGATGCGCCGTCGCGCCCTCGGTCGCGGTCAGCAGCGAGCGGGGGCATTGCGGGTTCAGGATCAGGAAATGCGCGATCTTGCCCGCGGTGATCTCGCCGCCATAGGCCCAGTGGAAGGCCCGGTGCGAGGACATCGCGCGCAGCAGCGTCGTCCATTGATAGTTGTCGAGCCCCGATCCCACATAATCGGCCCGCGGCAGCAGCACATAGTATTTCACGTCCATCAGCCGGGCGGTATTGTCGGCGCGCTCCAGCGTGTAGCCGAGGCCGAGGAAATCCCAGCCGTCGTTGCGCAGCAGCGTGGCGTCGATGGCCCCGCGCACCATCGCGGCATGGCGCATCGTCCATTCCGTCAGCCGCGACAGTTCAAGCTGCGAGCGCGGCGTGCGTTCCAGCTCGCGCATCTCCTGGAAGGCGGTGTTGAGCGCGTCCCAGACCTGCGTGGTCAGCGCGGTGCGCACGATGCGGGCGTTTTCGCGCGCGCGGCTGATGCAGGTGGCGACGGATGACGAGTTGTCCCGGTCGAAGAACAGATAGCTTTCGATGTTGCGCTGCACCGGGTCGGCGTATTTTCTGGCAAAGCCGGCGGCGGTGCCCGAGGCTTGCAGCAGGCTGTCCCACTCGCTGCGGTAGCCATGCCCGGCCGAGGGCAGCAGCGCGATGCGGGCGCCCACCTCCAGCAGGCGGGCCATCGTCTCGGCCCGTTCCATGTAGCGGGCGATCCAGAACAGGTTGTCGGCGGTACGGCTTAGCATTGCTGGTTACTCCGCCAGAACCCAGGTGTCCTTGACCCCGCCGCCCTGCGACGAGTTCACCACCAGGCTGCCATCCTTCAGCGCGACACGCGTGAGGCCGCCCGGCACAAGCTCGATCCGCTCGCCCACCAGGCAATAGGGCCGCAAGTCCACATGGCGCGGCGCGATGCCCTCCTCGACGAAGGTGGGCACCGTGGACAGCGCCAGCGTGGGCTGGGCGATGTAATGTTCCGGGTTGGCCGCGATGCGGCCCGCAAAATGCGCGATCTGCTCGGGCGTGGACTTCGGCCCGACCAGCATCCCGTAGCCGCCCGAGCCGTGGACCTCCTTCACCACCAGATCCTTGAGGTTCGCCAGCACGTATTTCAGATCCTCCTCCTTGCCGCATTGCCAGGTCGGCACGTTCTGCAAGATCGGCTCCTCGCCGAGGTAGAAGCGCACCATCTCGGGCACGAAGGTATAGACGGCCTTGTCATCCGCCACCCCAGCCCCCGGCGCCGAGCAGATGCTGACGCCGCCCGAGCGGTAGACATCCATCAGCCCCGGCACGCCCAGCAGCGAATCCGGGCGGAAGCACAGCGGGTCAAGGAAGCTGTCGTCGATGCGCCGGTAGATCACGTCCACCTTCTTCGGCCCCTCGGTGGTGCGCATCCACACGAAGCCGTTCTCGACGAAGAGGTCGGCGCCCTCGACCAGTTCCACGCCCATCAGGTCGGCAAGGAAGCTGTGTTCGTAATAGGCGCTGTTGAAATGGCCCGGCGTCAGGATCACGATGGTCGGGTCGCGGTCGCATTTCGCCGGGGCGACGCTGGCGAGCGTGCGGCGCAACAGGTCGGAGTAGTTGTCCACCGGCTCGATCCGGTTGTTCTGGAACAGCGCCGGGAACATCCGCATCATGATCTCGCGGTTTTCCAGCATGTAGCTGACCCCGCTCGGGGTGCGGCAATTGTCCTCCAGCACGAAGAAATCGCTCGGCCCGGTGCGCACGATGTCGATGCCGACGATATGGCTGAACACGCCCCGCGGCGGCACGAAGCCGCAGACGGCCTTTTCATAGACCTCGTTGCGATAGACCAGCCGCGAGGGGATCTTGCCGGCCCTGATGATCTCGCCCCGGCCATAGACATCGACGAGGAAGGCGTTCAGCGCCCGTGCCCGCTGCTTGATGCCGCGCTCCAGCCTGCGCCATTCGTCCTGCGAGAACACCCGCGGAAACATGTCGAAGGGGATCAGCCGGTCGGGATCGCCGCCCTCGCCATAGACCGCGAAGGTGATGCCGATGCGGCGGAACAGATCCTCTGCCTCGGCCTGTTTCATCTGGCGAAGCTCGGCGGGCATGGAGCGCATCCAGTCCTCGAGCCGCGCATAGGGCGCCCGCACTGCGCCATCCTCGTACATCTCGTTGAAATATCCGGTCGTCATCACTCGTGCCGATGTCCCGCCCCTTGCCCCCGACGATTCAGGCGCGTTTGTCCAACTGTTAGGCAGCGCCGGGGAGGAGGGGAAGGCGTCGCACGACGTTAGCGCCGAAGCCCGCAGGATTCGCTGCCAAATTTCAGGCATATGCCCGAATCTTATGCGAAGGCCGGGTTGCAACAGCGGCCGCGCCGGCTTCCCTTCGCGCCCGCCCGCCCTACACTCCCCTCATGGCGCAGGGTCCGGTTCTTTGCTTTACCGACAGGGGCATCCACTGCCCGGCCGGCGATTTCCACATCGACCCCTGGCGCCCGGTGGACAGGGCCATCGTGACCCATGCCCATTCGGATCACGCCCGCGCCGGGATGGGCCATTACCTTGCCACGCCCCGCACCCTTGCCGCGATGCGCCACCGGCTGGGGCCGATCAGAGCGCAGGCGCTGGAGTTCGGCGTGCCGCTGCGGATCGGCGGCGCCACCGTCAGCCTGCATCCGGCGGGGCATGTGCCGGGATCGGCGCAGGTGCGGGTCGAGGTGGCGGGCGAGGTCTGGGCCGCCTCGGGCGATTACAAGACGGTGCCCGATGGCCTGTCAGAGCCGTTCGAGCCGGTGCGCTGCCATGCCTTCATCAGCGAATGCACCTTCGGCCTGCCGGTGTTCCGCTGGCGGCCCGAGGCAGAGATCCGCGCCGAGGTGAACCGCTGGTGGGCGCAGAACGCCGCCGGGGGCCGGGCCTCGGTGCTGGGGGCCTACAGCCTTGGCAAGGCGCAGCGGCTGCTGGCGGGGCTCGACCCCGGCATCGGGCCGATCCTGACGCATGGCGCGGTGGAGGAGATGACGGCGATCCTGCGCGCCGGGGGGCTGGCGCTGCCGCCGACCCTGCGCGTCGTGCCGGGGGTGGATGGCAGGAGCCATCCCGGCGCGCTGGTGCTGGCGCCGCCCTCGGCGCTTGGCTCGCCCTGGGCGCGGCGGTTCGGGGCGGCCTCCGAAGGCTTCGCCTCGGGCTGGATGCGCCTGCGCGGCATAAGGCGGCGGCGGTCGGTGGACCGGGGTTTCGTGATCTCGGACCATGCCGACTGGGACGGGCTGAACCTTGCGATCCGCGAGACGGGGGCGGAGCGGGTGTTCGTGACGCATGGCTATACCGCGCCGTTCCGCCGCTGGCTGGCCGAACAGGGGTATGACGCGGCGATCGCCGCGACCGACTGGCAGGGCGAGGAGAGCGAGGCCCCGGGCGCGGAGGCGGCGGAATGAGGCGCCCGGCCCCGGCGGCGGCGGAGGGGGGCGCTGCCCCCCGCCTGCGGCTCCCCCCGGGATATTTCCGCCAGCAAGAAGCGCGGGCGCGATGAAGCGGTTTGCCGCGCTGTTCCTTGCGCTGGAGAGCACCACCCGCACCTCGGAGAAGACCGCGGCGCTGGCGGCCTATTTCCGCGAGGCGCCCGAGCAGGACCGGCTGTGGACCATCGCGCTGCTGTCGGGGCGGCGGCCGAAGCGGGCGGTGACGGCCAGCCGGCTGGCGGAGTGGGCGGCAGAGGCGGCGGGGCTGCCGGGGTGGCTGTTCGAGGAAAGCTACGCGGTGACGGGGGATCTGGCGGAGACCATCGCGCTGATCCTGCCGCCGCCCCGCGCGCCCGAGCCGGCGACGCTGACCGGGTGGATCACCCGCATCCGCGGCCTTGCGCTGCTGCCCGAGCCCGAGCGGCGGGGGGCGGTGCTGGCGGCCTGGGCGGCGCTGGACGGGGCGGAGCGGTTCCTGTTCAACAAGCTGATCACCGGCGGCTTTCGCATGGGCGTGGCGCAGGGGCTGATGACGCGGGCGCTGGCGCAGGCGACGGGAATCGCCGAGCCCGAGCTTGCGCTGCGGCTGATGGGCGACTGGACGCCCGACAGCACCACGTTTTCGGCGCTGGTGCTGACCGGCGATCCGGGCGCGGATCTGACGCGGCCCTATCCCTTTTGCCTGGCCCATGCGCTGGAACAGCAGCCGGAGGCGCTTGGCGCGCCTTCGGACTGGGCGGCGGACTGGAAATGGGACGGCATCCGCGGGCAGGCGGTGCTGCGCGGCGGGCGGTTCTCGCTGTGGTCGCGGGGGGAGGAGCTGGTGACGGACCGCTTCCCCGAACTGGCGGAACTGGGGGACCGGCTGCCGGGGGGCACGGTGATCGACGGCGAGATCCTGGCCTTTTCCGTCGAGGGGGGCGGCGCGCCGCTGCCCTTTGCCGCGCTGCAACGGCGGATCGGGCGCAAGACCGTGTCGCGGAAGCTGCTGGCAGAGGTGCCGGTGATCCTGATGGCCTATGATCTGCTGGAAGAGGGCGGGCGCGACGTCCGGGCCGAGCCGCTGGCCGCGCGTCTGGCGGCGCTGCGGCGGCTGGTGGAGGGGATGCCGGCAAGCGCGCCGCTGCGGCTGTCGGCGCCGCTGGCCTTTGCGGACTGGGCGGAGTTGACCGCCTTGAGGGCGGGCGCCGCGGCGGCGGGGGCGGAGGGGGTGATGATCAAGCGCCTCGCCTCGGCCTATCATGTCGGGCGCAGGCGCGGCGACTGGTGGAAGTGGAAGCTCGACCCGATGACCTTCGATGCGGTGATGGTCTATGCGCAGGCCGGGCATGGCCGCCGCGCCAACCTTTACACCGATTTCACCTTCGCGCTGTGGCAGGGCGACGCGCTGGTGCCGGTGACCAAGGCCTATTCCGGCCTCACCGATTCCGAATTCGCCGAGATCAGCGCCTGGGTGCGCAGGAACACGCTGGAGCGCTTCGGCCCGGTGCGGCGGGTGGCCCCGGATCTGGTGTTCGAGATCGCCTTCGAGGGCATTCGGGAAAGCCCGCGCCACAAGTCGGGGATCGCGCTGCGCTTTCCGCGGATGCTGCGCTGGCGGCGCGACAAGCCCGCGTCCGAGGCCGACACGCTGGAGGCCGCGCAGGCCCTGCTGAAGGCGCGGCGCTAGCCGCCCTTGCGCCCCGCGCCCCCGCGCCCCTATCTGTGGGGCAGCACAAGAATGAGGTCTTTCATGCCGATCCGCCTTCCCCGCCCGCTGCACGATGCGAACCCGGCCGCCGGCGGCGCGTTGGGCGCGCTGCCCGAATGGGATCTGACCGACCTTTACCCCGCGCCCGATGCGCCCGAATTCGCCAATGACCTGGCCTGGCTGGAAACCGCCTGCCGCGATTTCGCCGATGATTTCGAGGGGCGGCTGGCCGAACTGGACGCCGAGGCGATGCTTGCCTGCGTGCACCGGTATGAGCGGATCGAGGCGGTGGCGGGGCGGATCATGTCCTATGCGGGACTGCGCTATTCGCAGAACACGCTCGACGCCGCCCGCGCCAAGTTCATGGCCGATGCGCAGGACAGGGTCACCGCCTTCACCACGCCGCTGGTGTTCTTCAGCCTCGAGTTCAACCGCCTGCCCGATGAGCATCTGGCCGCGCTGCTGGAGACGAGCGCCGGGCTTGCCCGCTACAGCCCGGTGTTCGAGCGGATGCGCGCCATGCGCCCGCACCAGCTCTCGGACGAGATGGAGAAGTTCCTGCACGACCAGTCCACCGTCGGCGCCGCCGCCTGGAACCGGCTGTTCGACGAGACGATGGCGGGGCTGATGTTCGCGGTCGAGGGCGAGGCCGAACCCCTGAACCTCGAGGCCACCCTGAACCTGCTGTCCGACCCGCTGCGCGCCCGGCGCGAGGCGGGCGCCCGGGCGCTGGCGGCGGTCTTCGCGCGGAACGTCAAGCTCTTCGCCCGCGTCCACAACACGCTGGCGAAGGAGAAGGAGATCGAGGACCGCTGGCGCAAGATGCCGACGCCGCAGCACGCCCGGCACCTGTCGAACCATGTGGAACCCGAGGTGGTGCAGGCGCTGCGCGATGCGGTGGTCGCGGCCTATCCGCGGCTCAGCCACCGCTATTACGCGCTGAAGGCGAAGTGGCTGGGGCTGGACCGCCTGCAGGTCTGGGACCGCAACGCGCCGCTGCCGACCGAGGATGTGCGGGTCGTGGACTGGGCCACCGCGCGCGCGACGGTGATGGACGCCTATGCCGCCTTCGCGCCGGAGATGGCGAAGATCGCCGAGCCGTTCTTCGACAAGGGCTGGATCGACGCGGGCGTGAAGCCGGGCAAGGCCCCCGGCGCGTTTGCCCACCCGACCGTCACCGAGGTGCATCCCTATGTGATGCTGAACTATCTTGGCAAGCCGCGCGACGTGATGACGCTGGCGCACGAGCTTGGCCACGGCGTGCATCAGGTGCTGGCCGCGGGTCAGGGCGAGATGCTGGCCTCCACCCCGCTGACGCTGGCCGAGACCGCCAGCGTGTTCGGCGAGATGCTGACCTTCCGCAAGCTGCTGGAGGCGGCGAAGACCCCGGCCGAACGCAAGATCCTGCTGGCCGGCAAGGTCGAGGACATGATCAACACCGTGGTGCGGCAGATCGCCTTCTACGACTTCGAATGCAGGCTTCATGCCGCCCGGCGCGAGGGAGAGCTGACGCCCGAGGACATCAACGCGCTGTGGATGGGCATCCAGGCCGAAAGCCTCGGGCCGGTGTTCGACTTCATGGACGGGTATGAAACGTTCTGGTGCTACATCCCGCATTTCGTGCACTCGCCCTTTTACGTCTATGCCTATGCCTTCGGCGACGGGCTGGTGAACGCGCTCTATGCCGCCTACGAGGACGGGCTGCCGGGGTTCGAGGAGAAGTATTTCGACATGCTCCGCGCCGGCGGGTCGAGGCACCACAAGGAACTGCTGGCGCCGTTCGGGCTCGATGCCAGCGACCCGGCCTTCTGGGACAGGGGGCTTGGCATGATCGCGGGCATGATCGACGAGCTGGAGGCGATGGAGGACTGATGCCCCGCTGATGGCCTCGGGGGGCGCCCGGCCGCGCTCAGCCGCCGATCGCCACCTCGGCCAGAAGCCCGCGATGGTTCGAGCCCAGATCGTCGCCGAAGGGTTGCAGGTGCGTCAGCCGCGCGCCGCCGCGCACGAAGACGTTGTCGATCGGCACGCCGAAGCGCCCGGCCGCGACCGGCCATGTCGGCACCGGCAGGCGCGGGGCGCGCAGGCCCGTCGCGTCGATCAGCGCGCGCGTCGGCGCGCTCCACGGGGCTGCGTTGAAATCGCCGACCACCAGCAAGGGCCCGGCGATGGCGTTGATGCGCTCCCGCAGGCTGGCATCCTCCGCCGCGACCTGGCCGGCGAACCAGGGCTTGAGCTTGTGCGCGGCGACAAGCGCGAAGGGCGGCGCGTCTTGCGGCGTCACGGTGACGCTTGCCAGCCGCCCACCCCAGGCCAGGGGCCCCTGCCCTGCATCCGTGGGCGCAAGCGGAAATCTCGACAGCACGGCGAGCCCGCAATGCCGCTCGCAGGGGATCCGGTAGGGATAGTCCTCCCGCAGGGCGGCAAGCGCGGGCCGGAATGCCTCGCTCTCGGCAAAGATCACGATATCGGCGTCCGAGAGGCGCGCCGCCGCGACGATCCGTCCGGCATTGGCCGTGTTGTCGCCAAGGACGTTGAAGAACAGCACGCGCGCCGCAGGCTGCATGTCGCTCGCCAGCGGCAGCGAACGCTGCGCATGTTGCAGCCCGAACCACCCTGCAAAGGCCAGGGTCAGCACCGCCAGCGTCGCGCCGGCGCGCTGGGCCCCCAGCAGCGCCGCGACGACCGCGAGGATCAGCCCCAGCCCCAGCATCTGCGGGGCCATGCTGTCCAGAACCCGCGCGATCGTCCCCGCCGGCGAGAGCAGCGCGACTGTGACGGGCACCGTCCCCGCCAGCAGCGCCAGAAGGGACAGACAGAGCAACGCCCCGATCAGGCGTTGCCGGATTACGCTCACGCTCATGTGCTGTCAGATCCTGTCAAGGCAGCCGCCCTGCGCGGCCGCGTGCTTCCCGGCGCAACCTAGCTGCACCGCAGCGGGGCGCAACCGGCGCCAAGGCAGGGCGGCCAACCTTCGCGCAAACCTGAAGCGCCCCCCCCCACGCGGGCCATGCCGCCCGAGTCATGCCGCCCGAGTCATGCCGCCCCGGTCTGGCCGTCTCAGGCGGGCACCAGCATCCCGCGCTCGCGCGCCAGTTCCTGCATCCGCTTTTGCAGCTTCTCGAAGGCGCGCACCTCGATCTGGCGGATACGCTCGCGGCTGACCTCGTATTGCGCCGAAAGATCCTCCAGCGTTGCCGGATCGTCCTCAAGCCGGCGCTGCATCAGGATGTCCTTCTCGCGCTCGTTCAGCACGTCCATCGCCTCGACCAGCAGCGCATGCCGGGCCTGCAGCTCGTCCCGCTCCTCATAGGCGCTGGCCTGGTCGGCATCCTCGTCCTCCAGCCAGTCCTGCCACTGGGTCGCGCTGTCGCCGTCGGAGCCGACCATGGCGTTCAGCGAGGCATCGCCCCCCGAAAGCCGCCGGTTCATCGAGACGACCTCGGCCTCGGTCACGTTGAGATCCCTGGCGATCTGCGCGACGTTTTCGGGGCGCAGGTCGCCCTCCTCCAGCGCGCCGATCTTCGACTTGGCCTTGCGCAGGTTGAAGAACAGCTTCTTCTGCGCCGAGGTGGTGCCAAGCTTCACAAGGCTCCATGACCGCAGGATGTATTCCTGGATGCTGGCGCGGATCCACCACATCGCATAGGTGGCCAGCCGGAAGCCGCGTTCGGGATCGAAGCGCTTGACCGCCTGCATCAGGCCGACATTCGCCTCGGAAATCACCTCGGCCTGCGGCAGGCCATAGCCGCGATAGCCCATCGCGATCTTCGCCGCGAGCCGCAGGTGGCTGGTCACCAGCCGGTGCGCGGCCGACGAATCCCCGTGGTCCACCCAGCGTTTGGCCAGCATGTACTCCTCTTCGGGTTCCAGCAGCGGGAACTTGCGGATCTCCTGAAGGTAGCGGTTCAGCCCCTGTTCGGGGCTGGGTGCGGGCAGGTTGGTATAGGTGCTCATCTCTGTGGACCCCCTGTTCCCCTTCCGCACGGGCGGACGGGGCCATGAAAGTTGGGAACGGCGCGGCCCGCTGTCAAGGGCCGCCCATGTTACCGAACGGTTCAACGCAGGATGCAGTTCCTGCCGTCGCGGCGCCAGCCCCATGTCAGCGCCATCACGCCGATGTGCCTGTGCGCGGATGCAGCCCGGCCCCGGGCAGCCGGTTCACGATGCGGGGCATGAAAGGCCGAAAGCGGCGCGGCGCGGCTAAGCCTGCACCGAGCGGCGCACCATGTCCCAGTAGATCTGCTCCACCCGGCCCTGCGACAGGCGCCCGCTGTCGCGATACCAGGTGTTGACCCCGGTCAGCATCGCGATGATCGCCATCGTCGCGAGCTTCGTGTCGGGCAGCGCGAAGACCCCCGCCTCCTGCCCGGCCCGCAGGATCGCCTCCAGCTGATCCTCGTAGGCGCGGCGCTGCGCCTCGATCCGGGCGAAATGCGCTGGCGTCAGGTTGCGCAGTTCCATGTAGGATAGGAAGACCGCCTCGGCCCGCGCGAGGCTGAAGCGGATATGAGAGCGCACGAACGCCTCCAGCCGGTCCAGCGGCGCGCAGCCCTTCGGCTCGGCCTCCCAATGCGCCAGCACGTCATCCATATGCGCCTTGAGCAGGTCGAACAGCAGCGCCTCCTTGTCGCGCGTATAGAGGTAGAGCGCCCCCGCCTGCACCCCGACCTCGGCCGCGATCTGGCGCATCGAGACGGCGGCGAACCCGTCCCGCGCGAACAGCCGCTGCGCCGCCGCGCGAACGCGGGGGCCGGTGATGTCCGAATGGGAGCCGGTCTTGCGCGCCATCGCGCCACGTTATCTGCACGCGCGTTCAATTCCAAGCCCGCGCCCTCTCCCTCTCCCTGCTGCCCGCCGCCCCTTCCGGCCGCCGCCCCTTGCTGCGCCCCCTGCCCGCGGCCTATGGTCTGCGCGCATCCCCCCGGAGGTTCCCGATGACCCGCCTTGCGCTCTGGCTCGCTCTCGGCCTGATCCCCGCCTGTTCGGCCGCGCCGGAGTTCGGCGAGCCGCAGGCGGGCCTGACCGCGCAGCCGGGCTGGCCCGAGCTGGTGCCGCTTGGCCCGGTGATCGCCGCGGCATCGGCCACCGGCAGCGCCCCCGATCCCACCGCCTCCGAGGAGGCGCGGGCCGCCGCCCTGCGCGCCCGCGCGGCCGCGCTTCAGGCGCAGGACATCTGACCCCGCCCGCGCGCCCTGACCCCGCCCGCGCGCCCTGCCCCCGCACGCCGCCCGCGCGCCTGAAGCGCGGCCGCGTTGCAAGCGCCCCGCGAACCCGCTAACAGACCATCCGAACGATTGCAGGAGCCCCGCCCATGTCCGAACCGCTGCGCCTTGGCATCGCCGGTCTGGGAACCGTGGGCACCGGCGTGGTCAGGATCGTGCAGCGCCATGCGGATCTGATCGAGCGGCGCGCGGGCCGCAAGGTTGCCATCACCGCCGTCTCGGCCCGCGACCGCGGCAAGGCCCGCGATGCCGACATCTCGGGCTATGCCTGGGAGACGGAGCCGGTGGCGCTGGCCAGCCGCGCCGATGTGGATGTGTTCATCGAGGTGATGGGCGGCTCGGAAGGCGCGGCGCAGGATGCGACGCTTGCCGCCATCGCCGCGGGCAAGGATGTGGTCACCGCCAACAAGGCGCTGCTGGCGCATCACGGGCAGGCGCTGGCCGAAGCCGCCGAGGCGCGCGGCCGGGTGATCCGCTTCGAGGCCGCTGTCGCCGGCGGCATCCCGGTGGTCAAGGCGCTGACCGAGGGGCTGGCGGGCAATGCCATCACCCGGGTGATGGGCGTGATGAACGGCACCTGCAACTATATCCTGACGCGGATGGACAGCGCCGGCCTGCCCTATGACAGCGTGTTCGAGGAGGCGCGGCAGCTTGGCTATCTCGAGGCCGATCCGAACCTCGATGTCGGCGGCATCGACGCCGCCCACAAGCTGAGCCTGCTGGCGGCCATCGCGTTCGGCACCCGCGTGAGCTTCGATGCGGTGGAACTGGAGGGGATCGGCCGCATCTCCATCGACGACATTCGCCGGGCGGGCGACATGGGTTTCAAGATCAAGCTGCTTGGCGTCGCGCAGATGACTGGGCGCGGGCTGGAACAGCGGATGTCGCCCTGCCTCGTGCCCGCCGACAGCCCGCTGGGCCAGTTGCAGGGCGGCACGAACATGGTGGTGCTGGAAGGCGACAGCGTCGGGCAGATCGTGCTGCGCGGCCCCGGCGCGGGCATGGGCCCCACCGCCAGCGCGATCATGTCCGACGTGATCGAGATCGCGCGCGGCTGCCGCATCTCGACCTTCGGGCAGCCGGCGGCGGGGCTTGCGGTGCCGGTGCCGGCCCGGGCCACCGCGCCCGCGCCCTATTACCTGCGCATGGAGTTGCAGGACAAGCCGGGCGCGCTTGCCAAGGTGGCGACGGTGCTGGGGGAAAACGGCATCTCCATCGACCGCATGCGGCAATACGGCCATGACGCGGGCACCGCGCCGGTGCTGATCGTCACCCACAAGACCACGCGCGACGCGGTGGACCACGCCTTCCGCGGCTTTGCCGCAACCGGCGTCGTCACCGGCGTTCCGGTCGCGATCCGCATCGAGGCGGTGTGACCCGCGGCCCGGGGCCGGCAAAACAGCGGGCGCGCGCCGCCTGCGCGCCGCGGCGTTAGCGCTGCCAGCCTTGCCCCTGTCACATTCCTCGGGTTAGGTGCGGGCAACGCCGCATTCATCGCAGGAACGCATCATGACCCCTCCCGTCGATTTCAACGACCGCATGTTGTCGCTCGGCCTCGCCCGCGTGAGCGAGGCGGCGGCCCATGCCTCGGCCCGCCTGATCGGCCGAGGCGACGAGAAGGCCGCCGACCAGGCCGCGGTGAACGCGATGCGCGACCAGTTGAACATGCTCGACATCAAGGGCGTCGTGGTCATCGGCGAGGGCGAGCGTGACGAGGCGCCGATGCTGTTCATCGGCGAGGAGGTCGGCACCGGCAACGGCCCCGAGGTGGACATCGCGCTTGACCCGCTCGAAGGCACCACGCTGACCGCGAAGGACATGCCCAATGCGCTGACCGTGATCGCGATGGCGCCGCGCGGCACGCTGCTGCACGCGCCCGACGTCTACATGGACAAGCTGGCGGTCGGGCCGGGCTATCCGACCGACGTGGTCAGCCTCGACATGACGGCGACGGAACGGGTGGCGGCCCTCGCCGGCGCCAGGGGCTGCAAGATGTCCGACATCACGCTATGCGTGCTGGAACGCCCGCGCCATGAGGAGATGATCGCCGAACTGCGCCGGACGGGGGCCGCGATCCGCCTGATCACCGATGGCGACGTGGCAGGCGTGATCCACTGCGCCGAGGCCGACATCACCGGCATCGACATGTACATGGGCTCGGGCGGCGCGCCCGAGGGCGTGCTGGCCGCCGCCGCGCTGAAATGCATGGGCGGGCAGATGTGGGGCAGGCTGATGTTCCGCAACGATGACGAACGCGCCCGCGCCGCCAAGGCCGGCATCACCGACCTCAACCGCATCTATGCGCGGGACGAACTGGTGACCGGCGACGTGATCTTTGCCGCGACCGGCGTCACCAACGGCTCCATCGTGCAGGGCGTCAAGCGCGAGCCGGGCTACCTGACGACCGAGACGATCCTGATGCGCTCCAAGACGGGTTCGGTGCGGCGGATGATCTACCGCAACCCGACGAAGTGAGGCGGCAGGGCCCGCTTCGCGGCACTTTCGCCAAGCCAGGGCCGCTGCGCAAACGCCTCCGGCCAGCGGCGCGCCCAGAAGCTGGCGCCCGCCCACGGCGCGGCCCGGACGGGCGGCGCCTCCGCTCTGGCCAGCGCGCCCGATTTGCGCCATCAAGCCTGCATGACAGCCCACGCCTTTCTCAACGTCGAATGCTCTGCCACCGGCCGCCGCTGGATCGGCCCCGCGCCCGAGGCGGACCGCCTTGCCGAGGCGATGGTGCAGGAAACCCGCCTGCCCCTGCCGCTTGCCCGCGTGCTGGTCGCGCGCGGCGTGCAGCCCGCCGATGTGGCCCGGTTTCTGGAGCCGCAGCTTCGCGACCTGCTGCCCGACCCGCGCAGCCTGAAGGACATGGAACCCGCCGCCGCCCGCTTCCTGCGCGCCGTGAAGGACCGCGAGAAGATCGCCGTCTTCGCCGATTACGACGTCGATGGCGGCGCATCCGCCGCGCTGATCCTGACCTGGCTGCGCGCGATGGGGCGGCAGGCGACGCTGTACATCCCCGACCGCATCGACGAGGGCTATGGCCCGAACGCGCCCGCGATGCAGGCGCTTGCGCGCGATCACCGGCTCATCATCTGCGTCGATTGCGGCACCCTCTCGCATGACGCCATCGCCGCGGCCGCGGCGGCCGATGTGCTGGTGCTGGACCACCACCTTGGCGCCGAGACGCTGCCCGCCGCGCTGGCGGTGGTGAACCCCAACCGGCAGGACGAAAGCGGCGATCTGGGGCATCTCTGCGCCGCCTCGGTCGTGTTCCTGATGCTGGTGGAGGCGAACCGGCAGTTGCGCGCGCAAGGCTTCGCCGGGCCCGACCTGCTGGCGCTGCTCGACCTTGTGGCGCTGGCGACGGTGGCCGATGTGGCGCCGCTGACCGGGGTCAATCGCGCGCTGGTGCGGCAGGGCCTGAAGGTCATGGCGCGGCGCGAGCGGCCGGGGCTGGTTGCGCTGGCCGACATCGCGCGCATGGATACTGCGCCCGCCGCCTATCACCTCGGCTTCCTGCTGGGCCCGCGCGTCAATGCGGGCGGGCGCATCGGCGCCGCCGACCTAGGCGCGCGGCTGCTGGCCACCGCCGATCCGCATGAGGCGGCCGCGCTGGCCGAGCGGCTGGACGCGCTGAACACCGAACGCCGCGAGATCGAGTTGCGCGTGCGCGACGCCGCCCTCGCACAGGCCGAGGCGCGCGGGCTGGATGCGCCGCTGGTCTGGGCGGCGGCGGACGGCTGGCACCCCGGCGTCGTCGGCATCGTGGCGGCGCGGCTGAAAGAGGCGACGAACCGCCCCGCCGTGGTGATCGGCTTTGCCGCGGACGAGGGGAAGGGATCGGGCCGTTCCGTCGCGGGCGTGGACCTTGGCGCCTCGGTCCAGCGCGTCGCCGCCGAAGGGCTGCTGCTGCGCGGCGGCGGGCACCGGATGGCGGCGGGGCTGACCGTGGCGCGCGGCAGCCTCGATGCGGCGATGGCGCGGCTGGCCGAGCTGCTGGCCCGGCAGGGCGCGGGCACGGGCGGGCCTGCCGACCTGCGGCTCGACGGGCTGCTGATGCCCGGCGCCGCGACCCCGGGGCTGGTGGAGGAGATCGACAAGGCCGGCCCCTTCGGCCAGGGCGCCCCGGCCCCGCGCTTCGCCTTCGCCGCGATGGCGATCACCCGGGCCCGCCGCATCGGCGAGACCCACCTGCGCATCACCTTCGGCGACGAGACCGGCGCGCGGCTCGACGCGGTGGCCTTCGGCGCCTTCGACGGCCCGCTCGGCCCGCTGCTGGAGGGCCACGGCGACGCCCGCTTCCACCTTGCCGGGCGGCTGGAAATCAACCGCTGGCAGGGCCGCAGCAAGGTGCAGTTGCGGCTGGAAGATGCCGCAAGGGCCTGAAAACGCAGGCGTGCTTCCGGCGCCGCGCACCCCGGCCGGAACTTTCACAAAAAAGCCGAAAATCCGCTTGCGAGTCACCCCGCCCTGTCCTAAACACCGCCCACGCCAAGCGACGCGGCGACGCCAGCTTCGCCAAGCGCCAGTGTGGCCCGTTCGTCTATCGGTTAGGACACCAGGTTTTCAACCTGGGAAGAGGGGTTCGACTCCCCTACGGGCTGCCACTTCTGTCATATTCTCCCTTCCTTTCATGTGGTTAAGAGCCTCGTTTGTAACAGGGGCAAAACCCCGGGCGGCGTGAGGGTTGAGGGTGCGACCGATTGACTCGGTTGGTTGGCGGGATCTTTTCGATCGGACGGTTTTCTGAATCGTTCGTGCGATGTCGAAGCCGCCGTTTCGCCCTCTTGATGATCTTTCGAACGCTGATCTCCGGGCTCTTGTGCTGGAGCTTTTGGGCGAGGTTGCGGCCCTGAAGCAGACCGTGGCGGAGCAGCGCGAGGAGATTGCGCGGCTTAAAGGCCTCAAGGGTCCGCCGCGGATGAAGCCGAGCAAACCGAGCGGCATGGAGCAGGCCAGCGCGCAGAAGGCTGGCTCGAGCGGCTCGCGCAATCGCCGTGGGCGTGGCAAGAAGACGCTGTCGCGGGTCGCATTCGAGGATCGTGTCATGCCGGCCGAGGTGCCCGCCGGCTCCCGTTTCAAGGGCTATGAGGACTTTGTCGTCCAGGATCTGGTGATCCGGCCGGCGGCGGTCCGGTTCCGGCGGGAGCGTTGGGTGACACCCGATGGTCGCACCGTCGTGGCGCCGCTGCCGGAGGGTATCACTGGCCATTTCGGGCCGGAACTGCGTCGCTTCGTGCTGGCCCAGCATCATCAGGGTCAGGTGGGCGCGGGTCTGCCGCACCGTCTCGGCCGGGCGTTCGGCCGTCTGCTCTTGGGTTTCCATCTGATTGCCTCCATGACGGAAATGTGCGCCCGGATCGGCCGGGACAGGAACGATGGAAACCTCCAGCGGCGTCCACCGGGTTGCGGTGCGGATGCGGCGTTCGCCGTCCCGCGTCTCTTTCCAATCGGCCACGCTGTAGCCTATGGACAGGCCGCGCAGCGTGCCGTCGCCGATATCGGCAAGCACCGCCTGGGCGGCTTCGTTGCTGCGAAAGCGGATGCGGACCCAAAGCCCTTCCGGGCGCACCTCGGCGGCTTCGACCACCCCGAGTTGATCACGGGTCGAGCTCGCGCGGTGCGCATCCAGCACCGGCCCGCCGATCAGGCGCGAAAGGTCGGCGCCGCGCAGGTCCAGCCGCTCGATATAGCCGGGCCGGGCAGTCTCGGCGCCGGTCGAAACAATCGCCTCGATGGTGCGGGCCTGATGGCCCCCTCGGTCGCGGATGTGATCCGCAAGCTGTCGAGGCGCTGGCCCTCGATCCTCTGGGCGGGGGCCAGCGAGGACACGATCCAGCTGTCGACCACCGAGACGATGGTCGAGCCGATGAAGCCACCGATCGCGGCCCCGGAGAGACCGAGGATTGCGCCGCCAAAGGCCCCGCCGATGGCGGAACCGACAGCGCCAAGGACAAGCGTGGCCATTGCGGAAACTCAGGGTTCGAAGGGTTTCGGGGAGTCAGCGTGCAGGGAACAGGAAGGCGAAGGCGATGCGCCGGCGCCAGGCCGGGGTCAGCGGTTCCTCGATCACGCCGAGCCGCTCATAGGCGTGGAGGAAGATGTCGGGCCCGGTCAGGATCCCGACATGCTTCGCGATGGCGCGCGGCTCATGCGGAAGAGGACCAGCGCGCGCCGGGACCGGCCTCTACGGGAGGCACCTCGATCATCGTGCTCCGCGCGCCCTCGGCCAGAACTTCGCGCGGGCCTGTCTCGCCCCAGTCGCGGCGGTAGGCCGGTATTGGGAACGGCTCGGGGCCCACCACTTCGCGCCACACGCCCCGGGCCAGCCCAAGGCAGTCGCAGCCGACGCCACGGAGGCTGGCCTGGTCGTGTACGACGTGCCGAGCCATGACCGCGCGATGGCGATGACGCGCGCGGGGCCGGCCAATGCGAGGGGTTGCGTCACAGCACGCCTCCCTCGTGGCCGCCNNACGGCATCCTGGCCGGGGATGTGCGGGAAGCCGCGGAAGTTGGCTGCGTTCGCGAACTTCGCCCCGCAGGTCTCCATCCGCTTGTCGCAGCCCGCGCGGATTATGAAGGCGTCGCTCTCGGCGATCGCGCGCACCGGCGCTTCGAGCAGCGTCAGCACGGCGATGCCGTCCGTGACGTCATGGCCCAAAACCTAGGTGCGCCGCCCCGCGTTCCCGCCGCTGGTCCACTCCAGCGTGCCGAAGGTGAACCAGCCGGAGGCGAAGCCGCCGAGCCCAGAGGCGGTGAAAGCGCGGTCCCGAAGGAGATCGATCACGGCACCGGTGCCCTTGAAGGCCGGATCCTCCATATCGACCCCGGCAGCGCGCATCGTCGAGCGCGGCGTCGCAGGTTGCCTGAACGTCCGCCCCACCGTCTGGCCCAATACATGGGTGAGCGAGCGCACCTCGGAGACGAAGACCAGCCGCCCGCGCCGGACCTGGAACCTTCCCCCCGCAACGGGGCCTGACGCTGCGCAATCCGAAAAGCTCCGCCAGCCCCCGTAACCCAACCCTTCCAAATGGATAAAACTCCTACCCGGAGTCTCGCTCACGCTTGATAAAAGCTGGAGGCGACGTCACTGGCCGCAGCGTCGTTCTTTCCGTGGTGGTGAGGCTGTGGATCCGGACCGAGATAAACGAGCCCGTTGTCCGGCGTTTCTCGTGCGATTCTGTGCAGCATAAAATTCATGTCGGCGGCGCCCTGTGCTGCCCGCTCGCGGAGCGACCGCTCGGAAAAGTCGAGGGCCTTGAGCGATCGTTGGCTTCCCGGCGCCCGGTAGGCGAGATGTGCGAGGATCGAGCCCGGCCGCCCCGGCTCGATCCGTCGCAGAAGATCCTGTTCCCGGCGCAGAGCCGCTACAGAGCGCCCCGTCTGCATCGCAAATCCCAGATCCTGAACGCGCGCGACGGTCTCGTCGAGTGTCTCTGGACGACCGCGACTGACGCAGAAGAGGTCGACGGCAATGCTTAGCTGCCCCAACGTCGGTCGATCGCGAAACACCCGGTCGATCGGGAGGTTGTTGGCGAAGCCGGCATCGCAGAGCAGACGGCCATCGATCTCCACGGGCGGGAACAACGGCGCCAGCGCCGTGCATGCAAGTAGGTGCAGCGGGGTGATCCGGTGCTCGCGGTTGTCGTACCAGACTTCCTCACCCGTCTCCATATCGATCGCTACGAACGAGACGCGGGGGCCGGGGCTACTCAGGAGGTCGAAGTCGATCAACTCGTTCAGCGTGCTGGCCAGCGGCGCATGGTCCCTGATGGCGCGGTCGGGCGGCATGCCGGGAAACAGCGAGTACAGACCTGGGTAACGGGCGCCGTACAGCCCCGGCCTGCCGCCCACCAGAGCGGCCAGCGCGTGGCTGTTGTTGTAATGGGTACGGAGACGCTGGGGGACTGCCCACCAGGCAGCGAGGTCCGGCTGACGGGCGCGGTCCCAGAAGCGCTGCAGCTGTTCCAGACGGCGCGACGGCGGGTTGCCGGCCAAGATGGCTGCGGTCACGGCTCCTATGGACGTGCCGATCAGCCAGTCGGGTTCCCACCCCGCAACAAGCAGCGCCTCGCAGGCACCGAGATGATAGGCCCCAAGAGCGTTGCCTCCTCCCAGCACAAGCGAGAGTTCCAGGTCCGCAGGTTGAGCCGGCGCTGGACCTGGAGGGTGCGGTCGCCCCATATCATGATCAATGTCGGTTATACCTTTGCCCTTTCGCCCGCTCCCGTCAGGGAAATGAACGTCTCGGTCACCGACGGGATGTGCTCCGCCACCCACTCCGCCATCCGCCGCTCCTCGTCGAGACTCTGTTCCAGCAAAGTCACCGCCCCGCTTTCGCCGGAAGCGCGGGCGGCGGTAATGAGGGAGATGTAGGCGCCGATTTCGTAGTTCTCGAACGCGAGGTTCGCGAACGAGTTCTTGAGCACCTCATCCTCTGCGGTGACGTGGCCGAGTGCGGCCATCGAGCCGAAGGCGGACAGCAGAGAGTCCTTCAGCGGCGAACTGCTCTCACCGAGTGATTTCAGGACCTCGTCAAGGCGCGAAATCTGCGTCTCCGTTTCGGTGATATGCGACCGGAGGCGCTGGGAGAGGTCGGGATAATGCGTCAGTCGGTTCACCTGCGGCTGCATGATCGAGAGTGCCTGCTTCTCCATCGCGTGCGCGTTTTTCAGCCCGACAAGGAAAACGCTCCGGGCATGTTCATGTTCAGTCATGTGCCATCTCCAACTGATTTCACTGATCTTGGTGGAACCGGCGCCGAACGGAATCGTTCCTCTTGGCCGCGCAATTTGACGCGCTGCACCAAGTCCGAGAATTTTGCCTCTCTTGGGGCCCTGATGACGTGACCGCCCCCCCGATGGCCTCGATGTGCCAGGGTGGGTCTGCGAGGAGCCACAAAGGAGCATGTCGGAGATCACCACTGTCGGGCTCGACCTGGCGAAGAATGTGTTTCAGGTCCACGAGGCTGACGAGGCGGGCCAGGCGGTGCTGCGCAAGAAGCTGAGGCGGGATCAGGTGCTGGCGTTCTTTGGCCAGATGCCGCGCTGCGTCGTTGCGATGGAAGCCTGCGGCGGCGCGCACTACTGGGGCCGCGAGATCGGCAAGCTGGGCCATGACGTGCGGCTCATCCCGCCTGCCTACGTCAAGCCCTTCGTCAAGCGGCAAAAGAACGATGCGGCCGATGCCGAGGCGATCTGTGAAGCGGCGCAGAGGCCGACGATGCGCTTCGTGGCCGTGAAGAGCGAAGAGACGCAAGGGGCGGCGATGGTCTTCCGCATCCGCGAACTTCTGGCCACGCCCTGCAGGGTTTCGTATGATTTCCGGCGAAACGCTGCAATTTTGGTCCTGCCCATGAAACATCGCCCGCGCCCTTTGACCAAGACGGATACTGCCGGCGCAGGACCTGCTGGATTCGATCCTCGACTCCGCTGCCGTGGCCGAGTAATGACGAATACGGCCTGCGGTACCGGTCAGGCGCCGCAGGCCGGCCAATGCGATGGGAGGGGGACGCGTCGTGAACCGGTTCGAGGTGCTCTCCGACATTCTGGAGCAGCGTTACAGCTGCCGCGCGTTCCGCCCGGACCCGGTGCCGCGCGCGCAGATCGAGGCCATGTTCGGAATGGCCCAGCGCACGGCGTCGTGGTGCAACGCCCAGCCGTGGCAAGTGGCCCTGCTGTCCGGAGACGCCCTCGAGCGGTTCCGCTCGGGCCTTGTCGAAATGGCAGAGCAGGGGCGCAGCGAGCCTCACATCGATTTCCCGGCCAGCTACGAGGGGGTCTATGCCGAGCGCCGGCGCGAATGCGGACTGGCCTTGTATCAAAGCGTCGGCATCGCGCGGGATGACACGGAACGCCGGCGGGAACAGCACATGGACAATTTCCGGCTGTTCGGCGCGCCGCATGTCGCAGTCATTTCGACTGCCCGCAGCCTCGGCACTTACGGTGCCGTCGACTGCGGCGGCTACGTGTCCAACCTGCTGAACGCGGCGACGAGCCTCGGGATTGCAACGATTCCACAGGCGGCGCCGGCCAGATACGGCCACTACGTCGCCGATGCGATCGGCCTGTCGGGCGACAGGCTGATCGTCTGTGTCGTGTCCTTCGGATATGCCGACACCTCGCATCCGGTCAACGGGTTCCGAACCAGCCGGGCTGGGGTGCCGTCAGTGGTGTCTTTTCTGGACTGACGCCACGTTATACCAACGGCCTTAGCGTTTGACCGCTTTGGCGTATTCCCGGATGGTAATCGAGCGCACGGTCGCGATGTCGTTGGCGAAGAAGTTCCATGCGTTGCAGCATTGAGTGACGATCTCGTCGTAGGTCTCGAAGACGGAGATGGCGAGACGGTTGGCGCGGAGGTGGGCCCGGACGTTCTCGACCGGGTTGAGTTCCGGGGCATATGGCGGGAGCGGCAGGAGGGTGATGTTGTCTGGGACTTCCAGAGCCTTCGATCCGTGCCAGCCGGCACCGTCGAGCACGAGAACGGCATGTGCACCAACGGCGACGGTGCGGGATATCTCGGCGAGGTGGGCGTTCATGGCAGCGGTGTCGGCGTTGGGCATGACCAGCGCGGCGGTCGCCCCCGCGTTCGGGGCAGACGGCGCCGAAAATGTAGGCCCAGGTGTAGCGGGTATCGCGCGGAGCGCGCGGTCGGCTGCCGCGTGGAGCCCAGATGCGGGTCAGCGTGGCCTGCTGGCCAACCCGTGCGTTCGTCGGGAAAACGGTCCCCCGGGGGCTGTTGAAAAAGCCGTTTCA
>DIVD01000039.1 GCA_002423245.1 Rhodobacteraceae bacterium UBA6141
GAGGCGGTTGCGCAGGGACTGCAGCTTGTCCATCGCCTCGGTGTTGATCCTGATCGCTCCGGTGCCGCGGCAGGCGATCTCGGCCGGGGAAAAGCTGGGCCAGCGCCAGGCGCTCTCGGGCACGTCGCGGAAATGGGCGTAGGTCGTGGTCGGCATGGGCGTTGTTGCAGAACTCTGACCGTCGAGGATTCACATCGTGAGTCCATGCGGTTAGACGGTCCGCATGAGCAAGTCATCACCCGCCCGCTATCGCACGACGAACCGGTCCAGCTACAGCGCGGCGCTCCGCAAGCGCGGGTCGCTGCTGGTCTGGCTGGACAAGGACATGTCCTGGCTTGCGCCGCCTGATGGCAGGCCCGGTCGCCCCGCCGTGTTCTCTGATGCCGCGATCCGGTTCTGCCTGACCATCAAGGTCCTGTTCAAGCTGCCGCTCCGGCAACCCCCCCGGGATGGTGGCCAGCCTGCTGAAGTTGGCCGGCCTGGACTGGGACGTGCCCGACTACACCACCTTGTGCCGGAGGCAAAAGACGCTCGCCGTCCAGACCCCGTATCGGCGCATCGACAGTCCGCTGAACCTGCTGGTGGACATCGAGCCATGGGAACGCCACCGGTCCGAGAGACCATGGCGAGGGGGATCAAGTTCCTCGGCGACGGCGAATGGCAGGCACTTCGGACATCCGCGCCGTGGAATTCACTCCCAGCAGCGACGGCGACAGTCCGGTCTTGCCGGAACTGCTCGGTCAGATCCCGAGGGCGAAGAGATCGGCGCGGTGACCGCTGCTGGCGCTCATGACACCCGCCGCTGCCACACCGCCATCATCGACCGGCAGACCATCGCCATCATTCCCATCCGCAAGAACGGCAGGCCCTGGAAAGAGGATTGCCCGGCAGCGACTGCCAGAAACGAGACCCACCGCGCCACACGGCACTACGGCCGGGCATTCTGGAAGCGCTGGACGCGGGATACCACGCCCGGAGCCGGATCGAGGCGAAGATGCCCTCGCAGGTTCGCTCGAACCTGTGGCGCTCAACCTGCTCGACCTCAAGGCCTTTGGCGAACGCATTTCCGCAAGAGAGCCGGACCGCCAGACCGCCGAAATCCACATCCGCATCGCACTCATGAACCGCTTCTCGGCCCTCGGAACGGCCGAGATCGCGCCCGTGGACTGACTATAGCGTTTGTCGTGTTTTTGGCTTCCAAAGGCGCCGGCGAAAAGAGAACGGCATTCTCCGGCAAGGCTCAGCGCGAATGGGTATCCACCGGATAGGCGGTGGTGAACTTCATCCGCTCCATCGCGAAATAGCTCGTGACATTGCGGATCGGGACAGCATCGGTGAGGCGCTTGTAGAGGCTGTCGAAGGAGGCCATGTCGGGCACGGCGATGCGCAGCAGATAGTCCATCTCGCCGGCCATGCGATAGACCTCCATGATCTCGGGCAGGGCGTCCGTGGCCTTTGCGAAGGCGTCGCGCCACTCGGCCGAATGGTCCGGCGCCTCGATGCCGACAAAGACGGTGAGGCCGAAGCCGAGCTTGGCCGGATCCGCGATGGCGACGCGCCCGGTCAGCACCCCGGCGGCCTCCAGCTTCTGGATCCGCTTCCAGCAGGGCGTCTGCGACAGGCCGGCCTTGTCGGCGATCTGGGCGACGGACTGCGTGGCGTCGCGCATCAGCTCTGCCACGATCTTGCGGTCGATCAGGTCAAGCTCGGTCATATCTGGCGGGCCTTTCCGGGGCGGCGTGATCCTATGCCGTCAGGATGCACCAATCATCTTGAATGTCTATAGTGTTTATCGTGTATGGCGATCCGGGAATTTCCCTGTGTCCTGCAATGGATTGCAGGCCGGTGACGACCGCCGCACGGCCCGCATCAATCACGACGTTGATTCCGGGCAGTCGTTCGCGTATCGCTGGGCCATGATCACGCAGAAGATGAAATACGCCCTGAAAGCTCTGCTGGTCCTGGCCGACGAGGCCGCGCAGCCGCAGCCGCAGCCGCTGACCATCGAAGCGATTGCCAAGCGGTCGGGCACACCCAAGCGGTTTCTGGAGCATATCCTGCTCGAGGTGCGCAACGCGGGTGTCATCGCCTCGACGCGCGGGCGCTCGGGCGGCTACATGCTGATCAAGAAGCCCGCCGAGATCTCGATCTCGGGACTTCTGCGCGCCATCGACGGGCCGATCGCGCCGCTGCCCTGCCTGTCGCGCAGTGCCTACCAGCGCTGCGAGGACTGCACCGACGAGGCAAGCTGCCGGATCCGCAAGATCTTTGCCGAGGTATTCTGGTCCTATCTGGTGCTGATCGACTCGCTGACCCTGGCCGACATGCTGCAAAGGGGCGGGCTTCCCGGCGTGCCGCTGGCTGACGAGGCGCAGGCGTAAATCGCTGAAATCAACAGGCGTTTTCCGCCGCGGGTGCCTGACCGGCCCCGGGGGCGGAGAATTATCTTCTACATACACGACCAACTTCGACGTGCTTTTTCCGTTGTGAAAGGCGACTTGTTATGTCGTTATTAACGTGTCGGGAGCGACGATCGCCACCGACCGAGAGGAGATCGCACAGATGACAGCAGATATCGCCCTGTCCCATCGCGCCGCACATTGGGCCGCAGGCATCCCGGCGCTGCAAGGCATGTCGCGGGCCTGCGCCGTCCGCCTGATCGACCGCCGCACCGGTGCCGCGCACCGGATCAACGGCACGCCGCTGACCCTGTTCACCCGTCGCCCGCACGAAGCTGCCGCCGAACTGCTGGCAGGCCGCGATGCCTCGGTCTGGGAGGTGCGCGTCGATCCCCTCGAACCGGAGGAGCGGCAATGAACCCGCATCGCAATGCCTCGCCGATCCTTGGCCTTGTGCCGCTGCTTCCCCGCTTTCTGGCCGCCCGTCCGGCGCGCCCCTCACCCACGGAGGCTTCCATGCAGACCACGATCCTGCTCTCGGGTAAGACCACGGCCCAGGGCCTGAAGGTGGCCGAACTCACCGATGGCCGCATCACCATCGAAACCGGGCGCGAGCGTCTGACCGGATGGCCGGTGCCCGCCATTGCCCGGGGCGCGATTGCGGCGCTTGCTCTGGCGGTGCTGGGACTTGGCGCCGCGCCGGCCCCCGTTCAGGCCGAGACCCTGCTGAATGTCAGCTACGACCCCACGCGCGAGCTTTACCGCGAGTTCAACAAGGCGTTCTCGGACTGGTGGGTCGCTCAGGGCCACGAGGCGCCGACCATCGAGACAAGCCATGGCGGCTCGGGCAGCCAGGCCCGCGCGGTGATCGACGGGCTGGAGGCGCAGGTGGTGACGCTCGCGCTCGCCTCCGACATCAACAAGATCGCGGCCGCGGGCAAGCTGCCCGCCGACTGGCAGACGAGGCTGCCGCACAATTCCTCGCCCTACACCTCGACCATCGTGTTCCTTGTGCGCGAGGGCAACCCCAAGGGCATCACCGACTGGGGGGATCTGGTGGCCGACGGGGTGGAGGTGATCACCCCCAACCCCAAGACCAGCGGCGGGGCGCGCTGGAACTATCTTGCCGCCTGGGCCTGGGCCGAGAGGAACGGCCAGAACCCGCAGGACTTCGTGGGCAAGCTCTACAAGAACGTGCCGGTGCTTGACAGCGGGGCGCGCGGTGCGACCACCACCTTCGCGCAGCGCGGCATCGGCGATGTGCTGCTGGCCTGGGAGAACGAGGCCTATCTCGCGCTGAAGGAGATTGGCGAGGATCAGTTCGACATCGTGGTGCCCTCGGTCTCGGTGCTGGCCGAACCGCCGGTGGCGCTGGTGGAAGGCAACATCAAGACGGATGCGCAGCGCGAGCTTGCGATGGCCTATCTCGAGTTCCTCTACACGCCCGAAGGGCAGGCGCTGGCCTTCAAGCACTTCTACCGCGCCTGGGACGCCTCTGCCGCCAACCCCGAGGACGTGGCGCGTTTCCCCAAGCTGGAGCTTGTCGATATCGCCAGCTTCGGCGGATGGGAGAAGGTGCAGCCCGAACATTTCGGCGATGGCGGCATCTTCGACCAGATCTATGTGCCGAAATGAGGCTGGCGATGGGCAGGCCGCTTGTTCACCGCTCGCCGATGCCCGGCCTCGGGCTCAGCATGGGGATCACCCTCACGATGCTGTCGCTCGTCGTGCTGCTGCCCATCGGCGCCCTTCTTCTGAAGGGCGCAAGCTACGGGCCCGCCGGCATCTGGGACACGGTGAACCGCGAAAGGGTCTGGGCGGCGCTGCTGCTGTCGTTCCGCCTGTCGCTGCTCGCGGCACTGTTCAACCTGGTGTTCGGGGTGCTGCTGGCCTGGGTGCTGGTGCGCTACCGCTTTCCCGGCCGGCGCATCCTTGACGCGGCGGTCGATCTGCCCTTCGCGCTGCCCACCGCCGTCGCCGGCATCGCGCTGACCGCGCTTTACGCGCCGAACGGCGTGTTCGGGGCGCTGGCGCAGCAGATCGGCTGGAAGATCGCCTATACCCAATGGGGCATCTTCGTGGCGCTGGTCTTTGTCGGCCTGCCCTTCGTGACCCGCACCGTGCAGCCCGTCGTCGAGGAGATCGAACGCGAGGTCGAGGAGGTCAGCGCCACCCTCGGCGCCAGCCGCCTGCACACGCTGCGCCATGTCATCCTGCCGATGCTCTCGCCCGCGGCGCTGACCGGCTTTGCCCTGTCGCTGGCGCGGGCGGTGGGGGAATACGGGTCGGTCATCTTCATCGCCGGAAACATTCCGCTGGTGACGGAAATCGCGCCGCTGCTGATCGTGATCCAGCTCGAGGAGTTCAACTATGACGCGGCCGCCGCCATCGGCATCGCGATGCTGCTGATCAGCTTTGCCATGCTGCTGGCCATCAACCTGATCCAGGTCTGGAGCCGCCGGAGGATCGGTCATGTCTGACGCAACCGCACCGCGCAAGTTCCGTTCGGCGACGGACGAGCCGCCCTGCGCGAAATGGCTGATGGTCGGCATCGCCGTCGCGGGGATCGCCATCCTTGTCGGCGCGCCGCTGATCGCGGTGTTTGCCGAGGCGCTGCAACAGGGCTGGGCCGCGGCGCTGGCCTCGCTTGGCAACCGCGACGCGCTGTCCGCGATCAGGCTGACGCTGACCATCGCCGCCATCTCCGTGCCGCTGAACGCCGCCTTCGGCATCGCGGCGGCCTGGTTCATCACCAAGTTCGATTTCCGCGGCAAGGCGTTCCTCATCACGCTGATCGACCTGCCCTTCTCGGTCAGTCCGGTCGTCGCCGGGCTCTGCATCGTGCTGATGTTCGGCAGCAACTCGCTGCTTGGCGGATGGCTTGTGGCGCATGGCTATCCGATCGTCTTCGCGCTGCCGGGCATCGTGCTGGCGACCGTCTTCGTGACCTTCCCCTTCGTGGCGCGCGAGCTGATCCCGGTGATGATCGAGCAGGGCCGGGCCGAGGAGGAGGCGGCGCTGACCCTTGGCGCAAGCGGCTGGCGCATCTTCCGCACCGTGACGCTGCCCAATATCCGCTGGGCGCTGCTCTATGGCGTGCTGCTGTGCAACGCCCGCGCGATGGGAGAGTTCGGGGCCGTCGCGGTGGTGTCGGGCAAGATCCGCGGCAAGACCGCGTCGATGCCGATCACCATCGAGATGTTCTACAACGAATACCTCTCGGTCGCCGCCTTCAGCCTGGCCGCCGTGCTGACCCTGCTTGCCCTTGTCACCCTCTTGCTGAAAGGCGCGATGGAGCTTCGCCACGCCGATCAGCTTGCGGCGCTCCACCCCCGCTAGGAAACCGGCCATGCATATCGAAATCGACGAGATCGCCAAGACCTTCGGCAGCACGACGGCGCTGCATCCGGTGTCGCTGGCCCTGCCCTCGGGCGCGCTGGTCGCGCTGCTTGGCCCGTCAGGCTCGGGCAAGACCACGCTGCTGCGCATCCTCGGGGGCCTTGAATTCCCGACCTCGGGCCGTGTCCTCTTTGACGGGCAGGACGCGACCGGGCTGACCGTGCAGGCCCGCCGCGCCGGCTTTGTCTTTCAGAACTACGCGCTCTTCCGGCACATGACGGTGTCGGGCAACATCGCCTATGGCCTGAACGCCCGCCCCCGCGCCACCCGGCCCAACAAGGCCGAGATCGCCCGCCGCGTGACGAAACTGCTGGACCTGATCCAGCTGCCGGACATCGGCGCGCGGTATCCCAGCCAGCTTTCGGGCGGCCAGCGCCAGCGCGTCGCCCTTGCCCGGGCGCTGGCGATCGAGCCGCGGATGCTGCTGCTGGACGAGCCCTTCGGCGCGCTCGACGCCAAGGTGCGCAAGGAACTGCGCCAGGGCCTGCGCGACATCCATGACGAGACCGGCCTGACCACCATCTTCGTGACCCACGACCAGGACGAGGCGATGGACCTTGCCGACCTCGTGGTGGTGATGTCGATGGGCCGGATCGAGCAGATCGGCAAGCCGCAGGACATCCGCACCCGCCCCGCATCGGCCTTCGTGCGAGAGTTCATCTCGGCATGACTGCGGCGACGTTGGCCCAGCGGCCCGCTGTGCACAAGAAGCCCTTGCCGTCGACACCCGTGCCGGGTTTCAGAAGGACCGCGCGGCGTATCCGGGGCCTGCGACTTGTCCGGGATCACGCAGAGGTCTTACATGAACAGCGGCTGGCTGTTCTGGCGATGGCGCGTGGCCAGCCGCCGACCCTGCCGACCAGAGGCCAGCAACCGCGCCTGCGCTGGTTCAAACCCATCTTCCAGCAGCTCGGGGAAGATCATGCGAATTTCTGCCAGGGCAGCACTGCCCACCGCTTCAAGCGCCATCGGCCCCAGATAAAGCGATTCCGACTCCGCACCATTCGCCCTCACTACCTCGTGCCGGTCGAACAGAATATGCACATAGGTCACCTCGGTCAGATCATCCTCAAGATCAACTCCGTCAAACTGCAGCAATTGCTTGGCAGCGACCAGAACCTCGGGCTGGCCGAACATCCTTTCGGCAATGCGCGAGCGCACCAGGATCCGATGCTGTAGGGAAACCACCAGATCAGTCTCTGGCATGTTGTCTCCCAGCGCGCCTGCGCTGATCCGCACAGGGCGCAGGTTCTCGTGCAAGTGCAGATCGATCGCATCCAGCCGGCGTATCCCGATCCAACGCAACGGTTGCGCGCCGTTGTCCCGCGTCAGCACCAGATCACCCGGCACCAGGTCCTCGACCGCGCGCAACCCGTCCGGGGTGGCGATCATGGTGCCGACAGTGAAACATGGAACCTCGTAGGGAGGCTCGTCATCATCGTTGCCGGGGAAGATGAACTTGTCGTCGTCACCTATCAGAAAGGCATCCTTGTCAGCAACATATGCGGCATACTCATCCGCGGTCATCTTGATCCTGACGTTCACCTCGTTGAGAAGAGCATCTCCGTTTTTCAGGTGCAGGTACCCGTCCCGGTAGGAGTTGTCTGGCTGAAATGGCCCGGATGTGTCATCTTCTCTCAGGACGTTTACGCCTGCCAAACCGCTACCTGCGAAAGGAATGACGATCGCGTCCCCCGGGCCGATTTCGTCGATTGTGATGCTTGTATTCGCCAGTATGCCAATCGTGGGTGGCACATAGGTGAATGTGCCGTCGCCGGCACCCGAGAAAGCTACCGTCGTGTTGGTGAGAAGCCCTGTCAGCTCAGTAGCAAGGCCAATGTCACTGGCCTCCATGGTAATGCTGCTGTCACCATCGATCAGCAGATTTGTCTGCGTCAGCAGGCTGATATCCAGCAGGCCAGCATCTATCGTGACGCTGCTTCCGCCCGTTGCAACGATGTTGGCGCTGCTCAACGCATCCACGCCGAGAATGCTGGTCAGGTTGATATCACCGCCGCCGTAATAGACCACCGTGTCTGCAGTCAGCACACCCAGATCGAGCAAGCTCGTCTCATCGTGCTCGATAGTTGTGTCGACGTAAACGACGCTGCTTGCGCCCAGTGCTATATCGATGAGTGCCATTCTTGTTACCCCTGTCAGGCAGTGGAAGGTGCCTAATCGCACCGGAGCCGCAGTCGCACCCCAGCGCCTTGCACTGGTCATGCCTTGCACTGGTCATGCCGCCAAGTATGTATTTATGATTAATGCTACAGGACATGCCCGGCAGTTGTCAAAGGAGTTGTGCGGCGAGTTCATGCGGCGCCTCTGGTTTCAGGGCGCGGGATTCGTTCCGCGGGTCGGCGCGGACCGTTCCCTCGGGGACAATATGGTCAGGATTTCAGGCCGCACTCGAAGCGGGGCAGCGCGGAGCGATCCTGCGCCGTCCCCAAATGGCGCATCCGGACCCATGTCGCTGCCTTGTGCCACGATCGGATCATCAGACCGTGGTCTTCCTCCGAAAGGAGGCGTTCCGCTTCAGCGATCCTTGCGGTTGACGATCAGTTCTGCCTGTTCCGGCAGGTCTGCCACCACGTTGACGGCATCGGCGCGGATCCGCGACCGCAGGTTGAATGCCTCTGCGGCGGCGGCCTCTGCGGCAGCGGCGTCGGCACCCTCGTCCAGCACCAGCGAAAGGCGGATCATCTCGCGGTCGTTCTCGCGCGTGACGACGGCCTGCGCGGCCCTCACCCCCGGCGTGGCGATGACAACCTCCTCGATCACGCGCGGATAGATGAAGATCTCGCGGACCTTGACGGCTGCGCCGACCCGGCCTTGCAATGCGGAAAGGCGGCGGACACTGCCATCCTCGTTGCTCTCCAGGGCGCGGGCGCTGTCGCCGGTGCCGAAGCGGATCATCGGCCAGGTGGCATGGCGCGCCGTCACGACGATCTCGCCCGGCTCGCCATGCGGCATCTGCTCTCCGCTGACCGGATCGCAGATCTGCACCACCCGGTCGGGATGCACCACATAGCCCTCGCCGCCATCCTCATAGCCGACAAGGCCCAGATCGGCGGTGGCATAGGCGGCCCAGGTCGATACTCCGTAATCTGCCTCGATCCGGCGGCGCTTGGCCATCCAGTCGCCCATCTCGCCGCCCAGGAAGGCTGTCTTCACCTTCCACGCGTCGCGGCCATAGGTTTCGATCACCCTGTCCGCCAGCGTCAGGAAGAACGCGGTCGATGCGCAGATCGCGGTCACGCCGGTCTCGACGATGATCTGCGCCTGAAGCTCGGTATTGCCCACGCCGCCCGGAATCACCGTGGCGCCGGCGGCCTGCGCGGCTTCGTCGAACAGCAGACCGGCCGGCACCAGGTGATACATCCAGGTGTTGAGCAGAATATCGCCCGAACCCACACCAGCCTGCTTGAACAGCATGTCGAGGCCATGCCCGGCAGCACCCGGAAGCGACGGTTCGAAGATCGGGCCGGGCGAGACGTAGATCCGCCCGATATCCTTCAGATCGGAGGCAAGAAACCCGCCGAAGGGCGGGTTGTCGCGCTGAATCTTCAGAAGCTCTTCCTTCTTCATCACCGGTAACCGCGACAGATCCGACAGCGAGGTGACAGCCGCCGGATCGAATCCGGCGGCCGCAAATCGCGCTTTCAGGCCCGGGGCCTTCTCGGCCGCGGAGGCATAGGCTTGAGCTATGTCCTTGTAGATGCTTGCAGACATCACCTTGTCTCCTCGACCGTTAATGCTTAAAGCGGGCAGTCCTTGCGGAAGTTCGGCGCACGCTTCTCGCGGTGCGACAGCACGCCTTCCTTGACATCTTCGCCCATGAAGCCAAGCATTTCCAGCGCCGTCGAGGCATCGAAGATCGGACCGGCCTGGCGCAGCCAGTTGTTGAGCGAATATTTGGTCCAGCGGATGGCGCTTTGCGAGCCGTTCGTCAGTTCCACCGCCGTGTCCAGCGCGATCTTCTGCAGCTCGTCATCCTCGACGCACATCGACACCAGGCCGATGCGCTCTGCCTCTTCGCCCGATACCGTCCGGCAAGTCATCAGGTAGTATTTCGCCTTGGCCATCGAGGTCAGCAGCGGCCAGATGATCGCGGCGACATCACCGGCAGCGACGCCGAGGCGCGGGTGGCCGTCGACGATCTTGGCCTTCTTGCCGGCGATCGAGATGTCGGCGAGGATGGCAACCACAAGCCCCGCGCCCGCGGCCGGACCATTGATCGCCGAAATGATCGGCTTGTTGCAGTTGATGATGTTGTAGACGAGGCCCCTGGCCTCTTTCCAGGTCTTCATGATCTCGTGCGAATTGCCGATCATGCCTTCGATCAGGCTGAAATCGCCGCCGGCCGAGAATGCCTTGCCCTCGCCGGTGACGATCACCGCACTGATGTCGGGGTCGCGGTCGATATCGATCCACATGTCCGTCATCTGGGTGTGCGTTTCGGCATCGACCGAGTTGAAGGTCTCGGGCCGGCTGAAGGTAATGCGCAGGACGCGATCCGCCGGATAGTCGAATTTCATCTTGTCGTATTTCGCATAACGGTCTGACATTTTTTCACTTTCTTCCTTGATAGTTCAATCGGGCAGCCCAAGAACGGCCTTGGACAGGATATTGCGCTGGATCTCGTTCGATCCGCCGTAGATCGTGGTCGGCCGCGCCTTGTAGAAGCTTGACAGGATATCGACGCCCACATTGCCCACCTGAAGCGGGCCGATGGTGCCGCCATCCGGGCCGGCCGCGTCGATCATCAGTTCGGTGATGCGCTGGAAGCACTCGGTCACCCAGATCTTGAGCATCGAGACATCCGAGCCGAGCGTCTCGCCGCGCTTGAGCTGATCGGCGAAACGGCCGTAAAGCGCCGCATGGTCCTCGACATCCAGCGCGGCTTGCGCAAAACGGTCGCGGAACACCGGATCGTCGAAGGCACCGCGGCCACGGGCAAAACTTTCAAGCTGCCCCAACGCGTTCTGCGCAAGGTTCGGCGCGCCGATGAAGATGCGCTCGAAGCTGAGCAGCGCCTTGGCCATCGTCCAGCCCTTGTTCAACTCGCCCACGAGGTTTTCGCGGGGCGTGCGGGCATTGTCGAAAAAGACCTCGCAGAATTCGGTCTCGCCCGAGAGGGTGCGGATCGTGCGGACGTCGATGCCGGGCTGATCCATCGGTGCCAGAAGGAAGCTGATGCCTTGCTGCTTCTTCGGCGCGTTGGGATCGGTGCGCACCAGCATGAAGATATGGGTGGCGTCATGCGCCATCGTGGTCCAGATCTTCTGGCCGTTGATCACGAAATCGTCGCCGTCGATCTCTGCCCGCGTGCGCAGGTTGGCCAGATCGGAACCGGCCCCGGGTTCGGAATAGCCCTGGCACCAGATGTCTTCGCAGCTGAGGATGCGCGGCAGCCAATAGTCCTTCTGCTTCTGGGTGCCGAACTTGATGATCAGCGGACCGACCATCTGCACGCCCATGTCGCGCCCGCGGTTCACGCCCCAGCGTTGCTGTTCCTCATAGAAGATCAACAGCTTGGCCGCGTTCAGCCCCATGCCGCCATATTCCGCGGGCCAGGCCGGGGCGACCCAGCCCTTGGCGTGAAGCTTGGCGTGCCAATGCGCAATCTCGGCGAATTTCGGACGGTGCGAGAGGTTGCGCAGCTCCTCGGGGTATTCCGTCTCGAAGAACTGGCGCACCTCCTTGCGGAATTCCGCGTCGCTCATGGCGTTCCAGTCGGTCATTGTGCTGCCCCCTCTTCTTCGCGCGCCTCGAACCAAGCCCGCCTGTGATAGGCGTCGTCGCCCAGCCAGGCCGACAGCACCAGCGCCCGGTTCAGGTAAAGCCCCACCTCGAACTCGTCGGTATAGCCCACCGCCCCGTGCAGCTGGATCGCGTCCCGCGTGATCTTCCGCGCGGCGGTGACCGCCCGCGCCTTGGCACGGCTGGCAAGCCGGGCGCGCGCCTTCGGATCCGTCTCTGCGTCCATCAGCGCCAGAGCCTCGCGCACCCCGGCCTGTGCGACCTCGCACATCACGTTCAGATCGACCGCCCGGTGCTGGATCACCTGGAACGACCCGATGGGCTTGTCGAACTGCTCGCGGGTCTTGATGTAATCAAGGGTGATTTCAAAGGCGCGCCCGCTCAGGCCGACAAGCTCGGCGGCGGCCAGCGCCGTCGCGTCGCTGATCGCTTCGGCGAGAGCGTCCTGCACAGCGGCGCCCCGGGCCAGTTCCTCGGCCGGCGTCCCCGAGAAGGACAGCTCGCCCATCGCGCTGCCATCGGCCTGAGGGCGCCTTTCGATGGAGAACCCGCTTGCGCCCGGCTCCGCCAGGACCAGAACCGGGCCGTCTGGCCCTTCGGCCACGACCAGGAAGCCATCTGCCCCGACCGCGCCGGCCACCCAAGCCTTGCTGCCGGTCAGCTTGCCCTCCGCGTAGCAGCAGGTCGCCTTGCCCGGCCCGCCGTTCGGGCCGCGTTCCTGCCATGCGACGGCCAGAACCGTCTCGCCGGCAACGAGCCGGCTCATCCCCGGATGATCCGGGCAAAGGCGGCGCAGCAGGCCAAGGCTCAGCCCGACAGTGGCCACCACGGGCTCGGGGGCGATCACGCGACCGACTTCCTCGGCGATGACGCCGCCAGCGGCCAGACCCATGCCAAGCCCGCCGGCCTGCTCGGGCACGGTCACGCCGAAAACGCCCGCCTCCGCCAGTTCGCGGACCATCTCCGAGTCCCAGCCGCCGCCGGCATCGCGCAGCTTCCTGGCCCGGCTGCTTCCGCCGGCCCGGTCAAACAAGGTGCGTACGCTTTCGCGCAGCAGGCGAAGATCTTCCTGGTCACTGGAATGCATGTCAGTCTGTACCATTGCGCTTCCGCTGTATCATTATCGGGTTCTCGGTCGTGAAGACGACCTCTCCCTTGGGGTTCGTGGCCGTGAGGGTGTAATGCAGGACCCCCCGGTCGGGCTTGCTCCGGGACGGGGTGACCGAATTCACGGTCACCACGATGTCGAGTGGTTCATCGGGGCGAACAGGTTTCACCCAACGCAGATTGTCGAAGCCCATCCCGGCGATATTGGCGATACCGACCATCATTTCGCTCATGATCGGTTTGTATATTTCAAGCAGCGTCTGAAACCCCGAGGCGATGAGGCTTCCGTGTATCTTCGTCGCATAGTCTTCGTCGGTGTGCAGCCGTTGCGGATCCCATTCACGGGCAAAGGCCTTGATCGACTCTGCGCTCATCGGGGCGCTGCGAAAGTGAAACACCTGGCCGGGCGCGAAATCATCCAGATATTTCACTTTGCAGGCTCCGCTGCAAAACCGGAATCATACCCGCTTGAATCCCTGGCAATCCGGATGCGGTTGAACTCCTCCAGTTTCGGGTAGGTCTCGCGGAAGACGGTCAGAAACTCGCCCATCGGCGGATCGACATGGATCCCCCGGTCATTCACATATTCCATGTGCCGGTGATCGTGTTCGTCATATTCATGAAACAGCGCATCATGGTAGCCGTCGAAGACCAGCGGCTTGACGCCGAACCGTTCGCACAGCTGGATATTGAACGCCGGCGTGACCTTGTAGGTCTCTGCACCCAGCCACAATTGAACGTAGCCGTGATAGATGAAAAGGTCGGTCTCCATCAACTCCTGCAGCTTGGGCGTGTTCAGATGGTTGCGAACATCCGCAAATCCCACTGCGGCGGGAATGCCCGCGGCGCGAAGACAGGCTGCAAGGAGAATCGCCTTGGGCACGCAGAAAGCCGCCTCTGCCCCGGCGATCAGGCTGGCCCGGTAGGAGTCTTCATCCAGCGCGAAGCAATAGGGATCATAGCGAATGCCATCGCGGACCGCTTCAAACAGGCGAATCGCCTTGTCGCGGTCGGTTGCGTCCGGCGGCAGGTCACGCAAGGCAGAAGACACGAATTCCCGCACTTCAACGCTGTCACTTTCGACAAAGTGCGACGGCATCAGATACCGCGCGGCCTCTGCCGGAAGCCCGTCTTTCGACTGCTCCATCGGCCCCGCCTCCTCCTCCAGTTTCTAACAAACGTTAGAATAGTGATTCATGCCCGGTGCGTCAACGGGATTCAACCCGGCCCGGGGAACTCGGCGGCAATTCGGCGCCATAGCGCGCATTGTCCTCTCCCAGCGGCGCCGCGCGTCCCGCCGCACCGGCAGGCGCCCGGAATTCCGGGGCGATCGGCAACGGAAGCGCGGGCACGATCTGCCCTGAAATGTCCAGTTGCCGGTCGAACACGCCGCGCGCCGCGAAATGCGGATCGACCGCCGCTTCGGCCGGAGTCTTCACGATGGTGCAGCAGCAATCCGCAGCGGCAAGCAGCGGGGCCCAATGCGTCGATGGCTTTTCCCCCAGACGGCGCGCCACCTCCGCGGCGCAGGCTTCGGGGTCGGCCGCGTCGTCCCGCAACTCTGGCGGCAGGCCGATGACATCGCAGAACGCCTGCCAGAATTTTTCCTCGATCGCGCCCACCGCGACCTGCCGGCCATCCGCGGCGGTATAGAGCCGATAGCGCGCGAGCCCGCCCGTCAGACGGCTGTTGCCGCTTTCGATGTCCTGCCCCGCGATCACGCCCTCGGCATGGGCCCAGTAGGCAAAGGCAAACGCACCCTCGGCCATGGCGATATCGAGGTGGGTGCCCTGCCCGCTTTCCTGCCGCGAGATCAGCGCGAGCAGAATGTTCACCACCGCAGGATAGGTGCCGCCGCCGATATCGGCGACCACGGCGAAGGGCATGGTCGGCCGCTCGTCCGGGCCGCGACTGAGCGACAGGATCCCCGCGTCGCTGACGTAGTTGAGGTCATGGCCCGCCGCCATGGCCTTCGGGCCGGTCTGGCCGTATCCGGTGATCGAACAGTAGATGAGCCGCGGATTGATCGCGCGCACGGCCTCGTATCCGAGGCCGAGCCGCTCCATCACCCCCGGGCGGAACTGTTCCACCAGAACGTCGGCCTTCTCGAGCAGGGGGCGCAGAATGCCCGCCGCATCCGGTGACTTGAGGTCGATGGCGACGGATCGCTTGCCGTGGTTCAGCACTGCAAAGCCGATGCTCTCGCCCTCTATCTTCGGGTCGGTCAGGCGGGCGTCCTCGCCCGTTCCGGGGCGCTCGAACTTGATGACCTCGGCCCCGGCCTCGGCCAGCATGAGCGTCGCCATCGGGCCGGGAAGAAGGGTGCTGAAATCCAGCACCAGGATATCCTTCAGTGGTTGCGCCATCTTCCCTCCCTCACGCGAAACGCGCGGCCCCGTTGTTCAGAACCAGCACATCGCGCGCCGGGATCGAGGCGCGGAACCGGGCCTCGCCACCGTCTTCCCAGATCTCGAACCGCACGGTTTCGCCGGGATAGACCGGCGCGGAGAACCGCACGTCCAGCCCGACGAGCCGGGCCGCGTCATAGTCGAGCAGAGTCCTGAGGATCGCCCGTGCCGCGAGGCCGTAGGTCGCAAGGCCATGCAGGATCGGCCGGTCGAACCCGGCCGAGCGCGCCACATCCGGGTCGGCATGAAGCGGGTTCATGTCGCCGCTGAGCCGGTAGATCAGCGCCTGGCGCGGCAGGGTCGAGATGTCGCAGACATGATCGGGCGCGCGGTCGGGCAGCGATGCCGGCGCCGGGCCGGCCCTGTTTTCGCCGCCGAAGCCGCCATCCCCCCGGCAGAAGGCCGACATCGCCACGCGCGCCAGCTTTTCGCCGCTGTCCGCGTCGATGATGTCGCGGCTCTGGTAGATCACCGCGCCCTTGCCCTCGCCCTTGTCGGAAATGAAGTCGACCCGGCTGCGGCCGATGATATTGCCCTTCACCGGCAGCGGCTTGTAGACATCCAGCCATTGCTCGCCATGCAGCACCTGCTGCCACTTCACCCCGAATTTGGGATTGCGCAGCCAGAAGCCGGGATAGCCCATGGTGACGGCCATCGAGGGCACCGCCTTCAGCCCGTCCTCATAGACGAAGGACAACTCCTTCCTGTCGGTCGGATCCTCGCCGAACCCCAGGCCGAGCGCGTAGAGGATGGTATCGCGTTCGGTCAGTGTCTGCTCGATCTCCTCGAAGGTCCAGTTCGACAGTGCATCGAAATCCAATGGCATGATCTTCCTCCCTTGATCGCCGTCATAGCGTGTCTTGTGACCCCAGAATCGCCGTGACCTGGCTGGACAGAACCCCCCCGTTGCCATGCGCCAGCGCCAGGTGGATGTCGTCCAGCTGCAGCCCCGGCGCATCGCCGCGGATCTGGCGCGCGGCCTCGATCACGGTGAAGATGCCGTACATGCCGGGGTGCACACAAGACAGACCCCCGCCATTGGTATTTACCGGCAAGACCCCGCCCGGCGCAATGCGTCCGCCTTCGACGAAGGCGCCGCCTTCGCCCTTGGCGCAGAAACCGAGATCCTCCAGAAACAGGATCGTATTGATCGTAAACGCATCGTAAAGCTCGACCACCTGAATATCCGAGGGCGAAACCCCCGCCGCCGCAAAGGCGCGCTTGCCGGATTCGCGCGCCGCGGTGACGGTGAAATCCTTCATCTGTGATATCTGGCGATGCGAGCTTTCGGCGGCGCTGCCCAGCACATAGACCGGCGCCTTCGGGAAATCCCGGGCGCGGTCTGCCCGGGCCAGCACGATCGCGCCCCCGCCATCGGTGACAAGGCAGCAGTCGCGCACGGTCAGCGGATCGCCCACCATGCGCGCGCCCAGCACGTCCTCGCGGCTGAGCGGGCCGCGCTGGAAGGCTTCGGGGTTGTGCTGTGCCCAGGCGCGCGCGGCCACGGCCACATCGGCCAGTTGCGCGCGGGTGGTGCCGTATTGGTGCATGTGCCGCGCCGCCGCCATCGCATAGGCGGAAATCGGATAGCGCGGATTGTAGGGCGCCTCATGGGCCGGCGGCCGCGAGGCCGTCACCAGCTTGCCCGATGCGGTTCGCTGGTTGGAGCCATAGGCGATAAGTGCCACATCGCACAGCCCGGCCTCCAGCGCCATCGTCGCGGAGGTCAGGTAGTTCACGAAGGACGACCCGCCCGTCATGGTGCCGTCCAGGAACCGGGGCCGGATCCCCAGATATTCGGCCGCCATCAGGGCGGGCATGCTGTCTTCCATCATGGTGCAGAACAGGCCATCCACGTCGGACAGCTTCAGCCCCGCATCGGCAAGCGCCGCAAGCGCCGATTGCGCCATGATGTCATAGGATGTCAGGCCGGGCGCCTCGCCAAAACCCGCGTGACCGGTTCCGACAATGGCGGCTTTTCCCCGAAGGTGACTGGTCATCGCTTATGCCTCCGCCGGCCTGAACAGCACGGCGGGCGCGCCCTCGGCCTCGCCCACGAAAGCGGTCACGGCCAAGTCGATGGCCACATCTCCGGGGGCGATCCCCTCGACGCGGCTCATCATCCGCACACCTTCCTCCAGTTCGACGATGCACACGTTGTAGTCGCCCCCCTGTTCGGGCTTCTGGCGCACCACGGTGGTGGTGTGGACGCGGCCCCTGCCGCTGGCGGGATGCCAGGAGATCGAAGTCCCGTGACAGTGCGGGCACAGGACGCGGGGAAAGAAGTGGTACTGCCCGCAGTCCTCGCATCTGGGAAGCACGATCTCGTTGTTCGCGAGCGCACTGCGGAACACCGCGTCCGGCCCCTCGGTGGCTGACATGTTCCCTCCCTTTCGAATGGCCTGTCGCCAACTGAACCTGTTGATCTTGTTTCTAACGGATGTTAGATTCTGTCAAGCCCGTGAGTCAACCAATGAGAAGGTCAATGACAGGTTCAGACGCAGCCCCCCTAGCCGGCATCCTCGTCGTGGCTCTCGAACAGGCGGTCGCAGCCCCTTTCTGCTCGTCGCGCCTGGCGGATGCCGGCGCCCGCGTCATCAAGATAGAGCGCAAGGGCGAGGGAGACTTCGCGCGCGCCTATGACCGGGCTGCGAAGGGCGAAAGCGCCTATTTCACCTGGCTGAACCGGGGCAAGGAATCGGTCGCGCTGGACATCAAGGCGCCCGAGGACCGCGAGATTCTGCTACGGATGCTGGAAAAGGCCGATGTGTTCGTGCAGAACCTGCTGCCCGGCGCGCTCGAGAAGATGGGGCTTGATTCCGCCACCCTGCGCGCGCGGTTCCCGCGCCTTGTGACCTGCGACATCACCGGCTATGGCGAGGACGGGCCGATGCGCAATGCCAAGGCCTATGACCTTCTGGTGCAATGCGAAAGCGGCCTTGCCTCGATCACCGGCACGCCGGACGGGCCGGGCCGGGTCGGCATTTCGGTCTGCGACATCGCCACCGGCATGACGGCGCATGCCGGCATCTGCGAGGCGCTGGTCGCGCGCGAGCGCAGCGGCAAGGGCAGCGGCGTTTCGGTCGCGATGTTCGATGTGATGGCGGACTGGATGGCTGTTCCGCTGCTCTATTACGACTATCTGGGCAAGCCGACCCCGCGCGTCGGGCTGAACCACGCGGTCATCTGCCCCTATGGCGCCTACGAGTGCCGGGACGGCGAGCTTGTCGTCATCACCGTTCAGCATGCGGGGGAATGGAACCGGTTCTGCGAGCACATCCTGGGCGATGCGAAGCTGGCGACGGATCCGCGCTTCCATGACAACACCGCGCGCCTGGAGCACAAGGCCGAGCTGGAAAAGCTCATCAAGGCCGTCTTCGCCTCGCATGACAGGGCGGAGATGCTGAAGCTGCTTGACAGCGCGGGCATTGCATCGGGCGCGGTGAACGATGTGGCGGCCCTGTCGAAACACCCGCAGATGGACAGGGCCCGCATCGGCACGCCCTCCGGCGAGATCGACATCCCGGCGCCGCCGATCCGGCGCAGCACCGGCGCTGCGGCCCTTGGCCCCTCGCCGGGCCTCGATGCGGACGGCAAGGCCCTGCGCGCCGAATTCGGCCCCCGCTCGCCCGCCACGTCCGCGACCTGACCGGCCTTTGGGCGCGCGCCGGGCCTACCAGCCCGCGCGCGCCTCCATCGCCAGCGGCCCCTCGGGGTATGAGGTCCAGAGCCGCAGCCCCTCCCCCTCCTCGACGGCGTTCAGCGTGAAGTCCCCGGTGTCGAACAGCGGCGAGAGGCTGCGGAACTCGAACCGCGCCGGGGGCCTGCCGTGCAGCTTCTGGGCGAAGTGCACCAGCAGGGTCGCCTGCAGAGGTCCGTGGACGATCAGGCCCGGATAGCCTTCCTCGGTGCGGGCATAGGGGGTGTCATAGTGGATGCGGTGCCCGTTGAAGGTCAGCGCCGAATAGCGGAACAGCAGCGCCGCCGAGGGCGCGACCGTCACGCGATGCGCGCCGGGGGCGGCAGGTTCGGGGGCCTTGCCGGCGGCGCCCGGCGCGTCGATGCCGCGATAGACGATGTCCTGGCGCTCCTCGATGACCAGCCTCCCGTCGCTCTCGATCCGGTGGTCGAGGGTGACGAAGCACAGCGTGCCGCTGCGGCCCTGCTTGGCGGTCACGTCGCGGATGACCGAGCTTCGGCTGACCCGTTCCCCCACGCGGATGTCGTCGTGGAAGGTGAGGGCCCCGCCCGCCCACATCCGGCGCGGCAGCGGCACCGGGGGCAGGAAGCCGCCGCGCGCGGGATGGCCGTCGGGGCCAAGGCTGCTGGTGGGCGCGGCAGGGGGCGCCACGCAAAGGTGGATCATGACCGGCGCGGGATCGCCCGCGCTGACCGCGCCCTCCTGATCGAAGGTCGCCTTGAACCGCTCCACCATGGCCTCGGTCACCAGCTCGGACCGGCGCTCCTCGCGCCCGATCCACTGGCGCAGGTGGTCAAGATCCAGATCGCTCATGCCGTTCTCCCTGCCCATGGCGCCAAGGTCATCAGAAGCTCCGCGGCAGGCCCAGCATGTGCTCGGCGACATAGGACAGGATCAGGTTGGTCGAGATCGGCGCCACCTGATAGAGCCGGGTTTCGCGGAACTTGCGCTCCACATCGTATTCGCAGGCAAAGCCGAAGCCGCCGTGGAATTGCAGGCAGGCATTTGCGGCCTCCCACGACGCCTTGGCCGCCAGATATTTCGCCATGTTGGCCTGAGCGCCGCAGGGCTTGCCCGCATCGAACAGGCGGCAGGCCTCATAGCGCATCAGGTCGGCGGCCTGCACCTCGATGAAGGCTTCGGCGATCGGGAACTGCACGCCCTGGTTCTGGCCGATGGGCCGGCCGAAGACCACGCGCTCGCCCACATACTCGGTCACGCGGTCAACGAACCAGTAACCGTCGCCGATGCATTCCGCCGCGATCAGCGTGCGCTCGGCGTTCAGGCCGGTCAGGATGTACCGGAAGCCCTGGCCTTCCTCGCCGATCAGGTTCCCGGCGGGGATTTCCAGATTGTCGAAGAACAGCTCGTTCGTCTCGTGGTTGACCATGTTCAGGATCGGGCGCACCGTCATCCCCTTGGCCATCGCCTCATTCACATCGACGAGGAAGATCGACAGCCCTTCGGTCTTCTTCTTCACCTCGGCCTGCGGCGTGGTGCGGGCCAGCAGGATCATCAGGTCGGAATGCAGAAGCCGGCTGATCCAGACCTTCTGGCCGTTGATCACATAGCGGTCGCCCTTGCGGGTGGCGGTGGTCTTGATGCTGGTCGTGTCGGTGCCGGTCGTCGGTTCGGTCACGCCCATCGACTGCAGGCGCAACTCGCCGGTGGCGATCTTCGGCAGATAGGTCCGGCGCTGCTCCTCGGACCCGTGGCGGATCAGCGTGTTCATGTTGTACATCTGCCCGTGGCAGGCGCCGGAATTGCCGCCCGAGCGGTTGATCTCCTCCATGATCACGCTGGCCTCGGCCAGACCAAGGCCCGAGCCGCCGTATTCCTCGGGGATCAGCGCGGCCATCCAGCCGGCCTTGGTCAGCGCATCGACGAATTCCTCGGGATATCCGCGGGCGAGGTCGATCCTGCGGTGATACTCGTCCGGGAAGCCGGCACAGAGTGCGCGGACGGCGTCGCGTATATCCTGATATTCGTCGGTAACGGTTTGCAGCATGACTACCTCCCTGCAGGTCTTCGTGACCATCGCCCGCTTTCGGGATACAAGCCGGCAGGTGATCCCGCAAGCCGGACAGCGCCGGCATAACCGGCATCGGCAGCGCCGCGCGGGCCGGGGCAACAGCAGAAGGGAGTTTCCGGATGGCCCGCATGAAAGGCCGGCAGGAGATGGGGCAGGATCGCAGCCGCGCGGCGCCCGGCACCCCGCCCGGGCCGCATCCGACACTGGCCGAGGCGGCAGCGGTCTGGGCGCGGATCGCGGCGCTGTCCTTCGGCGGGCCGGCGGGGCAGATCGCGGTGATGCACCGCATCCTTGTCGAGGAGAAACGCTGGCTCGGAGACGGGCGTTTTCTTCATGCGCTGAACTTCTGCATGTTGTTGCCGGGGCCCGAGGCGCAGCAACTGGCGAGCTATATCGGCTGGCTGATGCACGGGGTGCGGGGCGCGCTGGTCGCGGGGCTGCTGTTCATCCTGCCGGGCCTCGCGGCGCTCATGGCGCTGAGTTGGGTCTATGCGATCTGGGGGGACACCGGCCCCGTCTCTGCCCTGTTCTTCGGGCTGAAGGCGGCGGTGCTGGCCATCGTGTTGCAGGCGGTGGTGCGCATGGGCGGGCGCGCCTTGCAAAACGGCGCGATGCGCGCCATCGCCGCGGCGTCCTTCGTGGCGATCCTTGGCTTCGGGGCACCCTTTCCGCTGATCGTTGCCGCCGCGGCGCTGATCGGCTGGGCCGGGGCCAGGGCCGGTCTTGCGCCGTTCCGGGGCGGCCGGCACGGCGCGCCCGGCGGCGCCGCGCATGTCGCGGATGCGGCCAGCCTGCTGGGCGAGGAGCAGGGCGAGCTGTCCGGGGCTGCCCGCGCGGCCGCCTTGCGCGCGGGCGCGCTGGCGCTGGTGCTGTGGCTGGCGCCGGTCGCGGCGCTGGTCCTGCTGGCGCCGGGCAGCGTGTTCACCGACATCGCCACGTTCTTTTCCAGACTGGCGGTGCTGACCTTCGGCGGCGCCTATGCGGTGCTGGCCTGGGTCGCGCAGGAGGCGGTCGCAACCTATGGCTGGCTGGGCCCCGGCGAGATGCTCGACGGGCTGGGCATGGCGGAAACGACGCCGGGGCCGCTGATCATGGTGCTGCAGTTCGTCGGCTTCATGGCGGCCTTCCGCGAGGCGGGCTGGGCCGCGCCGCTTGTCGCGGGCAGCCTTGGCGGGCTTCTGGCCACATGGGTGACCTTCACGCCCTGCTTTGCCTGGATCTTCCTTGGCGCGCCCTTCATGGAACGGCTGCGCGCCAACCGGGCGCTGTCGGCCGCGCTGACGGCGGTCACGGCGGCGGTGGTGGGCGTGATCCTGAACCTTGCCCTGTGGTTCGCGGTGCATGTCGTGTGGCGCGAGGTGGCGCGGATCGAGGCTGGCCCGCTGTCGCTGGACCTGCCGGTGCTGGCCTCGGTGGATCCGGCGGCGGCGGCGTTGTCCGCCCTCGCGCTGATCGCGGTGTTCCGCTGGCGGCTGGGGATGACCACGGTGCTTGCAGGCGCCGCCGCGCTGGGGCTGGCGCTGCACTGGGCGGGGCTGGCCTGAGCGGGGCTGGTCTGGCTGGCCTGAGCGCGCCGGGATGGCGCATCGTCAGCCCGGCTCGGGCCAGCGGCGGTGCAGATCGTCGATGACGAAGGGGTGCGCGTGCCGGTGGCCCTGCCCGGCCAGATGCGGGTGATCGGGCGGCAGGTCCGGGTGGGCATGGGGCAACTCGCCCGCGTCGCGCGCCGGCCAGATCCGCAGCACCGCCACGATGCCAAGCGCGCCGATCCCGGCCAGCACCAGCGCCGCCACCGAAAGCCCCGCGCCCGCGCCGATCCAGCCCGCCAGCGGATAGGTCACCAGCCAGCAGGCATGGGACAGCGCGAATTGCGCGGCAAAGACCGCGCCCCTGTCCGCCTCGCGCGCCGAGCGGTTGATGATCCGCCCGATCGGCGTCTGCGTCAGCGAGAAGCCGAAGCCGATCAGCGCCCAGAGCGCGATCAGCCCGGCAAGCNNACCAGCGGCACCAGCGCGACGCCCGCCACCATCAGCATGGCGCCGCCGATCATCACCCGGCGGTCCGCCAGCCGCAGCAGAATCCGCGGCAGCAGCACCGCCGCCAGCATCGAGCCCGCGCCGAACCCCGCGAAGGCCAGCGCCACGGCCCGCTCGCCCAGCCCCAGCCGCGCCTGCACCAGCACCACCGTGTTGACATAGACCATCGCGCCCGCGGCGGCGACCGCGGCCTCCATCACCATCAGCCCGCGCAGGCGCGGGGTGCGGGTATAGATGCGGATCCCCTTCGTCACATCGGCCCGGAAGTGGCTGTCCTCGCCCCGCACCCGGCCCGGCAGGCGCACGGTGACCACCAGCAGGGCAGAGGCGAGATAGCCCAGCACCGTGCCCAGGAACAGCACCGGAAAGCTCACCACCGTCAGCAGCAGCGCAGCCAGAACGGGCGAGGCGAGCTGTTCCAGATCCTCTGCCAGACGCAGCAGCGACAGGGCATTGGTGTAATCGTCCTCCGCCTTCAGCACATCGGGGATCACCGCCTGAAATGCCGGCGTGAACCCGGCCGAGGCGGCCTGCAGCGCGAAGATCAGCAGATAGACCTGCCAGACCTGATCGACGAAGGGCAGGCAGCCAATCACCCCCGCGCGGATCAGATCCAGCGCCACAAGGAAGGCCCGGCGCGGCAGGCGTTCGGCGACGGCCGCCGCAACGGGGGCCAGCGTGACATAGGCCACCATCTTGATCGCCAGCGCCGTGCCCAGAACCGCGCCGGCATCGCTCCCGGCCAGGTGCCAGGCCAGCAGCCCGAGCGCGACCGTGGCAAGCCCGGTGCCGGTCAGCGCCACGACCTGCGCGGCGAAGAGGTGGCGGAAGGTCGGATGGCGCAGGGTGTTCAGCATCGCGGCAGCCTTGTCATGGTCCGGGGGACCCCGGAACGGGTTCCTGATGACGCCGGCCGGGGGAAGTTCTCCGACATTGCCGGTGAACCGGCCGGTGGAGCCGGTCCTCGTGGCAGTATCGGCGCCAAGCGTTCCGGCCCCGCCCGCCTGACGGACAACCTGTCGAGGCTCCGGAGCCAGCCGATCTGCCGCGCCCGGTCGATGCCGCGCCTAGTCGATCTGCCGCGCCTAGTCGATCTGCCGCGCCTCGTCGATCAGCAGGATCGGGATGCCGTTGCGGATCGGGAAGGCCAGATGCGCGGCGCGCGAGACCAGTTCCTGCCGGTCTGCATCATAGGTCAGCGGCGCATGGGTCAGCGGGCAGACCAGCGCCTCCAGCATCCGGCGGTCGAAGCGGGTGTCGTCGGTGGTCTTCTCGGTGGTCATTGCAGCATCTCCTCGCCGCCGCCGCGCAGGGCAAACTCGATCAGCGTCACCAGCGTCTCGCGCCGGTTCGACAGGGTCGGCGCCTCCAGCAGCGCCTGCTTTTCCTCGGGCTCGAACGGCAGCAGCATCGACAGCGAGTTCACCAGCAGTTCGTCTTCCGCATCCTTCAGCGTGCCCCAGTCGGTTGCAAGCTGCTCGCTGGCGAAATAGCGGCCCAGCAGGTCCAGAAACGCTTCGCGCTGGAAACCCTCGTCCTGTTCGGCGCGGCCAAGGTCGCGCTCGAACCCGTCCCACGCCACCTCGGCGCGGATATAGGGGGCAAAGCCCGGCAGTTCCCGCCGCAGACGAAAGCGGGAAATGCCGGTCAGCGTGACCATGTAGCGCCCGTCCTCGGTTTCCGAAAACGCGGTCAGCCGCCCGGCGCAGCCGATCGCGCTCAGCCGCTTTTCGCCGCCCCCCGCCGGCATCCCGCGCGGCTGGATCATCCCGATCATCCGCTGCCGGGTCTTCATCGTGTCCTCCAGCATCTGCAGATAGCGCGGCTCGAAGACATGCAGCGGCAGCCGCGCTCGGGGCAGCAGCAGCGCCCCGGGCAGCGGGAACAGCGGAATCGTGTCGGGCAGTTCTGCAGATGTCATCATGCCCTGCCATCTAGGCCGCCGGCCCCGCCCGGCAAACGCGCCTCAGAGGAAGATCATGGAACTGAGCTTGCGCCGCCCCTTCAGCACGATGGGATCGGTCGGTTTCAGCGCATCGAAGATGGTCAGCAGCTGTGCCTTGGCCGCGCCCTCGTTCCACTCGCGGTCCCGGCGGAAAAGCTCCAGCAACTGGTCCACCGCGTCCTCGACACGGCCCGCCGCGTGCAGCGCCAGCGCGAGGTCATAGCGCGCCTGATGGTCGTCCGGGTCCGCCTCGGTCCGTGCCAGAAGTTCGGTCACCGGCCCGGCCTTCGCGGCCTGCCGGGCCAGCGCGAGTTGCGCGCGCGCGGCTTCCACCGGCGCGGCGGCGGCGATCCTGGCGGGCGCGCCGGACAGGAAGGCCTCGGCCTGATCGAGATTGCCAAGCGCGATATGCGCGCGCACGAGCCCGCCGAACGCCTCGGCATTCTCGGGCTCCTCGCCGAGGATCGCGGCGAAGGTTTCGGCGGCATCGACCGCGGCGCCCTCGGTCAGCATCGTCTCTGCCGCCTCGATCGCCTCGGCCAGCCCGCCATCACCGGCCAGCGCCGCCAGCTTGTCCACGAAGGCCTTGACCTCCGAGTTCGGCAGCGCGCCCTGGAAGGCATCGACCGGCTGGCCCTGCCAGAAGGCATAGACCGTCGGGATCGACTGCACCCGAAGCTGCGAGGCGATCATCTGGTTTTCGTCCACGTTGACCTTGGCCATCACGACCTTGCCCCTGGCCGCGGTGACCGCAGCCTCCAGTGCGGGGCCGAGCGTCTTGCAGGGGCCGCACCACGGCGCCCAGAAATCCACGATCACCGGAACCTCGCGGCTTCGATCCACGACCTCGGCCATGAAGTCGCGTTCGGAAACGTCGCGGATCCAGTCCTTACTTGCCGGTGCGGTCCCGGATGACCCGTTCAAGCCAAGCATTGCAGCCCCCTTCGGATGGTTTGCCCTTATATGCGCGCTGCGTTTCGCGCCGCCAAGGGGTGTGTCACAGGTCGAATGTCGCAAAGACCGGCGCATGGTCCGAGGGCTGGTCCCAGCCGCGGGCATCCCTCAGCACGCGGCTGGAATGCGCGGCGCCGGCGATGTCGGGCGTGGCCCAGACATGGTCCAGCCGGCGGCCCTTGTCGGCGCCGTCCCAGTCGGCGGCGCGGTAGCTCCACCAGCTGTACAGCAGCCCCGAGGGGATGTCCTGCCGGGTGATATCGACCCAGCGGCCCGCCTCTTGCGTGCGGGCAAGCTGCTCCACCTCCACCGGTGTATGGCTGACGATCTTCAGAAGCTGCTTGTGGCTCCAGACATCATCCTCGCGCGGGGCGATGTTCAGGTCGCCCACGAGGATCGCCTTGTGCGGGCGATCGGCGGCGAACCAGTGCTGCATGTCGGTCAGGAAATCCAGCTTCTGCCCGAACCTGGGGTTCTGCGCGCGGTCCGGAATGTCGCCGCCCGCCGGCACATAGAAGTTGTGGATCGTGACGCCATTCTCCAGCCGCGCGGCAACGTGGCGGGCATGGCCGAGCGCGGCGAAATCGCGCGCCCCCGCATCCTCCATCGGGATCTTCGACAGGATCGCCACGCCGTTGTAGCCCTTCTGCCCGCGCGCCGCGCAATGCCGGTAGCCAAGCGCGGCAAACGCCTCCAGCGGCATCTTCTCGACCGGGGCCTTGCATTCCTGCAGGCACAGCATGTCCGGCGCCTCATCCGTCAGCAGGCGCGCGACCAGCCCTTCGCGCAGGCGGAGCGAGTTGATGTTCCAGGTGGCGATGGTGAAGGGCATGGCATTCTCCTGCGGGCTGCGCGGGACCATAGCCAGCAGGGGCGAGGGCGGCAACGCCGCTTGCCCGCCTGCTTGCCCCGCGGCCCACGCTCCGTTTACCCCAATGTGACTTGAGCCTGCCCCCGCAGCCATGCGACACCTTCCGCAACCGAAAAGGAAGGATCGACCCATGCGCAACCTTGCCCCGCTCGCCCCTGGCCTGCTGGCCCTCCTGCTGCTGGCCCTGCCGATGGCCGCCCCCGCCAGCGCCCGCCCGATGGAGGGCGCCGAGGCGCGGAAGATGCAGACCGCCGTCGATGTCTATCTGCGCTCGATCGGCCGGGGCGAGGCGGAACGGGTGGTGGCGGCGGTGCCGCCGCGGATCAAGAACATCTTCGCCGGGTCGGCGGGGATCGAGGCCGGCAAGCTGGACGGCGTCCTGATCGAGCAGACCGAGGCGCTGCTGGACTCGGCCAAGTTTGGCGATTTCGCCGCCGATTATTCGAACATCGACGCCACGGACTCGGTGCTGGCCGATGGCAGCCGTGTGACATGGACGGTGGTGCCGACCCAGTTCAGCGTGCAGACGGACAGCGGCAAGGTTCTGAACCGGCAGCCGATGCTGGTGCTGAACGAGGGCGGCAAGTGGTACATGATGCGGATCGAGGGCGCGCAGCAGCAAGAACTGGTGTCGATCGCCTATCCCTTCCTGAAGGGCGTCAGCTTCCCGGCGGCAAGCGCCTCGCCGATGTAGGGCACAAAAAATGCCCGGGCCTCGGCCCGGGCAGTCCGACAGGGAGGGAAGCCGCGCCATGACCCCGGCGCGGGAGGGCTTCGAATGTCTCTGCCGCGCCGTATTGCAGCGCAGTCGCGTTCCCAACCGCCAGACCCGGTAACGGTTCCCGCCGCTGCGGCAATTTCCGCCGGACGCCTCAGGCGGCCAGCCGATACCCGCCGGCCTCGGTCACCAGCAGCCGCGCGTTCGAGGGATCGGGCTCGATCTTCTGGCGCAGGCGGTAGATGTGGGTTTCCAGCGTGTGCGTGGTAACGCCCGCATTGTAGCCCCAGACCTCGTGCAGCAGCACATCGCGCGGCACCACACCGTCGGGCGCGCGATAGAGGAACTTGAGGATGTTGGTTTCCTTCTCGGTCAGGCGGATCTTGCGGTCCTTCGGGTCGATCAGCATCTTCATCGCCGGCTTGAACGTATAGGGCCCAAGCTGGAACACGGCGTCCTCGGACTGTTCATGCTGGCGAAGCTGGGCGCGGATGCGGGCCAGCAGCACCGGGAACTTGAACGGCTTGGTGATGTAGTCGTTCGCGCCGGCATCGAGGCCGAGGATGGTGTCGGCATCGGTATCGTGGCCGGTCAGCATGATGATCGGGCATTTCACCCCCTGCTTGCGCAGCCGCTTGCACAATTCCCGCCCGTCGGTATCGGGCAGGCCGACGTCGAGGATCACGAGGTCATAGATCGCGGACTTGACCTTTTCCACCGCGTCATGGCCGGTGCCGGCCTCGAACACGTCGAAATCCTCGGTCGCGACCAGTTGCTCGGCCAGCGCCTCGCGCAGGTCTTCCTCATCGTCCACCAGCAGGATCTTCTTCAGGTTGGCCATGCTCTCGCCTCCTTGTTTTGCTGTGATGAGACATGCGCCGGGTGCATGGCGGCGGCAAGACATGCGTCAAAACGCTCACGCGGACGTGTGGCAGGGGCGGGATATGTTTCAATTCGCGTCGGTGCGGTCTATCTAGGAGGGGCAAGATGCCGGAGTTTCCATGCCGCTTGGCCCATCCATCCTCGAACGCCTGAACCGCGCCCGCGCCGATCTGCGGATGGGTGTGCCCGTGGTGCTGACGGATGCCGAGGGCGCGGCGCTGGTCGTTGCGGCCGAAGAGATCGACGCGCCCCGGCTGGCGGGGATGCGGGCGATGGGCGGGGCCCTGTCGCTGGCGATCACCGACAGGCGCGCGGCCACGCTGAAGGCCCGCGCCTATGACGGCGACGTGGCGCGCATCGCGGTGCCGCCCGATGCGCCGCTGGCCTGGCTGCGGGCGATGGCGGACCCGGCGCGCGATCTGGAATCGCCGATGAAGGGCCCCTTCCACAGCCTGCGCGAGGGACCGGCGGGCCTGCACCGCGCCGCGATCCGGCTGGCGAAGTCGGCCCATCTGCTGCCCGCCGCGCTGGTGCTGCCGGTGACGGATGGGGCAGGCCTGGCCGCCGCCCAAGGGCTGACGCTGATCGACATGGCAGAGGCCGGCCCGGCGCTGGAACTGGCAACGCCGCTGGCCCCGGTGGCGAGCGCGCGCCTGCCGATGGCGGCGGCGGAAAAGGGCCGCCTGCACGTCTTCCGCCCCGGCGACGGCAGCGAGGAGCATTATGCCATCGAGATCGGCCAGCCGCCGCGCGATGCCCCGGTGCTGGCGCGCCTGCATTCCGCCTGCTTCACCGGCGACGTGCTTGGCAGCCTGAAATGCGATTGCGGCCCGCAGCTTCACGCCGCGCTGGCGCAGATGGGGGCCGAGGGCGCGGGTGTGCTGCTGTACCTCAGCCAGGAGGGGCGCGGCATCGGCCTCGCCAACAAGATGCGCGCCTACAGCCTGCAAGACCAGGGCTTCGACACGGTGGAGGCGAACCACCGGCTCGGCTTCGAGGATGACGAGCGCGATTTCCGCATCGGCGCCGGCATCCTGCGGCAGATGGGGTTCGGTGCGGTGCGGCTGCTGACCAACAATCCCGCCAAGTGCAGGATGCTGGAGGCGAACGGGGTCTCTGTCGTAGAACGGGTGCCGCTGCGCGCGGGTCACAGCCGCCACAACGCCGCCTACCTTGCGACCAAGGCCGCGAAGTCGGGCCATCTGCTGTGAAAGCTGGCGACCTTGTCGTCACGCCGATGGGCGTGCGCTTCCTGAACCGCACCTTCCCGGCCGCCATCGGCCGCGGCGGCGTCCGCGCGGACAAGCGCGAGGGCGACGGGGCGACCCCGGCCGGCCTCCACCGCATCGTCGGAATGCTCTACCGCCCGGACCGGATCCCCGCCACCGCCCTGCCGAAATGGGCGGTGCCGATCCGGCCTTTCGATCTGTGGTGCGACGATGCCGGGCATGAGGACTACAACCAGATCGTCGCCGCGCCCTTTGCCGCCAGCCACGAGGTGCTGCGCCGCGCCGACCCGATCTACGATCTGCTGCTGGTCACCGACTGGAACTGGCCCGAGGCGCGGCCGGGCCTTGGCTCTGCGATCTTCCTGCACATCTGGCGCCGCCCCGGCGCGCTGACCGCCGGCTGCGTCGCCTTCCGCCGCGACCACCTGATCTGGATCGCGAACCACATCCGCCCGGAAACCCGGCTGCTCGTGGCCGCCTGAGACGCAAAAGGGGGCGCGCTGTCCGCCGTGGCCGGTGGCCCCGCTACGATGCCGCCCGCGGCGCGCGATCGCCAAAGATCGCGCTGCCGACGCGGACATGGGTGGCGCCGTGGGCGATTGCGACCTCGAAATCGCCGCTCATGCCCATCGACAGGCCCGGCAGGCCGTTGCGCGCGCCGATCTCGCGCAGCAGCGCGAAATGCGGGGCGGGATCCTGGCCCTCGGGGGGAATGCACATCGCGCCCTCCAGCGGCAGGTCCATCATCCTGCAGGCGGCGATGAACTCGTCCGCCATCTGCGGCATGACGCCGGCCTTCTGCGGCTCTGCCCCGGTGTTGACCTGCACGAACATCGACGGGCTGACGCCCCGCGCCTGCGCCATCCGGGCCAGCCGTTCGGCAAGGCCGGGGCGGTCGAGGGTGTGGATGCACCCGAACAGTTCCACCGCCTGGCGCGCCTTGTTGGTCTGCAGCGGGCCGATCAGGTGCACCTCGGTGCCGGGATAGGCCGCGCGCCAGGCAGGCCATTTCTGCGCGGCCTCCTGCACGTAGTTCTCGCCGAACAGCCGATGGCCCGCGTCCAGCACGGCGCGCACCCGGTCGGCCGGCTGCAGCTTGGACACCGCGATCAGCCTGACCGAGCCGGGGGCGCGCCCCGCCGCCGCCTCGGCCCGGGCGATGCGGGCGCGGATGTCAGACAGCGGCATTGGAATCCATCGGGGCATCCATTGGCGCATCCATGGGCAGCAGGTCGCCGAGCGCCTCGAACATCTCGCCCAGATGCTGCTCGTAGCGCCGCCAGGCGTTCAGCGAGGCCTTGCTCATCGGCTGGCGCACCTGGAAGACCGACAGCGTATCGACCTTGCGGGTGTTCTGGTGGAAGTTCAGGCAGGCATCCTCCCAGTCCAGCCCGCAGGCGGCGATCAGCTTGCGCGTCTCCTCCTCGGGGTTGGCCACCAGCGCTTCATACTGCACCTCGTGGAAGGCCCCCGGCAGCCGCGCCCGCCAGAACTCCAGCACCTCGTGGAAGGTGCGGTAATAGGCACCAAGGTCGGCGAGGCTGTTGGAATAGAGATGCGTGCCATCGACGAACTTGTTGCGATAGATCGACAGCAGGTTGTCGCGCGGGTCGCGGCGGACCACCACGAACCGCGCCTTCGGCAGCGCCAGCTTCAGCAGGCCCATGTGCATGTAGCTCTGGATCGACTTGTCGGTGACGCGGGCGGCATCGGGGAAGCGGCGGCGCAGGCTGGCCGCGTAGTCCTCGCCCAGTGCCGCGATGTCGGCGGGCGCGATCTTCGCCATCCGCCGCAGGCCATTGCCCTGCGTCAGCAGCTTCGTGGCAAGCTGCGAGGCGATGTTCAGCTCTCCGCCTCCGGTGACGGTGGAGTGGCTGGCGATGATCTGCTCGACCAGCGTGGTGCCCGACCGGGGCAGCCCCGTCACGAAGATCGGGGCAAGATCGCTTGCGCCCGGCACCGGCGCGCCCGGCCAGTCGAAGCCGCTCATCGCCTCCAGCAGCGCGGCCACGCGGCTGCGGCGGGTCTCGATGTCGTAGGGATGCAGCTTGCGGGTCAGGTCGTTGGCGGCGCGCAGATAGGGGAAGACGCGGTCGTATTGCTTCAGATCCTCCAGCGCCTTGACGATGCCGAAGCCAAAGCTGATGCGGCTGGCGTCGCTCGTCGCGGGGTCGTCGAAGCGGGCGATCATCTCGTCCAGGATCGGGTCGTCCGGCGTGACCTTGTGGGTGACAAGGAAGGTGCTGTAATGCTCGCCATTCGCCGGATCGAGCCTGAACGCGCGGCGGAACCAGGGTTCGGCCTCGTCGAACCGGCCCAGCGTCTGCAACAGCCCCGCCTTGCCGGTGACGGCCAGCGGCAGGTCGGGCTTCAGCGCCAGCGCGCGGTCGTAATGCTGCATCGCCTCGTCGTCGCGGCCAAGATGGGTCAGCGCCTGCCCCATCAGCGCCTGCGCGTCGGCGCGCTCCGGCGCCAGCGCCAGCGCGCGGGCCAGCACCTCCTCGGCGCGGGCGGGATCGCGCAGCAGGCTGTAGATGTTGCCGAGGCTGACCAGCGGCACCGGGTCCTTCGGGGCCAGCATCGCGGCGCGGCGCGCATAGGGCAGCGCCGCGGCGGGCTTGCCGCTGCGCTGCATCGCCAGCGCGAGGTTGACCAGCGCGGGCACCATGCAGGGGCCGGCGACCACGGCGCCGCGGAACGCCTCGATCGCCTCGGGCAGGCGGCCGGCATCCATCAGCACCTGGCCGAGGTTGTTCGCGGGTTCCGGATCCTCGGGGTCCAGCGCGGCGGCCTTGCCGAAGCTGGCGATGGCGGCCTCGGTCTTGCCCTGCCTTGCCTGCGCGGTGGCCAGCAGGTTCGCGACGGCGGCAGAGCGCGGGTGGCGCGACAGCAGCGAGGCGGCCAGCAGTTCCGCTTCGGCAAAGCGGCCCGCGGCCATCAGCGGCACCACCTTGCGCACCTGGGCGCGCAGGTCGGCGGGAACCGCGGGCAGGTATCTGTGGCCGGGGGCGAATCGCTCCTGCAGGCGCAGCCTGACCGCCGGCGGCAGGGTGGAGCGCTTTCAGCGCGGCGAGGAAGGCGGCCTCGGGTTCGGGGTCCGCGGTCAGGGCGACGGCGACGGCCCAGAGCCGCCAGATCGCGGGTTCGGCGGGGCGCAGCGCGGCGGCGGCCTGAAGATGCGGCAGCGCGCGGGCGGGCTGGCCGGCCCCGGTGAAGATTCGCGCCACCTGAAAATGCACCTCGGGGCTGCGCGGGTTCGCGGCGATCATCCGCTCGTAGCGCGACAGCGCCTCCTCGTGCCGGCCCGCGGCCTGAAGCTTCATCGCCTCGTCATAAAGCTGCTTCATCTGCGCTTCGCTGAGTGTCGCCATGTGCTGCCGGTATCCTGCCAGATCTGGCGCGGACCATAGCGGCGGGGGCGGGCGCTGTCGAGGGAGGCGGGGCGGGAGCGGCGGGCAAAGGGCGCGCCGCCAAAAGGAAAGAGCGGGCACGAGGCCCGCTCTTCCAGTTGCGGTCCTGATCCGCGGGATCAGAACGAGAGCGACATGCCCAGCGAGTACAGGTTCTGGTCGCCATCCTCGTAGGAGATGTCCGAGGCGTAGCCGGCGGCCAGGACGGCACCGCCACCCAGGTCGTAGTTCGCAAGCACGGAGAAGGAGTCGTAGCTTTCCTCGATCCCGGCGCCATCCAGAGCGCTCGGCAGGTCATACTCCCATTTGCCCCAGTTGGCGGCCAGCAGCAGGGCGCCCATCTGGTAGCCGATGCCGACGCCGTAATGGTCAAGCGTGAGCGATTCATCGACGTCACCGGCGCCAATGATGAGACCATCGGAATCCCTGACGGTTGCGTAGGAGATGTCCATGTCGAAGGTCGAGTAGTTCAGGATGAGGCTGAGGCCGTTGTCCATCTTGGCGGAGGCGCTGATGCCCACGCTGTCGAGTTCGCCGAAGATGTCGTAACCGAAATAGTCGTCGGCGACATCGGAATACAGGGCGCGGCGAAGGTGGCCTTCGCCGGTCTGGAAGCCCAGGCCGAAGCCCAGTTGCACGCCGGCATACTCGGTCGCGTACTTGCCGCCGA
>DIVD01000087.1 GCA_002423245.1 Rhodobacteraceae bacterium UBA6141
CAAAGTATTCGCCCAAGGCCGCGATCTCGGCACCGTCCAGACCAGCCGCGACCATCTGCATGGATTCGTTCTGCCGGGTGCCCTCTCGAAAATCGTTCAACTGCTTGGCCAGGTACTGGGCGGGCTGGCCGGCAAGGCGCGGCGTGTTCTGGCCCCCCTGGCCCAGATCGCCGTGGCAGCTGGCACAGGCCCAGATGTCGCCGCGACCGGCAAAGACCAGATCCTGAACGGCCGCCGTCATCGCATCCGCGGATCGCGGCGCAGGCCCGGGTGGCTGGGGCGGCATTGATGGCACCAGCTTCGCCAGTTCTGCCCCGCCGCCGAAGCTGCCGGCATTGCCGATCTCCTGACGCAGTTCAGCCACCCGCCGGGGATCGAACCTGACCTCGCTCTTGCCGAATGTCAGTGTTACATAGCTGGCGATGCGCGCGATCTCATCGTCGTTCAGGGTGCTGGCAAAGCTGGGCATATGCCCGTCGAAGTCGTCGCCCCGGACACGGATCGGCCCGTCGATGCCGCGCAACAGGATGCGGGATACGATTTCGGGGCCGGCGGCCACGACCTCGGACCCGGCCAAGGGCGGCACCGCATCGCGCAGGCCTTCACCGTCGCGCTGGTGGCAGGTCGAGCAATTGGCGCTGAACAGCGTGTCCCCATCGCCCAGATCCGCCGAGATTTGCACGGCACGGTCCTCGACCCGTTGGTCCTGAGCCAGGATCACGTCCTTGCCGGTGTCATACAGCATGAACGCGCCCCAGACGGCCAGCGCGACGGCAACCCAGTAGACCGGCATCGGGATGCCCGAGAATTCCTCGTAAGGTTCGAAATTCTCGTCGGGCCGGTGGCTATTATCTTTGCTCTTTTTGTTATCTTTGCTCTTTTTGTCGAACATCAGCCATCCTCTCCCCTGGCGCGCGCGTCTTCGACGCTCGGTCCGGACGCATAGCCGTCATCGCGCAGGGAATCGGTCGGCGCCGGATAGGTTCGGTCCAGCGCCTGCAGATAGGCGACCAGGTCCAGCGCCTCGGGCCGGGCGACGATGACGCCGCTTTCGGGCGCATAGCCGGGCGGCAGCGCGACCACCCTGTCACCTGCTGCCGCCTGATCCTTGCGTTCGAACAGGAACGGATAGGCCGGCATGATCGACCAGTCGAAGATCGCGCGCGGCTGATAGAGATGGGTCAGGTGCCAGCCCTCGGAGGGCAGGCGCGCGCCGACATTCAACAGATCCGGCCCGGTCCGCATCGTGCCCAGCTGATGCGGAGAGTCGAAGGCGTAATCGGCCGCCACCGAAGGGCGACCCCAGCCGCGTTCGACATCGGGCGCCTGATCGGGCGATCTGGGCTGCTGACTGTGGCAGTAGACGCAGCCCATCGCGACATAGACATTACGGCCGCGCTGTTCGGACTGGGTGAATTTGCGCAATCCCTCGGGAACACTGCGGGCGTCGATCTGCATGCCGGGCGCAATGACAAGCATCAGCGTCGCGAAAGCCAGAATCGCGAGGGCGAGAACCGACAGTGGAAGGTAGCGGTTCATTCTGCAGCCACCGCGTTTGCAGAATCTTCACGGGCCACGAAAGCCAGCCCCAACAGGTTCAGCGCGAAGACCAGATGCCCCAGCGTCATCAACGTCCCGCCGACGCTGCGAGCCTGGAGATAGGGCAGCACGACCTCGACGCTGTCGCGGAAAGGCCGGGTGGCGTCCAGCATGGCCAGCCCCTGCAGTACGCCGCCGATGGACAGCGCGAAGAAATAGATCGCGAAGCCGATCACGACCAGCCAGAAGTGCAGATTCAACAGACCCGGCCAAGGGAAGACCCGACCCGTCGCACGCGGCAGGATCTGGTAGACTGCACCAAACATCACCAGCGATACGAAGGCGTAGGCCCCCAAGTGTGCATGGCCGACGGTGTATTGTGTGAAATGGGTGATCGTGTTCACCGACCGCAATGCCTCGATCGAGCCTTGGAACGAGGCCAGCGTATACATGACCGCCCCGAACGAGATGAAGCGCAGCGGAATCGATTCTTTCAGTGCCCACAGGTTCATCGCTACGGTCACATGCTGATTGATCGCAACCGCGATCACCGGAATGAACATCATCACCGAATGCACCACCGACAGCGTCACCAGCCAGGTCGGCACCGGCCCTCCGATCAGGTGATGGATGCCGACCTGACTGTAGAAGAGCGCCAGCCCCCAGAAACCCAGCAGTGACACTGCGTAGCTGTAGATCGGTTTGCCGATGATCTTGGGGATGAAATAATAGGCCGCACCGACCCCCAGCGGCGTCAGCCACAGACCCAGCACATTGTGCGCGAACCACCAGTTGACCGTCGCCTCTTGGGCGCCGCCAAAGAGCGGCAGGTTGGCGACCACGAACAGCACCGGAAACCACAGGATCGCCGCCAGGAAATACCAGCCCGAGACATAGATGTGGTGGACCTGCCGCGCCCGCGCGGTCTGAATAAGCGGCGCGATGAAGCAGGCGCTGCCGGCAGCCAGCAGGATGTCGATCTGCCATGGGATTTCCAGCCATTCCTCGCCGTCGGTCCATCCCTGCGCGATGGCCAGCGCGCCCAGCGTGACGCCGGTATTCCACAACAGCGCTCCCACAAGGACGAGCCCCGGGCGGCGCAGTGGCGTGTGGAAGATGCGCGGGATGATCCACATGACCGAGGCCACGCCCGCCTGCGAAAGCCAGCCATAGATCACCAGGTTCAGATGCAGTGTGCGCATCCGCCCGAAAGTCAGGGGTGCCGCGAAATCAAGCCAGTCCGGCCAGTGCAGCTTCAGCGATGCAATCAGACCGAAAAGCGAGCCCGCCAACAGCCAGAAGGTCGCCGCTGCAATCAGGACAAGAACCGGCCGCGCCGAAATCCGGTCGATGCCGGCCTGCACGGGGTCGAAAACATGGGGGTTGATTTCCTCGCCGGCATCGGCGCCACGAGTCTCACCGGGCCCGAATACGGTTTCCGCATCGTGCTGATCGATCGTGATCTGCCGGTTCGCGATCGCCCAGATCAGGAAGGCAAGCCCCACCAGCGACACGACAAAGCTAAGCGCCAGCAGCAGTCCCAGCGTGATGGGCATCGCCAACCTCCGGTTTTCGACAGCGAATCGTCACAGATGAACAACTGCTCACTTCAGTTCCCCCGAAGCTTAAGCCAGCCTTAAGCCATCGCTATGCGTGCGATGTCATTCAGACGACGCATAGTCGGCCCAGATGTGTTGGGTCGGCACGGTCATGGCACGCGAACCAGGATCGCAGGGCCTTTGTCGCGCTGATGCCGATCGCTCGGCGATCTTCACCGAAGCGGTGCGGAACCCCCTGCGTCGTGATGAAGGCGCAGCGATAGACGCCCTGGGCATCCAGCGGCGCGCCGTCGGGTCCGAAAGCCATTCCGATCCTGTGCAGAGGCGGATTTTCCAGCTTGACCGTGAAGGCCAGACCCCGGAACCGTTTCACGTAACCGCCGCGCTGGTGGAACGGATCCGCACTGAAGGTCGCTTCGAGATTCTGCTCCATCATCTCCAGGATCTCGGCGCCGGACAGGCAGACCGTTTCGACCGGCGGATCGGTAGGCACGATGCACCACAGATCATAGGCACTGACCGGACCCGGCGGGATCGGGACGCCGTAACGCCAGCCGTTGGAGAACGCGATCCGGGTTCCTGCCGCCTCGGCGATGGCGGCCAGCAGCACATCGTCCATCGGCGCGTCGAGGCAGGTCATGCGATGCAGGAGGTCGGCGCTATGGCCCACGATATCGTCTCGCAGAGCCGCCGTCGGGGCCACCGCCCGGGTCACCAGGTCCGCAACAGTGGCGTCAGGCCGGATCGCATCGTCGATGGGGATCAGCCTGTGCCGATGGGCGATGACCTTCCCGCCTTCAAGGTCAAGATCCAGCCGGCCGAGAAAGCTGCCGTGGCAGCCGGACTGGATCAGCAGCGCGCCGTTGACGGCCCAGGGGCGATCCAACCGGTTATGGGTATGCCCGGACAGGATCACGTCCAGCCCGTTCACTGCTGTCGCCAACGCACAATCCTGCGGTAGGCCCAGATGCGAAAGCACGACGATCAAGTCGCAGCCCTCCGCCCGAAGACGGGATGCATGATCGCGCGTTTCTTCGATCCCATCGGTAAAGCGAAGCCCTTCAGAAAAGTTAGCCGGCATGGTCTTGTCGAGAATGGTCGCAGCCAGGCCGATCACGCCGATCCGGCAGCCCGCGGATTCGGTGATGAAGGTCGGCGCGAAGCGCGGTGCGTCAGCCGTCAGCGGATGACAATTGGCCGCCAGCATCGGGTAATTCAGCATCTCCGACAGTCGCGCCACCTGCCGCGGGCCATAGGCAAAGTCCCAATGGCCGGTCATTGCCGTCAAGCCAAGGGCGTTCAGCACCGGCACGGCGCATTCGCCCTGACTTTTGGCGAGGGCGGGCGTGCCGTGGAAAGTATCGCCGTTGTCGAAGGCCAGCACCCCGCCGGGATTTTCGGTGCGGGCGGTGGCAAGGACACTGGCGATTCGCGCAAAGCCGCCCATCTGGTGCAGGATAGGCCCATCAGCCTCCCAGACCAGTTCGGGATGCGGCTCGAGATAGCCGTGGCTGTCATTCAACTGGATCAGGGTCAGGCGGGTCATGCTTCATGTCCTTGCAGTTCCGGCCGGCAGGGCGGTAGACACAGGCATCCCGCCGGCCTCCTCCGGCCTCAGATCACGCGCACCTGAGTGCCGATCGGGCAGAGGCCGAACAGCTCCTTGATCTTTGCGTTGTAAAGACCGATGCAGCCATCCGACGACAACCGGCCGATCTTGCGCGTGTCGTGGGTGCCGTGGATCAGGTAGGCAGGCCAGCCCAGATACATCGCATGGGTGCCCAGCGGGTTGTCGGGGCCCGGTCCCACCGGCTTCCAGTCGGGATAGCGTTCCAGCTGCGACGCGGTGGGCGTCCAGCTTGGCCCCTCTTTCTTGCGCACGATCTCGGTATAGCCGCGCTTGGTCAGCTCGTCCGAGATCGGAACCGACGTCGGATAGCTGCGATAGATCGTATCGTCCGCATTCCAGAAGTGCAGTGCCCGCGACTTGGTATCGGCGACGATGGCGCCCTTGCCGAGAACCTCGAAATGGTCTTGCCAGCGTTGCATCGTGAAGCTGCTGATATTGTGACGCGACGTGGATTGCGCCCAGACCAGTCCCGGCATCGCCAGACTTCCTGCGGCGATCATGCCCAATCCCAAGGCGCGGCGACGGTTGATGTCGCTCATTTCACTGCTCCTTTGCTCATGAGACGAAGGGCGAAATCCGCCCCGCAACGCCCCGATGCGACGCCAAGCTTAAGCCAGGCTTAAGAATCCTTGCGTGCCTCGGAAATCGCGCCCCGCAAAGTTGCTGCGTCCAGCATGCCGGGATAGATTGTACGCCCGATGATGAAGGCAGGCGTGCCGCGCAGGCCCAGCTGTCCGGCCTGCGCCGCGTTTCGAGCCAAAAGCCCGTCCCATCTGGCGCGGTCTGCGCGATAGGCGGCTTGCGCCGCTGCAACATCGATTCCAGCCTCGCCCAGCACTCGGTCGATCTGATCGTTGCTCAGCTTGGCCTCGGTCGCCATCAGGGCGGAATTGGCCATGTGATAATCCCCTTTCTCGACCGTTCCCAGGACAAGCTGGCTGGCATAAACCGACGGGGCGCCGAAGATTGGCCAGTCCTTCATGACCAGCCGGACATTGCCATCCTGCGCGATCACATCGGTCAGCACCGGATGGTTCTTTTTGCAGAACGGGCATTGATAGTCGAAATATTCCACGATCGTCACATCGCCTTCGGCATTGCCGAGTGCCGGCGCGTCGGGATCGTGCAGCACATCGTCCACGGTCAGATCGTCGGCCCGCGCGCGCAATGTCATAGCGCCCCCTGCCAAGCCGAGCAGGCCCAGACCGGCACCCGTGCCCAGGATCATGCGTCGATGGATGTTCATGCGTTCTCTCCTTCTCGATCTAATGGATAGGTCGTTGCCGCCGCAGAGGCAGGCAGGCCCGAAGCCGAAGCGGGTGCGCCTGCAACCGGTGAGATGGTCCGGGCTGACGCGAGGGTCCCGGCGGCACGCGGCAGCCGCTCTCCGGGCGGGACCGTGCCCTTGCCGGATTCCGCCTCCGTCAACACGATCACCTTGGTCATGCTGTCGGTCTGTTCGGCCAGATGGATAATGTCCTGGTTGAACAGCCTGATGCAGCCCGCCGAGGTGGCATGGCCGATCGAGGACGGGTCCATCGTACCGTGGATTCGGTAATAGGTGTCGCCTTGGTCGTCATGCAGATAGAGCGCGCGGGCGCCCAGCGGGTTGTCCGGCCCGCCTTCGAGCCCATCTGCGACGGGGCCGTAGAGTTCGGGATCGTTGGCCAGCATGTTGTCGGTCGGCATCCAACTGGGCCAGTTGCGCTGATAGGGAATGTGCGCCTCACCCGTGAAGCCGTATCCCGCAGCGCCCACGGCAACGGCATAGCGCATCGCCTTGTTGTTCGGCAAAACGCGATAGAGGTAGCGCGCGTAGGGGTCGACGATGACCGTGCCTGGCTTTTCGTCGGTCCAGTAATCCACCTGCTGCCGGGCTTTGTCCTCGGAAAGATATTGCATCGGCACCGCGTCGATCTGGTAGCCATTGTCGTTCAGCGCGCCGTATTTGGCGGCAATTTCGGGGCTGACCACGGGCTGCGGCGGGGACTCTAGCCGTTGCGGTTGGGGCGCCCCAGTTGTCGCGCAGGCCGTCAGCGACAGTATCGCGGCGACCGCCATGGCGGTTCTTGTTCGTATCATCGTCATTCCTTCATCGCCTTTTCGATCATCTCAGTCAGTGCAGCGCGGGACACCTCGCCGGTCTGGGCCGCGACCAGTTCGCCGCCGGCATCGAAGACCAGCGTCGAGGGCAGGCCGATGGCGCGCAGTTGCGCCATCAGCCGCTGGCGCGGGTCCAGCACCATTCCGTCGAAGGGCAGGTTCTCGCCCAGCAGAAAGGCCAGCACCTGATCCGGGCCTTCGCCCTGATTGGCAAAAACGAAATCCACATCGGACGTGTCCGCGGCCAGATCGACCATCATCGGCATCTCGCGGCGGCAGGGCGGGCACCATGTCGCCCAGAGGTTCAGGACCATGGGCTTGCCGCGGCCGTCCAGTTGCTCGGACCCGCCATTCAGGCCGATCAGATCCATCGCGGGCAGGATAACCGCCGGGCGCGGCGACGCGATGCCGATCACCTGATGCGCCATGAAGGCCAGCGTCCCGCCGAAGATCAAGGGTTTCACCACGGCGGTCCGGTTGCGCAGCAGCGTCACCAGAAAGACTGCAGTGCCGGCGGCCCAGCCAGCGCGGGGCGCAAAGCCGCCTTGCCACAGTTTCAACGCGTCCTGCGGGCGGACCACGAAGTCCTCCCAGTTGCCAATGACAAAGCCGATCCGCGCGCCGATGATCCAGGCCAGCAGCGCGTATCCCGCCCACCGCGCCGCCTCCGCCCCCGGCCGGCGCTGCACGCGCGCCGTGATTTCGGCCACCAGCATGAACAACAGCATCGCAGCAATCCCCGCAAGGCGGGCACCGTCGAAGACCAGCGGGCCGATCGCGACGGCATTCATCGCCGCACCTTCTCGATCGAGGCCAGCATGTCCCCGGCCGCGACCTCGCCGATCAATCTGCTGTCGGGGGCCTCGGACCGGGCGGCATTCAGAAACACCATGGTCGGCGGACCCGCGGCGGCAAGCCGTGCCATCAGGGCCTGCGCCTCTGCGTTGAAATCGCTGACATCGACCTTGATCGGCGCCATGTCGTTCAACGCCGCATTGACCGCCGGATCGGAAAGCGGCCCGCGTTCGATCGTGCGGCATGTCACGCACCAATCGGCGGTGACATAGACGAGCGCCGACTTGCCTGCGGCCGAAGCCAGCGCCTGATCCAGCTGCGCCCCCGTCGTGACGCGGGCAAAGCGGACCTCGCTCGCTTCGCCGGCGGGGTTGGCGCTTCTGGTCAGAGGCGCCAGCGGACGCAGCGGATCATCCGCGCCAAGCGCCGCGCCGAAGCCCTGTATCAACCCGGCGAAGGCGAGCACGATCCCCAGGGCGGCAGAGAGCCTGACGCGCGAGGGCGAGGCTTTCTCCAACCGGTCCAGCGCGCCCAAGAATACGCCGGAAAGGAGCAGCAGCGCCGCCCACAGGGCCAGCGTCGCGGGGCCGGGCAGCACGCGCCCGGCCAGCCAGACGGCGAAACCCAGGAAGATCACGCCGAAGGCTTGTTTGACGCGCTGCATCCAGATGCCGCTTCGGGGCAGGATTTGCGGACCGAACGCCCCCACCGCCAGCAGCGGCAGACCATGGCCCAGGCCCAAGGCGAACAGGGCCGCCGCGCCCAGCATGACATCGCCCGTCTGCGCGATATAGATCAGCGCTCCGGCCAGCGGCGCAGTCACGCAGGGCCCGATGATCAGCGCCGAGGTAAAGCCCAGGCCCGCCGCGCCGGTGACCGATCCGCGCCGCCCGCAGACCTGTCCCAGCCTGCGCTGCAGTCCTGCAGGAATCTGCAATTCGTAAAGGCCGAACATCGACAGGGCCAATGCGACGAACAGGAGCGCCATGATACCGATCGCCCAAGGCGATTGCAGCACGAGCTGCAGATTGGCCCCTGACCAGGCCGCGGCGACCCCGAGCGCGCCAAAGGCCGATGCCATCGCCAGAACATAGGCGCCGGTCAGAACCAGCCCGCGCCGTGCCGTCAGCCGTTCTCCCTGCGCGGCCAGCATGCCCACAGCGATCGGCACCATCGGCAGCACGCATGGCGTGAAGGCCAGCAGCAGCCCGAAACCCAGAAACCCAAGGATGACCATGGCGGTCCCGCCCCGCAGGGCCAACCCCTCGATAAGGCCATTATCCCGTGCCAGTTTCAGATCGCCCGAGCGTGGGCCGATGCCTTCCGGCGCGCCGCCCGTCGACCATGCAGCGCCATCGGCCTGGCTGAACGCCCCGCTTGCACCGCCGGGGGACGGTTCGTCATCCGTAGACAACCGCGACAGAGTGCCGTCGGGATCGAGCCGTGCCATCTGGGGCGCATAGCAGATGCCGTCCTGCTGGCAGCCCTGCCATGTCAGCGTCACCGGTCCGTCCTGCGCGGGCAGCGTCGCGGTGACATCGCCGCGATAGATCTCTTCCGGGCCGAAATAGGGATCGTCGTGGCGTTCGCCGTCCGGCAGTTCCAACGGAACCGCAGCACCATCCGGCGTTTCCGCCTGAAACCTGCCGCGATAAAGATAGTATCCCTCGGCGATCCGCCAGGACAGGTCCTGCGTTCCGTCGTCCAACGGCATGACCGTCAGCGCGAAGGCGTCTTCGGGTTGCAGAGGCTGCGATGCCGCTTGACTCGCGCCGGCGATAAGGCCGGACAGGGCGACAGAGGCCAGCAGCGCGGCGCGAAAGAGGAGAAACAATCTGGTCATCATGGCGCATCCGCTAGGGACACCTCCTTAAGCGGGCCTTAAGCTCACCCGACGAAAGCGTGAGCGTGACTGCAAGGAAAGGCCCGGCTCGATGCGATTGCTTGTTGTCGAAGATGATCCCGTTCTGTCGGACGGTCTGTGCGTGGGTCTCGGGATAGCCGGTTTTACCACCGATCCGGTTACCACGCTGGCCGATGCCCGCGCGGCGCTGGAGACCGGCGGTTTCGGCGGTGTGGTACTGGACATCATGCTGCCCGACGGATCGGGGCTGGATCTGCTGGGCGAACTTCGCGGGCGCGGCGACCGGATCCCGGTGCTGCTGCTGACCGCCCGAGACCGGGTGCGCGACCGGGTAACTGGGCTGGATGCAGGCGCCGACGATTATCTGGGCAAGCCCTTCGATCTCGACGAACTGTCGGCACGGCTGCGGGCGATGCTGCGGCGGCATGAAGGGCGCGCCGCCGGTCTGATCTCCTGGAACGGTCTCAGCCTCGATCCTGCGGCGCAGACCGGCCGTTTCCGCGACCGACACCTGCATTTCTCGCGCCGCGAATTCGCCATCCTTTACGCCCTGATCGAACATCCAGGCCATATCTGGTCAAAATCGCAACTGGAGGAACGTCTCTATGGCTGGCAGGAAGAGGTCGAGAGCAACACCGTCGAGGTATACATCCACCATCTCCGGGCAAAGCTCGGGCGCGATTTCATTCGCACTGTTCGCGGTCTGGGCTATCGGCTGGCCGAGAAGACGGGGACCTGATGTCGATCAAGCTGCGCCTGTTCCTGATCCTCGCCTTGGCGACCGGCCTTGTCTGGCTGTCAGCCGTCCTCTGGATCGAAGGATCGACCCGCGCGCAGGTCGAAAAGGTGCTGGACGCGCGGCTTGCCCAATCTGCCAACATGGTCAGTTCGCTGATCTCGGATCACCGGATCGAGGTCGGCGATGCCGCCGACAAGCCCGCCACGATCACCATGCCGGCCAGCGCCGATTATTCGCGGCAATTGTCCTGCCAGATCTGGTCGCTGCGCGGTGATCTGGTCGGCGCATCATCGGGCGCGCCGCAATCGCGATTGGCAGGAAAAGAAGGCTTCACCACCTCTCTCATCGACGGCGAAAATTGGCGCGTCTACTCCGTCAGCAATGCAGATCTGGGCGTCACTGTCATGGTCGGCGACCGCGTGACGATGCGCGACAGCCTGGTCTATGATGTCGTCGCCGGGCTTTTATGGCCGGCGCTGGTGATCCTGCCGCTGGTGGGACTGCTGATCTGGGTCAGCGTCGGGCGCGGTCTGGCCCCGCTGGAACGGTTGGAGACCGCATTGCGGGTGCGCAGCCCGGTAGATCTGAGCCCGCTCCCCGAAGGCCCCGCCCCGCGCGAGATCAGGCCGGTGCGGCGTGCACTGAACGGGTTGTTCGCGCAATTGGAACGGGTGCGCAGGACCGAGCGCGATTTTACCGCCTTCGCCGCGCACGAACTGAAAACGCCTCTCGCCGGGCTTCGCATGCAGGCGCAGATCGCGCGGCAGGCAAAAGACGATGCAACCCGCGGCAAGGCGCTGGCCGCGATCGAATTATCAGTCGACCGAACCGACCGGATGGTGCGACAGCTTCTGGACCTCGCGACCGTTGAAGGCGAGGACAACGCGCCCGAGTGGGTCGATCTGGCGGCTCTTTGTTCCGATCTCTCGATGTCCCTGCGCCAGCCCGCTGACGCGTTCGGGGCACAGCTGACCTGCGACGTTCCGGCAGGGTCGGGAATCGTCACCAACCGCTTCCTGTTATTCGCCGCATTGCGCAACATCGCCGAGAACGCCATCCTGGCCTCGCCGCAGGGTGGACAGGTCCGGCTGAGCGTGCGGCAAGAGGGATGGAACGTGGTCATCCGGGTGACCGACGAAGGACCTGGCATCGACCCTGCCGATCTCTCCCGTGTCACTGACCGATTTTACCGCGGCCGCGCCACGCCATTCCAGGGCAGTGGCCTTGGCTTGGCCATCGTCGTGGCAGCCGCGGAACGGATGAACGGAACATTGACGTTCCCGACCTCCGACAGAGGTCAGGCGGTGGAAGTCACCCTGCCTCGATGATGCAACCGCCTCGGCAAGCCGCTGATCGTCCGCTCGGCCTATCGCAGCCCCGAGCACAACCGTGCCGTTGGAGGTGCCACCCGCTCGAAGCACCTCGACGGCGCCGCCTTCGACATCGCCATGGCGCACCACGACCCGGAAGCGTTCGAGACCCGCGCGTCAGTGGGGCAAACGGTTCCCGGTCCGGACGACTGCCTTCGCAGCCGAGACGCCGCCCGCACGCGAAGTGCTGGCCGAGAGCCGAACGATAAAAGGCGGCGGGGCGGCTGGCGTGGCGACGCTGGGTGCGGCCGGGGTCGAGGTCGCGCAGAGCGTCCTGGCCGAGACCCAGACCGCCATCCTGCCGCTCGTGCCGTATCTCGACACGCTCCGCTGGGTGTTCATCGCCTTCGCGCTCGGCGGCATCGCGGTGACGATCTACGCCCGCCTCGACGATTGGAAACGGGGGCAGCGGTGATTGGCGGGCTTGTCGCCACGTTCGCCGGATCGGTATGGGCGCGCACGGCGCTTCGCTACGGCGTCACCGCCCTCGCGATCCTTCTGTTCTTGCTGGCCCTGCGTCGCTCCGGCGAACAAGCGGGACGCCTCGCCGAACGCCTTGAGCCCACGGAGAAGGCCAATGATGTCCAACGCCAGATGCTGGAGGCTGCGGCTCGCCGCCCTCGCAATCGCGACGAACTGGTTGATCGGCTGCGCAACGGCGGGTTTTGAGACCGGCGGCGTGGGGGCGTGCCCGCCCGTCGTGGAGTACAGCCGGGAGTTCCAGGCACGGGCGGCCGAGGAACTGGCCCGGCTGCCGAAGGGATCGATGATCGCAGAAATGCTAAGCGACTTCGCTGTGATGCGCGACCAGGCGCGGACGTGCAGGTGAACAGCGGGCCGGGCGGTAGCGTAGCAGGAAGCGCCAAACGCCTCCACCGCAGGGCATCACCCAGCCCGGTTCACACGCTCACGATGTCAAAGAGCGGGAGGGAGTCGCAGAAGGCAGATGATGGCAGGTGGCGCGGTTCCTGTCACCTCCGGCGGCGGGCACGGTTGCGCAGCCCGGAGCCTCAGGGGCACTCGCCTCCCTTGGCCCGGACCGCGGAGGTCCGCGGTCCGGCTCCCAAACCCGGCGTCGGAGATTGTATTGCGTGCGCGCAGTTGCCCCAAGCGGCAGTTCCCGAACGCAGAAAGCCCCCGCTTTGCAGGGGGGACTCGTCAAACGTTGAGGTGGCGTTGAGGTAAAACGCGCATGCCTATACGCAAGTGTTTTTTGTCGGACTCCAACCATTTGGAAGAGTTGAGGAATTTGGTTGCGGGAGGGCGATTCCAGAAATACTGCTATTTGCACTCCGCGGAGCGGCTCCTTCCGCTTGCTGCGTGAAGGACAGCATGCCCCGCTCTCGTGGGAGATCTTGAACAAGGCAGGAAGTGAACCGTCCCGGCTTTACCGGAGGGTGGTTTCTTCAACGACTAGGTGACCATATCGAGTGAGTTCAGGTTTGCACAGAACGCCTCCTCTGCTACTGCGGGTGGGATGAGCCGATGGGACCGAGGAGACGCGGTTGTTATACCAATCGACCCATTTCAGGGCTTCCCATTCGACCTCGCGCATCGATTTCCAAGGGCCGATCTGGTTGATCACCTCGGTTTTGAACAGACCGATGACGCATTCGGCCAAGGCATTGTCATAGGCATCGCCGACTGTCCCGACCGAGAGATAAATCG
>DIVD01000005.1 GCA_002423245.1 Rhodobacteraceae bacterium UBA6141
GAGGCGAAGGCGATCTTCGACAAGTGGGATCTCGACTTCGCCGTGATCGGCGAGACCATCGCCGAGGACCGCTTCGTGATCCTCCACGGCAACGAGACGAAGGCCGATCTGCCGCTGTCGAAACTCTCCTCCAGCGCGCCCGAATACGACCGCCCCTGGGTGGAAACCCCGCCGGCCGCGCCGCTGGGCGAGGTGCCGGCGATCGGCGCGATCGCGGGCCTGCGCGCGCTGATCGGCAGCCCGAACCACGCGCACAAGGGCTGGGTCTGGGAGCAATACGACACGATGGTGATGGCCGACACGGTGCGCCCCCCCGGCCTTGGCGCGGGGGTGGTGCGGGTGCATGGCACGGCCAAGGCGCTCGCCTTCACCAGCGACGTGACCCCGCGCTATGTGAAGGCCAACCCGCATGAGGGCGGCAAGCAGGCGGTCGCGGAAGCCTATCGCAACCTGACCGCGGTGGGCGCGCTGCCGCTGGCGGCGACCGACAACCTGAACTTCGGCAACCCGGAAAAGCCCGAGATCATGGGGCAACTGGTCGGCGCGATCCGCGGCATCGGCGAGGCGTGCCGGGCGCTCGAGCTGCCGATCGTGTCGGGCAATGTGTCGCTGTATAATGAAACCGACGGCAGCGGCATCCTGCCGACCCCCACCATCGGCGCCGTCGGGTTGCTGGAGAGCCTGGACGAGATGATCGCGGGCCTGCCGGCGGACGGCGACATCGCGCTGGTCATCGGCGGGGCGGGCAGCCATCTGGGCCAGTCGGCGCTGCTGGCGGAAGCCTTCGGCATCGAGCGCGGCGACGCGCCGCATGTGGACCTTGCGGCCGAGCGCAGGCATGGCGAGTTCCTGCGCGCCAACCGCCAGCATGTGCGCGCCGCGACCGACCTGTCGGATGGCGGGCTTGCGCTGGCGGCCTTCGAGCTGGCCGAGGGCGCGGGGCTGGGGGTGGTGCTGGACAGCGGCGATATCCCCGCGCTGTTCGGCGAGGATCAGGCGCGCTATCTGGTCGCCTGCGATGCGGGCGGCGCCGAGGCGCTGGCGGCGGCGGCGCAGGCGGCAGGGGTTCCGCTGGCGCGCGTCGGCCGTTTCGGCGGCGACCGGGTGATGCTGGGGATGGAGATTGAGCCCTTGGCAGAGCTGTCGGCGCTCTACCGCAGCGCCTTTGCGGCGGCGGTGGTGAAGCCCGGCGCCTGACGCGCGAAACCGGCCGCAGCGCCGCTGCACCCTTGCGGGACGGCACCCGCCGATCTACATCTTGGGAAATCCCCCCTGACAGGATCCCCCGGGGGGGGGCGAGCCACCCCGGAAGGACCACCAGCCGATGCCGATGGAAGCGCAGGATATCGAGAACCTCATCCGCGAGAGCTTTCCCGAGGCGAAGATCACGATCACCGACCTTGCCGGCGACGGCAATCACTGGGCCGCCGAAGTGATCGACGAATCGTTCCGCGGCCTGAACCGCGTGCAGCAGCAGCGCGCGGTCTATGCCTCGCTGAAGGGGCGGATGGATGGACCGAGCGGAGCGCTGCACGCGCTGGCGCTGACCACGAAGGCGCCGGACTGACCCCGGCGCGCCCTGCACTCACCGGACCGCCCGCCAGCGGCCCGAAACCAAGGAAGCCAAGCCATGTCCGAGATCACCCAGCCCGAAGCCACGCAACCCGAAGCCACGCAATCGGGCGCACTCGACACGATCCGCCAGATCATCGCCAGCAAGGATGTGGTGCTGTTCATGAAGGGCACGAGGACGATGCCGCAATGCGGGTTCTCCAGCCGCGTGGCCGGGGTGCTGAACTACATGGGCGTGGAGTTCCTCGATGTGAACGTGCTGGCCGATGCCGGCATCCGGCAGGGGATCAAGGACTTCTCGGACTGGCCGACGATCCCGCAGCTTTACGTGCGGGGCGAATTTGTCGGCGGCTGCGACATCGTCACCGAGATGGCGCTGTCGGGCGAGCTGGACGCGCTGTTCGAACAGCATGGCATCGCCTATGACAAGGCGGCGGCAGAGAAGATCCGCGAAGCGAACGCCTGACGCGGGTCTGCTGACGCGGGTTTGCGGCAAGGATCGCGGGGGGCCCTGCCGGGATGGCGGAGCCTTTTGCGTCCTGAGCGGAGCCCGAGACTGAGCCCCAGACTGAGCGCGCGATGCCGGGGCGGCGGGGAAGCACCGTCATCGCGGGGCCGCCGCACCCTGGCGACGCCGGCAGCCGCGGGGCGGGAGCGCGGCGCTACGCGGGCCCCGCGTCTTCCCGCAGGCCCGCCTTTTCCTCGACCCGCTCGGCGAGGGACTCGGCGCGGGCGGCGATCTCGGCCAGCGTGTCCACCAGCGATTGCGGGATCACCGGCACCTCGACGCGCGGGGGGGTCGCCTGCAGCGCCGCCAGCGCCGCCTCGGCCGCCTGCGCGCGCTCCTCGGCGCTGCGGATCCGCTCTTCCATCGCGGCGGTGCGGTCGGCGAGCAGCAGCCCGGCCATCAGCAGCATCCGCGATTCCGGCATCCGGCCAAGCTGGCCGACAAGGCCTTGTGCCTCGGTGTCCAGCATCTGCGCGGCGCTGCGCAGGAAGTGTTCCTCGCCCTCGCGGCAGGCCACGTCGAATTCGCGCCCGCCGATGGTGATGCGCACTTCAGCCATTGGTAGCCCCCGTGGTGTTCCCGGTGGCGCTTGCCGTGGCGCTTCCCGTGGCGACCGCCGTCAGCAGGGGTCTGATTTCGGCGAGGATCTCGTCCATCTCGGCGGCCTCCGAGGCGCGGGCGGCGCGCAGCGCCTCCAGTTCCGCCAGCATCGCCCTGTCGATCAGCGCCGGATCGGGCAGGCCCGCCTCCATCGCCTCGCGCAGCGCCATGCCGGCCTCGGCCAGTTGCGCATTGGCGCGGCGCAGCCTGGCCGCATCCGATCCGCCCGCCTCCAGCAGCGCGGTCAGCCTCGCGACCCGCCGTTCCAGCGCGCCGATGGTGCTGTCCTGCTTGTCCTTGAGCGCGCGCACCCGCTCGACCAGTTGCGCATTGGCGGCGCGTTCCGACTCGAGCGCATCGCGCAGCGCCGCCCCCTCGGCGGGCTCGCCCGACTGGGCCGCAGCGGCAGCCGGGGCGGGCGCGGCCTGCGCCATCCTCTCGACGCGCTCGCCGATCCGGTCCAGCGCCGCGGCGATCCGCCGTTCATACTCCGCAATGTCGCTCATCCGCCCTTCCCCGTTCCGGGTGTCATTCGGTCCTGCCCGCCGCAGCCGGCGCCGCCAGAGCAGCGGCGAATCGGTCCTGCGACGCCTTCGGGCGATCCTAGCGCATTTGCCGGGGGCTTTTACCCCCTTTTCCCGCCCGTTCCGCCGCTGCGGCGCCTGCCCGCGCTTGAACTCGGGGCGGGGGCTGCTATTGAACGCGCGACGCTTTTTCCGCTGCCGAAGGATGCCGCCTTGGATATCGCCACGCTCCGCGCGACCCGCACCGACCACTGGATGAAGGCCGCCGCCCTGCGCGCGCTGGCGATGGATGCGGTGCAGGCCGCCGGTTCCGGCCATCCCGGCCTGCCGATGGGCATGGCCGATGTGGCGACGGTGCTGTTTGAAAGGCACCTGAAATTCGACGCCTCGGCGCCGAAATGGGCCGACCGCGACCGCTTCGTGCTGTCGGCGGGGCATGGCTCGATGCTGATCTACGGGCTGCTCTACCTGTGCGGCGATGCGCAGATCACGCTCGAGCAGATCAAGGCATTCCGGCAGTGGGGCGCGCTGACGGCGGGCCATCCCGAGAACTTCCTCGTGGAGGCGATCGAGACCACCACCGGCCCGCTGGGCCAGGGCCTCGCCACCGCCGTCGGCATGGCGATTGCGGAGCAGTCGCTGCAGGCGCGGTTCGGCAGCAAGATCGTCGATCACCGCACCTGGGTGCTCGCGGGCGACGGCTGCCTGATGGAGGGGATCAGCCAGGAGGCGATCGGCCTTGCGGGGATGCAGCAGCTCTCGAACCTGATCGTGCTGTGGGACAACAACGACATCACCATCGACGGGCGGGTTTCGATGTCCGACCGCACCGACCAGCGCGCGCGCTTTGCCGCCTCGGGCTGGACGGTGCTGCACTGCGACGGGCACGACCCCGACGACATCGACCGCGCGCTGACCGAGGCCAAGGCCGCGAAGGGCCCGGTGATGGTGGATTGCAAGACCATCATCGGTTTCGGCGCGCCGACCAAGGCCGACAGCTACCAGGCCCACGGCTCGCCGCTGGGCGAGGCGGAAATCGCGGCAACGCGCGAGGTCTATGGCTGGCCGCATGGCCCCTTCGAGATCCCGTCCGACATCCTCGCGGCCTGGCGGGCCATCGGCAGCCGCGGCGCCGCCGAACGCGCCGCCTGGGAGGAGCGGCTGGCCGCGCTGCCGGCCGCCCGGCGCGAGGAGTTCCTGCGCCAGATGGCCGGCGGCGTGCCGAGGAAACTCGCCGCCGCGATCCGCGCCTTCAAGAAGGCGCAGTCCGAGGCTGCCCCGAAGGTTGCCACCCGCAAGGCCAGCGAAATGGTGCTGGGGGCGGTGAACGAGGCCGTGCCCGAGACCATCGGCGGCTCGGCCGACCTGACCGGATCGAACCTGACCAGGACCGCCGATCTGGGCGTGTTCGGCCCCGGCAACCGCAAGGGCCGCTATGTGCATTACGGCATCCGCGAGCATGGCATGGCGGCGGCGATGAACGGGCTGTGGCTGCATGGCGGCGTGCGGCCCTATGGCGGCACTTTCCTGTGCTTCAGCGATTACGCGCGCGGGGCGATGCGGCTTTCGGCGCTGATGGGGGTGCCCGCGGTCTATGTGATGACGCATGATTCCATCGGCCTGGGCGAGGATGGCCCGACGCATCAGCCGGTCGAGCATCTGGCGATCTGCCGGGCGACGCCGAACACCTGGACCTTCCGCCCCGCCGACATCATCGAGACGGCCGAGGCCTGGGAACTGGCGCTGAGCACGATGCACACGCCCTCGGTGCTGGCCCTCAGCCGGCAGAACCTGCCGACGCTGCGCAAATCGCACAGCAACCGCAACCTCACCGCGCAGGGCGGCTATGTGCTGGCCGAGGCGACGGGCAAGCGCCAGGCGATCCTGATGGCGAGCGGGTCGGAGGTGGAAATCGCCATGGCCGCCCGCGCCGCGCTGGAGGCCGAGGGCATCGGCACGCGCGTCGTGTCCATGCCCTGCATGGAGCTGTTCGCGGCGCAGGAGGAAGGCTATCGGCGCAAGGTGCTGCCCGCCGGCCCGGTCCGCGTGGCGGTGGAGGCCGCGGTGCGGATGCCCTGGGACCGCTTCTTGCTGGGCGAGCGCGGCAAGGAGGCGAAGGCCGGTTTCATCGGGATGGCGGGCTTCGGCGCCTCTGCCCCGGCAGAGCGGCTCTATGCCGAATTCGGGATCACCGCCGAGGCGGTGGCGGCGAAGGTGAAGGCGCTGCTGTAGAGCCGCGGCCCGGCCGAGGCTCAGGCCAGCCGCTTCACCCGGTCCTCCAGCACGTCGAACGGCACGCCCGGTTCGTCCTTGGCGCAGCGGATCACGAGGCTGGTCTTCACGCTGGCCACGTTGTCGGCCGCCGTCAGCTCGCCGGTCAGGAAGGTCTGGAAGGTCGAGAGGTCGGGCGAGACGCATTTCAGGATGAAGTCGATCTCGCCGTTCAGCATGTGGCACTCTCGCACCAGCGGCCAGGCCCGGCAGCGCGCCTCGAAGGCCGAAAGGTCGGTTTCGGCCTGGCTGTGCAGGCGCACCATCGCGAAGACCGCCACCTCGAAGCCCAGCTCGCGCGGGTTCACGTCGGCATGGAAGCCGCGGATGAAGCCCGCCTCTTCCAAGGTGCGGACCCGGCGCAGGCAGGGCGGCGCCGAAATGCCGACGCGCCGCGCCAGTTCCACATTGGTCATGCGCCCGTCCGCCTGCAGCTCGGCAAGGATCTTGCGGTCGATCTCGTCGAGTCTGTGGCCGGCCATTGCGTTCCTCTTTCGGAATTTTGTCGTTACTTACCCCCGCGACGGGACCGGCGCAATAATGTTTCACGAAAGCGCGGACTGCGGCGCGCGGACTGCGGCGGCAGCGAGGAGGGCGAAGCCCCGCCAGCCGGGCCGGCGCGCCCTTCGGCGCCGCAGGAACAGGCCGCAGCGGCCGGCCCGCCCCGCGCCGCCGCCCGCCGCGGCAAGATCCGGGGTTTTCGCGCGCCGCCGGCGGCTCTATATCGGCCGGGACCGGGGTGCAAGGGCGCCTTGCATGAGGGACCGGGGTGCAAGGGCACCTTGCAGGAGGGACGCAGACATGGGCGAGACCAGGCAGAGCCGGGTTCTGATCATCGGCTCGGGGCCGGCGGGTTACACGGCGGCGATCTATGCCGCGCGCGCGATGCTGGGGCCGGTCCTGGTGCAGGGCATCCAGCCGGGCGGGCAGCTCACGATCACCACCGATGTGGAGAACTGGCCGGGCGAGGTCTCGGTCATGGGACCGGACCTGATGGTGAAGATGGAAACCCATGCCCGCGCGATGGGGACACAGATCATCGGCGACATCATCCTGTCGCTGGACCTGTCGCGGCGCCCGTTCACCGCGACCGGCGACAGCGGCACCACCTATGCCGCCGATGCGGTGATCCTTGCCACCGGCGCGCAGGCGCGCTGGCTGGGGCTGCCCTCGGAAGAGAAGTTCAAGGGGTTCGGCGTGTCGGCCTGCGCCACCTGTGACGGCTTCTTCTATCGCGGCAAGGAGGTGGCGGTGATCGGCGGCGGCAACACCGCGGTGGAGGAGGCGCTGTTCCTGACCAACTTCGCCAGCAAGGTGACGCTGATCCACCGCCGCGACACGCTCCGCGCCGAGCGCATCATGCAGGACCGCCTGTTCAGGCACGACAGGATCGAGGTGGTGTGGAACCACGAGGTGACCGAGGTTCTGGGCACCGAGGCGCCGCTGGGCGTGACGGGGGTGCGCGCGCGCAACGTGCTGACCGGCGAGACGACCGACATTCCCTGCGCGGGCGTCTTCGTGGCGATCGGCCATTCGCCGGCCTCGGAACTGGTCAGGGACCAGCTCGAGCTGCATTCGGGCGGCTATGTGAAGGTCGAGCCGGGATCGACCGCCACCTCGATTCCCGGCGTGTTCGCGGCAGGCGATCTGACCGACCATGTGTACCGCCAGGCGGTCACCTCGGCAGGAATGGGCTGCATGGCCGCGCTGGACGCCGAACGCTTTCTGGCGGCCGCGGCGGAATGACGTTCCGCGTTGCGTGCAGGGCGGGCCACAATGGCCCGTTTTTCATCGCAAGTCCTCGGGAAAGCTTGAAATCCGCCATGGTCCGGCGATAGCTGCCACCGAAGCCGGGCCTTTCCGTGCTGATCCGCGCATTTCCAACCGAAGGCAAGAAGCCATGCCCCTCCCGAACCTAGCTCCGATCCCGGAGCTGTATGTGTCCCACGAATCCGCCCAGAAGCTGAAGCACGAGGCCGGGACGCTGCCTTCGTGGGATCTGACCCCGCGTCAGATCTGCGATCTGGAGCTGTTGATGAACGGCGGGTTCAACCCGCTGAAGGGCTTCCTGACCGAGGCGGATTACACCGGCGTCGTCGAGGAGATGCGGCTGGCCGACGGCACGCTCTGGCCGATTCCGATCACGCTCGACGTCAGCGAGGCATTTGCCGCCGGGATCGAGCCGGGCCAGGACATCGCCCTGCGCGACCAGGAAGGCGTGATCCTTGCGATCCTGTCGGTGTCGGACAAGTACACCCCCGACAAGGCGCGCGAGGCCGAAATGGTGTTCGGCGCCGACGATCTGGCGCATCCGGCGGTGAACTACCTGCACAACCAGGCCGGCCCGGTGTATCTGGGCGGCCCGGTGGTCGGCATCCAGCAGCCCGTGCACTACGACTTCAAGGCCCGCCGCGACACCCCCAACGAGCTGCGCGCCTTCTTCCGCAAGATGGGCTGGCGCCGCGTCGTGGCCTTCCAGACCCGCAACCCGCTGCACCGCGCCCATCAGGAACTGACCTTCCGCGCCGCGCGCGAGGCGCAGGCGAACCTGCTGATCCACCCGGTCGTCGGCATGACCAAGCCGGGCGACATCGACCACTTCACCCGCGTGCGCTGCTACGAGGCGGTGCTGGACCAGTATCCGGCCACCACCACGACCATGAGCCTTCTGAACCTTGCGATGCGCATGGCCGGCCCGCGCGAGGCGGTGTGGCACGGCATCATCCGCCGCAATCACGGCTGCACCCACATGATCGTCGGGCGCGACCATGCCGGGCCGGGCAAGAACTCTGCCGGGCAGGATTTCTACGGCCCCTATGCGGCGCAGGAGCTGTTCGGCAAGTACCAGGACGAGATCGGCGTCGAGATGGTCGATTTCAAGCAGATGGTCTATGTGCAGGAACGCGCGCAATACGAACCGCGCGACGAGGTCGAGCCGGGCGCCACCATCCTCGACATCTCGGGCACCGAACTGCGCCGCCGTCTGGCCGAGGGGCTGGAAATCCCCGAATGGTTCTCGTTCCCGGCGGTTGTCGCCGAGTTGCGCCGCACCCGCCCGCCCCGCGCCGCGCAGGGCTTCACCGTGTTCTTCACCGGCTTCTCCGGCTCGGGCAAGTCCACCATCGCCAATGCGCTGATGGTCAAGCTGATGGAAATGGGCGGCCGTCCGGTCACGCTGCTGGACGGGGATGTGGTGCGCAAGCACCTGTCCTCGGAGCTTGGCTTCTCGAAGGAGCATCGCGACATCAACATCATGCGCATCGGCTATGTCGCCTCCGAGATCACCAAGAACGGCGGCATCGCGATCTGCGCGCCGATCGCACCCTATTCCGCGACCCGCCGCGCCGTGCGCGAGATGATCGAGCAATACGGCGCCTTCGTCGAGGTGCATGTCGCCACCGCCATCGAGGAATGCGAGAGGCGCGACCGCAAGGGGCTCTACAAGCTGGCCCGCGAGGGCAAGATCAAGGAATTCACCGGCATTTCCGACCCCTATGAAGTGCCCGCGGACCCGGAACTGCGCGTCGAGACCGAGAATGTCGATGTCGACAACTGCGCGCATCAGGTGATCCTGAAGCTGGAAAGCATGGGCCTGATCGGCGGCCGCTGACGGCGCCCTGCACGGATGAGGGCAAGGGCGCGGCATCCTGCACGGGTGCTGCGCCCGCCGTTTCCCGCGGCGCGACCCGGCGTGCCGACGGGCTGCGCTTCAACCGGATGGTAACCAACAGCGTCAATGATCAGGCTTGTCCGCAGTTGCGGGAACTCTGCCGGCAGATGGACGTTGCTTCCGGTGAAACGGTTGATGTGGTATCGCACGAACCGCTGGCCGAGGACGGGCTGCCCCAGCCCGGGCGCAAAGGCTTGGGCCCGAAGTGACAGACCTTTTCGCTGCAAGGGGCGAGGCAAGGAAGAGGACGCCGGGGCAAAATTGACCGGCCGCCGCCGGGGGTTCGCTCGGCAAGGCGGAAATGCGGGGGGCCGGCGGCTGCAGGCAAGGACCGGGACGATGTTGGAAGGCAAGAAGATCATGGTCGTGGAAGACGAGGCGCTGCTTGCGCTCGACCTGGCCATGACGATGGAAGAGTTGGGGGCGGCGGTGGTCGGCCCGTGCTATCGGCTTGGCCCCGCGCTGGATCTGGTCAAGAGCATGAAGGTCGACGGCGCCATCCTCGATGTGGATCTGAATGGCGAGACCGTGTTTCCGCTGGCCCGCTTCCTCGAGGAGCAGGGGGTGCCCTTCGTCTTTCACACCGGCCGCGCCGATCCGGTCAGCCTGCTGGCGGCGTTCAAGCAGGCGCTGATCTGCACAAAGCCCAGCACACCGGAACGGATCGCTGCCTGCCTTGCCGAGGCACTTGCCGCGCCCGCCCCGGGCCCCGACAACGAGAATCGCGCGCCCGCCCAACAGCAACGCGATACCGGCACCCCGCAGCCGGCCTGAAAACGGAAGGCCTGAGAACGGGGCGCGCAAGGTCGCCTGCGCCGTCCCTCCGCGCTGCCCCTCCCCCGATGCTCCCCCGATGCTCCAACGCAAGAAGGCGGCCCTGCGGCCGCCTTGCGTTTTTCATTGCCATGTTGCGCGGGTCAGTGCGCGCTGACCGGTGCAAGGTCGTGCTGCCGCGCCAGCATGAAGGCAAGCTTGCGGTCACGCACCAGCGCCAGCCGCTCGCCATCCGCGTCGTGCACGGCATAGAGCGTCTGCAGCCCCCCGGCCTGGGCCTGCACCTCTCCGGGCAGGTCCGTCACGGCCACGCTGCGCACATAGACGATGCGTTCGCCCGCTTCGGGGCCGAAATCATAATTGGTGTTCATTGTATTTCCCCTTTCCCGTCAGTTGCGCCCGATGCGGATGATCTGCACCACCTGCTCCGGCACCGCCCGCTTCAGATCGACATGCAGCAGGCCATTCTCCAGCGCGGCGCCTGCCACCTCCACCCCCTCGGCCAGCACGAAGCTGCGCTGGAAGGCGCGGGCGGCGATGCCGCGATGCAGATAGATGCGCGCCGCATCCTCCTCTGCCTGCCTGCCTCGGATCAGAAGCTGCCGGTCCTCGACGGTGATCGTCAGATCCGCCTCGCGGAAGCCGGCGACGGCGAGGGTGATGCGATAGGCATTCTCGCCCGATTGCTCGATGTTGAAGGGCGGATAGCCGTCGGTTCCGGCTTTCGCCGTTCGTTCTACCAGCCGTTCCAGCTGATCGAAGCCCAGGAGGAAAGGATGGGCCCCAAAGGTCGGTTTCGTCATTGGCAAGTCCTCGTCCAAGCGACATTGCAGGCAGGACCCCGTTCCGGCAGCCCTTGCACCCAGATATGGGAGCCGCGCAGGGGCTCGGCAAGAGGGGCGGCCAGACTTCGCTTCCCCCAAGCGCCGGAAAACGCTATGTTTCGAAAAACCGCGCGCGGGGCGGCTCGGGCGCCCACAGGACAAGTTGAACGCCCCCATGGACATGCACGCGCCGATGGAGATGAACCATGACGAGGTCTTGCGGGTGAAGCTCGGCGTCCTGCGCCGCGAGCACCGCGACCTTGACGAGGCGATCCACGCGCTGGAGGTCAGCGGCCGCGGCGACCAGTTGGCCCTGCGCCGGCTGAAGAAGCACAAGCTGGGGCTCAAGGACCAGATCGCGCGGATCGAGGATCAGCTGACCCCCGACATCATCGCCTGACGGCCCGGCATCCGGCCGATGGGCCGGGGCGAGAGGAGCCCCGCAAGCCTCCGCGCCAAACCTCCGCGCCAAACCCCCGCGGCCACCATTGCGCGCCAGGCCGCCCCGGCTATAGTCTGCATTCCGGTTCTTGGGGGCAGCGATGGACGTGAAGGTCGGGATCATCATGGGCAGCCAGTCGGACTGGCCCACGATGAAGGAGGCGGCGGCGATACTGGACGAGCTCGGCGTCGCTTATGAGGCGAAGATCGTGTCCGCGCATCGCACTCCCGACCGGCTCTGGGCCTATGGCAAGGCGGCGGCGGATCGCGGGCTGCAGGTGATCATCGCGGGCGCGGGCGGCGCGGCGCATCTGCCGGGGATGATGGCCTCCAAGACGCGGATTCCGGTCGTCGGCGTGCCGGTGCAGACGCGGGCGCTGTCGGGCGTCGACAGCCTTTATTCCATCGTGCAGATGCCGAAGGGCTTTCCGGTCGCGACGATGGCGATCGGCGCAGCCGGCGCGGCCAATGCCGGGCTGATGGCGGCGGGTATCCTTGCGCTCAGCGATGCGGGCCTTGCCGCGCGGCTCGATGCGTGGCGCGCGGCGCTGACGGCCTCGATCCCGGACGCGCCCTCCGATGACTGAGCGGGCGGCCCCCCTGCCCACCGGCGCCACCATCGGCATACTTGGCGGCGGGCAGCTTGGCCGGATGCTGGCGGTCGCCGCCAGCCGCCTTGGCCTGCGTGCCCATATCTACGAACCCGCCGCGAACCCGCCCGCCGCCGATGTCTGCCACCGCGTCACCACCGCACCCTATGAGGACGCGCAGGCGCTGGCCGCCTTCGCCGCCTCGGTCGATGTGGTGACCTACGAGTTCGAGAACATCCCCACCTCGGCGCTGGACCTGATCGAGAGCTTCTGCCCGATCCGCCCCAACCGCCGCGCGCTGGCGATCAGCCAGGACCGGATCCTCGAAAAGACCTTCCTGAACGGCGAGGGGCTGGCCACCGCACCCTGGTGCGCCGTCGAGGATGCCGCCGATCTGGAGGCCGCGCTGGAGCGGATCGGCACGCCGGCGATCCTGAAGACCGCGCGGCTTGGCTATGACGGCAAGGGGCAGGCGCGGATCATGGCGCCGGAGCAGGCCGCCGAGGCGCTGGCGGCGATGGCCGGGCAACCGGCGGTGCTGGAGGGCTTCATCGACTTCAGCCGCGAGATCTCGGTCATCGCCGCCCGCGGCGCGGATGGCGAGGTTGCCGCCTATGACCCCGGCGAGAACGTCCACAGGGACGGCATCTTGCACACCACCACGGTGCCCGCCCGCATCGCGCCCTCGCTGCGCAGCGATGCGGTGCTGGTCGCGGCGCGGATCCTCAATGCGCTTGGTCATGTGGGCGTGATGGGGGTGGAGCTGTTCGTGACGCGCCAGGGGCTGATCGTGAACGAGATCGCGCCCCGGGTGCACAACTCGGGCCACTGGACGCAGAACGGCTGCGCGGTGGACCAGTTCGAGCAGCATGTCCGCGCCGTGGCCGGCTGGCCGCTGGGCGACGGCAGCCGCTTTGCCGATGTCGAGATGCTGAACCTGATCGGCGACGATGTGCTGCAGGTGCCGGCGCTGGCGCGCGAGAGCGGCACCGCGATCCACCTTTACGGCAAGGCCGAGGCGCGGCCGGGGCGCAAGATGGGCCATGTCAACCGCGTGAACCCGCGCCGCGGATAGGCGCGGCGCCGCCGCTCCGACAAGGCCGACGCTGGCGGCGCCTGCCGCCCGGCAGGGTCAGAGCCCGGCGAAGGGTGCGGGATAGATCAGCCGTTCGCTGGCGCCGGCGGTGCCGGGGGCGATGGGGTAGAGCAGCGTGTATTCGCGCGCATAGGGCGTCGTCAGGTTCTCGGCCGCCTTCAGCGAGAACCCGAAGCGGCTGTAATAGGATGACCCGCCGACCACGACCACCGCCCTTGCATGGCGCTGCCGGCACATGTCAAGGCCGTAGCGGATGATCTCGCCGCCGAGGCCCCGGCCCTGCCGGCTTTGCATCACGCAGACCGGGGACAGCGCCCACCAGCCTTCGGGCGCTGTCAGCCGGGCGAAGGCGATATGCCCCATCACCTGGCCGTCTTGCTCGGCCACAAGCTCCAGCGCAAGGTCGCCCGCGGCGCGCAACGCCTCGACAAGACGCGCTTCCTGCGGCCGTTCGAAGGCGGTCTGCAGCAGGATCGACACGAACATGTGGTCCCGACCTTCAACCTCGCGCAGTTCCATGGGCCCCTCCCTCGACGGGCGCCCGGCCACGGGACCGGACGCTTCCCGCCAGTTTACGCCTGTGCTGCGCAGGCGCAATCCGCGCCGCAATGCAGCGCAAGACAGCCCGACAGGCGGCGGCGAAGGCGCCGATATCTTGTGCACATGATCCTTTTCCTGGCACGGCTCTAGGCCGGGGCGCTGCGCCGCTGCACCACCAGGTCGTGAACGAAGGCCAGTTTTTCCAGCACCGCAGGCGGCAGCACGAAGGGATAGAGGTCCGCCTGACCCATCGACCTGTTCAGCGCGTTCAGCGCCACGGTCAGCGGCATCCACGCCGCCAGAAGCCGCCGGATGCGCCGCACCCTGTGCGGATCGAAATCCAGCTCGGTGCTCAATTCGCCATCCTCGTCGAGGTCCGGCTCCACCCGCAGGCCGAAGGCCGCGGCGGTTTCCAGCGTATCGACCATGTGCAGGTAATGCGCCCAGGTCTCGGCCCAGTCTTCCCATGCGTGCATGGTGGCATAGGCGCTGACATGGTTCTCTTGCCAGTCGGCCGGAGCGCCGTTCGCATAGTGTCGGTTCAGCGCCTCGGCGTAATCCTCGGTATCATCGCCGAAAAGCGCCCGGAATGGCTCCAGATGCCCGCCGTCGCGCACCAGAAGATCCCAGTAGTAGTGGCCGACCTCGTGGCGGAAATGGCCGAGGAGGGTGCGGTAGGCCTCGCCCATCTCGATCCGCATCTTCTCGCGCGTGGCATCGTCGGCTTCGGTCAGCGAGATGGTGATCACCCCGTCGGCATGGCCGGTCAGCACCCGCTCGGCCGCACCCTGCGCGTCGGCGAGAAAGTCGAAGACCAGCGGCTCGGGGCTGCCATCGCCGGGCCTCGGCAGCGGCAGATCCAGCCGCAGCAGCGAGTAGATCAGCCGCCGCTTGGCCGCCTCGATCTTCTGCCAGCGGCTGTGGTTCAGCGGGTCCGACAGGTCGGGCACCGTGCGGTTGTGGATGCAGGCAAGGCAGAAGGCCTCGTCCTCGCCCTCGCCCGCCGGCACCATCCAGTTGCAGGCGCTGCGTTCCCAGTTGGCGCAGAAGCGCAGGGCGCCCTCCTCGCGCGGCGCCGCCTCCGCGTCGCCCTCGCCGGCGACGACCCAGAGCGCACCCTGGGGCTCGACCGCGAGCATCTCGCCCCGCTCCGGCAGGTAGCCGACGTTGCGCCCGCAGCGCAGGCAGACGGTGTTCTCGAAATGCAGCACCTGGCCGCAACATTGGCACTGAAACAGTTTCATCGCGTTCTTTCCGGGGCCGCGCCCCTTGGTCTTGCAAAGGCGGCCCGGTGGAAGGCGCTCTGCCCCGGCCATGCCGCCCTGTGCAACGACGAGCATACGGACCGGGTTCCGTCCGCCCCGCCGGCTGCGTCAAACCGCGGCGCCCGGCCTGCGGCAGACGCGGCGGCGGGGCGGCGGCGGGGCGGCGGGGCGCACGGCAAAAGGGGCCCCCGAGAGGGCCCCTTTTTCGTTTCGGCAGGGGTGCCGAACTTACATCATGCCGTCCATGCCGCCCATGCCGCCCATGCCGCCGGCACCGGCGCCAGCCTTCTCCTGCGGCTTTTCGGCGATCATGGCTTCGGTGGTGATCAGCAGGCCCGCGACCGAGGCTGCATCCTCCAGCGCGGTCCGCACGACTTTCGCCGGGTCGATCACGCCGAAGGCGAACATGTCGCCATACTCTTCGGTCTGCGCGTTGAACCCGAAGGCCGGGTCGCTGGACTCGCGCACCTTGCCGGCCACGACGGATCCGTCGACACCCGCGTTCTGCGCGATCTGGCGCAGCGGGGCTTCCAGCGCCTTGCGGACGATGGCGATGCCGGCATCCTGGTCGGAGTTGACGCCGCTCAGCCCGTCAAGCATCTTGGCAGCCTGGATCAGGGCCACGCCGCCGCCGACGACGATGCCTTCCTGCACGGCCGCACGGGTCGCGTTCAGGGCGTCATCGACGCGATCCTTGCGCTCCTTCACCTCGGTCTCGGTCATGCCGCCCACGCGGATCACCGCAACGCCGCCGGCCAGCTTGGCCACGCGCTCTTGCAGTTTTTCCTTGTCGTAGTCCGAGGTGGTTTCCTCGATCTGCGCGCGGATCTGCGTCACGCGGGCCGCGATCTCGGCCTTGTCGCCACCGCCATCGACGATGGTGGTGTTGTCCTTGGTAATCGAGACTTTCTTGGCCTTGCCGAGCATGTCGATGGTGACATTCTCCAGCTTCATGCCGAGGTCTTCGCTGATGACCTGACCGCCGGTCAGGATCGCCAGATCCTGCAGCATCGCCTTGCGACGGTCGCCGAAGCCCGGCGCCTTCACGGCAGCGATCTTCAGGCCGCCGCGCAGCTTGTTG
>DIVD01000088.1 GCA_002423245.1 Rhodobacteraceae bacterium UBA6141
CGCAACACGATCCTCGGCGAGACATGGGTCGAGACCGGAGAAGCCCCCGACTGGCAGCGGCTTTACGACCGGCGCGAGCGCTGGCCATCCGGCACGGTGCCCGCGGGCGGGCTGTTCCTGACCGCCGGGGCCGACGTGCAGAAGGACCGGATCGAGGTCGATGTCTGGGCCTGGGGTCGCGGGCTTGAAAGCTGGCTGGTCGATCACGTCGTGATCGACGGCGGGCCGGGCGATCCAGAATGCTGGCAGAAGCTCACGAACCTTCTTGGCAAGGTCTGGCAACATGCCTCCGGTCAGCATCTGACCATCGCGCGGTTTGCGATCGATACAGGCTTCGAGACCTCTGCGGTCTACGGCTGGGCCCGCCAGGTCGGCTTTGCACAGGTGGCGCCGGTCAAGGGACTCGAGGGCTTCAATCGCGCCAGCCCGGTGACCGGGCCGACCTATGTGGATGCGACCATCGGTGGAAAACGGCTCCGGCGCGGCGCGCGGCTCTGGACCGTGGCGACCTCGACCTTCAGCGCATTGTGGATCGCGACCGCATCGAAGACCGAGCCGCCGGGGCTGTTGAGGCGCAGATCGATGGGGGCGTCGTCCGGCAGCGCACCCAGCTCGGCCAGAAACCCCTTGGCGCTGACGCCGTAAGCGCCGATCTCGTCATAGATCAGCACTTCCGCTCCCGAAGCCCGGGCGCGGATCGTGTACCAAGTGTTCATGGTCTTACTCCTGTTCGGATTGAGCGGCGGACCCGTCGCCATCGTCGTCTGGTTTCGGCGTCTGGGTCGGTGTTGCCCGCGCACCCTGTGTCTCGCCGGGGCTGGTGCGGTAGCGCAGCCCGAGCGCCTTGGCGCGCGCGGCATCCACCGCATTCTCGCGGTCGACCTCCTCGACGTCGTAGCCGGTGGCTTCGACCACCTTGCGCCGCGAGGTGATGCCGGCCTCCATGGCCAGCACCTGCGCCTGGATGTCCTTCAGCGGATCGACCCAGTCCCAGCGCGGCGGGATCCACTGCACCATCCGCGCAGCCGCCGGATCGGGCAGGTCGAGGCGGCCCGCCAGTTGCGCGGTTTCCAGCCAGCGCGCCCAGATGGGACGGCAGAGCTGATGCGCGATCACGCCGTGCTGCAACTGCTGCACGCGGCGACGGAACTCGACCAGTTCGGCGCGCAAGGACGAGTAGTTGGCCTGCCGCACATCGCCGGTGACCAGGTGATACGGCAGTCCCAGCGATGCCGAGACCGCAAGCAGCGTGCGGTACTGGAATGCCTCATAGCCGCCACCGACATCGGCAGGCGACGAGAACTTTACGTCCTCACCGGGCAACAGCACCTGCATCGTGCCGGGCTCGAGGCTGGCGATTGCCGCCCCGTCGAGATCGGCGGCGCCTTCGCCCAGCATCGGATCTTCCGGCGCGGTCTTGGTGATGAAGCCCGCGAACATCGCCGCCGTCTTCTTCCGGTCCAGTTCGGCGTCGTCGTACTGATCGAGCAGAAACAGCCGCACCATGGCCGGCGCCACATGCGGCAGCCCCCGGATTTGCCCCGCGTCGATGGGCCGGTAGATGTGCAGCACGTCCTCGGCAGGCACGCGCACCGTTTCTGGCATCGCGACCCGCTGGTCGGTGCTGTCACCGGGATGGCGGCGACGGAAGTGATAGGCCACGCGCCGGCCGATCAGGTCGAACTCGATGCCGCAGCGGATGCGATTCGCCGCATACCCGTTGGTAACGACCAGTTCCCGCGCGCGGGCCAGCAGGCGCGGACCGCCGGAGGCGACGAGCGAGTTGATGTTTTCCAGCGGCGGGTTCCAGCCACTCGCCGTCGGCCCAGTCCGGCAGATGCACGGTGCCGGGCGGGAAGGACGCACCAGCGGCGACGTCTTCCACCGTCGGCCGGTCCTGCCGCAGGAAGCGATAGGTCTCGGCCTTGAGCCGCCATGCGGGCATGGTCACCATCTGGATCGACGGCATCGCGGCTTCGGCGGCCTCCTACATCGCCATGGCGGGCGACGAGATCGTCATGCCCGAGAATGCCTTCCTGATGATCCACGATCCCTCCGGCATGGTCATCGGCACCGCCGCTGACATGCGCGACATGGCCGGAACGCTGGACAAGATCGCGGCCGGCATGCTGCGCGGCTATGCCGCCCGATCCGGCAAGCCCGAGGACGAGATCGCCGCACTGATGGCGGCCGAGACCTGGCTCACAGCCGCTGAGGCGCTGGAGGCGGGCCTTGCCACGCGCATGGCGGAGCCGGTGCGGATCGCGGCCAGCTTCGATATCGCGCGCTTCCGCAACGCGCCGCGCGAGCTGGTCGAAGCGGTCGTGGAAATCGACGATGACACGGACGAACTTCGGGACGGCGACGGTCAGCCGCCCGAGACGGCACCGGCGTACGACGCTGATCCCTTTGCAACCGGCGCGGATCCCGAAACCCCTTCGACGGGTGTTGCAGACGACAACACCCAGGTTTCGCCGCGCGATCCCGACAGCACTGTTGCCGCCGCCAACACTGCGCCCGACGCCACCGCGATCCGCGCCGAGGCCCTCGGCTTCTGGCTGAAGGCGGCCTTCGGTGTGCCGACGACCACGGGCGCGGCGGCGCCGTACAGCCACGAGTTCCAGTCGGGCGCCTGGACGCTGCCCAGCATGTCGATCGAGACCGGGATGCCCG
>DIVD01000048.1 GCA_002423245.1 Rhodobacteraceae bacterium UBA6141
TCGATGTCGCGCGATTTCATGAGCAGTGTCGCGGAACACTTGTCTCAGCCTCGCCGCCTGAGAGCACGACCATTCACATGCCCGGAGCACGACGCCAAGAATTTCCACAGCTTTCGCGACACGACCCCACCATCTTCGAAAAAGTCGCTCGCGGGCGACAAGCGTTAGAGTCGCAGCACTAGATAATGCCGGATTCCCGGGTCAGCGCCGCCCCCGGCCCCGGAAACGGGCCAGGGTGGTCGTGGCAAGCCGGCTCAGAAGTCTTCCCAATCGTCGTTGCTGGCGACCGGCTTGACGGCCCGGGAGGTCAAGCGGCGGTCTCCTCCTGAGGCAATGGCGAGCTTGGGAGCGGGACGCGGTGCCGGCGAGGCGGTCCGCCCGGCGGTCGGCGGCAATTGGCGCGCGGCGGGGCGGGATGGTGCTTCGCTGGTCTCGGTGCCTGTCCGGAATCGGCTCATCGTGGCGGTCAGCGCCTCTGCCTCGCGATTGAGCGAATGGCTGGCAGCGGTCGTCTCTTCGAACATCGCGGCGTTCTGCTGGGTCACCTGATCCAGCTGGTTCACTGCGATGTTGATCTCCGCAAGCCCCGAGGATTGCTCGCGCGCCGAGACGGCGATGTCGGATACGCACGAATAGATATCCGCCACAGAGGTTTCGATGCCGCCAAGCGCCTGCCCTGCCTGGCCGACCAGATCGACGCCGCGCTTGACCTGGTGCGAGGACGCCGAGATCAGGCCGGCAATCTCGCGCGAGGCTTCGGAGGAGCGCTGCGCCAGCGCACGAATCTCGGATGCGACGACGGCGAAGCCGCGTCCCGCCTCGCCGGCGCGGGCCGCCTCGACGCCGGCGTTCAGGGCCAGGAGGTTGGTCTGGAAGGCGATCTCGTCGATCACGCTGGTGATGCGCGAGATCTTGCCGGAACTTTCCTCGATCTCGCCCATCGCTACCACCGCCTCGCGCACGACATTGCCCGACATTTCGGCATTGGCCTTGGCTTCAGAGACCATGCGATTCGCCTGCCCCGCGACATCGGCGGCGGACTTGACCGAGGAAGTCAGTTCATCCAGCGCGGCGGCGGTCTGTTCCAGCGTCGCCGCCTGCTGTTCGGTGCGGCGGCTGAGATCGTCCGCCGCGGCGGAAATCTCCCTGGCTTCGCCTCGGATGGCGTCGGCATTCTCGACGACCCCCAGCATCGCGCCGCGTAGCTGGTCGGTCGCGTCGTTGAAATAGGCGCGCAGCCGCTCGTAATCTTCCGAGAAGGGCTCGGACAACCTGGTTGTCAGATCCCCGGCGGCGAGTTGTTCGAGCCCGAGGCGCAGCGCTTCGACCACGCGGTGCTGGGCGGCCTCCATCTTGCTGCGCTCGGCCTCCGCCGCGGCTTTCGCGGTTTCGGTCGCGGTGACGTCGGTGCCAAGCAGGATCAGGCTGCGCACCTGGTTGCCGCGCTCGCGCACCACGCCGAAACTGCCGTCGAGGATCACCTCGCCGCCATCCGGACGGTCCAGCCGGATATGGCCGGTGATGCTCTGCCCGCCCGACAGTGCCTGCAGCATCTTGCCGAAATCGTCGAAGCCCTCGACCTTGATCCTGCTGCGGAAATCGACCCCCTCAAGCCGGGCAGGGCTTCGGCCCATGACCCGCGCGAAGGTGGCATTGGCAAATTCGATCTGGCCCTCGGGGCTGAATTCGGCGCGGAGCTGGTTGGCGTCGATCGCGTCAAGAACGGCGGCGTTACGCAGTTCGACGGACATGTCCTTCCATTCGACGACGAAGCCGATCATGGTCCGGTCCGGCCCATGGACCGCGCTGATCTCGATCACCAGATTGGCGCGGCCAAAGCGCAATTCGGCTTTCAGCGGCAGCGCACCAGGGTCCGCGAGCCTGCGGCGCGCGGTCATGTCGCCGCCATGGAAGTCGTCCATGTTCTTGCCGACCAGCGCGGTGGGATCGAAATTGGGCAGCCGGCCGCGGATATTGGCCGTCTGCTCTGTCATCAACTGCATCAGCGCCGGGTTGACGAACAGGATCTTCATGTCGGTGTCGCAGATCATCAGCGCGGCAGAGCAGCCCTCGTAGGCCGAGCCCTTGAACAGCCCGATGCGCGTGGCCTCGGCGGCTCCTTGCAAGGACAGCCGGAACGATTCGAGCGACTGGGCGATGGCACCAATCTCGTCCTGGCGGTCGCGTGCCGGCACCTCGGTTTCATGGTCGCCCGCCGCCACCCGCTGCATCGCGCCGTTCACCGCCAGCAGCGGGCGCGAGACCATCCGGCGGAACGGGATCGACATTGCGATCAGCGTCAGCACGAACAGCACTGCGCCCGTCAGGAAGGCACGAATCTCGCTGTTGCGCGACAGCGTATCGGCCAGACCGGCATTCGCCGTGGCGACGATGGCACCCGCCACCTCGTTGTCCTTGCCGAAAAGCGCCTTGTGGCCGAAGGTCTGCTGGTCGTCGGCCGAATAGATGCTGTCTTGCGTCAGCGCCTCGCGGCCCGCGGCGGCCATTGCCTCGGTCGGGGGCGCGCCCGCCTGGGCAAAGAGTTGGCCCTGCGCGTCATAGGCGGCCAGGGCGAGCAAGCTGTTGCCGGCGAGGTCGAGCGTCTGTTGCAGTTGTTCGGTCAGCACATCGGCCTTGTCGAAGTGGATGCTTGCGCCCGCATCCTTGCCGAGCATGTCGACGATCATTTCTGCCTGACGTTGCAGGCTTTCGCGGGCAGACCGGCTTGTGGCGCGCGCGTCGAGGATTGCCATCACGCAGACGATCTGCGCGGTGCAGATCGCGAACAGCAATGCGGTCTTGGCGAAGACCGATCGGGGCAGGTAGCGCGCGCTGCGCGCCGGGTCTTGGGAGCGGGCCATCAGGAGCAATCCTTGCAGGAGCAATGCGGTCGGCGGGTCTTCGTGGCCCGGCCTAGAGCGATTCGGCGTCCAGGGCGACGGTGATCGCGCCGATCGGCTGGCCGGTCGCGGGGTCGGTGACGGTCATCGACACCTGCGCCTGATAGATCTGGGTGGACTCGTCCAGCTCCACCTCGCCCAGATGCAGGGCGCCGGCGCCGGCGCGAAAGGTTTCGGTGAACTTTTCCTCGTCCCCCTGCCAGTAGTCGGAGGTCAGGCCCGAGGTGGCGACGTTGAGCCCCGTCGCATCCATCACGAACACCTCGGTGATCATGCCCCCGGCGGCCTGCACCTGCGCGCGCAGGAAATCCGAGGCGGGGTTGTCCATCACCGGCGTGATGGTGGGCCGTTCCGGCGCGCCGATTTCGGCCCGCCAGGCAAGGTCGAGCGCGGTGATCCCCTCGGCCGTCAGCGCGGCATGGGCGGCGTTCGAGGCGCGAATCGCGTTGATCAGCACCGGGTTCCGGGCCCAGGCACCGACCTCGGTCTGCGCGTAGGCCGTCATGCGGCTTTCAAGCTCGGCGGCGAGGCCGGGCAGGGCGCTGGCGGCAAGCACGAAGGCAGCGGCGGCGGCGAGGCGGCGGGTCATAGGCGAACTCCCTGTTGCACGGCGCGGATGGGCGCCAGATCCGTCAGATGCAGGGAAAGTAGGGTTCGCGGGTTTCCCGATGCTTAACCGCAGCGGAGTCCGCGCGCATTTTATGCAGGTGCCGTCAGCCGAGCCTCGCCAGCCCCGGGAACGTCTCCAGCAGCCACCAGGAGAATTGCGAGAAGCCGCCGGTCAGCATCAAAAGTCCGATCGTCCACAAGAGCAGGCCCATGATCCGCTCGATCCGGTCCATGTTGCGCCTGAAGAAGGCCATGGCGCCGGTCAGCCGCGGAAAGAAGGCGGCGACCAGCAGGAAGGGGATGCCCAGTCCAAGCGCATAGACCGCCAGCAGCGCGGTGCCACGGGCGAGGCTGGCATCCTGCGCGGCAAGGCTGAGGATCAGGCCAAGCTGCGGGCCGATGCAGGGCGTCCAGCCGAAGGCGAAGGCCAGCCCCAGCACATAGGCGCCAAGCGCCGAGCCGCCGCGGTCGCCCGCATCCATCCGCGCCTCGCGCAGCAGCAGCGGGATGCGGATCACGCCGAGGAAATGCGCACCGAACAGCATGACCATGATCCCGGCGGCGGTGTTGAACCAGCCCTGGTTCTGCAAGAAGAACCGCCCGAAAACCGAGGCGGTGAAGCCGAGGAACAGGAACACGGTGGACAGGCCCAGCACGAAGAAGGCCGCCGCCAGCAGCGCCTTGCGGCTGGTGCCCCGGCCGAGGTCGGCCATGCCGATGCCGCCCATATAGGCAAGGTAGGGCGGCACGATCGGCAGCACGCAGGGCGAGAGGAACGACAGGAGGCCCGCGGCCAGCGCAACGGTGGCGGCGGGCAGCAGGCTGGCGTCGATGAGGTCGATCCCGAACATGGCACGGGCTTAGCCGATCCGCCGCGGCCCGTCACGCGGCAAAGCCATCACTTCGCCGTGGACAAGTCGCGCCCGGCCGCCTAACCCGCCTCGCATGGCCGACCCGGAAAACTTCGATCTGGAAATCGACGCGCGCGGGCTCTTGTGCCCGCTGCCGGTGCTGAGGGCGCGAAAGGCGCTGCTGGGCCTTGCGCCGGGCGCGGTGCTGCGGCTGCTGGCAAGCGATCCGATGGCGCGCATCGACATCCCGCATTTCTGCGCCGAGGCCGGGCACAAGCTGCTGCGGGCCGAGGATCTGGGCGCGGCGCAGGCCTTCACGATCCGCAGGGGGTGAGCGCAGGCATTTCCACCGCACCGAACCCCGAAACGACCGGCGCCGGACCCGAGGGCCCGGCGCCGTGCCATCTTCTGTCCTGCGGCGGCTAGCGCGACCACCAGCCGCGGCGCCTGGGCCTGTCGTCCTGATCCGCCGTCTCGGCAGGCTCCGTCTCGGCAGGCTCCGGCGCGGCAGGCTCCGGCGCGGTCACCGGCGCCAGCACCTCGACGAGTTCCTCCGCTGCGGCCCTGTCCGCCTCGGGCGCTGCCGGGGCTCGGGTCTCGCCAGCGGCGTCGCCAGCCTCTGCCACCGGAGCCGCCTCTGCCGCCGGAGCCACCTCTGCCACCGGAGCCGCCTCGGCCGCCGGAGTCTCGGGCACAGCGTGCCCGGCCGGAGCCGCCTCGGCATCCTTCGTCGCGCGCGGCTTCGCCGGGGCGCGGCTGCGCCTGGGCTTGGCCGCAGGCTCGCCCTCTGCCGGGGCCTCCGCCACCGGAGTTTCTGCCGCGGCCTCGGGCGCGGCTTCCGCCCTTGTGCGCGGCTTGCGGCTGCGGGTGCGCTTCTTCGGCGCGTCGGGCTCGGCCCCGGCCCCGGCCTCGGCCAGCACCGCTTCGGGTTCCGCCGCGGCGTCGCGCACCATTGCGCTTTCGGGCGCTTCGGCCACCGAAACCGCGCCGGCGCCGGGCTGGCCCGCATCGCCCTCGGACTCGCCCGCATCCGCGCTGTCGTCGCCGTCGTCGCCCTCGTCCTCGCCGTCACCCTCGGCCTGCGCGGCGCCGGTCTCCATGCCCGCACCGTTGCCGGCCTTCTTCTTGCGCCGGCGCCGGCGCTTCTTCTTCGGGCCGCGCTCGCCCTCGGCCTCGGCAGGTGCCGCCTCGGCCGCCACCTCGGCCCTGGCCGGGGCCGGCTCGTCGGCCGCCTCGTCCTCATGGGGGATCTCGGGGTGGGGGATCTCGGGCGCAACATCTTCCTCGTCCAGATCCGCCATCAGCCCCGCATCCGTGGCCGAGACCACCTGCGGCAGCGTCTCGGGCAGGTTGCGGATCGCCGTCCTGGACTTCTCGACCACGAAATCGGGGCTGACCAGCGAGGGGTCGGCCTCGACGCGCACCGACATGCCATAGCGCGCCTCGATCTGCGCCACATGCTCGCGCTTCTGGTTCATCAGGAAGTTGACCACCGCCACCGGCGCGCGCAGCAGAACCTCGCGCGAGCGCTTGCGGGTGCCCTCTTCCTCGATCGCCCGCAGGATCGACAGCGCAAGGCTGTCATCCGAGCGGATGATCCCGGTGCCGTGGCAATGCGGGCAGGGCTGGGTGGTGCTTTCCAGCATCCCCGGACGCAGCCGCTGCCGGCTCATTTCCAGCAGGCCGAAGCCCGAGATGCGGCCGACCTGGATGCGGGCGCGGTCGGTCTTCAGCTTGTCCTTCAGCTTCTTCTCGACAGCGGCATTGTTGCGCCGCTCTTCCATGTCGATGAAGTCGATCACGATCAGCCCGGCAAGGTCGCGCAGGCGAAGCTGGCGGGCGATTTCCTCGGCGGCCTCGGTGTTGGTCTTCAGCGCGGTCTCCTCGATCGAGCCCTCCTTGGTGGCCCGTCCCGAGTTCACGTCGATGGCGACCAGCGCCTCGGTGATGCCGATCACGATATAGCCGCCGGACTTGAGCTGCACGACCGGGTTGAACATCCCCGCCAGATAGCTTTCGACCTGAAAGCGCGCGAACAGCGGCTGCGGCTCGGTATAGCGTTTCACCACCCCGACATGGGTGGGCATGATCATCTTCATGAAGTCCCTGGCGGTGCGATAGCCGCGCTCGCCCTCGACGATCACCTCGTCGATGTCCTTGGAGTAGAGATCGCGGATCGACCGCTTGATCAGATCGCCCTCCTCGTAGATCGGGGCGGGGGCGATGGATTTCAGCGTCAGCTCGCGGATCTGCTCCCACAGGCGCAGCAGGTATTCATAGTCGCGCCGGATCTCGGTCTTGGTGCGCTGGCTGCCCGCGGTGCGGATGATCAGGCCCGCGCCCTCCGGCACCTCGATCTCGCCGGCGATTTCCTTGAGCTTCTTGCGGTCGGCGGCGTTGGTGATCTTGCGGGAAATGCCGCCCCCGCGCGCGGTGTTGGGCATCAGCACGCAATAGCGGCCCGCGAGCGAGAGGTAGGTGGTCAGCGCCGCGCCCTTGTTGCCGCGCTCTTCCTTGACGACCTGCACCAGCAGGATCTGCCGGACCTTGATCACTTCCTGGATCTTGTAGCGGCGCGGGCGCGGCTTGCGCGGGCTGCGGATCTCCTCGGCCACGTCCTCCTCGGCGATGGATTCGATCTCGTCATCGGTCTCGGCGGCGTGGTCGGCGGCCACATAGGGCTCCTCCGCCTCGGCCTCGGATTCCGCCGCGTTCTCGGCCTCTTCCCCGCTATCGGCCTCTTCCCCGCTATCGGCGGCGAACCCTGCTGCGGCGGCGTCATCCGCCGCGTCCTCGGCGTCCTCCTCGGACAGATCGACGATATCCATGCCGGACACGTCCGCGCCGGAGATCTCGCCCCCCGTCACCGCATCCTCCGACTGCGCGGCCTGCGGCTTCGCCTGGCCGCGGTCCTGTCGCTTGCGGGCGCGGGCGGCGTCCTCGGCCTCCTGCGCCTCGGCATAGGCGCGTTCCTCGGCCAGCAGCGCCTGCCGGTCGGCCAGCGGGATCTGGTAGTAATCCGGGTGGATTTCCGAGAAGGCGAGGAAACCGTGCCGGTTGCCGCCGTAATCCACGAAGGCCGCCTGCAGCGAGGGTTCGACCCGCGTTACCTTTGCCAGGTAGATGTTGCCCGCCAGCTGGCGCTTGTTGACCGTTTCAAAGTCGAACTCTTCGACCTTGTTTCCGTCCACCACGACAACGCGGGTCTCTTCCGCGTGTGTGGCATCTATGAGCATCTTCTTTGCCATTGTATCCGTATCTCGCACGGCAAGACCCGCGCGCGGCCAGCGGCCGGGCAGGGGTGTTGACGCGAATTTCCATTGAAGCGAGGCGCACGGAGGAAGGCGCGGCTGCAGAGGCGGCGCCTGGCCTGCCCCTGTCCTGCCTGATCGTCTTCACGCGCTGCATCGCGGTTCTTGTCCCGGTGGCCCGAGGGTCACCATTGAATTGGCCCCTCCGGCACAGCCGTCAGGACGAATGAGCGGCCTTTCGGCCCAATCGACCCATTCTCGCGGCACAGGCCCTTGCGAAAGCCGACAGCCGGGAATGGCAGCGAAACTGATGGATCGGCGGCGCGACAGGCGCGGCCCGGCCGATATTTCCGACTGTAGCGGGGAACGTGGCGGAAACACAAACGCTTTTTCCACGCAGCGGCAAACACTCCGAAGCGAGGATCGCAACATCCCGTGAGCCGGGGCTGCGGGCGGCGCACCTGAAACCGGCCGGGCCGCTGCGCGCGTGCGCTTACAGATAGTCCGACCGGCTCAGCGCGTATTTCGCCATCTTCTCGTTCAGCGTCCGGCGCGGCAGGCACAGCTCGTCCATCACCGCGGTGATCGAGCCCTTGTGGCGGCGCATGGTGTTGTCGATCAGCATCCTCTCGAAGCTCTCGACATACTCCTTGAGCGGCTTGCCCTCGGTGGTCATGGTCGGGCCCGCCGCCTCGTTCTCGGTCATCAGCAGCGAGGCGATGGAGCCCGATCCGCGCCGGTTCTGCAAGACCGCCCGCTCTGCCACGTTGATGAGCTGGCGCACATTGCCCGGCCAGGGCGCCTGCAGCAGCTGCGCGGCCTCCTGCGCGGTGATCGCGGGGGCCTCGCAGCCATATTCCTCGGCGAACTGTTCGGTCATCCGCGTGAACAGCGTCAGGATGTCCTCGCCCCGGCTGCGCAGGGGCGGCAGGGTGATCTTCAGCGCCGACAGCCGGTAGTAGAGATCGGGGCGCAGCGCGTCCTCCACGGTGCGGCCCTGCTGGTGATCGTTGCAGATCGCCACGATCCTTGTTTCGGCGGGCGTACCCTGATCGTTGATGAAGGTCAGCAGCCGCGCCTGAAGGCCCTGGCTCAGCGCCTCCACATCCTCCAGCAGCACGGTGCCGCCGCGCGCCTCCTCGACCAGCGGCAGCGGGCCGCCTTCCTCGACGGGGCCGAACAGCCGCGCCGCCAGCACATCCTCGGAATAGGCAGCGCAGGAGAGCGAGGCGAACTTCCTGCCCGCGCGCGGCCCCACCGCATGCAGCGCATGGGCCACCAGCGTCTTGCCGGTGCCGGTCTCGCCGTCGATCAGCACATGGCCATCGGCCTGTCCCAGATCGAGGATATCCTCGCGCAGCCGGTCCATCGCGGCGCTGGCGCCGATCAGCTTCTGCATGATGCCCGAACCGTCCGACAGCTCCTTGCGCAGCGCCCGCGCGTCCAGCGTCATCCGCCGCGCCTGCGTCGCGCGCTTGGCAAGCTCGGTCATCCGGTCGGGGCTGAAGGGCTTTTCGAGGAAGTCCCAGGCCCCCAGCCGCATCGCCTCCACCGCCATCGGCACATCGCCATGCCCGGTGACCATGATGACCGGCAATCCGCTGTCCTGGCTCATCAGCCGCTTTAGGAACATCATCCCGTCCATGCCCGGCATCTTGATGTCGGACACCACGACGCCCGGCCAGTCCGGGCCGATCGCCTTCAGCGCATCCTCGGCGCAGGCGAAGGACTCGGTATCGAAGCCCGACAGCGCCAGCCACTGGCTGATCGACTGGCGCATGTCCTGTTCGTCATCGACGATCGCGACCTTCATCATGCGTGCCATTTGTTGTTCTACTCCGCCTGGTCGTTCCTGGTTCGCCCGCACGGCCTCATTCGGCCGCGCGTGCCTCGTTGCCCAATATGGGCAGTTGCATCTCGAATACAGCCCCGCCGCCCGGCGCGTTGCGTGCCGTCAGCCGCCCGCCGAGGTCGGTCATGATCCCCGAACTGATCGCCAGCCCCAGCCCCACCCCGTCGCCGGGCTTCTTCGTGGTCCAGAACGGCTCGAACAGCTTGTCGAGGTCGGAAATGCCGTTGCCGTTGTCGCGCACGCTCAGCCGCGCGGTCTCTCCCGCCGCCAGCAGGATCTCGATCTGCGGGTCGTGGCTGCCCTGCACCGCATCGAGCGCATTGCGCAACAGGTTGATGATCACCTGCTCCAGCCGGATGCGGTCCGCCATCACCATCACGGGGCTGCGCGGCACCGTGCGCACGATCCGCACCGCGCGGGTGCGCAGTTGCGGCTCCATCATCGTCAGCGCCGAGGACAGGCAGGCGCGCAGATCCACCGGCTCGAACGCCTCGCCGCCCTTGCGGGCATAGGATTTCAACTGCCGGGTGATCGCGCCCATCCGCTCGATCAGGTCGTCGATGCGCTGGAACGAGGACATCGCCTCGGCCGGGCGGTCGCGCTGCAGCAGCAGCCGCGCCCCGGCGAGATAGGTCTTCATCGCGGCCAGCGGCTGGTTCAGCTCATGGCTCACCGCCGCCGACATCTCGCCGAGGGCCGCCAGCTTCGAGGACTGCGCCAGCGTCTGTTCGGCCACCGCCAGATCCTTCTGTGCCTTCTCGCGTTCCGCGATTTCCCGCTGCAAACGCGCGTTCAGCTGCCGCAGTTCCGCCGATTCGCGCTGGAACAGCCGCGTCTGGAACCGCGCCCGGCGGCTGAGCTGGTAGAAGGCCAGCGCCATCAGGATCGCAAAGCCCATGATCTCCAGCGCCAGCACCGCGTTCACCCGCTCGCGGATCGAATCGTAGGTCGAGAACGAGGTCATCCGCCAGCCGCGGAACGGCACCCGGCTGTCGATGCGCATCACCGCCTCGCCGCGCACATAGGCGTCGGGCGGATCGTTGGCCCAGTCCGCCGTCGCCTGCAGCGCCCGCCGGATCGCCGAGGGGGCCGAGCGCACCGCCAGCGCCTGATCCATCGTCAGCCCGCGCCAGCGCGGCTCGCTCGCAAGGATGATCCGCCCCTCGCTGTCGGTCACCGCGATGGCATCGGCGATCACCGACCAGCTGCGCTCGAACTTCGACAGGTCCACCCCGACGAGGATCACCCCCAGCGTCTCGCTCTGCATCCGGACGGCGCGGGAATAGGTGAACTCGAACCCGCCGCTGTCGCGCTCGGTCACGGTGAAGACCGTGTCCTTCGAGCGCAGGCCGGCAAGGAAATGCGGCGCGGTCGAGAGGTTCTTGCCAAGCTGGTTGCGGTCGGTCGCCGCCACGACGCGCCCGAACCCGTCCAGCAGCAGGATCGAGGCCGCGCCGATCTCCTTCTGCGCCGAGATCAGCCGCGCCGAGGTCAGCGCGTAATTCTCGGTGTCGAGCGCGTTGATCAGCTCGGGGTCGCGCGCCAGCAGCAGCGGCACCACCGAGTTGCGCTGCAGTTCGGACAGGATGTTGCCGGTGTAAAGCGCCACCCGCACCTCTGCCCGGTTGCGCGTCGTCTCGGAAAACCGCTGCGTCAGCCAGGCATTGGTGATCCAGATCACCGTGACCGCCAGCACCACGATGCCCGCGACCGCGCCGCGCAGCCACCACTGGCTGCGCCGTCCGGCATCGGCCGGGGCGGGGGCGGGAGCAGGACTGTCGGTCAGCGTCATGCGCGCGACATTACGCAGCGCGGCGGCCTGCCTCAAGCGCGCGTCGGTCAGGCTTCGGCCGTCGCGCCCAGAATCGAGCGGAACAGCGCCGATCCGTCGGTGCCGCCCTGGGCCGGATCGACGGCGCGTTCGGGATGCGGCATCATCCCCAGCACCCGCCGGTTCGGGCTGAGGATGCCGGCAATGTCGGCCATCGAGCCATTGGGCGTGTCAAGATAGGTGAAGGCGATCCGGTCCTCGCCCCGCAGCCGCGCCAGCCCCTCGGCGTCGATCGTGTAATTGCCGTCGTGATGGGCGACCGGAATGCGCGCCACATCGCCCCGCGCCCAGGCGTTGGTGAACGGGCTGTCCGAAGTCGCCACGCGCAGATCCACCGGCTTGCACACGAAGCGCAGGTTCGCATTGCGCATCAGCGCGCCCGGAAGCAGGCCCATTTCGGTCAGCACCTGAAAGCCGTTGCAGATCCCCAGCACCAGCCCGCCCCTGTCCGCGAAGGCCCGCACCGCAGCCGCCACCGGCGATTGCGCCGCAATGGCCCCGCAGCGCAGATAATCGCCATAGGAAAACCCGCCGGGCACGCCGACGATATCGGTCCCCGCCGGAAGTTCGGTCTCCTTGTGCCAGACCCGCGCCACGTCGAAGCCCTCCCGCTCGAAGGCGACGGCAAGATCGCGGTCGCAGTTGGAGCCCGGAAAGGTCAGGACAGCGGCTTTCATCGGCAGGCACTCCATCGGCGGGGGAATGGCGCTGCCATAGCGCCAAACCGGGCGCCTGGCCAGAGGAATGAGGCGCCTCGCCCGCGCTGCGCGACCGGCGCTTGCCCCACAACCCCCTTATTGCCGCCCGATCTTCCCGCTAGGCTGCACCCGAACCGTCAGGGGCGGCGGATGGGCAGGGGCGGCGGATGGGCAGCAGCAGGCAGGTGGCACGGCGGCGGGTGTTCTACATCCCCGGCTATGACCCGATCCATCCGCGCCGCTACCGCGAGCTTTACCGGCGCGAGGGCGCCGAGCAGGCCCGCCTCTGCGGGTATGCGCTCGCGCTCGGGCCGAAGGCCGCCGGCGGCACCTATGGCTGGCATGTCACCGCGCAGATCGAGGGCGCAGGCACCGAGGCCGACATCGACGTGCTGGTCTGGTCCGACATCGTGCGCGGCTCGATGGGCCAGTCGGTCGGCGCGACCTATGGCCAGCTTCTGCGCACGTCCTGGGCCTACATCACCTCGGGCGCGCTGCTGCGGCTGATGCGGCTGCGCAAGGGGCCGATGATCGCGGCGCTCTACCCGGTGGGGATGCTGCTTTTGCAACTCGTGCTGGCGCTGCTGGCCGGCTGGGGCGGGGGGGCGCTGGCGGCCTGGGGGCTGGAGGCGGCGGGCCTGCCGGGGTGGCTGGCGGCCCTGGCGGGCTGGGCGGCTGCGGCAGGCATTGCCGCGCTGGTCCTCATCCGCTTCCGCCGCGCCGATCCGCGCTTCTACGCCTATTACCTGATGCATGACTTCGCCTATGCCGCGCGCTGGAACGGCGCCAACCCGCCCGAGCTGGAGGCGCGGATGGCCGCCTTCGGCAACACCATCGCCGCCGCGCTGACCGAGGACTGGGACGAGGTGCTGGTCATCGGCCATTCCTCGGGCGCGCATCTGGCGATCTCGATCCTCGCCGATCTGATCCGCGCGGGCCGGGTGCCCGCCGAGGGCCCGGAGCTTTCGTTGCTGACGCTGGGGCAGGTGGTGCCGATGGTCTCTTTCCTGCCCCGCGCGACGCGCCTGCGCCGCGACCTGCGCGACCTCTCGCGGCGCGAGGAACTGACATGGGTCGATGTCACCGCGCCCGGCGATGGCTGCGCCTTTGCGCTGTGCGATCCGGTGGCGGTGTCGGGGGTGGCGCCGCCGGGCAAACGCTGGCCGCTGGTGCTGACCGCCGCCTTCACCCGCACGCTCAGCCCCGCGCGCTGGAAGGCGCTGCGCTGGCGGTTCTTCCGCCTGCATTTCCAGTATCTGTGCGCCTTCGACGCATTGCCGGGCGCGGCGGATGACTACGACTATTTCCGCATCACCGCCGGCCCGCGCACCCTTGCCGCGCGCCTTGGCCACAGGCCCCCCGCAAGAAGCCGCATCGAAACGCCCGTCAACCGCCATACGGAGTGCGGATGATGCTTCCGCCCAAACCGTCCTCGCGCCCCGACAGGGTCTCGCTCTGGCGCTACCTGCGCCTGTTCCGCGCCGATATCCTCTCGGCGCAGCCGGCGCGGCTCTACCGGGCATGGATGGCAGAGTTCCGGACGCCCTTCTTCAGAAGTTACCTGTGCAACGATCCGCAACTGATTGATCTCGTGCTGAAACTGCGCCCCGATGATTTCCCCAAATCGGACCGCGTGCGCGAGGGACTGGCGCCGCTGCTTGGCAACTCGGTCTTCGTCACCAATGGCGAGGTGTGGAAGCGCCAGCGCCGGATCATCGACCCGGCCTTCGAGGGCGGGCGGCTGCGCGACACCTTCCCGGCGATGTGGGAGGCAAGCCTCGCCGCCTGCGACCGCCTGACGATGGCCGCCGGGCAGGAGATCGAGATCGAACGGCAAGCCAGCCACGCCGCCGCCGATGTGATCTTCCGCACCCTGTTCTCGATCCCGATCGAGAACGAGGTCGCCGCCGAGGTCTTCACCCGGTTCCGCGAGTACCAGCGCAGCCAGCCCTTGCTGAACCTCGCCGCCTTCCTGCCGGTGCCGCGCTGGATGCCGCGCTTCCACCGCCGCAGTACCCGCCGCACCGCGAAGGCGATCCGCGCGCTGATCACCGGCCTGACGGCGCAGCGGATGCAGCAGATCGCCGCCGGAACCGCGCCCGACGACCTTGCCAGCAAGATCATGACCACCGCCGATCCGGTGACGGGCGATTGCTTCGGGGTGGAGGAGATGGTCGATCAGGTGGCGATCTTCTTCCTTGCCGGGCACGAAACCTCGGCCTCCGCGCTGGCCTGGAGCCTCTATCTTCTGGCGACGCATCCCGAGGCGCAGGAGAGGGTGGCCGCCGAGGCCGCCAGCCTTGGTGAAAACCCCGCGTTTTCAGATGTTTCGCGCCTGAAGTTCACGCGGGATGTGTTCCGCGAGGCGCTGCGGCTCTACCCGCCCGTCCCGATGATGGTGCGCGAGAATGCCTGCCCCGAAACCTTTCGCGGCCGCCGCGTCGCGCCGGGGGCGCAGGTGGTGATCTCGCCCTGGCATGTCCAGCGGCACGAGCGGATCTGGACCGATCCCGACGCCTTCGACCCGGACCGCTGGCAGACGGCGGCCTGCCGCGATGCCGCGCGCGCGGCCTGGCTGCCCTTCTCGGCCGGCCCGCGCGTCTGCACCGGCGCGGGCTTTGCGATGATCGAGGGGCCGCTGATGCTGGCCGCGCTGGTCCGCGCCTTCCGGTTCGAGCCGGTTCCGGGCCGGGTGCCGGTGCCGGTCGCGCATCTGACGGTGCGGGCGAGCGAGGGGATCTGGCTGCGGCCGCTGCCGCGCAAGGATTCCGCGTCCGGCAGGCCACCCGCATTGCGCAACCCGTAGAATGCCCACCCCCTTTCCTTCGGATCGAAAAGCCCTATGCTGGCCTCACCCGACCCGCCACCCTCTCGCGGTATCACCAGCCCTCGAGGTTCCGACATGGCACGCCAGATCGACTATGGAAACCTGATGCACCGCGCCCTGCGCGGCCTGATTCAAGAGGTTCTTCAAGACGTTGCGGAACATGGCCTGCCCGGCGAGCATCATTTCTTCATCACCTTCGACACCACGCATCCGGGGGCGAAACTGGCCGGCTGGCTGCGCGACCGCTACCCCGAGGAGATGACGGTGGTCATGCAGCACTGGTTCGAAAATCTGGCGGTCGATGACGAGGGTTTCGCGATCACGCTCAACTTCGGCGACATGCCCGAACCGCTCTACATCCCCTTCGACGCGGTGCGCACCTTCGTCGATCCCTCGGTGGAGTTCGGCCTGCGCTTCGAGACGCAGGCCAGCGACGACGACGAGGATGACGACGAAGAGGACGATGGGCCGGATGGGCCGGGCGAGGACGATGAGGGCGACGCACCCCGGCAGGATGCCGAGGTGGTGCGGCTGGACACCTGGCGCAAGTAGGCCGGGCGCCCGCATCGCAGATTGCTTTTGGCGGCGGCATTTCCTATCACCCGGGCGACACCTTCAGGAGGCTTGCCCGAATGTCCACAACCGGCACCGCAACGCGCATCGAGACCGACAGCTTCGGCCCGCTCGAGGTTCCCGCCGACAAGTACTGGGGCGCGCAGACCCAGCGGTCGATCATCAACTTCCCGATCGGCTGGGAAAAGCAGCCGGTGGCGATCATCCGCGCGCTTGGCGTGATCAAGCGGGCGGCGGCCGAGGTGAACATGGCGACCGGCGCGCTGGACCCGAAACTGGGCGCGGCGATCGTGCAGGCGGCCTCGGAAGTGATGGAGGGCAGGTTCGACGACAACTTCCCGCTGGTGGTGTGGCAGACCGGTTCGGGCACCCAGACGAACATGAACGCCAACGAGGTGATCTCCAACCGCGCCATCGAGATCCTCGGCGGCGAGATCGGCTCGAAGACGCCGGTCCATCCCAACGATCACTGCAACATGAGCCAGTCCTCGAACGACACCTTCCCCACCGCGATGCATGTGGCCATCGCGATGATGGCGCGGGATGTGCTGCTGCCGGGGCTGGAAAAGCTGCATGGCGCGCTGGCGGCGAAGGTGGAAGAGTTCAAGGACATCATCAAGATCGGCCGCACCCATACGCAGGACGCGACGCCGCTGACGCTCGGCCAGGAGTTCAGCGGCTATGCGCATCAGGTGGCCAAGGGGATCGAGCGGGTCAGGGCCTGCCTCGGCGACATCTACGAACTCGCGCAGGGCGGCACCGCCGTCGGCACCGGGCTGAACACCAGGAAGGGCTGGGACAGCGCGATCGCCGCCAGGATCGCCGAGATCACCGGCCTGCCGTTCGTGACCGCGCCCAACAAGTTCGAGGCGCTGGCCGCGCATGACGCGATGGTGATGTTCTCGGGCGCGCTGAAGACCGTGGCGGCGAGCCTGTTCAAGATCGCCAACGACCTGCGGCTGCTGGGGTCTGGCCCGCGGTCCGGCCTTGGCGAGCTGATCCTGCCGGAAAACGAGCCGGGCAGCTCGATCATGCCGGGCAAGGTCAACCCGACGCAGGCCGAGGCGCTGACCATGGTCTGCGCGCATGTGATGGGCAATGACGCGGCGGTGGGCTTTGCCGGCAGCCAGGGGCATTTCGAGCTGAACGTCTACAACCCGATGATGGCCTATAACGTGCTGCAATCCATGCAGCTTCTGGGCGATGCGGCGGGCAGCTTCACCGACAACATGGTGGTGGGCACCCGGGCGAACCTGCCCCGGATCGAGAAGCTGATGAAGGAATCGCTGATGCTGGTGACGGCGCTGGCGCCGACCATCGGCTATGACGCGGCGACAAAGGTGGCCAAGACCGCGCACAAGAACGGCACCACGCTGAAGCAAGAGGCGATCGCGCTTGGCTATGTCGATGCCGAGACCTTCGACCGGGTGGTGCGGCCGGAACTGATGATCGGGCCGGAAGACTGATCGCTGCGCCCTCTGCCTGTCCGGCGCGGGCGTTATTCGGGCGGAGGGGAGCGGGCGGAGGGGAGCGGGCGGAGGGTGTCGGCATGACCCGGATCATCAACCTGCGGCAGGCCCGCAAGCAAAGGGCTCGCAGCGAAGCGCAGGCCGAAGCGGCGGCGCGCGCCGCGAGGTTCGGGCGCAGCAAGGCCGAGCGGCTGCTGGAGGAGGCGCGGGCGCAGAAGGCGCGCGAGGCACTCGACGGGCACCGGCTGGAGCCGGGCCCCCCCCCGGACGGCCCCGGCGAATGACCCGCCCCGCCAAGCACTCGCTGACCTTGCAGGGCCACCGCACCAGCGTGTCGCTGGAGCCCGAGTTCTGGCGCGCCTTCACCGCCATCGCGCGCGCGCGCGGGCAGGGCATCAACCGGCTTGCGGTCGAGATCGACGGCGCGCGGGCCGAAGGCACCGGGCTTGCCACCGCGATCCGGCTGTTCGTGCTGGCCGATCTTCAGGCGCGGCTGGCGGCGCGGGAGGAGGGGTGAGGGGGAAGGTGCAGGTTTCTGTTGCCAGGTACCTGCGGACCCCGCCTTGCGCTGCTAGGCGCAAGGGCTTGGTTTCGGCGACTCGAACTGCTTACGCAGCCAGAGCCATTGCCGGAGCACGGTTGTTGTTGGCAACTGTACATTTCGGACCGATAACGGTGGTACCTCACCGGGACAAAGCATAACCCCTTTAGACGTTCGTCGATCCTGTTTCGGCCCCATGCTCCCCCAACAAGGGAGTGGATGGTGGAGCCGCCGGGTACCGCCCCCGGGTCCGATCCGCTTATTACGAGCGCGTTTATGTCCATAGTCGGGGAGATCCCCGACAGTCCGGATATAGGCGCTGCGCGCGCCGCATGCAAGGGTGCGCGGAGGGGCAGGCGCCGGGGGCGCTGCCCCCGGACCCCCGGGATATTTTCGCCAGCAAGAAGGGGAAAGGGGGCGGCGCCCTGCGGATGAGGGCGGCGCGAGGTCGTCCCGTCAGAAGCCGGCCTTGATCTTCTCGAACTCGGCGAGCTGTTTTTCGCGTTGCGCGGCGCTGTTCGGGGTCTGCGCAAGGATCGGGGCCTCGATCTCGGTCAGGCCGGCGCTTTTCAGCGTTTCGGCATCGACAAGCTGCATCGCCCTGGTGTTGGCATGGCCATAGCCGATCGCATCGACCAGTTCCGGGCCGGCCTCGGGGCGCAGCCAGGCGTTGATGAAGTCATAGGCCTTGTCCTCCGAGCCGGGGCCGTTCTTCAGGTTGACGAAGCCGCAGAACCAGGTCGAGGAGCCCTCGGTGGTTTCGCGCTGGAAGCCGACGGGGAAGCCGTCATCCTGCAGATAGGCGACACCATCGTTCCAGGACCAGGCCACCAGCACCTCGCCCGAGGCCATCAGCTGGCTCATCTCGGCGGGATCGGCCCAGTAGCTGCGCACGTTGACATGCGCCTTGCGCAGCCAGTCGGCGGCGGCGGCGAACTGCGCGTCCGTCACGTCGGTCCAGTCGGTGACGCCGGTGGCAAGGTAGGCCAGCGCCCAGACATCGTCCGAGCTGTCGGGAATCGACACGCGGCCTTCGTATTTCGGATCGAGGAACACCTGCAGCGAGGCGACATCCTCGGCCGGCACCTCCTCGGTGTTGTAGGCAATGGCGGTGACGCCCCAGTCGGAGGGGATGTACCAGACGCCGCCCTCGTCCTTGAACACCGGGGAGTTCAGGAATCTCGGGTCGATATGGGCGAATTCGGGGATCCGGCTCACGTCCCAGGGTTCGATCAGCCCGGCATCGCGATACTTGCCCACCATCTGCGAGCACGGATGCGCGACATCGGCCCTGAAGCCCGAAGACAGCTTCTGGAAGGCCTCGTCATCGTCGCCGTAGAAGGAATAGCTGGGCGAATCGCCGTGCTTTTCCACATAGGGGGCGAACAGCCCCTCTTCCTCGAACCCGGCCCAGTCGAACACCAGAAGCTCGGGATCGGCGGCGAAGGCGGGCGCAGCGCAGAGCAGGGCTGCGGAAGCAAGCAGCAGCGAGGGGCGGGTCATGTCTGTCCTTTCGGCTGGCGTCGGTGTGATCGGGTTTCGGGGCAGAGGTTAGGTCGAACCCATTCGCGCAACAAGCGGATTGTCGGCCTGCGGGGCGGCTCTTGCCCGCCTTGCGCGAGGGTTGCCGAAGGAAGGGGCAGGGTGCCTCCCTTGCGGATGACGCCGCGCCCCGCGGCGCGGGCGGCGGCTTGACCCAAGCCGGCTGCGGGGGGAAAATGGGACGACAGCACGGGAGGCGCGGGGATGATCACCGCCAGCGGATGCCGGACGATGGCGCGCTACAACGCCTGGCAGAACGAGAGCCTTTATGGCGCGGCCGGGACGCTGGACGATGCGGCACGGCGGGCGCAGCGGGGGGCGTTCTTCGGCTCGATCCACGCGACGCTGAGCCATCTGGTCTGGGCGGACCGCATGTGGCTGAGCCGGTTCGGCCGCGGCGAGGCGCCGGGGGGCGGCATCGCGGGCAGCGTTGCGCTGTTCGCGGACTGGCCCTCGCTCCGGGCGGCGCGCCAGGCGATGGATGCGGAAATCCTGGACTGGGCGGATGCGCTGTCCGAGGCAGATCTGGAGGGCGATCTGTCGTGGTTCTCGGGCGCGACGGGGCGCGAGATGGTCCGCCCCCGGGCGCTGTGCGTGCTGCATCTGTTCAATCACCAGACCCATCACCGCGGTCAGGTCCATGCGATGCTGACCGCTGCGGGGGCGGTGCCCGGCCCGACCGACCTTGCCTTTGCTCCGCCCGGGGTGACGGGGGCCGAGTGTGAGGGGGGCTGAGTGTGAGGGGGGCCGAGATCAGGCCGCGCGCGGGCGCAGCATCAGCCAGATCAGCGCGCCTCCCGCCGCGACCAGGAAGGGCACCATCGCGAGGTTGACCGCCTGCCAGCCCGCCTGAACCGTGCCGCCCGAGCAGTTCATCAGCCCGCCCGAGGACAACGAGGCGACGAACACCCCGCCGAACACCACGAAATCGTTGACGCCCTGCAAGGTGCCCCGCTCCTCGGGCCGGTGGGCGGAGGCGAGCATCGCCGTCGATCCGATGAAGCCGAAGTTCCAGCCGAGCCCAAGCAGCACCAGCGCCAGGAAGAACTGCTCAAGCTCCACCCCCGACAGCGCGACGAGGCCCGAGGCGGCGAGGATCATCAACCCGAGGCCCACGATCACCTCCTTGCCGAATCGCGCGATCAGGTGGCCGGTGAAGAACGAGGGCAGGTACATGCCCAGCACATGCGCCCCCACGATGTCTGCGGCGTGGCCCTGGTCGAAGCCGCAGCCGACGACCGCCAGCGGGGTCGAGGTCATCACGAGGTTCATCAGCGCGTAGGAGACGGTGGCGCAGATCATCGCGACGATGATCACCGGCTGGCGCAGCAACTCGCGCAGCGGCCGGCCGGCGGCGGCGCTGCCCTTCGGGGCGGGCGGGCTGCGCGGGATGTCGAGGAAGGAAAACAGCAGCGGGCCGGTCAGGTTCAGCGCGATCACCGCAAGATAGGTGGCAAGGAACGGCACCACCATCGCCTGCGCCGTCGCCTTCACCAGTTGCGGGCCGATCACCGCCGCCGCGAGCCCGCCCGCCATGACGTAGGAGATCGCCTTGGCCTGGAACTCGGGCGGGGCGGTGTCGGTCGCGGCAAAGCGGTAGAAGCCCTGGGCGCTCATGTAGACGCCGGTGAACAGCGCGCCGAACATGAAGAGCGCGAAGGAGCCCTGCCAGAGCGCGGCGGCGCAGATCGCCGCGCCAAGCGCGCCCGCGCCGGTGGCCAGCGTGAAGCCCGCGCGCCGCCCCCGGGTTTGCATGAGCCGCGAGAGCCGCGTGGACGAGAGCACCGAGCCGAGGATGATCAGCGACAGCGGCAGCGTGGCGAAGCAGGGGTTGGGCGCCAGCGATTGCCCCGCCAGCCCGCCGACGGTGAAGATCATCGACATCTGCGCGCCAAGGATCGCCTGCGCCGCGACCAGCACCGCCACGTTGCGCCGGGCGCGCGGCATCGGCTGGGCGGGGTGCGCGGATCCGGGCTGTGCGGATGCCGGCTGTGCGGATGCAGGCTGGGCGGATCCGGGCTGCGCAGATTCGGGGAGGGATGTATCCGACATGCTGAATGCGTAGCCGTTGGCGCGCGCGGGGGGAAGGGGCTTGGCAGAGGCGGGGCGTCGCAGGGGTGGGGCGTCGCAGGGGGTGGGCGCGCTGCCCGCAATTCCGGCTTCGGGGCATTCCGATCTGCCCGCCCCCTCTGGCCCTGCGGCGCAATCCGGGGCAGGCTGGCGCCATGAGCCATCGCCTGATCGAGACCGGGGACTGCCTTGCCGAGGGCGCCGCGCACCTGCTGCGGGTGGAGCCGCGCTTTGCCCCGGCGCTGGCCGAGCCGCTGCCGCTGCGCCGGCGGCCGGACGGGTTCGCCGCGCTGGTGGATGCGATCATCAGCCAGCAGGTCTCTGTCGCCTCTGCCGCCGCGATCCACGGGCGGATGGTCGCGGCGGGGCTGACCGATCCCGCCGCGCTGGCGCTGGCCAGCGACGAGGCGCTGCGGGCGGCGGGCCTCTCGCGCCAGAAGATCCGCTACCTGCGGGCGCTGGCGGTGGCGGATCTCGACTATCCCGCGCTGCGCGCCGCGCCCGATGCCGAGGTGATCGCCCGGCTGGTGGCGCTGCCCGGCATCGGGCCCTGGACGGCGGAGATCTACGCGATGTTCAGCCTCGGGCGCGCCGATGTGTTCGCGCCGGGCGATCTTGCCCTGCAGGAGGCGGCGCGGCTGCTGTTCGATCTGCCGGCGCGGCCCGGCCCCGCGGCGCTGCGCGCCATGGCCGAGCCCTGGTCGCCCTGGCGGGCGGTTGCGGCGCGGGCGCTGTGGGCCTACTACCGTATCGCCAGAAGCCGCGAGGGGATCAGATGACGCGCGAATTGCAGTTCGGCCGCAAGGCCGCAAGGTCGGGCAGGGCCCGCTCGATGGTGGTGTTCCTGCATGGCTATGGCGCCGACGGGGCGGACCTGCTGGGGCTGGCGGACCCGCTGGCGCCGCATCTGCCGGACACGGTCTTCGTGGCCCCCGACGCGCCCGAGCCCTGCGCCGGCAATCCCTTCGGCCGGCAATGGTTCCCGATCCCCTGGCTGGACGGGTCTTCCGCGGCGGCGGCCGCCGAAGGTCTGGCGCAGTCCTCGGCGGATCTGAACGCCTTCCTCGATGCGCGGCTGGCGGAGGAGGGGCTCACGGCGGCAAATCTCGCGCTGGTGGGCTTTTCCCAAGGCACGATGATGGCGCTGCAGGTCGCGCCGCGGCGGGCAGAGCCGGTGGCGGCGCTCGTGGGCTTTTCCGGGCGCCTGCTGAAGCCCGAGCGGCTGGCCTCCGAGGCGCGGTCGAAACCGCCGGTGCTGCTGCTGCACGGCGATGCGGACGAGGTGGTGCCGTTCGGCGACATGGCGCTTGCCGCCGACGCGCTGGTGGGCGCGGGGTTCGAGACCTATGGCCATGTGATGAAGGGCACCGGTCATGGAATTGCGCCGGACGGGCTGTCGGTGGCGCTTTCTTTCCTGAAGGAGCGGCTTGGCGGGTGATGGCCCTTGAACCCTTCTGCAGGGGGGTTACATTCAGGGCATCGCCATGAAGGAGGAACCGAGATGGACTATGCCGTGATCGCCGCATGTGCCCTGGCCGTTCAAGGCGCGCTTCTCGTCGCCCTGCTTCGGATGCCGCGCCGCCAGATGCAGCCATTGCGCGTGGCTTCTCGCAGCCGCTGAACGGAAGCCGCCGAACCGATCCCGCCCCTCCCCGGCGCGGGTGGCCTGCAAGACGCAGCGGCGCCCCGACCGGAGCGCCGTTCTGCATTGCCGGGGGCCGCTGCCCGCCCCGGGCGCCGCGAACGCGCCGCGCCGTCATTCCCCTGTCACGTTCCTGCGATACCCGATGCTGCGACGGCACCATCGCAGATCAGGGGGCTTGTCAGGCAGTTTACGCCAGATATAGTCGACTCATGCCGGGGCGCGGACTTCCCCGCCTCTGGTGCCGGACCGGGCAGTCAGGGCAAGGACGGAGCAAGCGATGCTTGACCACAGCGAAGGGGCCGACTTCAGGACCAGCTTCGTGCGCGAACCCTCCGCGCTGAAGCATTATCCCGCGCTGGTGCTCAACGCCGATTACCGGCCGCTGTCCTATTACCCCTTGTCGCTCTGGCCCTGGCAGGAGGCGATCAAGGCGGTGTTCCTTGACCGGGTCAGCATCCTCGCCGAATATGACGAGGTGGTGCACAGCCAGAGGGCCGAGTTCCGCATACCCTCTGTCGTGGTGCTCAAGGACTATGTCAAACCCCAGAAGCGCGTGGCCTTCACGCGCTTCAATCTTTTTCTGCGGGACGAATTCTGCTGCCAGTATTGCGGCAGCCGCGGCGATCTGACCTTCGACCATGTGCTGCCCCGCTCGCGCGGGGGGACCACCAGCTGGGAAAACGTCGTCGCCGCCTGTTCGCCCTGCAACCTGAGGAAGGCGAACAAGCTGCTGCGTCAGGCCGGGATGCAGCTGCGCAAGCCGCCGCGCCAGCCCTCGGCCGAAGAGATGCGCAACACCGGGCGCCGGTTCCCGCCCAACCATCTTCATGACAGCTGGATCGACTTCCTTTACTGGGATGCCGAACTGGAGGCCTGAGCGGCGAGGGGGCTGGCTCGTGGCGCGTGGCGTCCCAATTCACCCCCCGCCAATTCACCCCCGGGGGATATTTCCGCCAGCAAGAAGGGCATGCGCGCGATCAGCGGCGGGCGATGATCCAGACCGCGTGGATGATGCCGGGCAGATAGCCCAGCAACGTCAGCAGGATGTTCAGCCAGAAGGCGCCGCGGAAGCCGACCTGCAGGAACACGCCGAGCGGCGGCAGCAAGATGGCGATCAGGATGCGCAGCAGGTCCATCGGCAGTGTCTCCGGATGTTCGGGTCGGTCATCGCGCAACGCGGGCGGCGGCGGAGTGGTTCCCGGGGGCCTGACGCGCGGCCTGCAAGGGGGCTTTGCGAGGCGGGCTGACAGGGGGGGTTGCCTGTCGGCGGGCGGGCTGCAAGCATCGGGCAACCACCCCCGGCAAGGAGTCCGCCCCCCGTGAGCATCACCGACCCGTTCTTCCACCCCGTTTCGGGCATGGCGCTGCCGCGCTTTGCGGGACTTGCCACCTTCATGCGCCTGCCCCTTGTCGGCCCGGACCATCCGAGGCTGGGCGAGGTGGGCATCGGCATCGTCGGGCTGCCCTTCGACGGGGCGGTGTCGAACCGGCCCGGCGCGCGGCACGGGCCGCGGGCGCTGCGCGACGCCTCGACCATGCTGCGCGCCCAGAACGGCGCGACCGGGGTGCGGCCCTTCGACGCCGTGGCCTGCGCGGATCTGGGCGATGTGGGCCCCAATCCGGTGGATGTGACGGACACGCTCGGGCGGTTCGAGGCCTTCTATGCCGGGTTCGCCGCAAGGGGAATCCGGCCGCTGACGGCGGGGGGCGATCACCTTTGCACGCTGCCGGTGCTGCGCGGGCTGAACAAGGGCAAGGCTCCGCTGGGGCTGATCCATTTCGACAGCCACACCGACCTTTACCCGGTCTATTTCGGCGGCAAGGCGCTGACCCATGGCAACCCGTTCCGCGTGGCGGTGGAGGAGGGGCTGCTGGACCCCGCGCGCATGATCCAGATCGGGATCCGCGGCACGACCTATGACGATTCCGACACCGACTTTGCCAAGGATCACGGCATCCGCATCGTGCGCGCCGAGGAGCTGTTCGCGCGCGGCATCGCGCAGGTGATGGCCGAGGCGCGGGAGATTGTCGGGGCGGGGGAGACCTACCTCTCCTACGACATCGACTTCGTGGACCCTTCGGTCGCGCCCGGCACCGGCACGCCCGAATGGGGCGGGCCGATCGCGCGCGAGGCGATCGAGGTGCTGCGGGCGCTGCGCGGGGTGAACATCGTCGCGGCCGATCTGGTGGAGGTCTCGCCGCCCTTCGATCCGGCGGGCAACACGGCCTGGCTGGGGGCGAGCCTGATGTTCGAGTTGCTGTGCCTGATGGTGGAGGCAAAGGCGGGGTGAGGGGTGGCTCCGGGGCCGGAGAAGGCGCGGGACTGCGTGCCGCGCCCCTGCGCCCCCCTTGAAGCCCTCCCGGCCGCGACCTACTGTCCGCCCCGAAACCGGAGGCGCGCATGGCTGGGCAACGCAAGCTGTTTGAGGATGTCGCGGCAGGGGCCAGGCCCGCCGCGCCGCAGGGCGGGATGATCGACGGGCGCGCGGGCGGCAGTGGCGCCGGCACCCGCCGCGCGCTGCGGATCTGGCTCGCGCTGCTCTTCGCGCTGGTGGTGGCGATGATCGCGGTCGGCGGGCTGACGCGGCTGACCGATTCGGGGCTGTCGATCACCGAATGGAAGCCGGTCACCGGGGCGATCCCGCCGCTGTCGGCGGCCGACTGGGCGGTGGAGTATGACAAATACCGCCAGAGCCCCGAGTTCCGGTTGCAGAACCACCAGATGACACTGCCGGAGTTCAAGCGCATCTTCTGGTGGGAATGGGGCCACCGGCAGCTTGGCCGCGTGATCGGCCTTGTCTGGGCGGCGGGCTTCCTCGGGCTGCTGGCCGCGCGCCGGATGCCGCCGGGCTGGACGCTGCGGCTGCTGGCGCTTGGTGCGCTTGGCGGGGTGCAGGGCGCGGTCGGCTGGTGGATGGTGTCTTCGGGGCTTGAAGGCGCGCGCGTCGATGTCGCCTCCTACCGGCTGGCGGTCCATCTGGGGATCGCCTTCGCCATCCTCGGCCTGATCGCCTGGTATGTCATGAGCCTTGGCCGCAGCCCCGCGGCGCTGCTGCAGGCGCGGCGGGTGCGGGAGGGCAAGCTGTTCTCGATGTCCACCGGGCTCATGCATCTGGCCTTCGTGCAGATCCTGCTGGGGGCGCTGGTCGCGGGCATCGACGCCGGGCGCAGCTTTCCGACCTGGCCCCTGATGAACGGCAGCTTCTTTCCCGCCGACGCCTTCCATGTGCCGGACGGCCAGGGCGGCAGCGCACCGCTCTGGCGGGCGTTCTTCGAGAATCCCGGCCTCGTGCAGTTCATCCACCGGATGGCGGGCTATCTGCTGGCGGCCTTCGGCGTGGTCGTCTGGCTGCGCGGGCGCCGGTCGGTTCACGCGGCCACCCGCGGCGCCGCCCATGCGATGCTGGGAATGCTGGCGGTGCAGGTCGCGCTTGGCATCGTGACCGCCGTCCGTGCCGCGCCGCTGCCGCTGGGGCTTGCGCATCAGCTCGGCGCCGTGGTCCTCTTCGTGCTGATCCTGCGCCTGCGCCACGCGGCGCAATACCCCACCGTCCAATCGCTGCGAGGCTGAGATGACCGCATTTCCCGACCTGATCGCCTTTCAGCGCGACACCGAGGCCCTGTCGCAGGTGATGGGCCGGCTTGGCTGGGATCAGGAGACGGTGATGCCGCGCGGCGCCGCGGGGCAGCGCGCGGATGAGATGGCGGCGCTGGAAGCCGTGCTGCATGCCCGCCGCACCGATCCGCGCCTCGGCGACTGGCTGGCCCGCGCCGAGCCGGCCGATGCCGAGGGCGCGCGGATGCTGGCGCTGATCGCGCGCAGCTNNCCTGCCGACGCTGCGGCAGGTGGTGATGCTCAAGCGCGAGCAGGCCGAGGCGCTGTGCGAGGGCACCGATGCCGCCACCGCCTATGACGCGCTGCTGGAGGATCACGAGCCCGAGACCCGCGCCGAGGATATCGCCGCGATGTTCGGCCGGATGCGCCCGCGTCTGGTCGCCCTGCGCGCGGCGGTGCTGGGATCGGGCCGCGACCCCGGCCCGCTGACGGGCGAGTTCGCGCAAGAGGGCCAGTTGCGGCTGGCGCGGAAGATGGCCGAGACCTTCGGCTATGACTTCACCCGCGGCCGGATGGATCTGGCGGTGCATCCGTTCAGCTCGGGCTCCGGCGCCGATGTGCGCATCACGACGCGGGTGGTGGAGGCGGAGCCCTTCAACTGCCTCTATTCCACCATCCACGAGGTCGGCCATGCCTGTTATGAACAGGGCATTGCGCCGCACTACGCGCTGACGCCGCTGGGCCAGGGCGTGTCGATGGGCGTGCATGAAAGCCAGAGCCGGATCTGCGAGAACCAGCTTGGCCGCTCGGCCCCCTTCACCGGATGGATCTTCGGGCAGATGCAGCAGGAGTTCGGCGATCTGGGCGTGGACAGCCCCGAGGCGTTCCACGCCATCGTCAACCGCGTGCAGCCCGGCTTCATCCGCACCGAGGCGGACGAGGTGAACTACAACCTGCACATCATGATGCGCTTCGATCTGGAACGCGGGCTGATTGCCGGCTCGCTGGATGTGGGCGATCTCGAGGAGGCGTGGAATGCCCGCTTCGTGCAGGATTTCGGCGTGGCGGTGGACAGGCCCGCGCATGGGCTGTTGCAGGATGTGCACTGGTCGGTGGGGCTGTTCGGCTATTTCCCGACCTACGCGCTTGGCAATGTCTATGCGGGTTGCCTGATGCAGGCGCTGCGCCGCGCGCTGCCCGATCTCGACGCGCATCTGGCGCGCGGCGACGTGACCCCGGCGACGGACTGGCTGCGCGAGGCTGTGCATCGCCACGGCGGCCTCTACCCCCCGCGCGAACTGATCGAGCGGGCCTGCGGCGCCGCGCCGACCGAGGCGCCGCTGCTGGACTATCTCGACGCCAAGTTCGGCGCGATCTACGGGCTTTGACAGTCACCTTCGACAGCCTCTGACCTTCGGCAGCCTCT
>DIVD01000085.1 GCA_002423245.1 Rhodobacteraceae bacterium UBA6141
GGTTGAAGACTTTGGTTGCGGGAGTTGGATTTGAACCAACGACCTTCAGGTTATGAGGGCTACCCCCAGTGTTCGGAATACCTTTATGATTTCCGCTGGTTAGCCCATTTTCCGGCTCGCAACGTCGGCGTCGTGTCGCACGGAACAGCCGCAAGCTATTGGGAAGGAATGGGAATTTAGATGCGACGGCCATTGCCGCTTCGGAAGTCAAGGGCCCGGCTGACAGGGGCGCTCGAACCACGCCCGGTCGCGAAGCTCGTCGTTGTCGACGTTTCGCCATGCGCACGGCGGAACGAAAGGCGGGCGCCCTTCATCGAGCAATAGGCCCGGCCCGAGCCAGCCCGTGTAGTATCCGTCGCAGCCCTCGCCAGGCTTGCTCAGGCCGCTGACGTCCATCGCATCAGAGTAGTCGACCGACAGCTTGCTGTCGGTCTCGGCGTCGTAGAGGCCGGTGAACGAACGCTCGTATGACTGCACGAAGACGTACCGGTCGTTAAAGCAGACGCCCTCCACATCGCGCGCCAGCCGGATCGTCCCGTTCGTCGCGAACAGGTCCCAGCGGCCGTAGCGGTTCCAGTCGAACTCTCGGCCCAACTGCATCCCACTCGGCAAAGTCACGGACTCCTGAAAGCTCATCGCCCACCGAGCGCCGGCGACCAATGCCCAGAGGAGGATCAGCCCGGCCAGACCGAGCAGCGTGTATCGGGCAAACGTGCCCGCGAGAGATCGCGGCCCGTATGTCATCGCCCACCGACCCCGCCGTACTCGCTCCTCCCGGCGTCCTTCATCACCTCGGCGGAGAAACGCGCCGTCCAGTTGCCGGTGATCGGATACGGCGTGCCGCCGGCCTCGATGCCAACATCAAGCGGATCCTCGAAAATATCTCTGAACTCGAAGATGGTCTCGCCGGATATCCGAAGCATCGCGCCGCGGTCGTCGACTCGACCGATGAAGATTCCGCGAACCACGCCATCGCCATGGGAGAATGCGATATCGCCGAAATCGTACGGAGCGCCGAAGTCGTAGCTGAGCGAGCCCGCGCCTGACGCGCGCGCTTCATTCGCGATCTGGTCCGCGAGACGACGGAACGCGCCTTCGGCCCCATCGCCATAGGCGTATTGCTCGGCAATCTCTCGCAGGTGTCCGATCTCCAGCAGGGCCACCGCGCGTCCGCCGCCATTATAGTAGTGGCGAACGAAATCGCGGTTGATCCAGCGATCATAGCTCGACGCGAGGCTCGTGGTGAACTCGTGAAATCCGAACTCGGTCTCACCAGCCACGAAAGGGACAGCCTCGCAACGGCAGTTGTAGTCCTCGCCGGGATGCCCGGTGGCGGGAGGATCGGACCATGAGAACACGCGGCCGCCGTTCATCCGGTGCGACGGGCGCACGCGCTCGTCGCGCAGGGTGCGCCAGACATACTGATCCGTGATCCCGGCCTGTTTCAGCGACAGACGGATCGGCGTTCCCCTGCGGAGATATTCGACGAAGGCCTCGGTGTGCGTGACAGTCATGATGGAGAGCCTCTGCGGTCGGCCCTGCGAACATGGACAATTTGACTGAAGATCGCGTTAACTGTCCGCTCGATGCGGATCACCCCAGCAGCTTCGCCTCGACCATCGCCATTGCCTTCTGGTGGTCGGGCGACGGGAACAGGTGGCCGTAGCGCTCCATGGTCATCTGGATCGAGGAATGGCCCGCGAAGGTCATGATCTCCTTGATCGAGAAGCCCTGCTCGATCCAGAGCGACACGGCGAAGTGGCGCAGGTCGTGCCAGCGCATCGTCACCTCGACCTTTTCCTGCAGCTTGCGGAACCGCGCCTGCGTGTTGGTGTGCTGGAGGATCCCGCCCCGCGGCGCGGGGAACACCAGCCCGAGGGCGCTTTTCGGGCAGCGCAGTTTCCAGCGGCGCAGGGCGTTGAGGACCATCGGCCCGGCCGGGATGTCGCGATACCCCGCGCGCGATTTCGGCTCGCCCATCTGGTTGTAGGCGTCGGCGCGCTGGCGGATGTGGATGAAGCCCTTCTCGAAATCCACGTCCTGCCAGCGAAGGCCCCGCAGTTCGGACGCGCGCAGACCGCCGAGGGCCGAGACGATCAGGTGCGGCTTGAAATCCTCGTCGGCCGCCTCGATCAGCGCGCGGATCGCCTCCTTCGACGGCACCGGGGCCTTGTGGTCGATCCGGCTGGACTTGATGATGCGGACGCCGTGGGCGGCGTTGGTGAACAGCTGGCCGTTGTCGATGGCATGGTCGAGGATCAGCTTCAGCACCGAGATGGCGCGACGGGTCAGATGCTCGGACCGCCCGTTCAGCAGCAGCCGGTCGCGGAACTCGTTGACATGGCGGCGAGTGAGGTGGGCGATCAGCTTGTCCCCGATCCCCACTTCGGGATCCTTGATGTGCAGCCGCACGTAGTCGCTGTAGCCGCGCAGGGTCGACCGCTCCATCCGCCGCCCGGTCTTGCAGCGCACCTCGCAGTGGTCGAGCCAGCTTTTCGCGGCCTCGGCCACCGTGATGCTCTCGCTGTCGGCCAGATAGGTGTGGTTGGCGACCAGCGAGCGGACCTTCACGAGATAGACGTCGGCGTCCTTCCGGCGCGGGAACAGCTTCGAGCGGCGCTTGCCGGCCTGGTCGGTGAAATCCACCTGCCAGCGCACCAGGCCCGAGGGCAGTGTTCGTTTCCGGATCGTGGCCATCCGACTTTCCCTAGTTATGACAATGCGTTGAGCGTCGTCAGCCTTCTGCATTGCCATCGGTTGCGGGGCATGGCGAGGCGAAAGTGAATACCCCGGAAGCCAGTATCGGATTTTTACACCGAAACGCTCTTGTGCGCCAGAGGTTTCGGAGCTACATTCCAAAACAACCCAAGGAGTCCACCGCCGTCATGGCAAAACTGAGCGATCTCATCCCCACGCTTGCGCAGGTTCTGCCGATGCCCGAGCAGACCGTGGCGGTGATTGCGCGCAGCTTGCGCCAGGAACGCCTGCTGTCGACGGGCGGGCGCGGGCCGGGCGCGGCGGACATGACACCCGACGACTGCGCCCGCTTGTTGCTGGCGATCATGGCCACCGATCAGGTGAAGGATGCGGTGCGCGCAGTGCAGACCTTCTGGGCCTTCCCTGTCGAGGTTGTGCACTGCAGCACCACGGCGTCGGAGGACGAACAGGACGAGTGGCTGCCGCTCCCCGAGGCGATGCACAGCCTCATCGGGGCGAAAACCTTTGGCGAGATGCTGGCGGGCCTGATCGCGGCGGCTCGAGACGGCGCGCTGGATGCGGCCCTCGGCGGCATCGCGCTACCCTTCATGAAGATCGAGGTCGAGCGGCGGTTCCACACCGCATCCGTCTCCCTCGCAGGGTCCAGCGACGGGCTGATGCCCGACCGGACCGTGATGATCGCCAGCTTCGCACCGCCGAAGGGGCAGCTGCGCAGGTTGATGGAAGCATCCGGATTTCACGAGGGCGGCGACGCGATGGTCAGCTTCGCCGTCAGTCAGAGAACGATCATCGCGCTCGGCGCGCTGATCCGCACCTAGGAGGACAGGACATGCAAACGGAAATGCGGGCTGGACCCGCCACGGAGGAGGCTTGCCCGACGCTGGCCGACGATCTGCTGCGCGGCGCGGACGCCATCGCGATCTTCGTCTTCGGCGACGCGAAGGCGCGGCGGAAGGTCTACTACTATGCGGGCGAGGCCAAGGTGCGGATGCCCACCTTCCGGATGGGCAACGTGATCTGCGCGCGTAAATCCACGCTGCGCAACTGGATCGAGATCCAGGAGGGCGCGCAATGATGGACCCGCTCTATCGGTTCACGCCGTGGGATCACGTCATGCTGGGCGAGCGGCTGCGCGGCTGCCGAGGGGCGATCATGGATCTCCTGGCCGTCGCCCCGCCCGAAAGCGAGACAAGCCGCCTCGCGCGCGAGACCATCGCCGCCGTGGATCGGCTGCGCACGGAGATGGACTGCCACATGCAGATTACTCGGCAGCTGCGGCGCGATCCGCGGCGTCTGAGCCGGCATGTCTACGGCGGGCAGACGCACTTCTCCGGCTGCCTCGCCACCGCGGAGGAGCGCGCGCGGGACGATTTTGCGGGCTGGGAGATGGAGGACTGAGCCATGGAGGAAGCGATCCGCACGACCGGAGACATGGCCAGCGCCGAAGCGTCGGCGGATGCGTCCACCGTGGCGCCGGTCCCGGCCCTGCCCGAGGACCCGACCGACCTGCGCCTGGCGCTCCACCGCAACGGCTATCGCCCGATCCCGGTTCTGGGCGCGCATGTCGCGATGAAGGGCGCGGGCAAGCGGCCGATGATGAAGGGCTGGGAGACGGTCTGCGCCAGCGCCGACGAGGCCGAGATCGCGCGCTGGACGAAGGCGCAGCGCAACTGCACCAACACGGGCCTGCTCTGCGGCGAGCTCGTCGGCGTCGACATCGACGTGCTGGATCGCGACCATGCCCACCGGCTGACCTGCATCGCCACCGAAATGCTCGGCATGTCGCCCGCCTCCCGGATCGGGCGCGCGCCGAAGATCCTGCTAGCCTTCCGCACCGATGCGCCGTTCGACAAGGTGCAGACTAGCGAATTCCACATGCTCGACGGCACGGTGGCGCGGGTCGAGGTGCTGGCGACGGGGCAGCAGTTCGTGGCCTTCGGCATCCACCCCGACACGAAGGCGCCCTATCACTGGCCCGAATGCTCGCCGCTCGACGTGCCGCTGCACGAACTGCCGGTCGTCAGCCGGGACCGCTGCGCGGCCTTCATCGCTGCGGCCGAGGATTACCTGCGCAAGGTGGGCGGCCAGACCACCGCCGACCGGCGCGAGATCGACCGCGAGGGGCGCAAGGCCGCGGGGCTCAAGCAGAAGGAAGCGCCGTCGCGCGAGCTGATCGAGGAAGCCGTCGCCCATATCCGCAACGACGAGTTGCCCTATGACGACTGGATCAAGGTTGGGCTCGCGCTCTACGCAGCACTCGGTCCCGATGGCCGCGACCTGTGGGAGACCTGGTCGGCTGAGGCGTCGAAGAACGATCCCGCCTGCACCGCCGAGAAATGGGAAAGCTTCGCCAGCGTGCGCAGCGTCACCGTGGGCACCCTGTTCTGGCTCGCGCGGCAGAACGGCTGGCGGGCGGAACAGCCGCGCCGGGTGCGCACCACCCACACCAGCCAGGAAGCAGGCGACGACGCGCCGCAGGGCAGCCGGCCGCTGATCCGCATTCGCGCAGGCCAGATGCCCGAAACCATCGACAAGGCTGAGGCTGCCCTGCTCGCCGCGCGGCTCGGCTTCTACCAGCGTGGCAGCATCGTCGTGCGCCCGGCCATGGTCCCGGTAGCGATCTCGGGTGGCCGCCAGATCGACGCCCCACGCCTCGTACACGTCAAGGCGCACCACATGGCCGAAGCCTTCACCAAGGCCGCCCATTGGGAGCGATTCGACATGCGCGCCGGGGACTGGATCAGCACCGACTGCTCGCAGCGGCTGGCGGAAACCTACTTGGCGCGCGAAGGCCAGTGGCGCCTGCCGGTGCTGACCGGGATCATCAATGCGCCCACACTGCGCGAGGATGGCTCGATCCTCGACCAGCCCGGCTATGATGCTCTGACAGGCCTGCTGTTCGACCCGCAAGGCGAACGCTTCCCCCTTCTGCCGCGCGATCCCGACCGTGACACCGCCCTGCGCGCGCTGCGCTTCCTGCGCGACCCGATTGCGAGTTTCCCCTTCGTGACGCCTGCAGACCGCTCCGTGGCGCTGTCGGCAATCCTGACCACGCTGATCCGCCGGTCGCTACCGACCGCGCCGCTGCATGGCTTCAACGCGCCGACAGCCGGGACCGGCAAATCCATGCTGGTCGACGTGGCCAGCATCATTGCGACTTCGCGCCCCGCCCCGGTGATCGCACAGGGCAAATCCGAGGAGGAGATGGAAAAGCGGCTCGGCTCTGCCCTGATCGCAGGCGACGTGCTGATCGCGATCGACAACTGCGAGGAACCGTTGGGCGGCGAACTGCTCTGCCAGGCGATGACCCAGACCAGTCTGAAGGTTCGGATCCTCGGCAAATCCATGAATGCCGAAGTGCCCAGCAACGCCACCCTGTTCGCCACCGGCAACAACCTCACTCTGGCAGGCGACATGACCCGCCGCGCCATCCGTTCCACGCTGGATGCCGGAGTGGAACGGCCGGAACTGCGCGCCTTCGACCGCGACCCTCTGGCCGTGGTTACTGCGCAGCGCGGTGACTATGTCACGGCGGGTCTGACCATCCTGCGCGGCTTCCACGTCGCGGGCCGCCCGTCACAAACCGTGCCGCTCGGCTCTTTCACCATCTGGTCGGGCTGGGTGCGCGATGCCCTGATCTGGCTTGGCGAGGCCGACCCATGCGAGACCATGGAGGGCATGCGCAGCGGCGACCCGAAGCTGGAGGCGTTGACGGCGGCGTTGGAGGAATGGCGATCGGTCATCGGGACCGACCGCGTCACCGTGCGCGAGATCATCGAGCGGGCCGCAGCCCAGCACGCTCAGTTGTTCGGAAAGCCCGAGTTCGTGAACCCCGAGTTCCGCGAGGCCCTGCTACGCGTCGCAGGCGA
>DIVD01000019.1 GCA_002423245.1 Rhodobacteraceae bacterium UBA6141
CGAGCCGCACCGACGCATAAAACTTGAGCGCGTTGCCACCGGTGGTGGTCTCGGGCGAACCAAACATGACGCCGATCTTCATGCGGATCTGGTTGATGAAGATCACCATGCAGTTGCTGCGTCCGATGCTGGCGGTCAGCTTGCGCATCGCCTGGCTCATCAGCCGGGCCTGGCTGCCCATCTGCATGTCGCCCATGTCGCCCTCAAGCTCGGCCTTCGGGGTCAGCGCCGCCACCGAGTCGACCACGACAAGGCTCACCGCGCCCGAGCGCACCAGCGTATCGACGATCTCCAGCGCCTGCTCGCCGGTGTCGGGCTGCGAGATCAGCAGCTCGTCGAGGTTCACGCCCAGCTTCCTCGCATATTGCGGGTCGAGCGCGTGCTCGGCATCGACAAAGGCGCAGACGCCGCCCTTCTTCTGCTCCTCGGCCACCACATGCAGCGTCAGCGTGGTCTTGCCCGAGCTTTCGGGGCCATAGATCTCGATGATCCGCCCCTTGGGCAGGCCGCCGATGCCAAGCGCGATGTCGAGCCCGAGCGAGCCGGTGGAGGTCGACTCGATATCCATCACCGGGTTGTTGAGCCCCAGACGCATGATCGAACCCTTGCCGAACTGTCGTTCGATCTGGGCCAGCGCACTGTCGAGCGCCTTTTGCTTGTCGGTGTTGCGCTTGTCGGTCATGTCGAAGAGGTTCGCCGCTGCCATTGGTCCCGTTCCTTATTCCACACCCGGCCCCGCGCGGCAATCGCGCAGGGGCTCCGCTTCCGTTCCGCGCTGTTCTGCAGTTTATGGGATCAAAACAGGAACATTTCAATCCAGTTCTTCACAAATCCGACTTTTTCCAGTCGGGGTTAACGGGGCAGGGTTAACAAGTGGTTTACGCGCGGACGGCAAGACGCCGCCGAGGGGGCGGAGGCGCGGAAAACTCCGCGGGACGGCCCGAACCGGCCCTGTCGCGGCAAGCGGCAGGACCATCCGCGCGCGACCGCCGGTGTTTCCTGCCGAGGGCAAGGCCGGTCCGACGGCGCCAACACCGCAAGCGAATCGCCTGTGGCCACCGGTCTGCCCGTCTACCTGCCCGTCCATTTCGGCTCGCGCTTCTCGACAAAGGCCGAAAACCCCTCGCGCGCGTCCTCGGTGCTGGCGATGCGCGGCAGCATCGTCTCGGCGAAGCGGAACTGCTGTTCGATCGTCATGTCCTGCATCGCGTGGTAGGAATACTTGCCCAGCCGGACCGCCGTGGGGGACCGCGCGGTGATCAGGCCGGTCAGATCCGCCACCTTGGCGTCAAGCGCCTCCGGTTCGGTCACATAGTTGACGATGCCGTATTCCAGCGCCTGCGCCGCGCTCCAGGGCTCGCCGGTGATGTACATTTCCAGCAGGCGGCGACGCGGGATCACCCGCATCATCTGCGGGATGATCATCATCGGGAACAGCCCGATCTTGACCTCGGGGGTTGCGATCCTCGCGGTGCTGGACATGACGGCAATGTCGCAGGCACAGACGAGCCCGGCCCCGCCGCCCATGGCATGGCCGTTGATCCGGCCGATGATCGGCTTGGTGCAGGTCTCCATCAGCGAGAACAGGCTCACGACGGAATGCCCCGGCTGCGAGATGTCGCCGGTGAACGGCCCGCCATCCTTGCCGGCCTTGAGGTCTCCGCCCGCGCAGAAGGCGCGGTCCCCCGCTCCGGTCAGCACGATGACGAGAACGCCGTCATCGGCCTGAGCCGCCTCGAAGGCCGCGATCAGCTCCTTCACCGTCGGCACGTTCAGCGGATTGCGCTGTTCCGCGTTGTCGATGGTTATTCTCGCGATCCCGTCGCCGATTTCCAGCACGACATTCCTGTCAGACATCCGTTCCTCCACTGTCATCGCCCCTACATCCTGAAGACGCCATAGTGCGGCGCGCCGGGCGCCACGCCGGCCGCGCAGGACAACGCGATCCCGAGCATGTTGCGCGTATCCAGCGGGTCGATCATGCCATCGTCATGAAGCCGCGAGGTGAACCAGTAGGCCGAGGTCTCGCTTTCCGCCTTGGCGCGCACCCGGTCGCGCAGTTCCTGCACCGAGTCCTCGCTCAGATGGGGGTCGGCACGGCGCATCTGCGCCAGCTTGACGTCGCCCAGCGTGCGCGCGGCCTGCTCGGGCCCCATCACCCCCATCTGCGCATTGGGCCATGACATGATGAGCCGCGGATCCCATGCCCGCCCGCACATGCCGTAATACCCGGCCCCGAAGGCGCCCGATGTCAGCACCGTCAGCTTGGGCACCTCGGAGCCGGCCTGCGCCATCAGCATCTTGGCGCCGTCCTTGGTGATGCCGCGTTCCTCGTATTCGCGGCCGATCATGTAGCCGGTGGTGTTCTGCAGAAAGATCAGCGGCGTGCCGGTCTGGTTGCACAGCTGGATGAAATGCGCCGCCTTCAGCGAACTGTCGTTGAACAGCACGCCGTTATTGCCCAGAATCCCGACCTTGCAGCCCCAGATGCGCGCATAGCCGGTCACCAGGGTGGTGCCGTAGTTCGGCTGGTATTCGTGAAAGCGCGAGCCATCGACGATGCGGGCAATGACCTCGCGCATCTCGAAACGGATCCGGTAATCCGTCGGAACGATCCCGTAGATCTCCCCCGGGTCATAATAGGGCTCTTCCGGGGCTGCCCAGTCGAAGGCGCGGGGCCGGCGCGGGAAGGTGCCGACGATCTCGCGCGCGAGGGCGATGCCGGCCTCTTCGGAATCGACCGGATAGTCGCCGGTGCCCGAGACCGAGGTGTGCATGTCGGCGCCGCCGAGGTCGTTGACCGAGACCTCCTCGCCGGTGGCCGCCTTCACCAGCGGCGGCCCGCCAAGGAAGATCGCGCCGGTATCGCGCACGATGATGGTATGCTCGCACAGCGCCGGCACATAGGCCCCGCCCGCCGTGCAATGGCCACAGACGATGGCAACCTGCGGGATGCCCCTTTTCGACAGGATGCACTGATTGCGGAACACCCGCCCGCCCGGAGTGAAGACGCCCGACATCTCTTCGAGATAGCCGCCCGCGCTGTCGCAGACATGCACGACCGGCAGTTCGTTCTCCAGGGCGAATTCCAGCGCGCGCACGATCTTGGGCACCGACATCGGATACCAGGCGCCGCCCTTGTTGGTGCTGTCGTCGGCGTGGATGACCACCTCGCGCCCGGCAATCACGCCCACCCCGGTGATGATGTTGGCGCCCGGCGCCTGTCCGTCATAAAGATCGTGCGCGGCGAGGCTGGAAAATTCCAGGAACGGCGTGCCGGGGTCCAGCAGCAGGTCCAGCCGCTGGCGCGCCAGCAGCTTGTTCTGCCGCCTCAGCCGGTCGAGATCGCGCTGCGGGCGGTCGTGGCGCGCCTTGTGCTGCATCTCGCGAAAGCGGTTCACGACCTCCTGCATCCGCGCCGAGGCCGCCTTGAACTCCGCCGAGTCCGGGCGGACATGACTTTCCATCCGTCTCATCAGACCGTCTCCTCCTGCGGTTCCAGACGCAGCAGGACCTCCTTGCCGCCGAAACTCGCGCCCGTCGCGAACGGCACCTCGGCAACGATGCCATCGCGCGGGGCGGTGATCGTGGTTTCCAGCTTCATGCTTTCGATCACCAGCAGCGCCTGACCTTCCGTCACCGCGTCGCCGGCGGCCGCCAGGACCGACACCACCACACCGGGCATCGGCGCGATCATCCGGTCCTGCGAGGCGCCCGCGGTGTTGCCCAGCCTCTCCGCCGGGTCGGTCCGCCCGATCGCATGGGCACGGCCATTGACATGGATGAAGGTCGCGCCCTCGCCCACGGCGATGCGCATCGGGATGCGCGCGCCGTCCAGCAGCAGCGTCCAGGCGCCCTTGCCCGCGGCGGCCTCGAGGGCGCAGGGAATTTCGCGCCCCTTCATGTGCAGGACATGGCCCCGGCCCGTCGCGGCCAGCCAGACCGGGATCTCCTCCCCGTCGATTTCCAGAATGCGGCGCATCAGTTTCTCCAGCTCCCCATCATCCGGTAGATCTCGGGCACGCTGTCCACCGCCTTCACCAGGCGCGCATCCGAAAGCACGGTGGCGGCCGCCAGAATGTCGGTGATCGCGGGGTCGCGCCCTTGCTGCAATGCCTCCGCCTCCTCGGCGAGAAAGCCCGTCGACACGTCGCCGGAGCGGAACCGCGGATGCGCGAGGATCGCGTCGAGGTAGGCCAGATTGGTGGTGACGCCCAGAATCACACAGTCCTGCGCGGCGCGGCGCGCGCGCGCGATCGCCTCGTCGCGGTCGCGGCCATGCACGATCAGCTTTGCCAGCAGCGGGTCGAAATCGGTCGTCACCCTGCCGCCGTCCAGAATGCCGCTGTCCACCCGCACGCCGGGGCCGGCCGGTTCGTCCAGCAACAGGATATCGCCGATCGCGGGGCGGAAATCGGCATCGGCATCCTCGGCGCAGACACGCAGCTCGATCGAATGGCCGGTCTGGGCGATATCCTCCTGCCGCAGCCCCAGCGGCTGACCGGCGGCGATGCGCAACTGTTCACCGACCAGATCGAAGCCCGTCACCATTTCGGTCACCGGATGCTCGACCTGAAGCCGGGTGTTCATTTCGAGGAAATGGAAGGCCCCGTCGGGCGCACGGATGAACTCGACCGTTCCGGCGCCGCGATAGTTCACCGCCCGGGCGATCCCGGCGGCGGCGTCGCAGATCTCGCGCCGCTGTCCGGGGGTCAGGGCCGGCGACGGCGTTTCCTCGATGATCTTCTGGAACCGGCGCTGGATCGAGCATTCGCGCTCCCAGAAATGCACCACATTGCCCCGGCCGTCGCCCAGAACCTGAACCTCGACATGGCGCGGGTTCTCGATATAGCGTTCGACGAAAAGCCGCCCGTCGCCAAAGTAGCGCTCGCCCTCGCGGCGTGCGGTCTCGATCTCGGCCTCGAGGCGCGCCGCGTCGCGCACGATGCGCATTCCCTTGCCGCCGCCCCCCGCCGAGGGCTTGATCAGCAAGGGATACCCCACGGCGCGGGCGCGCTGCACGAAGTCCTCGGGATTGTCATCCTCGATCGCCGAGGGGGCCACGGAAAAGCCGCGCTCTTCCACGAAGCGGCGCGCGCGCACCTTGTCGCCCATCAGGTCGATCACATCCCCGGTGGGGCCGACAAACACGATCCCGGCCGCGTCCAGCGCCCTGACGAAACCGGCGTTCTCGGCCAGAAAGCCATAGCCGGGATGCACCGCATCCGCGCCGATCCGCCCGGCCAGCGCGGTGATCTGCGCGATGTCCAGATAGGCGGCAACCGGGGTCGCCCCCTCGATCGTCACCACCTCGTCGGCGATCCGGTGGGCAGGCGCATCGACCTCTGCCGGATGGCGCAGCACGGCGGTCCTGATACCGATGGCCCGCGCGGTGCGCACCACGCGCGCGGCGATCTCGCCCCGGTTCGCCACAAGAAGTTTCCTGATGCTCATTCGGGCGGTCATCCTCTTTTCCGGGCTCTGCGCGGCAGTTTCGGCCTGAAATTTTTCTAACATATGTTTGATTCTGGTCAACGGTGCAAAACGGCCTGCCCTGCGGGGCGCCGCCGCCGCGACTTCGCTCCGCCGGCATCCGCGGCACGACGCGGCGCGCCGAACCGGCAGACTTTCCTTTGCCAGCCGTCGCCGCTATTCGTGCCCCATGACACAAGAGCTTCACATCGTCGGCGGCGGCATGGCCGGGTCCGAGGCTGCCTGGCAGGCGGCCGAGCAGGGCGTGCCCGTGGTCATCCACGAGATGCGCCCGGGCGTTGGAACCTTCGCGCACCGGACCGGCGATCTGGCCGAGATGGTCTGTTCCAACTCCTTCCGCTCGGACGACCATGAGCGCAATGCCGTGGGCCTGTTGCACTGGGAGATGCGGGCGGCGAACGGCCTCGTCATGGCGATGGCCGAGGCGCACCGCCTGCCCGCGGGCGGCGCGCTGGCCGTGGACCGCGATGCCTTCTCCGCCGCCGTCACCGCGCGCCTTGCCGCGCATCCGCTGGTGCGGGTGGAGCCGGGCGAGATCACCGCGCTGCCCGAGGACGGCCACTGGATCATCGCCACCGGGCCGCTGACCTCGGGCGCGCTGGCCGGGGCGATCCGGGCCGAGACCGGGGCCGAGAGCCTTGCCTTCTTCGACGCCATCGCCCCGATCGTCTATGCCGAAAGCGTGGACATGTCCGTCGCCTGGATGCAGTCGCGCTATGACAAGGGCGAGACGGTCGAGGAGCAGACCGCCTACATGAACTGCCCGATGACGAAGGACGAATACGAGGCCTTCATCGACGCGCTGCTGGCCGCCGAGAAGACCGAATTCCACGAGGGCGAGACCGCGGGCTATTTCGACGGCTGCCTGCCGATCGAGGTGATGGCCGAACGCGGGCGCGAGACGCTGCGTTTCGGCCCGATGAAGCCGGTGGGCCTGACCAACGCCCACACCCCGCAGGTCAAGCCCTATGCGGTGGTGCAGTTGCGACGCGACAACAGGCTGGGCACGCTCTACAACATCGTCGGCTTCCAGACCAAGATGAAGTACGGTGCGCAAGCCGCTGTTCTGCGAATGATTCCCGGGCTCCGGAACGCCCGCTTCGCGCGGCTCGGCGGCATCCACCGCAACACCTTTCTGAACTCGCCGACGCTGCTCGACGACCGGATGCGCCTGCGCTCGCGCCCGCATATCCGCTTCGCCGGGCAGGTGACGGGGGTGGAGGGCTATGTGGAATCGGCCGCGATGGGCCTGCTGGCGGGCCGGATGGCCGCCGCGGACATGCTGGGCCGCGACCTGCCGCCGCCGCCCGCCGAAACCGCGATGGGCGCGCTGATCACCCATATCACCGGCGGGGCGGAGGCAAGGACCTTCCAGCCAATGAACGTGAATTTCGGGCTGTTCCCGCCGATTGACGCGAAGGCCGGACGACGCGGTCGCAAGGACCGCTACAAGGCCTATACCGACAGGGCGAAAGAGGCCTTTTCCCAATGGCTTGCGAACCAAAGCTGAGGCGCACCCGCTTCGCGCCCTCGCCCAGCGGGTTTCTGCATCTTGGCCATGCCTATGCCGCGCTGGTCGCCGCCTCCCGCGCATCGCCGGGGGAGTTCCTGCTGCGGATCGAGGATATCGACAGCGCCCGCTGCCGGCCCGAGTTCGAGGCGGCGATCTGCGAGGATCTGGCCTGGCTCGGGCTGGACTGGCAGCGCCCGGTGATGCGCCAGTCCGACCGGCGGGGCGCCCATGAAGCGGCGTTGAACCGGCTGATTTCGCTCGGGCTTTGCTACCCGTGCGGTTGCAGCCGGGGGGATATCCGCGCCGCGCTGTCCGCCCCGCAGGAAGGCGCGCCGCTGACCGGGCCTGACGGGGTGATCTATCCCGGCACCTGCCGGGGCCGCGCGATGGCCGGGGCCCGCGACACCGAGGCGATCCGGCTGGACATGGGCAAGGCGCTGCGGCTGCTGGCCGGCGAAAGGCTGGCCTTCCTCGAGACCGGGCCCGGCCATGCCGGGCGGCATGATCTGGAGGAGGAACGTCTTTTAACCCGTGTCGGAGACGTGATCTTGTCGCGGCCCGGCATTGGCGCCTCCTATCACCTCGCGGTGGTTGTCGATGACGCGGCGCAGGCGATCACCGAGGTCACGCGGGGGGAGGATCTGTTTGAGGCCACGCAGATACACGTCATTCTTCAGAAACTGCTTCAGCTTCCGACGCCAAACTACCATCACCACAGTCTTATCCGGGATGATGCCGGCAAACGCCTCGCCAAGCGCGACGATGCCCGCGCGCTGCGCCGCTATCGTGCGGAGGGAGAGACGCCGGCCGATATCCGCCGCAGGATCGGGCTCTGACGCACGGACAGATCAGGATATCGGCGCCATGATCTCCACCTCGGCACCCTGCTGCACGGCGGTGTAGAAACAGCTTCGCCGGTTGGTGTGGCAGGCGGGGCCGGTCTGCTCGACCAGCAGCAGCAGGCAATCGCGGTCGCAATCGACGCGCAGCTCTACCAGACGCTGCCGGTGACCGGAACTTGCGCCCTTCACCCAGAACGCATTCCGCGAGCGTGACCAGTAGGTTACGGCGGCGCCTTCAACCGTCCGCGCGACGGCCTCGGCGTTCATCCAGGCCAGCATCAGCACCTCGCCCGTGGCGTGGTCCTGCGCGATGGCGGGGATCAGGCCGCGGTCATCATAGCGCAGCGTCGCGGGGTCGAAGGGGATGTCGAAGGGGATCGGGGCGGCTGACATGGGGCACCTTTGCAAGGCCGGCTCTCGCCCCTATCTACAGGGCGTACCCAGCCACGGAAACCCCGATGATGCGCGACGGTGACCTGATCCAGCTTTACTCGCAGCGCATTCTGGCGCTGGCCGCCGACATTCCGCACCTTGGCCGCCTGCCTGCGCCGCAGGGCAGCGCGCGCCGGCGCTCGCCGCTCTGCGGGTCCACCGTGACGGTGGATGTGGTGATGAAGGATGGCAGGGTCGCGGAATTCGCGCAGGACGTGAAGGCCTGCGCGCTTGGCCAGGCGGCAGCGGCGGTCGCGGGCGCGGCGATGATCGGGCGCAGCCGGGCCGAGATCGAGGCGGCGCGGGATGCGCTGGCCGCGATGCTGAAGGGCGAGGGTCCGGTGCCGCCCCCCCCGTTCGAGGGCTTCGAGGTGCTGCTGCCCGCGCGCGACTACCGCAACCGCCATGCCTCGATCCTGCTGTCGCTGGAGGCGGCGGCCGAGGCGGCGGCGGCGGCAGACTCGGGCAGCGCCTGACCTGTCCGCCCCCTCCCGGCCGCGCCAGCGACAGCGCAGGGCGGCCGCTGCCGGGCAGGCGCCGGGACGGAATGTCAGAGGATGGCGGGCAGATGCAGGCCGATGACGAGCATCACCATCAGCGCCACCGCCCCGGCGGCATCCTCGAGCAGCGTGTCGCGGGAGCGGAGGAGAACGGAATTGAGGTCAGCGAACATCGGCCATGCTCCTGTCTGGCGCCTTTGTTGCCTATTTGTTCTCACACCTGCGGCGCGCTTGTAAAGAACTTTTTAAGAACTTGGCGGCGAGGCTGGCGGACCGGACCTGCGCGCGCGCTCAGCCGACCGTGATCAGCCGGATCGCGCGGTCCTGCTCCATCAGCCACAGCAGCACCCGCGCCGCCTGCCCGCGCGGCCCGCTCAGGTCCGGGTCCGCAGCCAGCAGTGCGCGCGCGTCGCTTTGCGCGGTTGCCAGCAGGCCCGCCTGCCGCTCGAGGTCGGCGATGCGAAAGCGCGGCAGGCCCGATTGCGCGGTGCCGATCATGTCGCCGGCGCCGCGGATCGCCAGATCCTCTTCGGCGATGCGGAACCCGTCCTCGGTTTCACGCAGAAGCTGCAACCGCCGCGCGGCGGTGCCGCCGAGCGGCGGCTGGTAGAGCAGGAGGCAGGTGGACTGCGCCGCGCCGCGCCCGACCCGGCCGCGAAGCTGGTGCAACTGCGCCAGCCCGAAAATCTCGGCCCGCTCGATCACCATGATCGAGGCGCCGGGCACGTTCACCCCCACCTCGATCACCGTGGTCGCGACCAGAACCTTGCGGTGCCCGGCGGCGAAGGCAGCCATCGCGGCATCCTTTTCGGCGGGGGGCATCTGGCCGTGGACAAGGCCGACGACGCCCTCGCCAAGCGCGGCGCGCAGCATCTGGAAGCGTTCGGTCGCCGCCGTCAGGTCCAGCGCCTCGCTTTCCTCGACCAGCGGGCAGACCCAGTAGGCCTGCCGCCCCTCGGCCACCGCGCGGCGCAGATGCTCCACCACCTCGTCGATGCGCGCGGTGGAAATGATCGCGGTGCGCACCGGCTTGCGGCCCGCGGGTTTTTCGTCCAGCAGGCTGACATCCATGTCGCCGTATTGCGCGAGCGCGAGGCTGCGCGGGATCGGCGTCGCCGTCATCACCAGCACATCCGCAGCCTGCCCCTTCGCGCCAAGCTGCATCCGCTGCGCGACACCGAAGCGGTGCTGCTCGTCGATGACGGCAAGGCGCAGGTCGCGAAAGTTCACATCCTTCTGAAAGATCGCATGGGTTCCGACCAGCACGTCGATCTGCCCGGCGGCCAGTGCGGCCAGTTTCGCGGCGCGCTCGCTGCCCTTGTCGCGCCCGGTCAGCAGCACGATGCGGATGCCGGCGGCCTCGGCCAGCGGCAACAGGCTGTCCAGATGCTGCCGCGCGAGGATTTCCGTGGGCGCCATCATGGCGCCCTGCCCGCCCGCCTCGACCGCGACCAGCAGCGCGAGAAAGGCGACCAGCGTCTTGCCCGCGCCGACATCCCCCTGCAGCAGACGGTTCATCCGCCGGTCGCTGGCCATGTCGGCCGCAATCTCGGCAAGGGTGCGGCTCTGCGCGCCGGTCGGGGAATAGGGAAGCGACACCAAGACCTTGCGCTGCAGGATGCCGGTGGCCCTGCTGGCCCGCCCCTTGCCCCGGCGCAGGCTGGCGCGGGCAAGCGCGAGGGTCAGCTGATGCGCGAACAGCTCGTCATAGGCAAGCCGGGCGCGGGCGGGCGCGGTCGGCGCCATGTCGGCAGCCGAGGCCGGGGCATGGGCGGCGCGCAGGGCGTCGGCCCAGCCGGGCCAGCCCTCGCGCGCCTTCAGCGCCGGGTCGATCCACTCCGCCAGATCGGGCGCCCGCGCCAGCGCCGCCGCCGCCGCCCGCGCCACCGGCCTTTGCCCGAGCCCCGCGGTCAGCGGATAGACCGGCTCCCATTCCGGCAGGGTCGCCGCCTCCTCGGGGCGCAGGATGTGGTCGGGGTGGACGATCTGGGCAATGCCGTCGAAGATTTCGAGCTTTCCTGAAATCACGCGCCTCTGGCCGGTCGGAAGCTGCTGTTGCAGCCACTCGGCCCTGGGGCGGAAGAAGACCAGCTGGAACTCGGTCGCGGCGTCGCGCACCATCACCCGGTAGGGGCCGCCCTTGCGCGCCGAGGGGTAGTGTGCGCCGACCGTGACCTCGACTGTCGCCACGGCGGGGGGCAGATAGTCGCGGATCGAGGCGCGGGGGCGGCGGTCGATGCCCGAATGCGGCAGGGTGAACAGCAGATCGCGCGGCTTCTCGACGCCAATCCCGGCGAGGAGTTTCGCGGTTTTCGGGCCGACACCCTCCAGCGTTTCCAGCCCCGCGAACAGCGGGAACAGCACGGGCGGGCGGCCCTTGACGGGGGCGGGGGCCTCGCTCACCTCATCCCCCGATCAGCGCCAGCCAGGCATCCTCGTCGATCACCGTGACGCCAAGCTCGGCGGCGCGCGCGGCCTTCGATCCCGCGCCCGGCCCCGCGACAAGGTAGTCGGTCCGCGCGGAAACCGACCCCGCGACCCTCGCGCCAAGCGCCTCGGCCCGCGCCTTGGCCTCGGCCCGCGTCATCCGCTCCAGCGTGCCGGTGAAGACCACGGTCTTGCCGGCGAGGGGGCTGTCGCTGGCCCCGCGGCGGGGCGCGGGCAGCACCTCGAGATGCGCGACCAGCGCGTCGATGGCGGCGCGTTCGGCGGGCTGGTGGAAGCTGGTCACGAGCGAGGTGGCCAGCACCGGCCCGACGCCGTCGATGGCGATCAGATCCTGCCATTCGGCGTTGCCCCTGGGTTTCTCGCCCTCGCCCGCGGCGGGATCGGCGGCGGTCATCGCGGCCTCGAACGCCTCCCAGGTGCCGTAATGCGCGGCCAGCAGGCTTGCGGCCGTCTCGCCGACATGGCGGATGCCGAGCGCGAAGATCAGCCGGTTCAGCGGGATGCGGCGCCGCTCCTCGATGGCGCGGAAGAGGTTGCCGGCGGATCGCTCGCCCCAGCCCTCGCGGGTCTGCAGCCGCTGCGAGGGGGGGGCGGCCGCGTCCCGTTCGGCAAGGGTGAAGATGTCGGCGGGGGTGCGGATCGGCAGCAGGTCGTCGTGGAAGAAGGCCTCGATCTGCTTCGCGCCCAGCCCCTCGATGTCAAAGGCGGCGCGGCTGACGAAATGCTTGAGCTTTTCGACGGCCTGCGCGGGGCAGGCGAGCCCGCCGGTGCAGCGGCGCACCGAATCCCCCTCCTCGCGCAGCGCCTCGGAGCCGCATTCGGGGCAGCGGGTCGGGAAGGCGTAGGGCCGCGCGTCGCCGGGCCGGCGGGAGAGGTCGATATCGGCGATCTGCGGGATCACGTCGCCGGCGCGGTAGACCTGCACCCAGTCGCCGATGCAGATGTCGCGCCCCTCGCGGATCGGCCGGCCGGCAGAGTCGCGCCCGGCGATGTAATCCTCGTTGTGCAGGGTCGCGTTCGCCACCACGACGCCGCCCACCGTCACCGGGGTCAGCCGCGCGACGGGGCTGAGCGCGCCGGTGCGGCCGACCTGGATGTCGATCGCCTCGAGCCGGGTCCAGGCGCGCTCGGCGGGGAACTTGTGCGCGATCGCCCAACGCGGCGTGGTCGAGCGAAAGCCGAGCCGCGCCTGAAGCCCGAGGTCGTTTACCTTGTAGACGACGCCGTCGATGTCATAGCCAAGCGTCGCCCGCTCGGCCTCGATGGCGCGGTAGCGGGCAAGCAGCGCCTCGGCCCCGTCGCAAAGCACGGTGAGCGGGTTGGTGCTGAAGCCGAGATCGGCGAGGCGGCGGAGCGCGCCAAGCTGGGTGCTGGCCAGCGGTTCCGACACTGCGCCCCAGGAATAGGCGAAGAACCGCAGCGGCCGGGCAGCGGTGATCGCGGCATCGAGCTGGCGCAGGCTGCCGGCGGCGGCGTTGCGCGGGTTGGCGAAGGTCTTGCCGCCGGTTTCGGCCTGCCTCGCGTTCAGCGCGGCGAAATCGGCATGGCGCATGTAGACCTCGCCGCGCACCTCGAGGATCTCGGGCGCGCCGGCGAGCATTTTCGGGATGTCGGAGATGGTGGCGGCATTGGCGGTGACATTCTCGCCGGTCTCGCCATCGCCGCGCGTCGCGGCCTGCACCAGCCGGCCCTGCTCGTAGCGCAGCGAGAGCGACAGCCCGTCGATCTTCGGCTCGGCGGTGAAGGACAGGGGCGCATCGGGGCCGAGGTTCAGATAGCGGCGGACGCGCGCCACGAATTCCGCCACCTCCGCTTCGGAAAAGGCGTTCTCGAGGCTGAGCATCCGGACCGCGTGCTGGACCCGGGCGAAGCCCTCGGCCGGCGGCGCGCCGACCTGCTGCGTCGGACTGCCGGCGGCGAGGGCGGGAAAGCGCGCCTCGATCTCGGCCAGCCGGCGCTTCATCGCGTCATATTCGGCGTCGGCGATCTCTGGCGCGTCTTCGGTATGGTAGGCGCGATTCGCGCGCCTGACCGCCTCGGCCAGCCGCTGCCATTCCGCGGCCGCCTGCCCGGGGGCCATGTCGCCGACCGCGAGTTGTGCCAGATCCGCCGCCATGCCGCCTCCGTTCGCGCGCTGCGGCCGGGGCCGCGTGAACGTGATAGGGTGCTGCGGGGCGGAATTCCAGCGGGTGCGTGCCGGTGGGCGCGGAAGAGGCCCGCATCGCATTGCGGCGCACCTGGCCGCAGCGATCGCCTTGCCGCCCGGGGCAGCCCCCGGCGGGACGAGCGGGCTGCGGTCAGGCGCCGATGGCGATGCGGCGTTCCTGATCGGCGGGGCTGGGATCGCGCAGCACATAGCCGCGGCCCCAGACGGTTTCGATATAGGTGTCGCCGCCCGTCGCCTCGGCCAGTTTCTTGCGCAACTTGCAGATGAACACGTCGATGATCTTCAGCTCGGGCTCGTCCATTCCGCCATAGAGATGGTTGAGGAACATCTCTTTGGTGAGGGTCGTGCCCTTGCGGAGCGAGAGCAGCTCCAGCATCTGATATTCCTTGCCGGTCAGGTGCACCGACTTGCCATCCGTCTCCACCGTCTTGGCGTCGAGGTTGACGGCGATCTTGCCGGTGCGGATCACCGATTGCGAATGGCCCTTCGAGCGGCGGATGATCGCGTGGATGCGGGCGACCAGTTCCTCGCGGTGGAAGGGCTTGGTCATGTAATCGTCGGCGCCGAAGCCGAACCCCTTGATCTTGTTTTCGGTATCGTCGGCACCGGTCAGGATCAGGATCGGCGTGTCGATCCGCGCAAGGCGCAGCTGGCGCAGCACATCCAGCCCGTGCATGTCGGGCAGGTTCAGATCCAGCAAGATCAGATCGTAATCGTAGAGCTTGGCCAGGTCGATGCCTTCCTCGCCCAGATCGGTGCAATAGACATTCAGGTTGGCATGGGTCAGCATCAATTCGATGCTGCGCGACGTGGTGGGATCGTCCTCGACCAGCAGGATTCGCATCTGGGGTTACTCCGCTTACATCCCTCGAACTTCGCCACAGTCAAGCCAAATGGTTAATCAAGGGTTACTCTGACAGAGCGCCGCGGAATATCAACCTAAAGTTGTCTATATCTTTGCAATGTCGTCACCTTCAGCGCGTCCTCCCCATGCTGGCTCACCGCGGCGCGCCAGAACCCGAACTCCTCCTCCGAGAGCCCGTAGCGCTCCAGCGCCTCCTTCATCGGGATCAACCCGCAGGCGACCGCCTTCACCACCTTGGCCTTGCGGCTGGCGACCCAGCGGCGGGTCTCGGGCGGGGGCAGGTCGGCGCGGGTCATCACCGTGCCGTCCGGCAGCGTGACTGCGCGGGGGCCGTCGACTTTCTTCAGGTACATGTGCGTCCCTCGCAGCTCTCGGTCGTGTCCGGGCACGCTGCCCCGCCGGCCTTAACGGGCGGTGAAACACGGGGTTGCGAGTGCTTTGCATTTTCCTATATTCCTGCGGGCTACTCCCCGACCCGACTTCTGCCCGCGCCGGCGCCCCCTGCCCGGCCGGGCCGCCAAAGGCCGCCTCCGATGCCGCTCGACACGCCGCACCCGCCCAATTCGCTCGGCTTCGCCAAGCCGCCCGCCGAAACGCGGGTGGTCGTGGCCATGTCGGGCGGGGTGGACAGTTCGGTCGTGGCGGCGATGCTGAAGGAGGAGGGCTATGACGTGGTCGGCGTCACGCTGCAGCTTTATGATCACGGGGCGGCGCTGGCGAAAAAGGGCGCCTGCTGCGCGGGCCGCGACATCCACGACGCGCGGCGCGTGGCCGAGACGATGGGCTTTGCGCATTACGTGCTGGATTACGAGACCGCCTTCCGCGAGGCGGTGATCGGGGAATTCGCCGATGCCTATCTGGCGGGCGCGACGCCGGTGCCCTGCATCCGCTGCAACGAGCGGGTGAAGTTCAAGGATCTGCTGGCGACGGCGAAGGAGCTTGACGCCGATTGCATGGCGACGGGGCATTACATCCGGCGCCACATGGGCGCGGCCGGACCGGAGCTGCATTCCGCCGCCGATCCGGCCCGCGACCAGAGCTATTTCCTGTTCTCGACCACGCCCGAGCAGCTGGAGTTCCTGCGCTTCCCGCTTGGCCATCTGCCCGGCAAGGCCGAGACGCGGGCGCTTGCGGCGCGCTTCGGGCTGGCGGTGGCCGACAAGCCCGACAGCCANNAGCCAGGACATCTGCTTCGTGCCGGGCGGCAACTATGCCGCGGTGATCGAGACGCTGCGCCCCGGCGCCGCCCAACCGGGCGAGATCGTGGACATGGAGGGCCGCGTGATCGGCAGCCACCGCGGCGTGATCCACTACACCATCGGCCAGCGGCGCGGGCTTGGCATCGGCGGGCAGGCGGACCCGCTGTTCGTGGTGCGGCTCGACCCCGATGCGCGGCGGGTGATCGTGGGGCCGCGCGCGGCGCTGTCCACCCGCACCGTGCCGCTGCGCGAGATCAACTGGCTGGGGGATGCGCCCTTCGACTCGGCCGGCGAATGGCATGTCTCGGTCAAGGTCCGCTCCACCCGCCCGCCGCGCCCGGCGATCGTGCGGCCGCTGTCCGCGACCGAGGCGGAGGTGGAGCTGCTGGACCCCGAAACCGGCGTCAGCCCGGGGCAGGCCTGCGTGTTCCATGATCCCGAAAGCCCGCGCATCCTGGGCGGCGGCTGGATCTGGAAGGGGCGCTGAAGGGTTTCCACGCGGCACCCAGCGGCTCCGTCAGGCCTGCAAACCCGAACGCGCCCCGTTGACCTTGCCCGCGCCCGACTGTAGCCCCCGGCGCATGGCACGCGCACCCCTTCTCCAGCTTTCCGGCATCTCGCTCGGCTTCGGCGGCAACCCGGTTTTCGACGGGCTCGACCTCGTCATCCAGCCCTCGGATCGGGTGGCGCTTGTCGGGCGCAACGGGTCGGGCAAATCCACCCTGATGAAGGTGATGGCGGGGCTGATCGAGCCCGATGCCGGGCTGCGCGTCGTGCCGCCCGGCGTGACCATCGGCTACATGGAGCAAGAGCCGGTGCTGACCGGCTATGCCACGCTTGGCGACTATGCCGCCGAGGGGCTGGAGGCGGGCGAGGAGTGGCGGGTGGAGGCGGCGGCCGAGGGGCTGAAGTTCCGCCCCGAGGCCGAGACCGCCAAGGCCAGCGGCGGCGAGCGGCGGCGTGCGGCGCTGGCGCGGCTGCTGGCCCGTGCGCCCGAGCTGATGCTGCTGGACGAGCCGACCAACCACCTCGACATCGAGGCCATCGCCTGGCTGGAGCGGTTCCTGACCGAAACCCGCGCCGGCTATGTGCTGATCAGCCACGACCGCGCCTTCCTGCGCGCGCTGACCAGGGCGACGCTGTGGATCGACCGCGGCCAGGTGCGCCGGCAGGAGCGCGGCTTTGCCGGCTTCGAGGACTGGCGCGAGGAGGTCTGGGCGGCGGAGGATGACGCGCGCCACAAGCTCGACCGCAAGATCAGGGCCGAGGCGCGGTGGGCGGTGGAGGGCATCAGCGCCCGGCGCAAGCGCAACCAGGGCCGGCTGCGCGCGCTGCAGGACATGAGGGCCGAACGCGCCAGCCAGATCCGCCGGCAGGGCACCGCCGCGATGGCGCTCGAGAGCGGCGGCACCTCGGGCAAGATGGTGATCGAGGCGAAGGGGCTGGAAAAACGCTTCGGCGACAAGGTGATCCTGTCGGGGTTCGACCTGCGGGTGCAGCGCGGCGACCGGGTGGCCTTTGTCGGGCCGAACGGGGTGGGCAAGACCACGCTCCTGAAGATGCTGACCGGGGAGGAGGCGCCCGATGCCGGCACCGTCAGGCTGGGCACCAACCTCGAGATCGCGGTATTCGATCAGGCCCGCGCGACGCTCGATCTGTCGATGACGCTCTGGGACGGGCTGGTCAACGATCCTGACATGCGGGTATCGGGCCGGGCCGATCAGGTGATGGTGCGCGGCCAGCCAAAGCATGTGATCGCCTATCTCAAGGACTTCCTCTTCGACGAGGCGCAGGCGCGCGCCCCGATCGGTTCGCTGTCGGGGGGCGAGCGGGCGCGGCTTTTGCTGGCGCGGATCATGGCGCGGCCCTCGAACCTGCTGATCCTCGACGAGCCGACCAACGATCTCGACGTGGAGACGCTGGATCTGTTGCAGGACATCCTCGGTGAATATGATGGCACCGTGCTGCTGGTCAGCCACGACCGCGATTTCATCGACCGCGTGGCGAGTACCACCGTCGCGATGGAAGGCGACGGGCGCGCCACCGTCTATGCCGGCGGCTGGAGTGACTATCAGAGCCAGCGGGCGGAGCGGCTGGCCGGGACCGGGGCGCCGGCGGTGGCCGCGCCGCGCCCTGCCGGCAAGGACAGGCCCGCCCCGGCGGGGGCGAGGCCCGCCGCGGCCGCGCTGACCTTCACCGAGCGGCACCGGCTCGAGGAACTGCCGGGCGTGATCGCGCGGCTGGAGGCGGAAATCGCCCGGCTGACCGAAGTGCTTGCCGACCCGAACCTCTTTGCCACCGCCCCCGCGCGGTTCAACAAGGCCAGCGCGGCGCTGGTCGAGCGCCAGCAGGCGCTTGCCGCAGCGGAAGAGGAGTGGATGACGCTGGAAGAGCGCGCGGGGTAACGCGCGGCGCGGCGCCCGGCCGCGCGGCGACCGGCGCCGCCGATCTGCCGGGGCTCGCCCCGAGACCCTGGAACGGCGGGCCCCGGAACAGCGGGGGCCGGAACAGC
>DIVD01000010.1 GCA_002423245.1 Rhodobacteraceae bacterium UBA6141
GCCTGGTTCAGGGCATCCGGCACGAAGCTGGTGGTCATCGAGGTCGAAACGTGCCAGCCCACGATCTTGCGGGCGAAGACATCGATGAATGAGGAGGGTCAGAAAACGGTCCGGGGGACCGTTTTCCCGCTGAATGGCGACATGGACCATCCCTGCCCATGTCGACACATGGGTGAAATCCGACACCCGGAGCTGGTTGGGCATGGCCGCCACGAACTGCCGGTTGGCCGCCGAGGCGGATGGCCCGGTGGCCGTCGTGCCACCCGGAGCGGAAGCGGAGGCGCTGGTCAGTTCGCTCCGCCCGGCTGGCGGAGAGGCGGATGGCGGCCCGGGGGCGGGGCCCGCGGCCGCTCGGGAGGTGGTCGTGCTGGACGCGGCAGCCCTGCCGCGCGCGTTTTCCGAAGCCTCCGGGGCGCGGCTCTGGCTCGACCGGAATCTGCTTGTGCAAGGCGGACGCCTGCCTCCGGGCCGGGAGGCGGTGGTCTATACCGGCGTCGGCGCGATCCGCGCCGGCCCGGAGGCGCCCCCGCTCGAGACCCATGCCCGGATCGCTGGCGGCATCCTCGCCGAAGTCCTTCTGGCAACGGGGCGAGACTTGACGCGGGCGGGATTCCTGCGCGCCTTCGGCGCGGCGCATCTGTCCGATTTCGGCCTCGACTACAGCGCCAATGCGCTGACCGGGGGCGCGCCGATCCGGTTCGACGCGCTGGGGTCGCGTCGCTGACCTTCCGCAAAGGTACCGGCGAAATGAAGAACTTGCGGGATATCCGACGATTGCTGGTGATCGGCGCGACAGCAGTCATCCGCTGGCGACAGGCCGGCGTGCGCCCGCGGGATCCTGGGCCCTCCGTGGTGTGAGGAAGGCCGGCCCGGAACAGCATCGGGCGAGACTCTGCCCAAGGCATGACGGCGTCGATCTCGACCCAGGGGGCCCTTCCTGGGGTCCAGGCCCGGCTGGGTTTGCAAGATCAGAGAAACCCGTCTGTGCCATCGTCGCATCCCAAGCAGCCGGATGCCCCTGCTTCAGACCGCAGCGGCACGGGGGCAAATTTTTCTTGGTGCCCTGGAGTTTCGAGGTGACCTGGAATCGTTCCAAACCTTGACTTGCCGCCGCCCCGGCCGCATATCTGCAACTCACCCCGGAGGCTTTCACATGTTCATCCAGACCGAATCCACCCCGAACCCCGCCACGCTGAAATTCCTGCCGGGGCTGACCGTTCTGGAAATGGGCACGGCGGATTTCCCCAGCGCCGAAGCGGCGGCGAAATCCCCGCTGGCGCGGCGGATCTTCGCGGTCGGTGGCGTCACCGGCGTGTTCTTCGGTACCGATTTCGTGACGGTGACCAAGGCCGAGGACATGGCCTGGGAGCATGTGAAACCGGCGATCCTTGGCGCGATCATGGAGCATTTCCAGTCCGGCGCGCCGGTGCTGGAGGGCGAGGGCGCGCCAGATGGCGGGCATGCCGCGCATGACGGCGCCGATGGCGAGATTGTCAAGCAGATCAAGGATCTGCTGGATAGCCGGGTGCGGCCTGCCGTGGCGCAGGATGGCGGCGACATCACCTTTCACGGCTTCGACCGCGGCGTCGTCTACCTGCACATGCAGGGCGCCTGCGCGGGCTGCCCCTCCTCGACGCTGACGCTGAAGATGGGGATCGAGAACCTCTTGCGCCATTACATCCCCGAGGTGATCGAGGTCCGGCCGGTGGCTGCCTGAGCCTTGCCCGAACAAGCCTTGCCAGCACCGCTGATCCTGGCCTTCGACACATCGGCCGCGCATTGCGCGGCCGCCTTGCTGCGCGGCGCGGCGCTTCTCGCGGCGCGGCTGGAGCCTATGGCGAAGGGGCAGGCCGAACGGCTGATGCCGCTGCTGGAGGAGGTTCTGGCCGAGGCTGGCGCCGGCTGGCGCGATCTGGATGCGCTGGCCGTCGGCATCGGTCCGGGCAATTTCACCGGCATCCGCATCTCGGTCGCGGCGGCGCGGGGGCTGGCGCTGGCGCTGCGCGTGCCGGCCATCGGCGTCGGCACGCTGGAGGCGCTGGCGCTGGGACTGCCGCGGCCGGTGCTGGCGCTGACCGATGCGCGGCGCGGCGATCTTCATGCGCAGGGCTTCGGCACGGACCCGGCAGAGCCGCGGCGGATGGCGGCGGCGGCGCTGGCCGGGGATGTGCCGGACGGGCTGGCGCTCGTCGGGGCGGGCGCCGCGGTTCTGCGGGCGCTGCGCCCGGATCTGCCCGAACTGCCCCCCGCCCTGCCGCTGGCCGAGGCCATGGCGCGCATCGCGGCCGCGCGCCTTGCCTGCGCTGCGCTCCTGCCCCGGCCCGCGCCGCTCTACCTGCGCAGCGCCGATGCTGCCCCTGCCGCGGACGCGCCGCCGGTGCTGCTGCCATGACCGAACGCAACGCCGAGGCGCTTGCGGCGCTGCACGCGGCCTGCTTCACCGTGCCCCGGCCCTGGGGCGCGGCCGAGTTCGCACAGCTGCTGGCCCGCGCCGATACCTTCGTGCTGCATGAGCCTGCGGGCGTCTTGCTGGGCCGCGCGCTGGCGGGCGAGGCGGAACTGCTGACGCTCGCCGTCGCTCCGGTCCTGCGCCGCAGCGGCACCGGCGCGCGGCTGGTCCGGCGCTTTCTGGCCGAGGCGGCGGCGCGCGGGGCGGACACCGCGTTTCTGGAGGTGGCCGAGGACAACGCCCCCGCCCGCGCGCTGTACGACAAGGCGGGCTTTGCCGCCGCTGGCCGGCGGCGCGGCTATTATGCCCATCCGGACGGGCGCAAGGTGGACGCGCTTGTGATGACGCGGGCGATCTGCGCGCAGGTGTGAGGGCCCCCGCGGCGCCCGGGCCGGGCAAGTCCCCGAGGGCGGATGCGGATGCGGCGAATAGCTATTGACCGTTTTCCCGATCACGGCCCTAATCCCACCCGGATCCGCAAGAGATCGCGTCTTCACCCCGGGGCGGCCAGGCGACCGGCCAGACCCCCGACCAAACCGGGAGTTCTCCATGAGCCTGATGACACGTTTCACTGGCGCCGCCGCGATGCTGGCGCTGACCGCAGGCGCGGCGCTGGCGGACCCGGCGCTCATCTACGATCTTGGCGGCAAGTTCGACAAATCCTTCAACGAGGCCGCCTTCACGGGCGCCGAGCGTTGGGCGGAGGAGACCGGCGGCACCTACCGCGAGCTGGAAATGCAGTCCGAGGCACAGCGCGAACAGGCGCTGCGCCGCCTGGCCGAGGCAGGCTTCAACCCGATCGTGATGACCGGCTTTGCCTTTGGCGACGTGCTGAACTCGGTCGCGCCCGACTACCCGGACACCCGGTTCGCGATCATCGACATGGTGGTGGAACAGCCCAACGTGCGATCGGTGGTGTTTGCCGAGGAGCAGGGATCCTACCTGGTGGGCATGATGGCGGCGATGGCGTCGAAGTCGGGCACCGTCGGCTTCATCGGCGGGATGGACATTCCGCTGATCCGCAAGTTCGCCTGCGGGTATGTGCAGGGCGTGAAGGCGGTGAACCCCGACGCGACCGTGATCCAGAACATGACCGGCACCACCCCCGCCGCCTGGAGCGACCCGGTGAAGGGCGCTGAGCTTGCCATCTCGCAGCACGCGCAGGGCGCGGACGTGATCTATGCGGCGGCGGGCGGCACCGGGATCGGGGTTCTGCAGGCGGCGGCGGATGAGGGGATCCTCTCGATCGGCGTCGACAGCAACCAGAACCACCTCTTTCCCGGCAAGGTGCTGACCTCGATGGTCAAGCGCGTGGACAACTCGGTCCATGAGGCGTTCAGCGCCGGTGTCGCGCTGGAACCCGGCGTCTTCGTGATGGACCTTGCCAATGACGGCGTCGGCTATGCGCTCGACGAGAACAACGCCGGACTGGTCACCCCCGGGATGAAGGCCGCGGTGGACGAGGCGACCGCCAGGATCGTCTCGGGCGAGATCGAGGTGCATGACTACATGACGGACAACAGCTGCCCGGTGAAATGACCCGGCATGGAGCAGGTGCAGACAGCGGAGCAGCGGGCGGCGGATCGGTTTTCGGCGGATCGGTTGGCGGCGGCCACGCCCGCCATCGAACTCCGCGGCATCTCCAAGGCCTTCGGGCCGGTGCAGGCGAACCGCAACATCTCGATCCGGGTGATGCCGGGGACCATCCACGGCATCATCGGCGAGAACGGCGCCGGCAAGTCCACGCTGATGTCGATCCTCTACGGCTTCTACAGGGCCGATGCCGGGCAGATCCTGATCGGCGGCAGAGAGGTGCAGATCACGGGCAGCCAGGCCGCGATCCGCGCCGGGATCGGCATGGTGTTCCAGCACTTCAAGCTGGTGCCGAATTTCACCGTGCTGGAAAACGTCATCCTGGGCGCCGAGGAGGGCGCGCTGCTGCGCCCCGGCCTTGCCAGGGCGCGGGCCAGCCTGCGGCAACTGGCGCGGGATTACGAGCTGGAGGTGAACCCGGATGCCGTGGTCGAGGAGCTTTCAGTCGGCCACCAGCAGCGGGTGGAGATTCTCAAGGCGCTCTACCGGCAGGCCGATATCCTGATCCTCGACGAACCCACGGGTGTGCTGACGCCCGCCGAGGCCGACCACCTGTTCCGCATCCTGCGCGGGCTGCGCGACCAGGGAAAGACCATCATCCTGATCACCCACAAGCTGCGCGAGATCATGGAGATCACCGACACCGTCAGCGTGATGCGGCGCGGCGAGATGACCGCGACGGTGACCACGGCCGAGACCGGCCCCGAAGAACTGGCCGAACTGATGGTCGGCCGCAAGGTGCTGCTGCAGGTGCCGAAGGGGCCTGCCAATCCGGGCGCGGTGGTGCTGTCGGTCGAGAACCTGCGCATGGTGGATGGCGACGGGGTAGAGCGGCTGAAGGGCATTTCCTTGCAGATCCGCGCCGGAGAGATCCTCGGCATCGCAGGGGTTGCCGGCAACGGGCAATCCGAACTTCTGAAGATTCTCGGCGGCTTTGGCCGGGGCACCGGCCGCATCACCGTGAACGGCGTGCCGGTGGACGTGACGGGGCGCCGCTCCGATGGCCAGACCAGCCGCGCGCTTGGCATCGCCCATGTGCCCGAGGACCGCCAGCAGCTTGGCCTGATCATGGATTTCACCGCGTGGGAGAACATGGCCTTCGGCTATCACCACGCGCCGGAATACCAGAAGAACGCCCTGCTGATGGACAACGCCGCGCTGATGGCCGCCACCGCCGAAAAGATGCAACGCTTCGACGTGCGCCCGCCGGTCCCGACGCTGGCGGCCCGGAGCTTTTCGGGCGGCAACCAGCAGAAGATCGTTCTGGCGCGCGAGATCGAGCGCAACCCCGACCTCTTGCTCGTCGGTCAGCCGACGCGGGGCGTCGATATCGGCGCCATCGAGTTCATCCACCGGCAGATCGTCGCGTTGCGCGACGCGGGCAAGGCGGTGCTGCTGGTCTCGGTCGAACTGGACGAGATCCTGTCGCTTTCGGACCGCATCGCGGTGATGTTCGACGGGCGGATCATGGGCGAGCGGCTGCCCTCCGAAACGGATGAGCGCGCCCTGGGCCTGCTGATGGCGGGGGTGGAATGACCCGGATGCCAGGATGGGCCGATGTCGCCCTGATCCCGCTGCTGAACCTCCTCATCGCCTTCGCGATGTCCGGGCTGGTGATCCTCGCCATCGGCGAGAACCCCTGGGCGGCGCTGAAGATCATGGTCAGCGGCGCGCTGGGGTCGTCCTATGGCTGGGGCTTCACGCTCTACTATGCGACCAGCTTCATCTTCACCGGCCTCGCGGTTGCCGTCGCCAGTCACGCGGGGCTGTTCAACATCGGCGGCGAGGGGCAGGCGACGCTTGGCGGCCTTGGCGTCGCCATGGTCGCCCTCGCCTTGCCATGGCCGCACTGGTCGCTGGCGCTGCTGGCCGCGAGCCTTGGCGCCGCGGCCTTCGGCGCGGCATGGGCGGCGGTCCCCGCCTGGCTTCAGGCGAAACGCGGCAGCCATATCGTGATCACCACCATCATGTTCAACTTCATCGCCGCCTCGTTGCTGAACTACCTGCTGGTCAACGTGATGCGCCCGGTCGGCAGCATGGACCCGGCCTCGGCCCGCTTTCCCGAGGGGGCGGCGCTGCCGACGCTGAACGGCATGGCGGCCGGCATCGGCATCGTCTGGGGCAGGAACACGCCCGCCAACATCTCGTTCTTCCTTGCACTGCTGTGCTGCCTTGCGGTCTGGGTGATGATCTGGCGCACCCGGCTCGGCTACCAGATCCGCGCCTTCGGCAAGTCCGGGCCCGCCGCCCTCTATGCCGGGATCAGCCCGGTGCGCATCACCATGTATGCCATGCTGATCTCGGGCGGGCTCGCGGGGCTGATGGCGGTCAACAACGTGATGGGCGAGGCGGAACGGCTGGTCCTCAACGCGGTGGAGGGCGCGGGCTTCATCGGCATCGCGGTCGCGCTGATGGGGCGCAACCATCCCTTCGGGGTGCTGCTGGCCGCGCTGCTGTTCGGCTTTCTCTATCAGGGCGGGGGCGAGCTGGCGCTGTGGACGGCCATCCCGCGCGAGATGATCACCGTCATTCAGGCGCTGGTGATCCTGTTCACCGGCGCGCTGGACAACATGGTCCGCGCCCCGGTGGAACGGATGTTTGCGCGCAGGGCGGGGCGGTGATGGATCCGGATACCCTGATCCAGATCCTCGATTCCGCCGTGCGGCTGGGCACACCGCTGCTGCTGGCCTGCCTGGCCGGGCTCTTTTCGGAACGCGCCGGCATCTTCGACATCGGGCTGGAAGGCAAGATGCTGATGGCGGCGTTCTTTTCGGGCGCCGTCGCCGCTGTCACCGGATCGGTCTGGCCGGGTCTGCTGGCGGGCGTCTGTTCCTCGATGGTGCTGTCGGCGATCCATGGCGCGGCCTCGATCACCTTTCGCGGCAATCAGCTGATTTCGGGGGTGGCGATCAACTTCCTTGCCTCGGGCCTCACGGTGCTGATCGGGCAGAACTGGTTCCGGCTGGGCGGGCGCACCCCGCCGCTGACCGGGGACGGGCGCTTCTCGCCCATCACCCTGCCGTTCGCCGAGGCGCTGCGCGAGGTGCCCGTGATCGGTCCGATCTACCATGGCCTGATCTCGGGCCACTCCTTCCTCGTCTATGTCGCTTTCGCCGCTGTTCCCGCCTCGTGGTGGCTGCTGTATCGCACCCGGTTCGGCCTGCGGCTGCGCGCGGTGGGCGAGACTCCGGCGGCGGTGGATACGGCGGGGATTTCCGTGGTGCGGATGCGCTATGCCGCCGTGATGATCTGCGGGGTGCTGACCGGGCTGGCGGGCGCCTACCTTGCCACCGCGCTCTCGGCCGGATTTGTGAAGGAAATGACGGCGGGGCGCGGCTACATTGCCCTTGCCGCGTTGATTTTCGCCAAGTGGCGCCCGGTGCCGGCGCTTGGCGCGACGATGCTGTTCGGCCTGCTGGAGGCCATCGCCAACCGCTACCAGAACATCGACCTCGGCGGCGTGGTGCTGCCGGTGCAATTCATGCAGGCCCTGCCCTATATCCTGACCGTGGTGATCCTTGCCGGCTTCATCGGCAAGGCGACGCCGCCGCGGGCCGGGGGCGAGGCCTATGTCAAGGAACGCTGAATGACCGCGCTTGAAACCGCCTCGGCTCTTGCGGCCCGGGTCCACGCCGTTGCCGGAACCGAACCCGTGAAGCTGGGGCTGATCCTCGGCTCGGGCCTCGGCCATCTGGCCGGAGCGGTCCGGGGCAGCGCCATCGACTATGCGAGCCTGCCGGGATTTCCCCATGCGGGCGTGTCGGGCCACGCCCCGCACCTGGTGATCGGCGAGCTTGAGGGCCAGCGCGTCGCCGTCCTTGGCGGGCGGGCGCATTACTACGAAACCGGCGATCCTGCCGCCATGCGCCTGCCGCTGGAACTGCTGAAGGAGCTTGGGGCCGAGACGCTGCTGCTGACCAACGCCGCCGGCTCGCTGGTGCCGACAACCCCGCCCGGATCGCTGATGCTGATCCGCGACCACATCAACTTCTCGGGCCTGAACCCGCTGATCGGCGAGCCGTCGGAGGCCCGGTTCGTGCCGATGACCGAGGCGCATGACCCCGCGCTCCGCGCTGCCCTGCGCGCCGCGGCACGGGCGGAAGGCGTCGAGATGGCCGAGGGCGTCTATGCCTGGTATTCCGGCCCGTCCTTCGAGACGCCGGCCGAGATCCGCGCGATCCGCACCCTTGGCGCCGATGCCGTGGGCATGTCCACCGTGCCCGAGGTGATCCTTGCGCGGTTTCTGGGCCTGCGCGTCGCGGCGGTGTCGGTCATCACCAACATGGCGGCGGGTCTGTCGGACGAGGCGATCAGCCATGAGCATACCAAGGCCATGGCCCCCCTCGGCGCCGCCAAGCTGGAACGGGTGCTGCGGCGCTGTCTGCGCGAGATGCCCTGATGCGGGCGCAGCATCGGTTTGACACCGGCCGCCGCCGCGCCCAAGACTAGCCCACCACTTCGTTTCACCGACTGACATTGCCCATGCAGATCTATCTGCCCATCGCCGAAATCTCGGTGAACGCCGTCCTCCTCTTCGGCCTGGGCGGGATCGTCGGGCTGCTTTCGGGCATGTTCGGGGTGGGGGGCGGGTTCCTGATCACGCCGCTGCTGTTCTTCATCGGGGTGCCGCCCACCGTCGCCGTCGCCACCGGCGCCAACCAGGTCGTCGCCTCCTCGGTCTCGGGCGTGCTGGCGCATATCCGGCGCAGGACGGTGGACTTCCGCATGGGATGGGTGCTGCTGGCGGGGGGCCTCGTCGGCTCGGCGCTTGGCATCTGGGTGTTCAACATCCTGTCCGAGCTTGGCCAGATCGACCTGACGGTGCAGCTGTCCTATGTGCTGTTCCTCGGGCTCGTGGGCCTGCTGATGTTCCAGGAATCCATGCGCGCCATTCTGCGCGCGCGCCAGCCCGCGCGAACGATCACCCGCCGCCATCAGCATCTGCTGGTCCACCGCCTGCCGCTGAAGATCAAGTTCCGCGCCTCGGGCCTTTACATCAGCGTGATCCCCCCGGTGCTGGTGGGAATGCTGGTCGGCGTTCTGGCGGCGGTCATGGGGGTCGGCGGCGGCTTCATCATGGTGCCGGCGATGATCTACCTGCTGGGGATGCCGACCAAGGTGGTGGTCGGCACCTCGCTGTTCCAGATCATCTTCGTCACCGCCTTCTCCACGCTGATGCACGCCGTCACCAACCAGTCGGTGGACATGATGCTGGCGCTGCTGCTGATCCTCGGCGGCGTCGTCGGCGCCCAGTTCGGCACCCAGGTCGGCGCGCGGCTGAAGGCGGAACAGTTGCGCATCTTGCTGGCGCTGCTGGTGCTGGGCGTGTGCGGGCTGCTGGCGCTGGGGCTGCTGCTGAAGCCCGACGATCTTTATTCCGTCGTGACGGAGGGGAGGGCGTGATCCGCGCGCTCGCCCTCCTGCTGCTGCTTGCCGCCCTGCCCGCCCGCGCCGAAGAGGTCGTGGCCGGGCTCAGCCAGAACCGCATCGCCATCACCACCAGCTTTTCGGGCTCCGAGATCCTCGTCTTCGGCGCAGTCAAGCGCGACACCCCCGCGCCCGAGGGCCCGCTGCAGGTGATCATCACCCTGCAAGGCCCGCTTGTCGCCGCGACCGTCTGGCGCAAGGACAGGGTGGCGGGGATCTGGGTCAATGCCGACTCGGTCGAGGTGGACAAGGCGCCCTCGTTCTACGCCGTCGCCACCACCGCGCCGCTGCGCGAGGTGCTGTCGGAGACCGAGGATCTGCGTCATGCCGTGTCGATCCCGCGCGCGATCCGCGCCGTGGGAACAGGGGTGGAGGATGCGGGGGTCTTCACCGAGGCGCTGATCCGCATCCGCACCGGGGAAGGCGCCTATCTGCTGGATGAGGGCGGGGTCGAGATCGCCGAAGAGACGCTGTTCCGCGCCCGCTTCGTGATGCCCGCCAACCTTACCGAAGGGGGCTATCGCACCCGCATCCTGCTGACCCGCGGCGGCAAGGTGATCGACAGCCACGAGACGATGGTGGATGTGCGCAAGGTCGGGCTGGAGCGCTGGCTCTTCGCCCTGTCGCGCGAGCAGCCGCTGATCTATGGCCTGTTGTCCCTGGTGCTGGCGGTCGTCGCCGGATGGGCGGCCTCCGCCGCCTTCCGCTACCTGCGCGGCTGACGGGGCTCCGCGGAACCAACCTCCGTCCGCCGGGTTGTGGGCTGGATAAGTATTTGCTTTTTCTGGAGATGACAGATGTCCCGCTACGCCCTTGCAGCCCTTGTTTCCGCGCTGGCCCTTTCGCCCGCCGCGCCCGCCTTCGCCCAGACCGAAGTGAAGGAGGTCGAGGTGTCCATCGACCTCGCCGCGATCGACAATGCGCAAGCCGCATCGGTCTGGTCCAACATCGCCACCGATCTCGAGAATGCCATCGTTGCGCGCATCGCCGACCAGGTGGACGATGACGGCGTGAAGATCTCGATCGACATCAACGAGGTGGAGCTTGCCAACTCCTTCCAGTCGGCCATGAGGATCGCCGAGTCCAGGCTCGCCGGCCGCGTGAACATTTCCAGCGAGACCGACAATTCCAAGTTCGCGACCTATGACCTCGAAGTGTCCTTCGATCAGGCATACCTGCCGGCCGGAACCGATGTCACCGTGCTGACCATCGAAAGCCCGGTCTACTACGCCGCGATGATCGAGATCTTCGCGGATCGCGTCGTCGAGAAGCTGGGCTGACCGCGGACCCGCCTTGGAGGCTGGATGCCGGCACTACCTCGGCAAAATTTGCGCCCGCTGCATTTCGAGGAATCTCAAGCTGTGATTTCTTGTGCCTCGTCGATGCTTTGACCTTGATCCCCGGCCCTTCCCGGTCGAAAACATCCAGCACGTTCAACAACCGAAATGCCCGCCCGTGAACAGCCCGATCTTGTCTTCGTGTCCACGAAGCCGGCAGCAGGCCAGACGCTGCGTCCGGCGCTGCAACGGCCAACTCTCCCAGTCAGTGCTCAAGGGGCGATCGCCCGCAGACGCTCCGAAGGACTGGCAGCGACGAAGGCCGGACATCTTCAAGAAGCGGCCGTATGATCGCGCGGGATGTGATGCGCGGCCAGTTCCGGAGGAAAGCCGATGGACGACACGAAGGGTTCCAGCGCGGGACAGCAGGACCTGACAGCGTTCGAGGCGGCGATCTTCGATCTCGACGGCGTCGTGACCCGCACTGCGCGCGTCCATGCCGCGACGTGGAAGCGTCTGTTCGACGATTATCTGCGCGCCCGGTCCGAGCGGTCGGGCGAGCCGTTCCTCGAGTTCACGGACGCGGACTACCGGGCGCATGTCGACGGGTTGCCGCGGTATGACGGCGTCGCCGCCTTTCTCCGCGCGCGGGGGATCGATCTGTCATGGGGCGAGCCATCGGACCCGCCAGACCGCGAGACGATCTGCGGGCTCGGCAACCGCAAGAACGCGCTGTTCCGGCAGGTGCTGGAGGCCGAGGGCGTCGAGGTCCATGAGAGCGCGGTCGCGCTGATCCGAAGCCTGCGCAAGCAGGGCGTCAGAACGGCGCTGGTCTCCTCCAGCCGCAACGCCCGCCTGGTGCTGGATCGCGCGGAGCTGACCGGACTCTTCGACGTGATCGTGGACGGGACAGATGCCGCGCGGCTGGGGCTGAAGGGCAAGCCGGACCCCGACATCTTCCTCGCTGCCGCCGAACAGCTTGGCGTGCCGCCCGGCCGCGCGGTGATGGTCGAGGACGCATTGAGCGGCGTCGCCGCCGGGCGCGCCGGCGGATTCGGGCTGGTCATCGGCGTCGACCGTGCCGGTCAGCGTGAGGCTCTCCTCGGGGCGGGGGCGGATCTGGTGGTGTCCGACATGGCCGATCTCTGTGCGGGAAAGACGCCCGCCCCCGGCAATGCGGGTGCGCGGGCGCTGCGGGATGCGGATGTCGCGGACCTCGTCAAGGAGCAGACCCCTGCCGTCTTTCTCGACTACGACGGCACGCTGACGCCGATCGTGGCGCGCCCCGACCTCGCGATCCTCTCCGAAGCGATGCGCGCCGCGGTGAGGCGGCTGGCCGGGCTCTGCACGGTTGCCGTCGTGTCGGGTCGTGACCGGGCCGACGTCGAGCGCCTGGTCGGGATCGCGGACCTCGTCTACGCGGGCAGCCACGGGTTCGACATCGCCGGGCCGGGCGGGTTGCGGATCGAGCACGAAGAGGGATCGGCTTTCTCCGCCGCGGTCGGGCGCGCCTCGTCCATGTTGCAGGAGGTTCTGGCGCCGGTCGCCGGCGCGCTGGTGGAACCGAAGCGTTTCGCGGTCGCGGTGCATTACCGGCAGGTTGCCGATTCCGACCTGCCGGCGCTGGAAGCCGCCGTCGACCGGGTGCTCGAGGCGGTGCCGGAGCTGCGGAAGACGCATGGCAAGAAGGTTTTCGAGCTTCGCCCCCGGTTCGACTGGGACAAGGGGAAGGCGGTGCTCTGGCTGATGGAGGCGCTCGGACTCGACCGGCCCGAGATACTGCCCGTCTATCTCGGCGACGACACCACCGACGAGGACGCGTTCCGGGCGCTTGCCGGACGCGGCGTCGGCATCTTCGTCGGCGAGCCGGGGGCAGAGACCGCGGCGGCCTATCGGCTCGACGATCCGGAGGCGGTCGGACGGTTCCTGAATGCGCTCGCGGCAACACTGGAGCGGAGACATGGCTGAAGACATGGCTGAAGACGGCTGGACTCTTGCCTACGAGGCCTTCGAGCCGGAGGCCGAGGGGCTGCGCGAGGCGCTCTGCACGCTCGGCAACGGCTGTTTCGCAACGCGGGGCGCGGCCGAGGAGGCCGAGGCCGACGAGGTGCACTATCCCGGCACCTATCTGGCCGGCGGTTACAACCGGCGGGTGACGGAACTCGCGGGCCGGGAGATCGAGAACGAGGATCTCGTCAACCTGCCGAACTGGCTGCCGCTCAGCTTCCGGCCGGAAGGCGGCGACTGGCTGAACCTGCGCCGGCTCGATGTCCTGGGCTATGCCCAGGAGCTGGATCTGAGGCAGGGCATGCTGATCCGCCGGATCCGCGTGCGCGACGGCGAGGGGCGCGAGACCGCAGTGACCAGCCGCCGTATCGTGCACATGCGCCACCCGAACCTCGCCGCGATCGAGATGACGATCACGGCCGAGAACTGGTCGGGGGGGCTGGAAATCCGCTCCGCACTGGACGGGCGTGTCATCAACGCCGGGGTCGAGCGCTATCGCCAGCTCAACAGCAAGCACCTCGAGCCGCTCGAGACGCGCGAGATCGGCGAGGACGCGATGCTGCTGGTCTGCCAGACGAACCAGTCGCGCATCCGTATCGCCGAGGCCGCCCGCACCCGCATCCACCGCGATGGCGAGCCGGTCGAGGTCGTGCGCGAGACGGAGCACGAGGAGGGCTGCGTGACGCAGCACCTGTCGTGCAAGGTCACCCGCGGCGAGACCCTGACGGTCGAGAAGACAGTCGCACTCCACACCAGCCGGGACCGCGCCATCTCCGAACCCGGGCTCGCGGCCGAGCAGGCGATCGCCACGGCGCCCGGCTTCGCCGACCTGCTCGCCTCGCACGCGCTCGCCTGGCGCATGCTCTGGGACCGCGGCGATATCGTGCTCGACGGGCATCCAAGGCGGCAGATGATCCTGCGGCTGCACATCTTTCACCTGCTGCAGACGGTTTCGCCCAATACGCCGGACCTCGATGCGGGCGTGCCGGCGCGCGGCCTGCACGGCGAGGCCTATCGCGGGCACATCTTCTGGGACGAGCAGTTCATCCTGCCCTACCTGAACTTCCATTTCCCCGAAATCAGCCGGGGGCTGCTGCTCTACCGATACCGGAGGCTGGATGCGGCGCGGCGTCTCGCGCATGACGCCGGATACCGGGGCGCCATGTTTCCGTGGCAGAGCGGCTCGGACGGGCGGGAAGAAAGCCAGGTCCTGCACCTGAATCCGCGCTCGGGCCGGTGGACGCCGGACAACACGCACCTGCAGCGCCATGTCAGCCTCGCGATCGCCTACAACGTCTGGCGCTACTGGCAGACGACCGGGGACCGCGGCTTCATGGCTGCGCACGGTGCCGAGATGCTGGTCGAGATCGCGCGTTTCTGGGCCAGCATCGCGACCTGGGACGAGACCGAGGAACGCTACCGCATCCTCGGGGTGATGGGGCCGGACGAGTTTCATGACTGCTATCCCTGGCGCGAGGCCCCCGGGCTCGACGACAACGCCTACACCAACGTCATGGCCGCCTGGGTGCTGCGCCGGGCGGCGGACGCGCTCGAAGCGCTCGCGCCGTCCCGGCGCGAGGAGCTGCGCCTGCTGCTCGGCCTGACCGATGAGGAGCTGTCCGGCTGGCGCCAGGTCGCGGGTCTGATGCGCGTGCCCTTCCTTGAGGACGGCATCATCGCCCAGTTTCAGGATTACGACCGGCTGGAAGAGCTGGACTGGGATGCCTACCGTGCCCGCTATGGCGATATCCAGCGGCTCGACCGGATCCTCGAAGCGGAAGGCGACACGATCAACCGCTACAAGGCCTCGAAGCAGGCCGACGTGCTGATGCTTTTCTACCTGTTGTCGTCGCAGGAGCTGCGCGAGCTGCTCGCCTCGATGGGCTACGAGGTGGAGGCTGACTGGATAGCGAGGAACATCGACTACTACATGCAGCGGACGTCGCACGGCTCGACGCTCAGCCGCGTCGTGCATTCCTGGGTTCTGGCGCGCAGCGACCGCGCCCGGTCATGGGAACTGCTGACGGAGGCGCTGGAGAGCGATGTCGGGGACATCCAGGGCGGCACGACCGCAGAGGGCATTCACCTCGGCGCGATGGCAGGCAGCGTGGACCTGATCCAGCGCGGGCAGACGGCGCTCGAGTTCACCGACCACATGCTCTCGCTCAGCCCCTGCCTGCCACGGGAGATGCAGGGGCTGCATCTGAGGGTGCTCTACCGGGGCTATTGGCTGCACCTCGACGTGAGCTGCGACGAGGTCACGGTCTGTGCCCCGCATGGCTGGGCCGGGCCGCGGCAGATCCAGGTGCGCGACCAGGTTCACGCATTCGAGCCGGGTGAGCGGCTCACCTTCGCCTGCCGCCTGGAGGAGGGCTGGCGACCGCAACCCGGTGCGCCGGAGCGGGAAATGGCCCCGGCCCTCTCCGATGGGGGCGGCGGTGCGGAATCGGCCACGATGGCGGCGGGATAGTCCCGCTGCGGGCGGAGTAGGATCCTGCCACTTTTCCCTTCTTGCGGGCGCAGGGAGGGCGGGGAGCCGGACGGGTGTTGGATGTCGCCGAGAACTGACCCTGCTGCCCTGCGCGCCGTGCTGACCAGCCAGATGACTGCATTGGCAGGCTCTGAAGAAGAGCGCCGCGGGAAGCGCAGGTCAATCTCGCGATCCGCTGGGTCATCGGCTACGCGCCTCACGAGGAATTGCCGGATCATTCCCCGCTGACACGGCGCGGCCAACGGGGGGCGAGGACGTTTCCCGCCGGATTTTCACCCGCGTCGGGCGTCAGTGCGCCAGAGCACAAAATTCGACACGCTGGCCGCATATGTCAGAACCGCTTGCGCGCCCGCAGGGCCGCCTGGATCGTCCCGTCGTCCAGATAGTCCAACTCGCCGCCGATCGGCACGCCTTGCGCAAGGCTGGTGACCTGCACCCCCGATGCCTCCAGCGCCTCGGCGATGTAATGCGCGGTGGTCTGGCCATCGACGGTGGCGTTGAGCGCAAGGATCACCTCGGTCACGCCCTCCTCCGCGATCCGCTCCAGCAGGCGGGGGATGTGCAGCTCCTCGGGCCCCACGGCATCCAGCGCGGAAAGCGTGCCGCCCAGAACGTGATAGCGCCCGCGAAAGGCCTGCCCGCGTTCCATCGCCCAGAGGTCGGCGACATCCTCGACCACGCAGATCTCGCCGGTCTGGCGGGCCGGGTCGGCGCAGATCGCGCACAGATCCCCGGTGCCGATATTGCCGCAGCGGCTGCATTCGCGGGCGCTGGCGGCGACATGGCCCATGATGGTGGCCAGCGGCGCCATCAGCGCGGCCCGCTTCTTGATCAGGTGCAGCACCGCGCGGCGGGCCGAGCGCGGGCCAAGGCCGGGCAGCCGCGCCATCGTCTCGATCAGCGCCTCGATGTCGCGGGTGCCCTGGCTCATGGCGGGGTCAGAACGGCAGCTTGATGTCGGCGGGCAGGCCAAGCTCGGCCGACAGCTTCTGCATCTCGTCCTGCGCGCGGGCCGCGGCGCGTTTCTGCGCGTCCTTCACGGCGGCGAGGATCAGATCCTCGACCACTTCCTTGTCCTCGGGCCTGAAGATCGAGGGGTCGATGCTCAGCGCCGTCAGCTCGCCCCTGGCCGTCGCCTCGACCTTCACCAGCCCCGCGCCAGCCTCGCCGGTGACGATGGTGCGGGCGAGCTGTTCCTGCATCTCGGCCATGCGGGCCTGCATCTGCTGTGCCGCCTTCATCATCTTGGCCATGTCGCCCATGCCGCCCAAACCCTTGAACATGCGTCTCTCTCCCTAGGTTTCCTCGAACGGGTCCCATTCGTCCTCGACTTCGGGCAGGGCTTCCGCCGCTGCCTCGGCCGATTTCGCATCGGGCGTTCTGATGTCGGTGATCCTCGCGCCGGGGAAGGCCGCGAACAGCGCCTGCACCAGCGGGTTCTTCTGCGCCTCCGCCTCGGCGGCAAGCCGGCCTTCGTCGCGGCGCTCGGCAATGGTCGGGGCCCCGCCCTGGCCCACGACAGACACCGCCCAGCGGGCGCCGGTCCAGAGTTGCAGGCGCTGCGCCAGCGTCGCGGCAAGGTCGCGCGGGGCGGTGGGCGCGGGCTCGAACTCGATCCGGCCGGGGGCATAGCGGGCAAGGCGCAGGTTGGTTTCCACCTCGACCAGCAGCTTCACGTCGCGGCGCTCGCGGATCAGCTCGACCACATCGTCGAAGCGGGCATAGCGCGCGAGGCCGATATCCGGCGCGGTGGCCAGCGCGGTCGCGGCGCCGCTGCCCGGAACAAAGGCGCTGCCAGCGGGGGCAGACATCGCCCGCGGCGCGGCATGAACCGCGCCACCGCCGCCGGGCGCGGGACCGCGGCCAGAGGGCAGCGCGGGGGCATCTTGCAACCGGCGCAGCAGCGCCTCGGGGTCGGGCAGGTCGGCGACATGCGTAAGGCGGATGATCGCCATTTCGGCGGCCATCATCGCGTTGGGGGCCAGCGCGACCTCCTCCAGCGATTTCAGCAGCATCTGCCACATCCGCGTCAGCGCCCGCATCGGCAGCGCCGCCGCCATCTGCTGGCCGCGGCTGCGTTCATCGGGCGGCACGGTGGGGTCATCCGCCGCCTCGGGCGTGATCTTCACCACCGAGATCCAGTGCGTCACCTCTGCCAGGTCGCGCAGCACCGCCATCGGGTCGGCGCCGTCGGCATACTGGCCGGCAAGTTCGGCCAGCGCGGCGGCGGCATCGCCCCGCATGATCATGTCGAAAAGGTCCAGCACCCGGCCCCGGTCGGCAAGGCCCAGCATCGCGCGGACGTGTTCGGCGGTGGTCTCGCCGGCGCCATGGGCAATGGCCTGGTCCATCAGCGACATGGCATCGCGCGCCGATCCCTCGGCGGCGCGGGTGATCAGGGCAAGCGCGTCGGGCGCGAGTGCGGCGCCTTCCAGCGCGGCGATGCGGGCGAGGTGGGCCATCATCACCTCGGGCTCGATCCGCTTGAGATCGAAGCGCTGACAGCGCGACAGCACGGTGACGGGCACCTTGCGGATCTCTGTCGTGGCAAAGATGAACTTCACATGCGCGGGCGGCTCCTCCAGCGTCTTGAGCAGCGCGTTGAAGGCGTTGGTGGACAGCATGTGCACTTCGTCGATGATATAAACCTTGTAGCGCGCCGAGGCGGCCCGGTAATGCACGCTTTCGATGATCTCGCGGATGTCGCCGACCCCGGTGCGGCTGGCCGCGTCCATCTCCATCACGTCGACATGGCGGCTCTCGGCGATGGCGCGGCAGTTCTCGCACTCGAGGCAGGGGTCGGTGGTCGGCCCGCCGGTGCCGTCCCGTCCGGTGCAGTTGAGGCCCTTGGCAATGATCCGCGCCGTGGTGGTCTTGCCCACGCCGCGCACGCCGGTCATCACGAAGGCATGGGCGATGCGGTCCGCGGCGAAGGCGTTGCGCAGGGTGCGCACCATCGCCTCCTGCCCGATCAGATCGGCAAAGGTCGCGGGGCGATACTTGCGCGCAAGGACCTGATAGCCGCTGGCTTGGGGTTCGGACATGGGCGCCTCGGGGTCATTCACCCGCCCAATCTAGGCATTCGCAACGGCGGCGTAAACCGGCCCCGCGAATGCCCGGTCTTTGGGCCGGGCGAGGCGCTGGGGGACCGATCGGACTTCACCGCACGCGCCCCCCGCCTCGACGTGCGAATGCGCTGGCCGCGAAGTACGACCTGTCGCTGGCGACCGCGGCGCTTGGCGCTTGGCGCCTGGCGAGACATGGGAGTCACGAACGCCGGCGCTCTGGGAATGCAAGACCATGAACGCGAAGAACTGGCGCCAGACGGTGGCGAAGGGCGTGACCGTGGCGAAGCCGGTCGATGCCGCGCAGATCGCGCTCTACCAGGCCTACATGGAAGCGATGGTGCCGGGCATTTCGGCCAGTCCCGCGCTCTTCACCGCGATCAACAAGGACACGGCCGAGCTGCAGCACGAGCTGGTGCCATTCGATGCCGATCTCGCGCAGCGCATGTCCGACTGCGGCGTGCGGATTCTGCGGGAGACCGACGCCGGCGAGTTGCTTCCGCGCATCGCCGCCAATCGCGACTTCTTCGAATGGCGGTTCTGCCCGTGGGCCGAGCGCTGCTGGGGTCTGCCGACATGCCCGAGGAAGGGTGGTGCGGGGCGGGCTCGCTCGCCAGTCCATCCGTCGGCCATGCCAGCGCCACCGCGCCCGGCATCGCGCATCCGGTCGCGCAACAGCGCCCCGGCCACGCCGGCCTCGGTGTCGGCCGAGGAACCCGGCGCGCGCCACCCGTCGGTGCGCCGCCCCTTGGACGCGCCGTCATAGCCGCGCGTCAGAGTCTCGAACGCCTGCCGCGCCAGCACGCGCCGGTCCGCCATACGCGGGGCGACCGAAGCGATGGCATGGTCCATCCAGTTCGCGGGCATCACCGATCCCCGGGGGAGAAGCCCGCCAACCCTGCGATCGGCAGCGGCCGCCCGGTCCCGGCGATGGGGCGTTCGATAGTCCGGATACGCCCTGGAGATGCCCGCGTGGTCGATTACCATCACGTGATCCACAGCCTGCATCCACAGCCTGCATCCACAGCCTGCGCAAGAAGCCCGGCGCTCTGGCGAACGTCGCCGGCCGCGACGCGCTCTTCCCCCGAACGGAATACCGGAACCGCTGGCGCGCGTTGAAGGCCAGGCTGCCCCTGCGCCACGCGTGCAGAACCATTGTCGGGCTGCTCTGGCTTGCGCATGAGCACGGATGCGAGGCGAACTGGCCGCGGAACTGGCCCGCGTCCTCGCCGCCGGCGATCTGCCTGACCTGGCCGATCTGCGCAAGCGATTCACGCCCGCGCCGCTTCGGGACACGAGTCCCGAGGTGCCGGTGCAGATGCCTGCCTTCAGCAGCTACGACGCGCTGCGGCCCGGCCTGGAGACTGCTGCATGACCCTGACCGTCGATACCGCGAAACTGCCTCTGCTTCTCACCGCCCTGCGACTTCCGACCTTCGCCCGGCTCTGGCCCGAGTTCTGCGCGCGGGCCAACAGGGAAGGCTGTGCGGCCGAACGGTTGCTGGCCGCACTTGCCGAGGCCAGGCTGCTGCCGGGCAAGACGTTGGACACCTTCGACTTCTCCGGGGTGCCTACCGTCACCCAGGCCAGGGTTCGGGCGCTCGCTGCTGGCTGCGGTCCGGGCATGACCTGCTGGCCCTCGGCCCACCGGGCGCCGGCAAATCCCATTTGGGATCCGCCATCGGACATGAGCTGGTCCAGCGCGGATACCGCGTGCTGATGGCCCGGACATCCGATCTCGTCCAGCGCCTGCAGACCGCGCGGCAGGACCTCGCGCTCTCCCAGGAGATTGCCAGGCTGGACAAGTTCGACCTGCTGATCCTCGACGACATCTCCTATGTCCGCAAGGATCAGGCCAAGACCAGCGCGCTCTTCGAACTGATCGCCGCGCGATGCGAACGGCGGTCGATCATGATCACCGCAAACCAGCCGTTCAGCGGCTGGGACGCCATCTTCCCCGACAGGGCCATGACCGTCGCCGCCACCGAGCGGCTGGTTCATCACGGCACGCTCTTCGAGATGAACGTCGAAAGCTACGGCGCACCGCGCTCGCCGCTACGCCTGGGGCTCCCCCGAACCGGATCACGGCGGACACGATCCATGGTGTGGGGCGGGTGTACGCCGCGCTTGAAGAGCGCCGGATCGAGGCGGTCATCCCGCCCATTCGCGCCCCCCGCCGCAAGGGCGCGCAGGGCTTTGCGACCGAGCGGTTCAGGTTCGATCCTCATCACGATGTGGTCCGGCGTGCGGAGAAGAAGCGGCTCACACCCCGCAACAGCACGAAATCTGGCAAGTGGCATCGTTCCGACCGGCGCGACTGTGCCCGCTGTCCTCTCAAGGCACAGTGCCTGCCGCAAGGCGCGCCATCCCGCCGGGTGCATATCGTCGCCAACCATGCGGCCATCCAGCGCGCCCGGCGCAAACGCCTGGCATGGGGCGAGAACGACCACGCGATCTACACCCGGCATCGCTGGCGCGTCGAAGGCGCGCACGGCACCGCAAAGACACTCCACGGACTGGCCAGAGCCATCCGAAGAGGGCTCGAAAACATGAAAATCCAGGCCCTCCTGACCGCCATCGCCATGAACCTCAAGAAGCTGGCGGCGGCTGTGATGATCTTCTTCGTTTCCATAGTCGGAAGTCGTCTGGCCGGACCAACCCCGGCATCGGTCTGAAACGGCTTTTTCAACAGCCCCC
>DIVD01000013.1:0-19196 GCA_002423245.1 Rhodobacteraceae bacterium UBA6141
AGGCAGCGGTCGAGCCCCGAGCGCGAGACATCCGGATCCAGGAACTCCCGCAGCGAGCCTTGTGCGCCATTGGTTCAAGCACAATGGCGAGCGCCAGCAGATCGTCGAGCGAGACCAGCAGGGTCTTGCGCAGCGCCACCGCCACCGCCTCCTGCGCAGGGGTCAGGGTCGTTTGCAGCCGATGCGGCCTGTGGCTGCGATCATGCACGCTGTCGCGCTTGCGCCATTTGCAGATCGTCTGCGCATTCGGCAGGAAAACGATCCCCCGGATCGTTTTCTGGTCCGCCTCATCCCCAAAGCGCTCGGCCAGCACCGTCCCGACCTCGTCACTCGTCTGGATCGCCGCGCGCACCTTGGGTGTCGTCGTAGCTTGGCTGTGAAGATGGATCAGCATGGTCGCTCTCCGTCCCGAATACCCCTCAGGACTGATCTCGCCATGAAAAGCGCAGAGCGACGAGGGGAAATGTGAACATCCGGGATGGAACAGTTAACTCAAGCCACTGTAGAAATTCCAGCCGATCCAGCACGCGGTTCATATCGGCTGAGTTCTTGCCCACCTCGAAGTGGCGCAACCAAATGAACCGGCTGATGCCGCCATCCACGGTCTCGGACACCCTTCGGGTCAGAACGCCTGACCGGCGCCCTGCTCGACCGCCTGACCCACCACGTGAACATCCTTGAGAGGAACGGCGAAAGCTATCGCCTCGGCCAGAGCAAGGCCCGCCAGGACAAGGCATGACCGCCCCCCCGAAATCCAGCCCGTTGGCCCTGACGGGCCAAGGCATCCGGGCAACCGCCAGCTCTGTGACAAGCGTGGTCGCCCGGACGCTGGCGCACACTCATGCGGCATTCATGCCAAACCCAAAGTGGCAACATCTTGCGCTGCCCTTTGGCTCATTCTTGCTCTGCCGTTGACAGAGCGACCACCGCCGCGTCCGACAGCCGGTAGGCGTGCTGCAGATGCAGCAGCCCCGCCACCAGCCGCGGATCTGTCGCCGGCCCATTCGCGCTCGAACACCTCCCGGTCGATCAGCGCCGCCAGCTTCACCAGCGCGTGCCGCCGGTCGATCATCTCGACCAGCGGCGACCGCATCAGATCATCCTGTTCCAAAGGGCGCGGGCGATGCTTGATGCGGCGCGAATCCTTGGCAAGGCCCGGGGGCGCTACTTCACCTTCCAGTGGACCAGCGCGTAGGGGGGCGTGCCATCGGGGTGCTGCTCGAACACCGCCTCGACTTCGGCGCCGATGTGGATCTCCTGCATGGGGTCACCGACAAGGTTGCCCAACATCCGGACATTTCCCGCCTGCGGCAGTTCCACGAGCGCAGCGATATAGGGCCCGTGGTCCTTGAGCGCGGGGTGGACGGGGTGCCAGAGCCGCGTCCAGGAAAAGATCCGCCCCTTGGGCGCGATTGCCACCCATTCCAAGTCGAAGGACAGGCAGTTATGGCAAAGCCACTCCGGCCCCCATTGCCAAGTGCCGCAATGCTTGCAGCGCTGCACCCGCAATTCGCCCTTCAGCGTACCTTCCCAATAAGGCAGGTCGAGATTGTCGTTCTCGACGACCGGGGTCGGCATATCCTTGGGAAGATAATATTTCACAGCGTTTCCTCCGAACCGAAGACAAGACTCGTGACCGGGCTGACCATTGGCCCGGCGATGACGGCGGCAGTCTTGGCCCCCTCCACCTGCGAATCGGCGGTTCCGCGAAGCTGGCGCACGGCCTCGACCTGCAGTTCCAGCCCGTGCATGTAGCAATGCGCGAGGTTCCCGCCGCTGGTGTTGAGCGGCATCTTGCCCTTGCCCACGATCAGGTTGTCGAGCGTGAGGAAGTCATTGGCCTCCTCGGGCTTGAAGAAGCCGTGCTCGGCCAGCGCCATCAGCACGCCGCCGGTGAAGTTCTCGTAGGACTGGACCACGTCCATGTCTTGGGGCCCGAGCTTTGCCATGTCCCACAGGTGCTTGGCCACCGGCCCGAAGTTGGCCGAGGCGTAGTTCGGCATGTTGTAGCCGCGCGCTGCCGTGCGGTGATCCGACCCCTGCGCTTGCGAGAGCAGATAGACGGGCTTTTGCTTCATGTCGCGGGCACGTTCTGCTGACATCAGAATCAGCGCCGCGGCACCGTCGTTCTCCATGCAGCAATCGTAGAGCTTGAAGGGTTCCGCGATCCAGCGCGCGGTCTCGTAGCGCTCGTCTGTAAGCTCCACCCCACGCATGACCGCGCGCGGATTCGACTGGGCATGGTGATAAGATGCCTGCGCGATCGCCTTGAGCGCATCGCGACCGACCCCGTGGTCATGCATGTAGCGCGTGACTTTCATGGCAAACCGCTGCGCCGGCGCGATCACCCCGTAGGGGGACGAGAGCGCCATGTCGCCCGAGACGGTGCCCCCGGCCGCGGCCTGGCCGAATCGGCGGAACTGGCCCTGGGCCAGCGAGCGGTAGACGACCACGACATCGGCCAGTCCGGCGATGATCGCCGCCGCGCCGTTGCCGACCGCGCCCGCGCCGCCACCGCCGCCGCCGCCCCATTGCAGGTTCGAGAAGCGCAGCTCGGGCGTGCCGAGGGCCGCCGCGAGGCGCGAGGGGTCGCTGCGCTCATCGGCGTAGGAGGCAAAGCTGTCAATCTCTTTCGGGTTGATCCCGGCGTCCTCGGCCGCGGCCAGGATCGCCATCAGCGCCATCTTGAATTCGGGGTCCGGCGACTTGCCGTGCTTGTAGTAGTCGGTCTCACCGATGCCGACCACCGCGACCTTGCCGCGAAGGCTTCGTTCTGTCATGGTTTTTCCGTCCTTCATCCTATGTTTGCTTTAGTCGTTGTTGCGCTCCGTGCGCGCGTTCCCAAGTCGCTCCGCTACTACTTCATCTCCTGTGCCAGTGGCCGGACACGCTGCGCCATTTCGACCAGGGCTCGACCGATCTGCTCGCCGCGCTCGTCGGAATACAGGCCTGAGAAGAGGGTCGCCGTGCAGATCAGAAGCGGTGCGCCGCGCTTGTCGGTGATCGGCGCCGAGATGGAGTGCAGGCCGTTTACGAAATCGCCGGTGTCGAGCGTCCAGCCTCGCGCGCGCCCGATCAGAACCTCCTGATAATATTTGTCAAAGCTCAGAGGGCGGATCCAGCGGATCTCGTTGAAGTAGTTCTGGAGCTCGTCCTGAGTGAGATTGAGTGAACTCGCCATGGCCCGACCGGTCGAGCCGACCAGCAGCGGCAGGCGCTGGCCCAATGTCATGTGCACACGCGTTTGGCGGGGGCTCGACGTGATCATGATGAGGAGCATCCGCGTATTGGACACCCGTCGCCACAGCGACATCGTAACGTCTAGGGCGTCGGATATCTCCTGCATTGCGAGGCTGATGTCCGAGATGTTGTGCCCCATGATCGCGTTGCTCGAGGCAAGGTCCAAGAGTCCGTAGCCCAGCCGGTAGAGCTTGGTGCTGGAGTCGTAGCGGACCAACTTTTCGGCTGCGAGCGTTTGGAGAATATTGAAGCAGGTGCTGGTGTTCAGCCCCAGGTCATTGGCGATCTGGCTACCGCGCATTGCGCCTTTGGCCTTTGACAGAAGTCGCAGGATGCGCACCGCACTCACAACCGCGCCGACGGGCTTGCCCACCAGCACTTGAACCATAGCATCGTCCGCTTGCCGAGAGGCCGACAGGGCGGCGGAGCCGCCGTCACAGGCATTGCAGTTATCCATGATCTTTTCTGCCGTTCTGGAAGTTGCGCAGGTGTTCCAAGGTCTTTCGCAGGGGGGGCAATCGTCGGCGGGTTAATAGAAAGTGTCGCAAAGGATGTTTCCGGCGGGCAGCTTCGCTTCGAGCAGCAGGACCCGCTGCACCGCCTGGATCATCGGCGGCGGGCCCGCGACATAGGCCATGAGATTCGCGTGATGGCCCGCCATCGCCGTGTGCATCACGTCATGGGCGAAACCCTGCATCACCTCGACTCCGGGCACGGTCCAGCCTTCGGGCGGAACCGTGCCCTCGTCGGACAAGGCGATGATGATCCGCAGGCCCGGTCCTGCGGTCTCGGCCATCGCGCCGAGCCGGGCCAGGCTCGCAAGATCGGAGGGCCGACGGAGGCCGACCACCAGAATCCCGCGATGGGTGCTGAAATGACCCGCCAATGTCGCCCCGCCCATGACCGAGAGCCCGAACGAGAGGCCCGAGCCGCCGGCCACGCAGATCAGGTCCCGCCCGCATCCCGGGTCGAAGATCGCATGGCCCAATGGACCGAACATCTCCAGCCTGCTGCCCGGCGCATTGCGGGCAAACAGAAACTCGGTCGCTGGACCGCCAAGCTTGCGCTTGACCACGAGCAGCACGCGGTCGCTTCCCGTGTCCGGAGAGGGTGCAGCGAAACTGAAAGCGCGGCCGCCCACGATGCCAGGGAAGTAGAACAGCCCGAACTGCCCCGCCGCGTAGCGGATCGGTCGGTCGAGTCCCAATTCGACTTCGATCAAGTCGTCGCCGATCGGATCAATCCGCAAGACGCGTGCGTCGAAGCGCCCGGGCCGAGTCCCGGGCGGGGAGATCGCTCCACTTGCTCCGCCCAGCGTCAGTTCCAGCGTTCCATGGTTGCCCGGCGCTTCGGCGGCACACTGACAGAGCAGCGCGTCATCCGCCCTATGCTTTTTTCCGTAGGCCGGCGCCTCGGGCCAGAGCGTTTCGACGCGGCCCGAGATCACCCGGGCCTTGCACAGCCCACAACTGCCCGAACCACAGCTGTAGGGCACGTCCGCACCCTGGCGCAGCGCCGCCTCAAGCAAGGTCTCGCCGGGCGCGGCCGTGAACGTGGCGGTTCCGCTCCGCCCCGTCACATTGACGGTCACCGCCTGCCGATTGGCTGCACTTGTCAGCATCTGCTTCTCCCTCAGCTCGGTGATCGGCCGCGTGGTCGGGGCCCGATCATTCGCCTGCCTCTTTGTGCAATCAGTCTTCCATGTAGCTGTATTTATGTTCCTGCTCGAACCAGATGTAGATTTGACCGTCCTCTTCCTTTGTCGGGTAGGTCTTGATCGCCTCCTCGGCCATGCCCGTGGGCTCTCCGGTTTCCATGTCCCACTGCCAGAGGTGCTGCATGCAGGTGATGAGCTTTCCGTCGCAGGTCCCGAAGGAGAGCTGGGCCTCCATGTGCGGGCAGAGCGCCGGATAGGCATAAAAGCCCGAAGCATTGCGGGCGATTAGAATCCCGACGCCATCAATCTCGAACTCCTTCATGTCGTTCTCGAGAACGGCATGCGCGTCCTTCACCAACTTCCACGTCATCTTGTTCCTTTCTCCGGACTGACCTGGTCAGTCCGCATCGGTGTTCAACATCAGCACAATGGTCGGCGCGGCCTGCCACCTCTCCGCTCGGAGGCGAGAATGGCGGCGCGGTCCGCAGTCGAAAGCAACTTGACAAAACTTTGAGGCTAGGACAACGTTTAATCTCATAGGAGAGTGAAATTCTCGTGGGAGGAAAAAATGGACAACCGTATCGATCTGTTCGACCCAGGGTATCTTGCGAATCCCTATCCCGTGCTGAAGCGCCTCAGGGAGGAGATGCCGGTCTATTGGGACGATCAGGTGAAGGGATGGGTTGTAACGCGCCACGCGGATGTGAAGAATATTCTGGGCCGCGCGAACGATTTCTCGAACTCGCGCATCCGGCCGTTCCTCGACCACATGCGTCGGCGGGGCCTTAACGAACTCGCCGAGGTGGGTGAATCGGTCGCCGAATGGGTGGTGTTCCTCGACAAGCCGCCCCACACCAAGGTCCGGATGGTGCTGAACCAAGCCTTCCTGCCGGCGATCCCGGGGATGGAGGGCTTCGTCCGCGACAAGGTGAACAAGCTGCTCGACGGGCTCGAGGCGCGCGATCACTTCAACCTGCTCGAGGACTTCGCGGTGCCGCTGCCGACGGCGGTGATCGTGGCGATGTTCGGCCTGCCCTCGGAAGACGCCGAGATGATCAAGCACTGGTCCGATGAACTGGCCGCCTTCATCGGCGGAGCCCGGCTCGACCCCAAGCGGGCCGAACGCTCGACCGAGGCGATCCGCGAGATGCGCAAGTATTTCACCGCCGCGATCGATGAGCGCAAGAAGAACCGCGGCACCGACGTGATCTCGCGGCTGATCGACTTCAGCGAAGCCCAGCCCGAGCCGCTGACCGACGAGCAGATCCTTCAGACCTGCACGATCCTGATCTTCGCCGGCCACGAAACCACCACCGACCTGATCGGGACCGGCATCTACAACCTGCTGCGCAACCCCGACCAGCTGAAGCTGCTGCAGGAACACCCCGAATACATCGAGAACGCGATCGAGGAGCTGCTGCGCTTCGACAATCCGGCGGCCTGCCTGGTGCGGGTGTCGCTGGTGGATGCCGAGATCGGCGGCCAGCAGATCAAGGCGGGCGACCGGCTGTTCTGCATGATCCTCGCCACCAACCGCGATCCTTCGGTCTTTGCCGAGCCCGACAAGCTGGACGTGACGCGCAAGGCCAAGGGCTCGCTGCACTTCGGCTATGGCGTGCACCTCTGCCTCGGGGCGCCGCTGGCCCGGCTCGAGGGGCGGGTCGCGATCACCGAGTTCCTCAAGCGCTACGGCGCGGTGCAGCTCACCGACACTCCGCCCTCGTGGCGCGAGGCCTATGTGGTGCGCGGCGTGAGCTCGCTCGAGCTGCGCAACCCGCAGGCGATCGCGGCCGAGTGATCCCCCGGCATGGCCCCCCCGCTCCCGCGGATGATCCGCGGGGGCGGGGCGGCTTTGCCTTTCCCAATTCCGATACCGAGGTGGACATGACCGACTACAAGCACATCATCGTGGAGAAGACCGACGCGATCGGCTGGATCACGATCAATCATCCCGAGCGCTACAATTCCTTCGACCACGCGACGGTCCGCGAGATGGGCGACGCCTTCGAGGCCTTCGGCGTCGACCCGACCGTGGGCGTGGTGGTGCTGACCGGGGCGGGCGAGGCATTCTCGGCGGGCGGCTACCTGGCCGACTTGGCGAATTTCAGCGTCACCAAGGCGCGCCACCTCTTCACCTCGGCCGGGCGCACGCTGAACCTGATGCGCCACATCCCGCAGCCGGTGATCGCCATGGTCAACGGCTTCGCGGTCGGCGGCGGCAACGAGCTGGTGGTCTGCTCGGACCTGGCCATCGCCTCGGACAAGGCGCGCTTCGGCCAGACCGGGCCGCGGATCGGCTCCTCGCCGGTCTATGGCGCGACCAATCTGCTGGCGATGACCATCGGCGAGAAGAAGGCCCGCGAGGTCTGCTACATGTGCCGCCAGTATACCGCCCAGGAAGCCCTCGAGATGGGCTGGATCAACAAGGTGGTGCCGGCCTCGGAATTGCGCGCCGAGGTGATCCGCTGGTGTGAGGAGCTGCTCGACAAGAGCCCGGCCTACCTCGAGCTGTCGAAGGTCACCTCGAACGTCTGGTGGGACATGCTGTCGCCGGCGATGGCCCATGCCCAGCAGACCCTTCTGCGCCTTGCCGGCGGCGAGGAGATGACCGAGGGCGCCAGCGCCTTCATGGAAAAGCGCAAGCCGGATTTCCGCAAGTTCCGCAAGTAGCGCGGGCTGGCGGCGGCGGGGGGTCCGGCAGGCCGGGTCCCCCGCATCATGACTGGGGAAGGGCGGCATGGCCGGTCGGCCGCCGGGTGGCGGCGGCAGGGTCCGGGCTGCGGCGAAGGAACGGGGGGAGCGTGCGCATGGCACGGCGACTGGAAGGCAAGATCGCGCTGGTGATGGGCGCGGGTTCGATCGGGCCCGGCTGGGGCAACGGCAAGGCGACGGCGGCGCTCTTTGCGCGCGAGGGCGCGAAGGTGGTGGCGGTGGACCGCGACCCCGCGGCCGCGGCCGAGACCGCCCGCGTGATCCGCGAGGAAGGTGGCGAGTGCATCGACGCGGTGGCCGACATCTCGGTGGCCGCCGATGTCGATGCGGTGGTCGCCAAGGCCATCGACACCTGGGGCCGTATCGACGTGCTGCACAACAACGTCGGCATCGTCGGCCTCGGCAACGCGCTGAAGGTCACCGAGGCCGCCTGGGAGAAATCCTTCGCGGTCAACTCGCGCGGGCTGATGCTGAGCTGCCAGAAGGTGATCCCGCACATGGTGGCGCAGGGCGGCGGCTCGATCATCAACATCTCGACGATCGCCTCGGTGCGCTACCTCGGCTTCTCCTACGCGGCCTACGACGCCTCGAAGGCGGCGGTGAACGCGCTGACGCGCTCGATCGCGGTGGATTTCGGACCCAAGGGCATCCGCGCCAACACCATCCTGATCGGGATGATGGACACGCCGCTTGCCCGCGGCGGGATCGAGGCCGCGGGCCGCGACATCGACGCGATCTACGGGACCTACACCGACAAGATCCCGCTGCGCCGGATGGGCACCGGCTGGGAGACGGCGAACCTCGCGCTGTTCCTCGCATCGGACGAATCGTCCTACATCACCGCAGCCGAAATCCCGGTGGACGGCGGGCTGATCGCGCGCTGCCTGTGAACAAAGGCGCGCCCGCCGCAGCGGGCGCCACACCACGCAAAACACCGAGGTCCGATCGAGATGATCCCCAGAACCATCTTCCGCGAAGAGCACGAGATCTTCCGCAGCTCCGTGCGCCGCTTCATCGAGGCCGAGATCGCGCCCCATCACTCCCGCTGGGAGAAGGAGGGCAAGGTCTCGCGCGAGGCCTGGCGCAAGGCGGGCGAGGCGGGCATCCTGTGCTGCGCGATCCCTGAGGAATACGGCGGCATGGGGGGCGACTTCCTGCACAGCGCGGTGGTGATCGAGGAGATGGCGCGGGCCGGCGCCTCGGGCCCGGCCTTCTCGCTGCATTCCGACATCGTGGCGCCCTACCTCCTGAAATACGCCAGCGAGGAGAACCGCCGCCGCTGGCTGCCGAAGATGGCCACCGGCGAGGCGCTGGCCTGCATCGCCATGACCGAGCCCTCGGGCGGCAGCGACCTGCAGGCGATGCGCACCACCGCCCGGCGCGAGGGCGACGAGTTCGTCATCAGCGGCCAGAAGGTGTTCATCACCAACGCCCAGGGCGCCGACGTGATGGTGGTCGCGGCCAAGACCGACCCGGCCGCGGGCGGCAAGGGCATCAGCCTGCTGCTGGTCGAGAAGACCCGCGAGGGCCTGTCGCTGGGCCGCCTGCTGGAAAAGATCGGCGCCAAGGCGATGGACACCTCGGAGGTGTTCTTCGACAACGTGCGGGTGCCGGTTGGCAACCTGATCGGGCAGGAGAACAAGGGCTTCGTCCACCTGATGACCGAGCTTGCGCAGGAGCGGCTGATCCAGTGCGTGCGTGCGGTGGCCATCGCCGAGGCCGCGCTGCAATGGACGATCGACTACACCCGCGAGCGCAAGGCCTTCGGCAAGACCATCGCCGACTTCCAGGCGACGCAGTTCACGCTGGCCGAGCTGCACACCGAGATCATGGTCAACCGGGTGTTCATCGACCGCTGCATCGAGCTGCACCTCAAGGGCGAGTTCGACGCGATGGACGCGGCGGTGGCCAAGCTCAGCAGCGTCGAGATGCAGGGCCGGGTGCTGGACCGCTGCCTGCAGCTCTTCGGGGGCTGGGGCTACATGCTGGAGATGCCGATCGCGCGCGCCTTCGCCGATGCCCGCCAGACCCGTCTGGCCGGCGGCGCGATCGAGGTGATGAAGCACATCATCGGCCGCAACGTGGTAAAGCAGTGAAACTCTGACGGCGACGAATCTGGCCGGCATCGCGCCCCGCGGGGAGGCGGGCGCCGGGCATAGGGGAACATGGGGGAGGGGCCGATGGCCATCGACTACGACACGCTCAAAAACTGGAAGATCCCGGAAGTCGAGCAGAAATACACGTTCAAGGACACGATCCTCTACGCGCTCGGCCTCGGCATCGGCCAGGATCCGCTGGATCGCGAGCAACTCCGCTACGTCTATGAGGACGGGCTGAAGGCGCTGCCGACGCAGGCGGTGGTGCTGGGCTATCCCGGCTTCTGGCTCAAGGAGCCGGGCACCGGCGTGGACTGGAAGCAGATCCTCCACGGCGAGCAGGGGATGCGCATCCATCGGCTGCTGCCGGTCGAGGGCCATGTCGTCGGTCGCACCCGCGTCGAGGAGATCGTGGACAAGGGCGAGGGCCGCGGCGCGCTGGTGCTGACCACCCGCGACATCATCGACGTGGCCAGCGGCGAGTTGCTGGTCAGCCTGACCAGCACCACCTTCGCCCGCGCCAACGGCGGCTTCGGCGGGCCCAAGGTCTCGGCCCCCGCTCCGCACCCGATGCCCGAGGGCGCCCCCGAGCGCAGCTTCGAGTGGAAGACCGCACCGGGGCAGGCGCTGATCTATCGTCTGAACGGCGACTACAACCCGCTGCACGCCGACCCCGAGGTGGCCATGGCGGGCGGCTTCAAGATGCCGATCCTGCACGGGCTGGCCAGCTACGGCATCGCCGGGCACGCCATCCTGCGGATGTTCTGCGGCAACGATCCCTCGCGGCTGCGGCGGCTGGACGTGCGCTTCTCCTCGCCGGTGTTCCCGGGCGAGACGCTGCGCACCGAGGCCTGGGCCACCGCTCCGGGGACGGCGGCGTTCCGCGTCCGCTCGGTCGAGCGCGACATTGTTGTGATCAACAACGGTCGTGCTGATTTCACAACCTGACGGGAACGGGAGCGCATCTCATGAACAGGCAAGAGACTTTGGCTACATTGCCCCAAGTGCATCCCGGGACCCCGGTCCTCGACGTGAAGGGGGTCAGCCTGCGCTTCGGCGGCGTGTCGGCGCTTTCGGACGTGTCGCTGCATGTTGGACAGGACGAGCTGGTTGCGGTCATCGGGCCGAACGGCGCGGGGAAAACCTCGCTCCTGAACAGCCTCGCGGGTTTCTACCACCCGCAGGACGGCGACATCACGCTTTTCGGCAACTCAATCCTCGGCATGGCACCGCACCGCATCGCCAAGGCCGGCATGGCCCGGACCTTCCAGGGAATCCACGTTCTGTCCACGCTCTCGGTGATCGAGAACATCATGCTCGGCTGCGGGTTCAACGCCCACGGCACGCTAGCGAGATCGTTCTTCTATCACCTCTTCGGCAGCCGCGAGGAGGTGGCGCTGCGCGCCAAAGCCGAGGAAATCGCCGATTTCCTTGACCTCGGCCTCGTCCGCCACCAGCCGGTGGGAACGCTGGGCTACGGATTACGGAAACGGGTGGACCTTGGGCGGGCGCTCGCGCTCGATCCGAAGATCCTGCTCGTGGACGAGCCAATGGCGGGTATGAACGGCGAGGAGAAGGAAGATCTGGCGCGCTTTCTTGTGGACATCCGGGAGTTATGGAAGATTCCGATCGTGATGGTCGAGCACGACATGTCGGTGGTCATGGATCTGGCCGACCGGATCTATGTGCTCAACTTCGGGCAGGTGCTGGCCAGCGGCCGGCCAGCCGAGATCCAGGTCAATCAGGATGTGATCAACGCCTATCTTGGCGGTTCCTACAAGGCGGGCGTGGCAACATGATAAGGCCGGTGAAACCCCATACCATCCCGCAACTGCTGCTCGACCGTGCCCGACGCACTCCGGGGACGATAGCCCAACGCCACAAGCGGCTGGGCATCTGGGTCGAATTCTCGTGGTCGGCGGTCGCCGACGAGGTGATCGCGCTCGCCTCTGGCCTTGTGGCCATGGGGCTCGAGCCGGGCGAGACCGTGGCGATGATCGGCGAGAACGAGCCCGAACACTACTGGGGCCAGATCGCGGCGCAAGCCGCGGCGGGGCGCGCGGTCTCGGTCTATCCCGACTCGACCCCAGCGGAACTCCGATACATCCTGATTGATTCCGAAGCGAAATACCTTCTCGCGCAAGACCAGGAGCAGGTGGACAAGGCGCTGGAGATCCTGCCCGACTGCCCCGGCATCCGCGCCGTGATCTACTGGGACGAGAGGGGCCTCTGGTCCTATGAACACAAAATCCTGCACACCTATCGCAGTGTGCAGGACAAGGGACGCGAATGGTGCAAGAACAACCGGCAGGTGATCGACTTGCGCATCGAGTCCGGGCGGCTCGATGATACGGCGACACTGTGCTACACCTCGGGCACGACCGGCGCGCCCAAGGGTGTGATCCTGACCCACCGCTACATCTTCGACAATGCCGAGCGCCTGAACTCCGGATTTCACATCAAGCCGGGCGCGCAGTATCTGAGCCAGGTCCCGTTGGCCTGGGCGCTTGAGCAGATCGCGGGCGTGGTGCTGGGCATATCGGTGCCGCTAGTCGTCAACTTCCCCGAACAGGCCGAGACCATCCGCCACGACACCCGCGAACTCGGGGTGGAGGTGATCGTGTTCAGCCCGCGCCAGTGGGAGGGACTGGCTTCGGGGCTCGAATCGCGAATGCTTGACGCCGGGCGCATCCGGCAGTGGCTTTACCGCAACGCGCTGGCGGTCGGCATGGCGCAAGCGACAGCGCGGCTTGAGGGGCGCCGGGCGCCGTTCTGGGCGCGGATCCTGCACCCGCTGGCAAAGGCCGGCGTGCTCTGGCACGTCCGCGAGAACCTCGGCCTCAGTGGTGTGAAGTGGGCCATGTCTGCCGGCACCGCGATGGCCCCCGATATTTTCCGGCTGTTCCATGCGCTCGGCGTGCCGCTGCGCAACATGTATGGCACATCCGAATACGGGCCCGTCACGCTGCACCAGGGCGACGCCTTCAATGTCGAGACCGTGGGCCGCTTCCTTACCGGCGACCCCGACCTTGGGCCGCCACTGGAGTGGAAGCTCGGCGATGACGGCGAGCTGATGTTGCGCGGGGGGGCGGGCTTTGCCGGCTACCACAATAAGGAAAAGGCGACCGCCGAACGCTTCAGGGACGGCTGGTATGCCACTGGCGACGCGGTGACCGTGACCAGCGACGGCGAGATCATCTTCCTCGAACGGGTCTCGGACATGCGCGTCCTGAGTGATGGGCACCGCTACCCGCCGCAGTTCATCGAGACGCGGCTACGCTCGAATCCGTTCATCAAGGACGTGATGGTGATCGGCGACGAGCGGCACGGCTACGTCACGGCACTGGTCAACATCGACGAGGAGATGTGCTCGTCCTGGGCCGAGCGGCGCAACATCGGCTTCGCCAATTTCACCGATCTGTCAAAGCGCCCGGAGATTTACGAACTCGTGGGCGAAGGGATCCGCAAGGTGAACGCGATGCTGCCGCCGAAATCCCGGATCGTGCGATTTGCCAACTTCCCCAAGAACATCGATCCTGACGACGGCGAGCTGACACGTTCGCGCAAGCTCAAGCGCGAGTTTATCGAGAAACGCTACAAGGACATCATCACCGGCCTCTACAGCGAGAAGACAGAGATGGTCCACATCTCGATCCAGATCACCTATCAGGGCGGAGGCAGCGGAATGCTGCACGCCGATGTACCGATCATGAACGTCGTGGCAACGCTAGGCAGCCATAAGCACCAACCCGTTTCCAATAAGACGAAATCCTCGAGGAGTGCCGAAAGATGACGCTGTTTTTGACCTTCGCCATCAATGGGGCCTTGCAGGGCCTGCTCTATGCCCTTGTCGCCATTGGCTTCAGCGTTATCTATCGCGCGAGCAAGGTTTTCAACATCGCGCAGGGAGAACTCCTGGTGCTGGGCGGGTTCCTCGTCTGGCTGACGCTTATGGAATGGGCGCTGCCGCTCTATCTGGGGTTGCCGCTGTCGCTTGCGCTGGCGGTGGCAAGCGGCTGGCTGATCGAAAGAATCTTCTTCAAGCGTCTTGTTGGCGAGCAGATCTTCGCCATGGTGATGATGTCGATTGCGCTACTGATCTTCATGCGCGGCTTTATGCTGGTGGTGTTCGGTCCAGATGTGCGCGCCTTCCCGGCGATCTTCCCGGCGAAGCCGATCATCTTCCAAGGCGTCATGGTCATCCAGCCGCTGCTTTTTGGCGGGATCCTGACGGTGCTGATCGCCTTTGGACTCAGCTACTTCTTCAACCGGACCCGGGCCGGGCTCGGCCTGACTGCGGTGGCCGAGGACCACCGCACCGCGATGGACCTCGGCATTTCGGTGCGCCGCGCCTCTCAGATCGCCTGGATGCTCGGGATGGTGCTGGCGATGTTCGGTGCGGTCGTGTCGATGAACGGTAATTCGATCAACTTCCTGGCCTCGGGGATCGGCTTCATCGCGATCCCGGTGGCGCTGCTTGCAGGGCTAGAGGCGATCACCGGGATGCTGCTTGCAGGCGTCCTGATCGGCGTGGTTGAGCGGCTGACTGCCGGTTATATCGACCCGCTGATTGGTGCCAACTTCGCGTCGATCTTTCCCCTCCTGCTGATGCTACTCATCCTGACCTTCCGTCCGTCCGGCTTCTTCGGCTGGAAGACCATCGAGAGGATCTGAACTCATGTTCCGCAATCCTGCGGGGATATTCCCGCTGTCCTACCGGCAGGACATGGCGCTTGTGCGCAGCCGACCGCAAATTGCCGTCCTGCTGGCTTTCCTGGTGCTGCTTGTCCTCGGGCCGCTCTACTTCAGCCCGCGGATGCTGGCAGTCATGAACACCTCGATGATCATGGCGATAGCGGTGTTGGGGCTGCAGATCAATCTCGGCTATGCCGGACAGATCAATCTCGGCCAGGCGGCGTTCATGGGGGTGGGGGCCTATTCCGGCGGTGTTCTGGCCAACTTCAGTGGTCTGAGCTTCATCGTGGTCATCCCGCTTGCTGGACTGGCAGCGGCGGCTTTCGGCTACCTGTTTGGGGTGATGGCATCGCGAATCAAGGGCTTCTACTTGGCGTTGACAACGCTGGCTGCGCAGTTTGTGTTCCACTTTGTGTTCATCAATCTGCCCGCTGACTGGACCGGGGGTGCCAAGGGCCTTGCCATTGCCCCAGCCTCGCTCTTCGGATTCCAATTCAACACCGAGGGACGCCTGTACATTCTCATCCTTGTCGTACTGGTGCTGATGACCTATGGTGCCTTCAGCATCGTCCGCGGTCGCTACGGTCGTGAGTTGATCGCCGTGCGCGACGAGGACACGGCCGCCGGCATTATGGGCGTGGACGTGGTGCGCACCAAGGTCCGCGCCTTCCTTCTGGGGGCGTTCTTCGCGGGGGTGGCCGGGGCGCTCTGGGGCTACTATTTGCGCTACATCTCGGTGGACCAGTTCACGCTCTTCAACTCGATCTGGATGATTGGCATGATCATCGTAGGGGGTATGGGCTCGATCACTGGCGCGCTGATCGGCGTGGTCGTCGTGCGGGCGATCCAGGAGGGGATCACCTCGTTTGCCCCGGTCCTCGCCGATGCCGTGCCCTCACTTGGCAGTGAGCTGATCTTCGCCAGTTACAACATAGTGCTGGGCATCCTGATCGCGGGCTCGCTGCTGATCGAGCCGAAGGGGCTGATGCACCGCTGGAACACCATCAAGTCGTCTTATCGTATCTGGCCGTATCCCTACTGAGGGGCGTCCCGTGCCCGACGCTAACACTGGGTACAACAAACAAGGGAGGAAACCATGAAAATGAACCAACTTCTGCTGGCTGCAGGGCTTTCTGCGGTGCTGATGGGCGGAACGGCGGCGCTGGCCGAGACTGAGTTCGTGACGCCCGGCTGGGCAGACTATTCGGGGCCCTATGCAGATATCATGCCCGGCTGGGAAGGCGGACGGGTCGCCGTGATCGAATGGTGGAACGCCAACAAGGGCAAGGAACTTGGCGTCAAGCTGACGTACAAGGGCGTGGACGGGCGCTATGACCCGGCGCAAGTTGCCAGCCTGTGGCCAGGTGTGCTCAGCGAGTTCAAGCCAGTCCTGCTTTTCGGGATGGGTGGGGCCGACTATGCCGCGATGAATACCCGTCTGCCCGAAGACAAGGTGCCGATGATCTCGCCCACGGGCGGCTACGGCTTCACCTGGGCCCCGAACCCCTGGTCGTTCAACCTGCGCCCGACGCTGGCCCACGAGGCGGCGATGTATGTCGATTGGCGGCACAAATCCGAGGCCATGACCCGGCCGCTGAGGGTCGTCGTTGTCGCCTCCGAGGCGGCGCCGGCTTGGGTGGATACGGTGAACGGGATCAAGTCCTTTGCCGTCGGCAACCCGGACAAGCTTGATATTGTTGACGTGATCTGGACCACGCCGCAGCCGACTGACCTCACCACAGACATCTTCGCAGCGGTGAGCAAGCAGATCGACGCGGTCATCGTCATGACGAACAGTGCGGGCTCGGTCGCGGTCAAGCGCGCGCTCGACAACGTCGGTTCCGACGTGCCGCTGGTGCTGGGGGCCCACAACGGGCTGACGGCGGCGGGCGCTGCGATCGGCGGGATGGAGAAGCTGACCAACACTTTCGAATGTGCGGCAATGGCGGCGCCGGTATCGGGGAGTGAGGCGGCAGCCTTCTATGATGAACTCCATGGTTCCTACGGGCTCGAGACTGCCTGGGACAATTCGACGATCTTGGGCGTCAGCCAGGGTCTTTTCATCGCCGCCATCATGGAAGAGGCGATCAGCCAGCATGGGGTCGACGGGCTTAGCGGCGAGAAGGTGCGCGAGGTCATCATCAACCACACCGTTCCCGCAGCCGCCATGCACGGGTTGACCGGCGACATGAAGATGAACAACGAGTCCTCGTTCCCGCTCAGCGGTCTGATCGGTTACTGTGCGACGGTCAAGGACGGCGCGTTTGCGGTGCTTGATGGGGCCGTGCCGGTTCCCGATATTCCGAAGTGGTAAGGTTGATGGCGGCGGCGAGACGACGTGTCTACCGCCCCACAGGCGCCTGTCTCCTCGGGGGACAGGCGCAGGATCGAAGCCAAAGACATAAGCATGGAGGATACGATGAATAAAAGAGTGGTGGGATTTGCTGCGGTTCTGATCGCGACACTGCAGGCAGGCGCGGGTGCATTGCAGGCCGAAACGAGCTACTCGGTCGTGGGCTGGGCCGATTTTTCAGGCCCATATGCCGATGTGATGCCAGATTGGGACGGTGGCCGGGTCGGCGTCATCAACTGGTGGAACGCGACCCGCGGCAAGGAAATCGGGGTCAGGATCGAGTATTCCGCCGTGGACGGGCGCTATGATCCGGCGCAGATCGCAAGCCTCTGGCCAGGCGTGCTGAGCGAGAAGAAACCGCTGGCGCTGCTCGGCATGGGTGGGTCGGATTCGGCCGCCATGGGCCCGCGCCTGCCGCAGGACAAGGTGCCGATGGTCTCGGCCGGGGGTGGCTACGGCTTCACCTGGACGCCCGACCCCTGGCTGTTCAACCTGCGCCCGACGCTCGCCCACGAGGCGGGGATGTATGCCGAGTGGCGCGTCGCGACCGAGGGCCGGGACAAGCCGCTGCGCGTGGTGGTGCTCGCCTCCGAGGCCGCGCCGGCCTGGGTCGATACCGTGAACGGGATCAAGTCCTACGCCACCCACAACCCCGGCAAGATGGAGCTGGTGGACATCATCTGGACCACGCCGCAGCCGACCGACCTGACCACCGATGTCTTCGCGGCGGTCGGCAAGGGCATCGACGCGATCATCGTGATGACCAACACCGCGGGCTCGGTCGCGGTCAAGCGCGCGCTCGACAACGTGGGCTCGGACGTGCCGCTGGTGACGGGCGCCCACAACGGGCTGACCGCCATCGCCGCGGCGATCGGCAGCGCGGACCAGGTCACCAACACCTTCGAATGCGCCGCCGTCGCGGCGCCGGTCGAGGAGGGCCCGACCTACGACTACTACAGGGAACTCCACGACAAGCACGGGCTGGACCGCCTGTTTTCCTCGGCCACGCTGATCGGGGTGAGCCAGGCGACCTTCCTTGTCAACCAACTGGAAGAGGCGGTGCGGCGGCACGGCGTCGATGGCGTGACCAGCGAGAACCTCCGCGAGACGATCCTGTCCCATACCGTCTCAAAGGAAGAGATGCACGGGGTCAATGGCAACATCCAGATGACCTCCGAGGGATCGTTCCCGGTCATGGGACTCTCCGGCTACTGCATGACGATGGAGGACGGCAAGCTGAAGGTCCTCGCCACCGATGTTGCTGTCCCCTCGCTGGTGAAATGGTGATGAAAGGCAACCCGTCGCTGCCGAACTTTCGACTACTGTCAACGGCAGCGTACAAGTGTGCCAAAGGGCAGCACAAGATGTTGCCACTTTGAGGGTGGCGTGCTGACGGTGCGAGCCATGCATGAATCTGGGTGATGGGATTTGAAGAGGCGGCGTATCGTGGCGGGTGTTCGAAGCCTGCCAGAACCTCCCGAAGGATCGATACGCCCATGACAGACGGTGCCACGATCACCCCTTGCGTCCTGCCCGGATCGATCATCGATCCGGGCAGGACGAGATCGCCCGCGATGAGGCGCGGCGCGTCCTGATGGCAGCTTTGAAGGCGGAAGCCGACGGCTTTGTCGTGCGGTTTTCCGAAGACCGGCTTGCCGGTGGCGGCCAGCGCGTGGTTCGGCACGGCACCGGGCCGGAACGGGTGATCCAGACCGGGATCGGCCAACTTGAGGCCCAGCGGCAGAAGGTGCGGGACCGGGCGACGGATGTGCCCGCCGAAGCGAAGGTCCGCTTCACCTCCAACATCCTGCCGAAAGGGGCGCGGCGGTCCAAAAGTCTCGATGCCTTGCTGCCGGCGCTTTACCTGCGCGGGATCTCGGTAATCTCCCCCTTTTTAACGGGGTGCATCCGTAGAACTTAACTGTTCCATCCCGGATGTTCACATTTCCCCTCGTCGCTCTGCGCTTTTCATGGCGAGATCAGTCCTGAGGGGTATTCGGGACGGAGAGCGACCATGCTGATCCATCTTCACAGCCAAGCTACGACGACACCCAAGGTGCGCGCGGCGATCCAGGCGAGTGACGAGGTCGGGACGGTGCTGGCCGAGCGATTTGGGGATGAGGCGGACCAGAAAACGATCCGGGGGATCATTTTCCTGCCGAATGCGCAGACGATCTGCAAATGGCGCAAGCGCGACAGCGTGGAGGATCGCAGCCACAGGCCGCACCGCCTGCAGACCACCCTGACGCCGGCGCAGGAGGCCGTGGCGCTGCGCAAGGCGCTGCTGGTGTCGCTCGACGACCTGCTGGCGCTCGCCATTGTGCTTGAACCAATGGCGCACAAGGCTCGCTGCGGGAGTTCCTGAATCCGAACGCCTCGCGCTCGGGCCTCGACCGCTGCCTGCGTCGGCATGGCGTTGGCAATCTGCGTAACTTGCAGGCGA
>DIVD01000013.1:19211-21100 GCA_002423245.1 Rhodobacteraceae bacterium UBA6141
TGGTGAGGCGGATCAGAAACAGTCCTGGGGACTGTTTTCCCGCCGAACGCGCGGCGCTACCTGTTCGTGGCCATCGACCGGGCGACGCGGTGGGTCTTCATCCGCGTCTTCAAGGCCAAGACGGCGGCCAACGCCCTCCTGCGCGACCTGGAGCGCGCCTGCCCGATCCGCATCCGCACCATTCTGACCGATAACGTCCTATGTCGGGAACGATTTGCCGCTTGAGGCATCAGATCACGGGGCATCCGAGCGACCGGATGCCTGTTGAATGGTTGCCCAGACGGGTTCCGCCGTCAAGAAGTGGTCTCTTCCATAGCAAATACAGGGTCGGCAGATTGGCCGCCCTCACCGTCCTTAAGACGAGATCCGAAATCCCAAGCGGACAGAGGAGGATCAGGGAACGATCCGGGGGATCGTTACCCCGACGATGCCGAACATTATCTACGAGGTCAGGAACCTGCCTCCACGGCTCTACAGAGAGGGGTCCTTCCGCCTGGGCTCACCCCCTCGAAGAAGGGGCGATAGGGTTTGCCGGACTTGATCACGGCGTGAATGGTGCGGGCCATCTTCGCGGCGATGGCGGTGTAGGCCTTGCGACGCAGGTCGGGGTTGTGGCGGTCCTGCGCGATGTAGCGCTCGAACTTGTCGCGGAAGCTGTTGGCGGGCTTCAGCACGGCCGCCTGACTGGCCAGCCAGAGCGTGCGGCGCAGGCGGGCATTGCCATACTTCGAGATCTTGCTCCTGCCTCGAAACAAACCGGACTGCACCGTCGCCAGGTCCATGCCGCAGAACTTCAGGAACTGGCGGTGATGCGTAAGCGCCGCAGATCGCCTGCCTCGGCCAGCACGGCGAGCGCATTGACGGGACCGATGCCCGGGATTGATCGCAAGAGTAGGTAGTCGGGATGTGCGCTGAGAAGCTCTGCGGCGCGTTCCTCGATGGCATTGCGCTGCTGGATCAAGCTGCGCCCCTGGGCCAGAACCAGGCGGAACATACGGATCGCATCCGAATCCGGGGGCACAGGAAGGCCCACCGAAGCTGTTGATGTCTCGTAGATATCCGCCAGAAGAGCAGCTTTGCTGACACGGCGGCCGATCACCGGCCAGGCAGCCGCGATGAAGGCATCCTTGTCCATTGCGGAGATCATGTGCGGGGAGGGGAAGACCTCGAGAAAGGCCAGGAACCAGTCACCTCTTGAACTGCGGTGGAACCGGTCTGCCTCCGGGAAGTAGAGCGGCAGGTAATGGGTCAGGATGCGGTGCCACAGTTCGGTCTTGGCGCGCGCCACCATCTCGTAGGTCCTCGACAACTCCTGAATGTCGCAGGTGCCGGCCACCAGCGGGTCATGAAAGACCTGCACTGCGCCGATCTCCAGCATGCGCAGGATGACCTGTGCATCCTTCGGATCGTTCTTGTCCCAGCTGTTGTGGAGCGCCTCCCGCGTGCGGGCCAGCGCAATCGACGATACCAGCTTCAGTTCGAAACCGGCCGACCCGAGGGCGAACATAAGGGCCCGGTGGCAGTTCCCCGTCGCCTCGAACCCGATCGTGACCGGCTGCTCGAAACCCCGCAGGACGTCGATCAGGCGTCGATAATCGTCGGCCGTGTTCAGCACGGTCATCCGCCGGCGGCGTGCCTTGCCGGGGACAGCAATCAGCACCTCGTGGCGGTTCTTGGAAATGTCGATGCCTACCAGAACACGGGCATCCGAAGTATGCTTAGCCTTGGCCATAGCCGGTCTCCTCTGTGGTGTGGTTCGCAAAACCACCATAGAGACCCGAGCCCCGGCTATGGCCGCCCGCTGCGCGATTTGAGGGCTCCGCGCGCGGCCATAGCCTTCTTCGGCGCACATTCCCAACATGCTACGGGAAAGAGTTCACCGACCGCCT
>DIVD01000063.1 GCA_002423245.1 Rhodobacteraceae bacterium UBA6141
GTAACCGCCCGGTTGGCACCGCGGTTGCTCAGGCGGCCTCGGCCTGAGTGGCTGCGATCGGCGTCCAATTCCACGGGAGGAGGTCGTCGAGCCGGTTGATCTTGTGGTCATGGATGCGGTCGAGCAAGTCGGCAAGATAGGCCTGCGGATCGAGGCCGTTCAGTTTTGCCGTCTCGATAATTGTCATGGCGCGGGCCAGCGTTTCGCCGCCCGTGTCGGCACCCGCGAAGAGCCAGTTCTTCCGGCCAATGCCGATCGGGCGCAGGGCGCGCTCGGCTGGATTGTTATCGATGGCCACGCGGCCGTCGGTCAGGAAGAGGCTGAACGAGGTGCGGCGGGCCAGTCCATAGCGGAACGCGCGCGCGAGGTCCCCCTTGCCGGGGATCCGCGTGAGCTGGCTTTCGGACCAGGAGAAGAAGGCCTCGACCTTCGGCGCGCTGTGTTTCTGGCGCATGGCAAGACGGATGTCGGCGGGCTGCCCGTTGATCTCCCGCTCGATGTCGTAGAGTGCGCCGATACGGGCGAGCGCCTCGCGCGCGATGGCGGATTTCGTCTTGTCCCACTCGTCATGGAAGTCGCGCCGCAGATGCGCCCAGCAAGACGCTTCCTGCAGGCGGGGCGTGCCATCGGGGGCGGGTTCGTAAAGCTTGTTGTAGCCCTTGTAGCCATCGGCCTGCAGAATGCCGCGCGTCTGGGCGAGATGCCCATGCACGTGTTCCTGCTTCCAGTCCGGGGCGAAGCGGTAGACCGCGCCAGGTGGCGCTGTCCCTGCCCAAGGCCGTGGATCGCGCACATAGGCCCAGATCCGTCCCTGCTTCACCCCCTTTCCGAGGCCGCGATCCTTGAGGGATCGGTCCAGCACCCGGATCGGCGTGTCATCAGCGTGGAGAAGGTCGCTGGCCATCACATCGGCCTCGATCCGTTCGACCAGCGGCGCCAGCGCCTTCATGGCGCGCCCACACCAGTCGACCAGCGTGCTGTCCGGGATGTCGGCACCCATGCGGGCGAAGATCTCGGTCTGGCGATACAAGGGAAGATGGTCATCGAACTTGGACACGAGGATCCAGGCCAGCAGGGCCGCGCTTGCCATGCTGCCGGGGATCGGACGGCTGGGCGCCGGTGTCTGCACCATCCTTTCGCAACGGCGGCAGGACTTCTTCAGCCGCGCGATCTGCAGGACCTTCAGTTGTGCCGCGACCAGGTCGAGCATCTCGCTCATGTCCTCGCCCACCAGGCGCAGGTCGCCGCCGCAATCCGGGCAGCAGCTGCCGGGGTCAAGCTCTCGCCGCTCGCGTGGGGTGGTTGCCGACACACGGGGGCGGCGGCGCGGCTTGCGCACGTCGTTATCGACGATCGTCGTCTCAGAGGCAGGATCTGCCTCGTCTGCGTCCGCCGCGGTGGTGACGCTTTCGGCGCTGGCGATGAGCAGGTCCTCGAGGGCAAGCTCCAGCTGCTCGATCTTCTCCGAGGACTTGCCGAAGGCCTGCTTCTTGAGCTTCGCGATACGCAGCCGCAGCGTCTGGATCAGCTGGTCATGCGCTCGGATCGTCGCCGACATCTTGGCGTTTTCCGCCTGCAAGGCGACAATCATCGCCTTCAGAACAGCGGGATTTTCGGGAAGGATAGGCGCATCGTTCGACATGCCATCACCTACCATGGTCGATCAAGAAGCGCCATAAAAACAAGGCGTTTCAGGCGGATAAATCACCCAACTCGGGCCGGTGGCGCGCCCCAATCGGGCCGCCGCCAGTCGATGCCTTCCCACAACATCGCCAGTTGCGCCGAGGTCAGTCGCACCGCCCCCGAGTTGGTGTTCGGCCAGGGAAAGCGCCCACGCTCGAGGACCTTGTAGTAAAGGCAGAACCCTTGGCCGTCCCAGTAAAGCAGCTTCAACCGATCCCCCTTGCGGCCCCGGAAGGCGAAGACCGCGCCGCCGGTCGGCTTCTGGCGCAGCACGTCTTGCGCCAGCGCCGCCAGCCCACCGATCCCCTTGCGCATGTCCGTCGCCCCGCAGGCCAGATACACCCGCACCCCGGTTCCGGGCCCGATCATGCGGCATCCACCGCGCGAACCAAGCGGGACAGCGCCGCATCGTCGATGTTGCTCTCGAACCGGAGCACGCGGGCCTTGGCAAGCCGCAACTCAACCCAGACCACTGGAGTGGTGGCTGGGGTTCGATCCTCCACCACGGTCAGCTCCATCGCAGGCACCATGCCGGCGGGCAGGAACAGCGCCCCAGCTTCTGGCGACCACAAACCCTTCCGCTTCAGCTCGTGACGCCACGCGTAAATCTGCTGGCGCGTCACCTCGTGCCGTTGCGCAACCTGGGTCACCGTCGCGCCGTCGATCCCCACCGCGCTCACGATCGCAAGCTTCATCTCGTCGTCCCAACGCCGGCGGCGTTCAACACCCAAAACCTCGCCCCGCATAGCCCCTCCGCGCATAAGAGACGTCGTTTGCGACGTCGCTATGCACGTGTCTTAGGACCTCACGACAAAATGCGGCAGGCGGTGCCAACCGGGTGGTTAC
>DIVD01000084.1 GCA_002423245.1 Rhodobacteraceae bacterium UBA6141
CGGGCACGGGGTCTGCGGGCACGGGCTCCGCTGCGGGCACGGGCGCCCCGGCCTGCGGCTGGGCCGATTCGGCCGCGGCGGGCACCGGGGCCGCGGGGGCCGGAGCCGCCGTCTCGTTCGCCGCGGTCTCGACCGGGGCTGGCGGCGCGTCATTCGCCGCGGCAGGCCCGTCCTGCGCCGCGGGCGCCATCGCTGCCGGGATCAGGCCGCCGAACCATGCACCCGCGCCGCCGATCGCCGCGACCAGCACGATCGCGGCGAGGATCATCCCGCCCTTGCCGCGCTTCCTTTCATGCGCGGCGGGGGGCGCCGGCGCCGGTGTCGGCGTGCCTTCGAAAGAGGGGCCGAAGGGGCTTGCATCCACGTCGTCCTGCGGCATGTCTCCCGGCGCGCCGGTCTGCTGCGGCGCGCCATGGGGCACGCCGGTCGGCTGCGGCGTGCCAAGTGGCACGCCGGTCTGGCCCGGCGCGGGCTGCCCCGCGGCAAGCCCGCCCGTCACCTGCCCGCCGCCCAGTTCCGGCGGCAGGTTGATCGGCGGCAGCGAGGCCGAAATGATGGTGCGGTTCGGGTCCGGGGCCGCGGCGCCGGGCCGTGGCGGAACCTGGCCCGGGTTGTCCAGCATCATGATGACGGCGGCCATCGACTCCGGCCGGTTCGCCGGATCGGGCTCCAGCATATGCGCCAGAAGCGGCGCGATCTCTGGCGGGACGCCCTGCAGGTCGGGCACCGAGGCGCGCTTGCCCACCGCATCCACGATGGAACTGCCCATGTCCATCAGCTTGCCCCGGCAGGCCGCGGCGATCAGCAGCGCGAGGCTGTAGATGTCGGACCGCCCGTCGACCGTGCCGCCAAAGGCTCCCAGCTGTTCGGGCGAGACGAAGTTGAACTTGCCCGCGAACTGACCCTGCAGCAGGGTTCCGCCGCCGATCTTGGTGGACTTGGCAATGCCGAAGTCGATGATCTTCGCGTGTTCGACCTGCCCGTCTTCAAGGATCACGTTGTCGGGCGACAGGTCGCGGTGGACCACCCCCGCCCTGTGCGCCTTGTCGAGCCCCGAGGCGAGGCGCCGCAGCAGCACCTTCACATCCTCCAGCGGCATCGGCCCGCGGTCGAGCTGGTCCCCCAGCGCGGTGCCGGCCACGAACTCCATGATCAGGCTGGGCCGCCCGATCACCGGATCGTTGGTGAAGACGTGGTAGCGCACGATGGCATCATGCGACAGCCGGCCAAGCACCATCGCCTCTTTCTGGAACAGCGCCACGATCTTCGGGTCGTGGGCGAGGCTTGGCAGCACGATCTTGATCGCCACCGGCTCGCCGTTGTGGATGTTGCGGCCGCGATACACCTCGCCCATCCCGCCAGAGCTGATGAGCTGTTCGATCTCGTAGGTGCCGACGATCTGCGTGCCCGCGGTCACGGCGGTGACGCGGCGATCCTCGGGCGGCGGGCTTTGCGTCGGGCTCGGCGGGCGCGGGGCCGAACCGCCCGCAGGGCCGTCGCCGGGGGGGAGGGAGCTGTCGTTCGTCATGCTATGGGCCGTCCACATGCCATTGATCCGCGCCACCGGATTGCGAATGTCCGGCGCCTGGAGTCCGTTCGGCGCCAGACCCCGCGCGCTGAGGCAGGCAGCGTAGCACCACTACGGTGACATTGTCGCGTGCGCCGCGAGACAATGTCAGATCTATCAGCCGGTCGCAGGCCTCCTGCGCGGGCAGTTGCGCCAGAAGCTGGGCCATTTCCGCATCCGCCACATGCTCGGTCAATCCGTCCGAGCACAGAAGGAAGGTGTCGCCCGCCTGCAAGGTGCCATAGACCTCATCCGTCATCGGCCGCGGGGCGACGCCGATCGCGCGGGTGATCACGTTCTTGCGCGGCCATGTCGCCGCCTGCTCGGGGGTGATCGCGCCGTTGCGAAGCAGTTCCTGCACCTCGGTATGGTCGGTCGTCACCTGCCGGTAGCTGCCGTCGCGCAGCAGGTAGATGCGGCTGTCGCCCGACCAGATGCAGGCGAAGTGCCTGTCATAGATCAGCAGCGCGACCAGCGTGGCCCCCACCGTCGCGCCGTTCAGTCGCGCGGATTGCCGCTGGATCTTGTCATGCGCAAGCGTCAGGCGGTCCATGAAGCGGGCCTGCAGGTCGGGGGCGGAACTCGGCCGCCCGATCGAGGCCGCGCTTCGGGCAATCGCCTCGCTGGCGAAATCGCCCGCCTCATGCCCGCCCATGCCATCGGCCACCAGCCAAACCCCGGACGCGGCATCGACGAAGAAGCGGTCCTCGTTATGGTCGCGCACGCAGCCGGTATCCGTCGCCGCGCCCGACTCAAAGGTGAATGGTCCCTCGTTCATGCCGCCTCCTCCACGCCCGGGCGCACCCGGCCCCGCTGACGCGGCCGCGCCAGCATAGGCCCTTCGCGCGGTCCGCGCCAAGCCATCACGTCGCCCCTCCCCGCAACAACCATGCAAGAACCGCCCCGTCCGGCAGGCCCGGCCCGGCGTAAACCTGTGACGCGCGCACCGGTTCGGCGCGCGGGCGCGGCGGCGGCGCGGCGGCGGGCATGGGCGGGGCGGGCGTGGGCGGCGCGGGCATGGGCGGGGCGGGCATGGGCGGCGCGGCAACGGTGCCCGAAAGATCCACCGGATCTTCGGGCAGGCTCGGGTCGAGCCAGGCGGCCCCGCTCCAGGCATCCGCGCCCGCATCGCCTGCGCCCGCCGCACGCGGCGCGGCGCGGGCCGGCGCTGCCGACGCATCTCCCGCCGCTTCGACCTGCCAAAGCGCCTCCGCAGCGCGCTGGTCATCGTCTGCGGCCGCTGCAGCGGTCGCCGGCGCATCCCCCGCCATGACCTCCTGGCCCAGACAGGCTTCAGGCGGGGCGGCTTCAGGCGGGGCGCCGTCCACGCCCGCTGCGCCGGGGTGCTGCGGCAGATCCTCGGGCTCCGGGGCCGGCGCGGCATGGCCCACGCGCCACCAGTAGCTGCGCCCGGCGGCCGCGCGGCGGTGGTCGGTGGCGGCGATATCGGCCAGCAATCCCGGCAGGTCCTGCGGCACCCCCATCGCCCAGAAGCCCGCGGGCCCCGGCTCCGCCACCGCGTCCGCCGCCTCTGGCGGGGCAAGCCCGTCCAGCAGCGCGGCGGGCGCGCCGCCGCCCGCAGACGGCGCCGCAAGCCGGCCGCGCAGATGCTGCTCGGCCGCCTCGTACCAGTCCTGCGCCGCGTCCAGCACCGGTGGCGGCAGCGCCGCGCCCGGCGCCAGCACCAGCAGCGGAAAGCGCCGCCCGACCCTGTCGCGCGAGGCGGCCATCACCCCGCAGACCGGCTGCCCCCACAGGTCTTCCCCCAGCCAGAAGCGCAGCACCGGGCGCGCGGCGCCGTCCCGGTCCCAGATCGGCTCCCAATCGGCGCCAAGCGCCGCCCGCGCCTCGGCCAGCACGGCATCGAGCCAGCTTTCCAGCGGCGCCAGCAGCGGCGCGGCAAGCCCCGCCTGCACGAAGTCCCCCCATCCCGGATGCTTGCCGTAAAGGCCGAGTTCCATGACCTCACCGATCCGTCACAGGCCGCTCGGGCAGGTGAACTCGCTCAGCTCCGCGAGGTTGAAGGGGTTCTCGAGCGAGTTGACGCGGATGTCGAAGCTGATGTTGCGCCCGCCGATCACATAGCCGACCTGCAGCACGTCGCCCACCTGCCGCGGGTTGCCGTCGCGGATGAACTGCAAGAAGGCCCAGGGCCCCTGGTAGCGGATCAGCGACTCGCGGTTGTTCATCTCGGGCAGGATCTGCAGCGAGGTGGTGGTGCCAAGGCCCGGCCACTTGATCGCCTGCGGGGTATTGCCCACGGCGCGGGTGATGATCTGCTGGTCATCCACCGACAGCACCGCCTGCTTGATGCGGTCATGCGCGGCGGTCTGGTTGATCGTCACCTCCAGATCCACGGTGGGGCTGCGGCCGGGAAAGAACGCCTCGCGGATCTTGGCGGCGCGCTGGAACTGGCGCAGCGTCGCCAGGGACAGGCGGTCGGCCAGCGGGCTGTCCTTGCGCCATGTCCAGTCGCGCCCGCCCATGTCGGCATGGACCGCGAGATGGGTGTTGAAGAAGCGGTCGAGAATGCCGTCGGGCGCGAACAGCTGCGCGAACTCGCTCAGCGGAACCTGCCGGCTGACGGTCCGCGCGAAGGGATAGCGGTTCGACACGATGTTCTCGCAGCTGCGCGTCACCTGCGAGGTCAGCTCCTCGTTGATCTGGCCTATGGTGGTGTTCACCGCGTCGCCCTCGAAATCCTCGACCGCCTCGGCGACCATCCGGCTCAGCGCCGGCGGCAGCCGCGAGGCGGTGGTGCGCAACTGGCCGATCAGCGCCGGCATCTGCGCCGCCGCCTGCGCCGCCAGCCCCGCGCTGGCCGAAATCACCAGGCTCTGCTGGATCGCGCCGAGGTTGCCGATCAGCGCGTCGATGGGCCGGCTGCCGGGCGTGCCCTCCAGCATCGCGTGATAGGCGGCGAACTGCGCCTCGATGTCGGCGCCGGGGACCACCGGGCCGCCGCCGCCCGCCGCGCCGGCGCGCCGCTGCGACTTTCCCGCCTCCAGCGCCAGGTCGAGTCCGATGCGCTTCAGCCCCGAGGTGCGGTTCAGCGTCAGTGCCATGGCCTGGTCCTGCGCGCGGGCCAGCAGCGCGGGATCGGCGGCGATCGACGCCACGCCGCCCGCCGGCTCCGGCTCCGCCGTCAGCCGGGTCTCGGCGCTGATCGCCTCGACGAAGCGCAGGATCGGCGAGGTGGTGGGCGAGGCCGCCGCGGCCAGCGCCACATAGGCCGGCTTGTCCGCCGCCAGGGGCGCCAGCTTGACATTGTCGATCATCGATTCCCAGGCCGCGATGAAATCGTCGCGATAGCGGGCAAGCAGCGTCGGCCCCAGCCGGTCCAGCTGATCGCCGACCCGCGCCGCCTCGGCCTGCTCGCCCATCACCCAGGTCTCGCTCTCGATCTTGCGCGCGACCTCGCCCAGCTGGTCGAGGAAGAAGTCGTGAAAGCCCGCATAGGTGAAAAGCGCGGGCACGCCCAGGTTCGCCAGATCGCTGCCATCGACGGTTTCAAGCACCAGCCGCGCATCCGGGCCGACCTGCTCCACCAGATTGAAATCCGAAACCCCGGAAAAGCCCGCCGTCGCCTGGATCAGCGAATAGGCCTGGTCGGCAACGCTCATCCGGCCGAGGATGCGCTCGGCCTGCGCGATCAGGTCGCCGTTCAGTTCCACCCGCACATCGGTTTCGCCGTCAAGCTCCAGCATCGCGGCCAGATGCGCCTCCAGCAGGTCGCGCAGGGGCTGCTGGTTGATGCCGGGATAGACCTGCAGCCAGTCCTCGTGGAACCATTGCCGGATCAGCGCATCCTCGGGGGCGGGGGCCATGCCGCCAAGCAGCTTGTAGACCTTGAGCGTCTCGTAGATCGCCAGCGTCTCGTTCGCCAGCACGAAGGCCTGCAACTGCTCCTCGATGCGCAGGATCAGCCGGGGACGCATCAGCCGTTCCAGACCGTCGCGATAGGAGACCTCTGCCGCCGTCTCGAGCTGGCTGCGCTGGCCGAGGCCAAAGCGTTCGGTGATGCCGCCGCCCCCATCGGGGTTGCCATAGCCGGCGGGCATGTTGCGCAACAGTTGCAACTCGCTGGCGATGCGCGCCAGATCGGTATCGGAAATCTCGGTCCTCTGCAGGTCTTCCTGCGCGGCAAGTTCGTAATCGGCCAGCGCCGCCTGCGCCGAGCGCACCAGCCCCCGGTTCTCGAAATAGCTGACGCCCCAGGCGCCCAGCAGGCCCAGCGTCGCCAGCACCATCGCCGTCATCGCCGCGGCGCGCAGCCCGGTCGAGCGGCGCACCGCCCGGCGGTCGTAGGACACCCAGCCCTGTTCGGCGAAGATCACCTGCGTCAGCAGGTCGTGCAGGAAGAAGCTCTTGCCCCGCCCCGACATCAGCCCCGCCTGCGCCTCGCGGCCAAAGCTGCGGTTCATCGCGCCAAGCACCTGGTCGATCGGCGTGCCTTCCTGCGTGCCCGAGGTGAAGTAGAAGCCGCGCAGCATCGCATTGGTCTTGTAGCGGGTCGGCTCGAACACCTGGCGCAGGAAATCGGCCACCGTATCGCGCAGGATCGCCATCTGCCCCGGCAGGCCGAAGATCGCGATGCGCGACACGCCGTCGTTTTCCTCGCTCAGCCGGTCGATCACCTCGTCCGACAGGCGCGAGACCAGCGCGTCGAACTCCTCGCCCACCCGGTCATGCGTGGGCTCCTTGCGGTTCTCGGTCTGGAAGGTCGCGCCCCAGACCTTCTTGCGGCGGCTGGCGCTGAACGAAGCAAAGTATTCGCGGAACCCGGCGATCAGGTCGGCCTTGGTAAACATCACATAGACCGGGAAATCGACCTTCAGCGTCTCGTGAATTTCCGCGAGACGGGCGCGCACGGTCCGGGCATGGGCCGCCACGGTTTCGGGCGCGGCGTTCATCAGGTCCGCAACCGAGAAGGCAAGGATCACGCCGTTGATCGGCTGCTTGGGGCGGTTGCGCTTCAGCAGCGACAGGAACGAGGACCAGCTTTCGCCATCCGCCACCGCGTCGCTGTCCTGCGTGGTGTAGCGGCCGGCGGTGTCGATCAACACCGCCTCCTCGGCAAACCACCAGTCGCAATAGCGCGTGCCGCCAAAGCCCGAAAGGCTCCCCTGCCCCTGCGTCTGCTTCTGGTCCGCCAGCGGGAACTTGATCCCGGCGTTCACCAGCGCGGTGGTCTTGCCCGAGCCGGGGGGGCCGATGATCACATACCAGGGAAGGTCGTAAAGGTAGGTCTTGGACTTGCCCGACTTCTTCAGCGTCGCCAGCGCCGATTGCATCCTTTCGGCAAGCACCGCGCCATCGCCCGCCGGTGCGTCGGCGATCAGCGCCTTTTCCAGCGCGGCCTGGCCCCGGCGGCGGCGGTACAGCTTGAGCGCGCCCCAGATCAGCAGGGCCAGCACCATCAGCCCGATGATCGACAGGCGCACCCAGACCGGCTCGAAAGGCAGCGCGGATCCAAAGCCGACCAGCGGCCCGGCGAACCAGACGGTGACGGCGAAGGCGACCGCACCAAGCGCGGTCAGGGCGGGTTTCAGCCAGCGCATCGGGGATCGTCCTGCCTGTTCCGGTGGGCGCGGGTCATGGCAACGTCTCCTCGCGCGCGATCATGATCTCGACGCGGCGATTGAGCGCGCGTCCCTCGGGCGTGGCGTTGTCGGCGACGGGGTCGGCCTCGCCCTTGCCCTCGACGACAAGCCGCGCCGGGTCGGTCAGGAACTCCGCCAGCTTGCCCTGCACCGATTCCGCGCGGGCGACCGACAGGTCGATGTTGTTCTTGAAGCGGCCGGTGCCCTTCAGCGGCACGTTGTCGGTGAAGCCGACCACCTTGATCGGGCCCGCCTCCGCATCCAGCGCGGCGCCGATCTTCCGGGCCAGCCCGGTGAAGGCTTCCTTCACCTCGCTCTTGCCGGAATCGAACAGCGCGGTATTGTTGATCCGCACGAAGATGAAATCGCCCTTGCGGTCCACCTCCAGCGTGCCGGCCTCGATGTCCGGGGCAAGGCTCTGGCGGATGCGGTCCAGTTGTGCGGTTTCCGGCGGCGGCGGCGCCACCACCGGCGTCATCACCGGCTCGGGCCGCTGCAGCGTGACCGCCTGCGCCGGATGCACGCCCATCAGCCGCGCGACGACCTGGCTGCCCTCGTTCGAGATCACGACCGACAGCGCCATGTAGGCGCCCAGCAACAGCACCCCCAGCACCGAGGCCACCACCCAGATCGGCGTGCCGCCGAAGCGGCGGCGCCCGCCCACCAGCACCGGCTGCCAGCGGGGCGAGATATCCTCGTCGGGGCGCGGCTCGACCCGGCGCAGGCTGTCATGGATCATGCCGCGGATGCGCTGCAGTTCCATCGCACCATTGGGGGCGGTGCGATACTGCCCCTCGAAACCAAGCGACAGGCAGACCAGCGCCAGTTCCAGCAGCTGAAACCGTTGCGCCGGGGCCTGAAGTGCCCTCTCGACCTCCTGGAAGAAGCCGACGCCCGAGGTGCGGCGGTTGAAGAACCGCGCCACCATCGAATACTGGATCCACAGGTGCCGGTCGGTGCCGGGGATGTTCTGCACGATGTCGTCGGCGGTGCCGCACAGAAGGTATTTCGCCACCTGCGCCTCGTGGGGGTTGATCCCGGCCGCCAGCACGTTCTGCTCGAAGGTCTCGATCTCGCGGGTGACGTGTTCCATCAGCGGAACCGCCTCCATCTCGACCATCTGGGTGCGCAGGCGCCCGAACAGGATCAGCAGGTTGGCGGCGGCAGCAAGGATCGGGTTCCTGGGGCCGCCATGGCCAAGCCCCTTGGCATGAAGCGCCTGCCGCAGGTCGATCTTCTGCGCGGGCGGCTCGTAGCGGCCGGTCTCGGCCGGACGATGATCGGGGAAGAAGGACTCCGACGGGGCGAAGGCGCCCGCCACCTGCGGCTGCACCGGCTGCTGCGGCTGGCCGAAGCCCGAGTCCCAGGCGCCGCCGCCACTCTTGGCCGGGCCAAAGCCGCCGCCCTGTCCGGAAAAGCCGCCGGCCTGCCCGCCGAAGCCGCCCTGCGGCTGCGGCGCGAACCCGCCCGCCTGCCCACCGCCGCCTGCGGGAGCAAAGCCGCCGCCGCCCCAGGCATCGCCGCCCGCCAGCCCGCCACCCGCCTGACCCCCACCCGCCAGCCCGCCGCCCGCCTGACCCCCGCCGGGCGGCCCGAAGCCCTGCCCCTGCGGCGGGTTGCCGAGCGCGCCGCCGATCACCGTCTTCTGGCCGCCGCTGGGGGCCGCCGGCCGGGCCGGGGGCTGCGGCAGCGGCGAGGGGGCCGGGCCGCCAAGGCTGCCGCCGATCACCGTCTTGTCCTTGCCCTTGCCCGGCCCGCCGCTGGTCATGTCCGGCTCTCCACGATGGCCCAGAGGTCAAGCTTCAGGTCGGGCCAGTCACCGGCGAAATGCATCCCGATGGCCGGGGCCGTGCTGAACTCGCGCCAGAGGGGGGTGTTCTTGTCGAGCAGGAAATACACGTTGCGCGACACCGCGCGGATCTGCCGGGGCGGTGTCGGCGTGTGGATCAGCGCGATGCCCGGCAGGTTGTTGTTGACGATCTCGGCCATGCGGGTGTTGGGCCCGATCTTGCACAGCTCGGGGAATTGCAGCTGCACCTGGGTCAGGGGCCGGCTGCTTTCCACCTCGATCACGAAGGTGGCGTCGCGGAACAGGTTGCGGTCGGCCACCTGCGCCAGGTAGGAGCTTTGCCCCACCTGCCGCAACTCCAGCCGCGTCGCCCGGCCGACATCGCGGCTCAGCAGGCGCTGGATGTCGCGCACCATCGGCTCGAAGGCCGATTTCAGGTCGCCATGGTCATAGGCGGCATATTCGGGCGCCAGCCGCGTGTCCTGGTCAAAGGTCCACAGCTCGCCCGAGAAGCGCAGGAATTCCTCGTACAGCCGCTCGGGATGGATGTAGCGCGATTGCCGGAAATGCCGCAGCACGTTGATCTCCCGGTTCAGCAGCAGCAGCATGAAATAGTCGGTGGCCTGCAAGCCGCCCCCGGCGCTGGGATCGGCGGCATAGCGGGCCAGCGAGTCAAGCTTGGTCTCCACCCAGCCGATGACCCGGTCCAGCCAGCCGATCACCACCGGATGCGCGTTCAACGTCACCACCGGCGGCGGGAAGGTATCGTCGAGGATCACCACATTGTCGCGCACCTCGAGGATGCGGCCGATCTTCAGGCACTGGTAGCCGGGCTTGGCGGTGTTGCGGATATCGAGTTCAAGCCGCGGTTCGGCAATCTCGATCTGCTGTTCCACCCGCATCGCCGAGGCGCTGTCGGCCACGGTTTCCGCGGCAAGGATGTAGCGCGTCGCCACGCCCGCCTCTGCATCCATCGCCATTTCGCGGCCGTTCATCGCCACGTCCGGCAGCGTCAGCCAGATCGCCACCCCGTCCGAGCCTTCGGGGACCTGGGTCGCCGGCGGCAGCGCGTTGACCCCGGGCGCGTCGAACGGCGTGCCGTCGGGCAAGATGCCCACCACCCGCGTCAGCTCGATCCGGCCCTGCTGCAGGCGGTCGCGGTTGAAGCGCAACTCCTCCACGCCCCAGGGATAGGGCGACAGATGCCGCGTGCGGGCCTCCAGAAGCTTTTCAAGATAGCGGTCGTTCTGCTGAAGGTGCTGGGGCTGAAGGAAAAGCCCCTCCTTCCACGCGACCTTGCTGTACCAAGACATTCCGTTGTCAAACTCCTGTCGCCGGCACCGCCGAGGCGGGGCCTGCACAATGCGCCGCAGTGTCCCGCAAGGGCCTCACCCGGACCAGCTGCCGCAGCCCGAGTGTGAAGCCTGCCCTGCTGCGGATCAAGGATTCAGTTGCACCGCCGGATCCTTGCGGAACAGGCGACGGGGCACGCAGCGGCCGTGCCTGCCCCGGTTTGCTGCGGGTCAGAATGACATGCGCAGTTGCGCCGTCAGGCCGAGGCTGTCCTCCACATCGTCGCCAAAGCGGGCATCCACCCGCAGGTTGGCGTTCAACTGCTTGGCCCCGCCCCAGCGCCCCGCATCCAGCAAGGACACGTAGTTGACGCCGACGCTCAGTTCCCCGAAGCCGCCGAGATTCGAGGTGCTGATGTCGCTGGTGCCGCCAAGCGCATCGGTGAAGGTCGAGTCCCGGTCGCCGGCGAAATCGTTGTAATAGACCGCGCTCATGAAGGTCGTCGTCCCTGCGGTGCCCGATTCCGCGATCGTCGTCTTGGCAAGCGTGCCACCGGCGAAGCCGATCAGCGCGTCGAACGACTTGGTCTTCAGGACTTCTCCGCCCGAGAACTTCAGCTTGGAATCCCCGGTGTGGGTGTAGGCGAAGCCCGCCGTCGGCACCAGCGAGAGCCCGTCTTCGTTCAGGTCATGGGCATAGTTGACGCGGCTGCTGATCGTTACCGACTCGCTGTCGACCTCGCTGTCATCCAGCCCCAGCCCGGTGCCCGAGGTGCTTGAGACCACATATTCGGTCTTGTCGAAGCGCAACTGCACATCGGCGGTGAACTTGTCACGCCGCGCCGCCATGTAGGTGCCGATATAGGTCTGGTCGAAGTCGGTCTTGACCTGCCCCAGCACGGTCATGCTGGGATCGTAGCGCGACGGGTCCAGCGGGTCTATGGCGAACACGTCCTGCTTGGTCTTGCCCTGGTTCACGCCGACCATGCCGCCGAAGGCAAGATCCCAGCCGCCATAGCGCCCGTCATAGCAGCCCATGTCATAGCCTGCCTGAAAGCCGCTGAAATAGGCATCGACCGAGGTTTCCAGATCGCTGATGCCGTTGTCGGAGCTGCCGGTGACCGTGGCCCGCCCGCCCGTCGCGCGGCCATAACCGCCATGCGAGCATGCCTCGCCCGAGGCAAGGCCGCTGACGAAGGGGCTTTGCGGGCGGTTGATCACCGTCCCCAGCAGCAATTGCGTCAGCGAGAAGTTCGCCGCGATGCCGCCGACCGCCGGGTTCACCTGACTGCGGACGTAAAGATCGCCGTTCGCGCCGTCCTGATAGATGCTGTGCAGCACCGTCCCGCTCGAGGGCAACCCGCTGATCCCGCCGATGGTGTAGCTGTTGGCCTGCGCGTCATCGACATCGAAGAACAGGATATCGCTTCCCAGCGAGGACAGGCTGCCCTGCGGCGCGAAGTCGAAGCCGGGGGTGCCGCTGGTCGCGCCGCCCGATACGATGATGCTGTCGGCGCTGCGCCCGTCCAGATCGACGTCGAGCCCGTACCTGCCGCTTCCCGACAGCCCGCCATTGACCAGCAGCGCATCGTCCATCGCGCCGCCCCGCATGTCGATGCTGCCGTCGTTCGAGGCATTGCCGTTCACCGTCACCGTCGATCCGAAGAATGCGGCCCCGGTATTGGCGAAGTCCCCGGTGAAGATGCCGTCGGTGGAGTTGAGCGTGCCGTCATTGGTGAAGGCCGCGATGACCGTGCCGTCGATCACCGCCTCGGACCCGGCAGCGTTGGTCACGCTGCCCGCCCCCAGCGTGTAGCCGCTGCCCACGCTCAGCGCCGACGGGGCACTGGAGTTGTTGGTGACCGCGCCAAGCCCGGTGTAGTCGCCGGCGTTCACGCTGAGCATGCCGGCACCGATATTGTCGAACGCCGCCCCCGCCCCGGCCAGCGCACCGGTCACCGTGAAGGTGCCCGCGTTGGTCACCGCGCCGTTGATCGCGCCCTGCGCGTTGACGATCCCGCCCGCTGCATTGTCCAGCGTGCCGGAGACGGTTCCCGAGGTGGTGAGGGTGCCGGAGTTGTCCACCGACGCCATCGTCCCGGCGTTGGTTGCAGCGCCCGCGTTCGTCACCGCGCCCGTGGTGCCGCCCGCGAGGTTGTCGAAGGTCGCGGAGTTGTCGACGGAGGCCATCGCGCCCGCGTTGGTCACCGCCCCGCCGCTGATCGTCGTCGTGCCGGAGACGGCGCCGGTGGCCGAGTTGGTGAAGGTCCCGTCGGTGTTCGTCAGCGAGGCCACCGTGCCCGCGTTCGTGCCGGTGCCCGCGTTCGTCACGCCGTCCGCGCTGCCACCCGCGAGGTTGTCGAACGTCCCCGCCGCCTGGGTGTCCACCGCCGCCAGCGTGCCGGAGTTGGTCACCGCCCCGCCGCTGATCGTCGTCGTGCCGGCCACGCTGCCCGAGGTCGTCAGCGTGCCGCCGGTGTTCGAGACCGCGCCCGAGATCGTGCCGCTGTTGCCGAAGCTGCCGGAGTTGTCCAGCGAGGCCACCGTGCCCGCGTTCGTGCCGGTGCCGGCATTCGTCACGCCGTCCGCGCTGCCGCCCGCGAGGTTGTCGAACGTCCCCGCCGCCTGGGTGTCCACCGCCGCCAGCGTGCCGGAGTTGGCCACCGTGCCGCCGCTGATCG
>DIVD01000058.1 GCA_002423245.1 Rhodobacteraceae bacterium UBA6141
GCCGCATGACACCCCCAACATCGACTGAGCAGCAGGTAACGATGACCGCCTCCGCGCCGGATCGACCTGCCCGGCCTGCACGCTGCCGCCCGCAGCCCCGCCCGCAGGCCGGCGATCATCGCCAGCGCCCCGGGGCCAAGGGCATCAGGCCGCGAGGCCCTTGCTGCCCATGTCGAGGAATTTCTGGCGGCGGTCCTTGATCAGCGCCTCGGGCTTCTTGCCCGACAGCTCTTTCAGCATCGCCTCGATGGCCTTGCCGACCGCGTCGATCGCCTCGCGCGGGGCGCGCTGAGCGCCGCCGAGAGGCTCCTTCACGATGCGGTCGATCACGCCCAGCTTCAGCAGGTCCTGCGCGGTCAGGCGCAGCGCCTCGGCCGCCTCGCGCATCTTTTCGGCATCCTTCCACAGGATGCTGGCGCAGCCCTCGGGCGAGATCACCGAATAGATCGAATGTTCCAGCATCGCGATGCGGTTCGCGGTGGCAAAGGCGACGGCGCCGCCCGATCCGCCCTCGCCGATGACGACCGCGATCAGCGGCACGCCAAGCTCTAGGCATTTTTGCGTGGTGCGGGCGATGGCCTCGGCCTGCCCGCGCTCTTCCGCGCCCTTGCCCGGATAGGCGCCGGGCGTGTCCACCAGCGTGATCACCGGCAGGCCGAAGCGGTGCGCCATGTCCATCAGCCGGATCGCCTTGCGATAGCCTTCCGGGCGGGCCATGCCGAAATTGCGCTCGATCCGGGTCTTGGTGTCGTTGCCCTTCTCGTGCCCGATCACCATCACCGGCACGTCGTTGAACCGCGCAAGCCCGCCCATCACCGAATGGTCATCGGCAAAGTTCCGGTCGCCGGCAAGGGGCGTGTATTCGGTGAACAGGGCCTCGACATGGTCCTTGCAATGCGGGCGGTCGGGGTGCCGCGCCACCTGGCATTTCCGCCAGGGGGACAGATCCCGGTAAAGGTCGCGCAGCATCGCCTCGGCCTTGCGGTCCAGCGCCGCGGCCTCCTTCTCGACATTCATCTCTGCATTCTTGCGCGCCAGCGCCCGAAGCTCTTCGGCCTTGCCTTCGATCTCGGCCAGCGGCTTTTCGAATTCGAGATAGTTCATGCACAGACTCCGCCAGAGGGACGCCCCGGGTTATGACGCCTGAAGCTGCTCATTGCAACTCGGCAGGCTTTTGCACGGCGCCGACATGGCAAGGTTGTGAGGAGAGGAGGCGCAGCCGCCCCGTGCCTTCGGTCGCAGCGCCGGCGCGCAGCGGCGTTCAGAACCTGTCGAGGAGCCTGCGCAGGTAGTCCAGTTCCAGTTCCGGGCGCTGCTGATCTCCCGCGCGGCGGCGAATCTCGTCCAGGAGGTCGCGGGCGCGGCGATAGACATCCTCGCCCTGCAGCACGTTGTCATCCGACCCGCTGCGCCCCGACTGGCCGATGGTGCGCCCCAGGGGATCGCGGTCGCTGCCGGCACCCTGCTGTGCCTGCCGCTCCTCGCCATTGCCCGGCTGGCCCGGCCGCCGCTCGCCGCGCTCTTCGGCCAGCGCCTCGTTCAGCCCGCGCATCCCCTCGCGCATCGCCTCGATCGCCTCGGCCTGCCGGTCGATCGCGGCGCCGGTATCACCCTCGCGCAGCGCGCGTTCCGCCTCGTCCATCGCGCGGCCCGCCCGATCGAGCGCGCCGCGCGCGGCATCGCCCGCCTCGGTCCCCTGCCCCGGAAGCCCGCCGCGCTGCCGGTCAAGCTGGTCGCGCAGCGCCTGCTGGCGGTCGGCGAGGCTGCCCCCTTCGCCTTGCTGGCCCCCGCCCTGCTGCCCTTCGCCTTGCTGCCCCCCGCCTTGCTGGCCCCCGCCCTGCTGGCCCTCGCCTTGCTGGCCCGGCTGCTGGCCCTGCCGGCCTCCGGGGTTGAACTGTTCCTGCAGGTCGCGGAAGGTCTCGTCCGACAGGCCCTGCTGGTCGCGCAGGGTCTCGGCCAGATCCTGCACCGCCTGGCCGCCGGGCATGTCGCCGCCGCCCTCGCCGCCCTCCCCCCGGGTGACGCGCATGTTCTGCATCATCCGGTTCAACTGCTCCAGCAGTTCCTGCGCCTCGGCCATGCGGCCCTCTTCCATCAGGCGCTGGATCTCGTCCATCAGCGCCTGCAACTGGTCGCCGGTGATGCGCTGGCCCTCACCCTGCGCCATCTGGTCGTCGGGCTGCTGTTCGCCCTGCTCGGCAAGCTGGCGGATATAGGCGTCGGTCGCGTCGCGCAGCTCCTGCATCAGTTCGGCGATTTCCTCGGGCGAGGCCCCGTTGCGCATCGCCTCGGACAGCCGCTCCTGGGCGCGTTCCATCCGTTCGAGCGCGTCCGACAGCCCGCCATCCTCGACCAGCACCGCGATCTGCCACAGCGCCTCGGCCAGCTCGTCGCGCAGCGCGGGGTCCAGCGGGCCCGAGGCGATGCCCGCCTCCAGCCGCCGCATCGCGACACGCAGCATCAGATAGGCGCGCTGGTTGCGGAAGAAGCCCTCGGGCCGGTGGCTGACGGCGCGCAGCACCTGCAAGGTCCGCGGCGCGTTCCGGGCCGACCACAGCAGGTCGCGCCGCATCTCGATCACCGCCGCCGCCAGCGGATCGAAGAACCGCCGCCCCGGCAGCAGCAGGTCGCGCGTCTCGCTCTGCCCGGTCTGGCCCAGCCCGTCCTCGACCGTCAGCGTCAGCCGCACCGGCAGGTTGGCCCAGGGATGCTTCGAGGCATTCTCGATCAGAAGTTCGGTGAACTCCGCCCGGTTGCCCGAGATCGGCATCGGCAGGTCAAGCACATGCGGCTCGCGCGGCTCGGGCTCGGTCGCGAGGCCGAAGCGGCGGTCCACCCTGGCAAGGTCCAGCACGAACTCTGCCCGACCGGAAGCGATCTGGAAATCGTCGCGCGCGCTGAAGGGCTGGCTCATCTGGCCATCCGCCTCGCGCGACATCTCGCCGGCGAAGGCCACGCCCGGCGCGCGGTCGGGCAGCACGGTCACGGCAATCTCGCGCCCGCCGGGGCCGTCGATGCGCACGGTGCCGCTGTGCACCGCGGCGAATTCGGCCGAGCGGGGGCCGCCTTCGGGTTGCCCCGCATCCGCCGGGGCATCGCCTGCCGAAACGGATTGCTCCAGCGAGATGGCCCCCGGCGCGCCATAGAAGCGGAAGGTGAACCGGCTCCCCTCCGGCACGTCCAGCACCGCGGCTTCGATGGCGTTGAGGTAGAGGCTCGGCCGCCCGGTATAGGCAGGGGGCTCCACCCAGCCCTCCCAGCTTGGCCCGGCGGCGGCCTGCGCCGCCGGCCCGCGCGCGGCGATCGTGGCCACCTCGCCCACCCGGCCCGGCGCGCCGAACAGAAGCGCCATGACAAGGCCGGTCAGCGCGATGTAGCGCAGGCCAAGCCGGTCGCGCGCGGCAAGCCGCAGGTCGGGGGCCGCGGCCCGCGCGCCCGCCGCCCGCGCCGCCATCCGCCGCAGATGGGCGCGCCAGACGGCGGCGGATGCGGCATCCCCCGCGCCAAGCGCCTGCGCATCGGTCAGCGCCGCCAGCGGATGCCCCGGCAAGGTGGCGTCGAGCCTCGCCATCGCCTCGGCCCGGTCCGGCCAGCGAAAGCGCCGCAGCCCCAGCAGAAGCGCCGCCCCCAGCAGGGCGGCCAGCGCCAGCGCCAGCCCCCACAGCGCCGCCCGCGGCAGATGGTCCTGCACACCGAAGGCAAGGGCGGCAGCCACCGCGAGCAGCAGGGTCGAGACCGGCCAGAAACTGCGCGCCAGCCGCTCGGCGACCAGCCCGGCACGGGTCAGCCGCAACGGCCAGGCGATGCGCGCCAGCGCCGCCGCGGTGATCCTGTCCGTGCTCGCGCTGGGGTCGGTCATGCCGGCTGTCGGTCCGCGTCCGGGGCCGAATGCGCGGGATTGCGCGTTACAGCCATTCGGGGATCGTATCGCGGCCGAGGATTTCGTCAAACGTCGGCCGCGCCCTTATGACGGCGAAGTGATCCCCCCGCACCAGCACCTCGGGCACCAGCGGGCGCGTATTGTATTCGCTGGCCATCACCGCACCATATGCGCCCGCCGAGCGGAACGCGACCAGATCGCCCGCCGCCAGCACCGGCAGGTGCCTTCCCCTCGCGAAGGTGTCGCCCGTCTCGCAGACCGGGCCGACCACGTCGAAGGGCTGCATATGCGCGCCCGGCGCAGGCTCCACCACCGGCACGATGTCATGATGCGCGCCATACATCGAGGGGCGCACCAGATCGTTCATTGCGGCATCGAGGATCAGGAAATCCCGGCCCTCGCCCTCTTTCACATAGATCACGCCCGACACCAGCAGCCCGGCATTGCCCGAGATCAGCCGCCCCGGCTCGATCTCGATCTCGCAGCCCAGATCGCCCACCGTCCGCCGGACCATCGCGCCATAGTCCATCGGCAGCGGCGGCGCCTCGTTCGACCGGGTGTAGGGAATGCCGAGGCCGCCGCCCAGATCCAGCCGCCGGATGTCATGCCCGTCGGCGCGCAGCGCCCGCGTCAGGTCCGCGAGCTTGCGGTAAGCCTGCTCGAAGGGCGCCAGATCGGTGAGCTGGCTGCCGATATGCACATCGACCGCCACCACCTCGATCCCCGGCAGCCCCGCCGCCAGCGCATAGACCGCGCGCGCGCGCGCGAAGGGGATGCCGAACTTGTTCTCGCTCTTGCCCGTCGCGATCTTCTCATGCGTCTTCGCGTCCACGTCGGGGTTCACGCGCAGGGCGATCGGGGCGCGCAGATCCACGCCCGCCGCCACCTCGGACAGCGCCAGCAACTCGGGCTCGGACTCCACGTTGAACTGCCGGATGCCGCCCTCCAGCGCCAGCCGCATCTCGGCCCGGGTCTTGCCCACGCCGGAAAACACGATCCGGTCCCCCGGCACGCCCGCCGCCTTCGCGCGGAGGTATTCCCCGGCCGAGACCACATCCATCCCTGCGCCCAGATCACCCAGCACCTTCAGCACCGCAATATTGCTGTTCGACTTCACCGCAAAGCACACCAGATGCGGCAGCGGGTCCAGCGCCTCGGTGAAAAGCCTGTAATGCCGCTCCAGCGTCGCGGCGGAATAGACGTAGAAGGGCGTGCCCACCGCCGCCGCGATCCCGGGGATCGGCACATCCTCGGCGTGCAGGATGCCCGAACGATAGAGGAAATGGTCCATCAGCCCACCCGTCCGCTGCGCAGGAAAAGATAGAGCGGCAGCCCGCAGGACACCCCGATGCAGACCGTCGCCGGCAGGGCCAGCAGCGCGAGCCAGTTGCGCCGCACCCAGGTTTCGGCCAGCGCCCAGACCATCAGCGCGAGCGCGGCGATCATCAGCTCCCAGGCCATGCCGGCGGCGGCGTCATTCACGAACCAGGCGTCGATCAGGCCCGCGACGCTCCAGCCATTCGCGCCGAGCCAGCCCAGATAGTGCCGCAGCGGCAGCACCGTGCCGGCCAGCGCCAGCAGCAGATAGGTCAGACGCAGCAATGACATGGCAGGGCATCCGCAAGGGGCTTCGGGGCCGGTCTAAAGCATCGCCCGCGCAAGGGGAAGACGGGTGTGGACGCCGGCTCGCCCCGCCGCGCCCGCAGCAACGCGCGACGCGCTGCCCGGGGGGGGCGCCCTTTGACCGCGAGGGCGCGACGCCGTCACCCCCGCCCGGTCACCCCGAACTCCACCGTCCCGCTGACCGAGACCCCGCTCGCCGGCGGCTCCTTCGCCGGCGGCGGCACCGGCGGGCCATCGACCCCGCACCCCGCCAGCGCCAGCAGCGCCAGAATGGCCACCGTTCTCATTGCATCTCCTCCAGCCGCGCACGCCAGCGGGCGATCTGCGCGCGCACCTGTCCGGGCGCGGTTCCGCCATAGCTCTGCCGGCTGGCCACCGAATTGTGGACCCCCAGCACCGAATACACCTCTGCGCTGATCGCCGGATGCGCCGACTGCATCTCGGCCAGCGTCAGATCCGGCAGATCGCAGCCCTTGCCCTCGGCCAGCGCCACCAGAGCGCCGGTCACATGATGCGCCTCGCGGAAGGGCAGGCCCGCCTCGCGCACCAGCCAGTCGGCAAGGTCCGTCGCCGTCGAGAACCCGCTCGCCGCCGCCCTTTCGAGGTTGTCCACCTGCGCCGTCATGTCGCGCACCATCCCCTCCATCGCCGCAAGTGCCAGCATCAGCGTGTCGGCGGCGTCGAAGACCTGCTCCTTGTCTTCCTGCATATCCTTGGAATAGGCCAGCGGCAGCCCCTTCATCACCGTGAAGAGGGCCACCGTGGCCCCGAGGATGCGGCCGATCTTGGCGCGGATCAGCTCTGCCGCGTCCGGGTTCTTCTTCTGCGGCATGATCGAGGAGCCGGTGGAAAACCGGTCCGACAGCGCCACGAAGCGGAACTGCGCCGAGGACCAGATCACCAGCTCTTCGGCGAACCGGCTGAGATGCATCGCGCAGATCGACGCGGCCGCAAGGAACTCCAGCGCGAAGTCCCGGTCGCTGACCGCATCGAGGCTGTTGGCCATCGGCCGCTCGAAGCCCAGCGCCTCTGCCGTCATCTGCCGGTCGATCGGAAAGGAGGTGCCCGCCAGCGCCGCCGCGCCCAGCGGGGATTCGTTCATCCGCGCGCGCGCGTCGGCAAACCGGCCCATGTCGCGCCCGAACATCTCGACATAGGCCATCATGTGATGCCCCCATGTCACCGGCTGCGCGGTCTGCAGATGCGTGAAGCCCGGCATCACCCAGCCCGCCCCCGCCTCTGCCTGCCCCAGCAGCGCGCCGATCAGCGCCCGCAGCCCCTGCCGGGCCGCATCGCACTGCTCGCGCACCCAGAGCCGGAAATCGGTCGCCACCTGGTCGTTGCGGCTGCGCGCCGTGTGCAGGCGCCCGGCAGGCTCGCCGATCAGCTCCTTCAGCCGCGCCTCCACGTTCATGTGGATGTCTTCCAGCGCCACGCGGAACGGAAACTCCCCCGCCTCGATTTCTGACAACACCGTGAGAAGGCCTTCCCGGATCGCGGTTGCATCGCTATCGGTGAGGATGCCCGTCGCTGCCAGCATGGCGGCATGGGCCCGGCTGCCACGGATATCCTGCGCGTAAAGCCGCCTGTCGAACGAGATCGAGGCGTTGATCGCCTCCATGATCGCGTCCGGTCCTGCGGCGAAACGCCCGCCCCACATCTGGTTGGAGGACTGGTTCTCCCTGGCGCTGTCGGTCATGTCGGTCCTGTCCCTGGGGCCCCTGATGGGAGGCTACATGCGTCTGATCCGTTCCGCCGTGCTCTACACGGCCCTTGCGCTTGGCGCAAATCCGGCATTCGCGGCGCCCGACCTCGCGCCGCTGCTGCAGGGCGACATGCGCAAGCTGGTGCTGGCCGATGCGCCCTCCGAGGCGCTGGACGCCGTGGTGGTGGACGCCGCCGATACCGAGGTGCCGCTGGCGAGCTATCGCGGCAGATATGTGCTGGTGAACTTCTGGGCCACCTGGTGCGCCCCCTGCCGGGCAGAGATGCCCGCGCTGGACCGGCTTCAGGCGGAACTGGGCGGCGAGCGATTTGCCGTGGTGACCATCGCCACCGGTCGCAACCCGGTGCCCGCGATCAAGGACTTCTTCGCCGACGAGGGCATCACCTCGCTGCCGATGCTGCGCGACCCCAGACAGGCGCTGGCCCGGCAGATGGCGGTGCTTGGCCTTCCGGTCTCTGTCATCCTCGACCCGGAGGGGCGCGAGATCGCGCGGATGCAGGGCGATGCCCGCTGGGACGGGCCAGAAGCCAAGGCGCTGATCGCCGCGCTGATCGCCGCCGAGGACCAGGGCGGCGCGGCCACGGCGCATGGCAGCGGCAGGCCGTGATGTGTCGCTGGCCATCCCCCGTGGCCCGCATGAACGCATACCCCTGCTTTTTTCATCCGATCTTAACCCGCCAGCCGCGATAAATCGTGTGTTGCGTGAAGGAGGGTCAGATGCGCAGACCGGATGACATGGCCGCCCGGGAGGTGCCGGAGGGGATGGAAAGCCCGCTGGCCTTCGCCGTGGCCGAGCAGACGCGCAACACCATGAATATGGTGCGCAACGCGCTGGACCGCCAAGATGTGGTGCTGGCCTTCCAGCCGGTCGTTCAGGGCGCCCGTCCCGATACCGTCGTCTTTCATGAAGGGCTGATCCGAATCCTGGATGAAACCGGCCGGGCGATTCCCGCGCGCGACTTCATCGATTCCGTCGAAACCTCGACCCTCGGGCGCAAGATCGACTGTCTGGCGCTGGAAATGGGCCTGAGCGCGCTGGCCCGGAACCCGGCGCTGCGGCTGTCGATCAACATGTCGGCGCGCTCCATCGGTTCGCCGCAATGGATGCGCGTACTCTCCGACGGGCTCCGCGCCGACGCGACGGTGGGCGAGCGGCTGATCCTCGAGGTGACGGAATCCTCGGCGATGCTGCTGCCCGACCTTGTCTGCGCCTTCATGCGCGACCAGCAATGCAAGGGCATTTCCTTCGCGCTCGATGACTTCGGCGCGGGGCATACCTCGTTCCGCTACCTGCGGGAATTCTATTTCGACCTCGTGAAGATCGACGGCCAGTTCATCCGCGGCATCGCGCACAACCCCGACAATCAGGTCCTGACCGAGGCGTTGATGTCGATCTCGCGGCATTTCGACATGTTCACCGTCGCCGAATCCGTCGAAACCGCCGAGGACGCCACCTTCCTGCAGACGATCGGCATCGACTGCATGCAAGGCTACTATTTCGGGGCGCCCACCCTCCAGCCGCCCTGGCTGACGCCCCTGCCGCAACGGTCGCTTCAGGCGGGCTGAGCAAACTTCCGCAGCCCGCTGCGTGCGATCAAGGGGCGCTGCGGCATCTCGCAGCAGAGCCACGTCGCAACCGTCCATTGCGCTTGGCCGCGAGTCTCCTTAGGCTTTTGTGCGAAGCGGCGTCCCGGAGCGGCCTGGCGGCCCTCCCCGCGCCGTCATCTCGCGCAAAGGGAGAGGATCCTCATGACCAATGTCGTAATCGTTTCGGCGGCCCGCACGGCGGTCGGCAGCTTCAACGGCGCCTTTGCCAACACGCCCGCCCACGACCTCGGCGCTGCCGTGCTGGACGCCGTCGTCGCCCGCGCCGGGATCGAGAAGGCGGAGGTTTCGGAAACGATCCTCGGCCAGGTGCTGACCGCAGGGCAGGGCCAGAACCCGGCGCGGCAGGCACATATCAACGCCGGTCTGCCCAAGGAAAGCGCGGCCTGGTCGATCAACCAGGTCTGCGGCTCGGGCCTGCGCGCCGTCGCGCTGGGCGCGCAGCATGTGATGCTGGGCGACGCCGCGATCGTCGCCGCGGGCGGACAGGAAAACATGTCGCTCGCGCCCCACGTCGCGCATCTGCGCGCCGGCTACAAGATGGGCGACGTCTCCTTCATCGACTCGATGATTCGCGACGGGCTCTGGGACGCCTTCAACGGCTACCACATGGGCCAGACCGCCGAAAACGTCGCGAACCAGTGGCAGATCAGCCGCGAGATGCAGGACCAGTTCGCGCTGGCCAGCCAGAACAAGGCCGAGGCCGCGCAGAAGGCCGGCAAGTTCGCCGACGAGATCGTTCCCTTCACCATCAGGACCCGCAAGGGCGAGACGGTGGTGGATGCCGACGAATACATCCGCGCCGGTGCCACGCTCGAGTCGATGACCAAGCTGCGCCCCGCCTTCACCAAGGACGGCACCGTCACCGCCGGCAATGCCAGCGGCATCAACGACGGCGCCGCCGCGGTGATCCTGATGTCCGAGGACGAGGCGGCAAGGCGGGGGCTGAAGCCGCTGGCGCGCATCGCCTCCTATGCCACCGCCGGGCTCGACCCCGCGATCATGGGCGTCGGGCCGATCCATGCCAGCCGCAAGGCGCTGGAAAAGGCCGGCTGGAAGGCCGCCGACCTCGACCTTGTCGAGGCGAACGAGGCCTTTGCCGCGCAGGCCTGCGCGGTCAACAAGGACATGGGCTGGGACCCCGATGTTGTGAACGTCAATGGCGGCGCCATCGCCATCGGCCACCCGATCGGCGCCTCGGGCGCGCGGATCCTGAACACGCTGCTGTTCGAGATGAAGCGCCGCGACGCTCAGAAGGGCCTCGCCACCCTGTGCATCGGCGGCGGCATGGGCGTTGCGATGTGTCTTGAGGGTCTGTGAACCGCTCATCTCAGGCGCGCAATATTGTTGCGCGCCTGACGCACTCCGCGTAATAGTGTTTCAGGGCCATTCGTGAGGGAGGAATCATGTCCAGAACAGCACTCGTCACCGGCGGCAGCCGTGGCATCGGCGCGGCGATTTCGGTGTCGCTTCAGGCGGCCGGCTACAAGGTCGCCGCGAACTATGCCGGCAATGACGAGGCCGCGGCGAATTTCACGCGGGAAACCGGCATCCCGACCTACAAATGGTCGGTGGCCGACTACGATGCCTGCGCCACGGGCATCGCCCGGGTCGAGGCGGATCTGGGGCCGGTGGACGTGCTGGTCAACAACGCCGGCATCACGCGCGATTCCATGTTCCACAAGATGACCCGCCAGATGTGGCAAGAGGTGATGGACACCAACCTCTCGGGCCTGTTCAACATGACGCATCCGCTGTGGAACGGGATGCGCGAGCGCAAGTTCGGTCGCGTGATCAACATTTCCTCGATCAACGGCCAGAAGGGCCAGGCCGGGCAGGCCAACTACTCTGCGGCAAAGGCCGGCGACATCGGCTTCACCAAGGCGCTGGCGCAGGAAGGCGCGCGTGCCGGCATCACCGTGAACACGATCTGCCCCGGCTATATCGGCACGGAAATGGTGATGGCGGTGCCCGAAAAGGTGCGAGAGAGCATCATCGCGCAGATTCCGATAGGCCGGCTTGGCGAGCCCGGGGAAATCGCCCGCTGCGTGGTGTTCCTTGCAAGCGACGATGCCGGCTTCATCACCGGCGCGACGCTCACCGCGAATGGCGGGCAATACATGACCTGAGGGCGCCCAGCCCTGGCACGCATCCGGCCTCACAGGCCACCGGCGCGGCCCAGCCACCTCCGGGACGCGCGCAGCGGCGGGTGGCCCTCGCGCGGGTCACGAAAAGTCTGCGCCTGCGGAACGGCGGGCCTGTCAGGCTACCCGAAGGCAGCCAGCCGGGCCCGATCAGCCCTGCGACGGTCAGCCCTGCGACAGGCGGCTGATCTCTTCCTTGATGCGAAGTTTCTGCTTCTTCATCCGGGCGATCATCAGGTCATCGGTCGCGGGGCTGCGCTGTTCACGCTCCACCTCGTCCGAGAGATGCTGATGTTTCCTGCGAAGTTCCGTCAGGTGCGAACTGAGCGTCATGGACGTTTCCTCTCCTGTTGGACTGGTCACAATTCCATCATAAAACCCGAGTCGTGTCACGCCCCGAGATCTTGCCCGCGCCGGACTCCATTCTTGACCGCCAATTCTTGCCGAAGGGTCAACGCGGCTGCGGCGGGCCGCCGCCGCCCGGCCCGATTTCCAGCGCGGCCCCCTTGCGGAGGATCGCCGCCGCCCTGTCGGAATGGTTGTCGCGGTCGCCGTCATGGGCCGCGCCCTCGTGCAGCAGCAGCGGCGCAGCGAGGGTGAAGCGCCCGCGCCCGCCCTTGCGGGCCTGCACGATCACCCGGCCCGCCGGACGGCCCGCGCGCGATGCCAGCGGCAGGACGGTAATGCTTCCCGCCCCTTGCGCCAGCGCGCACAGAAGGCCCGGCAGGCGGTCCGCCTGCTGGATCATCGTGAGCCAGCCGCCGGGACGCAGGCGCCGCAGGCCCGCCGCCACCCAGTCCGCAAGCGGGGTCGCCTCGCGCTGCGCCGTCTCGCGGCCCGGGTCGGCGGCGGCGGTGCCGTCCCCCGGCGCGAAATAGGGCGGGTTCGCCATCACGTGATCGAAGCTGCGCGCCCGCAGCGCGGCCGGCATCGCGGCCGGCATCGCGGCAAGATCGCCCTCCACAACCTCCAGCGGCAGGCCGTTGCGTGCGGCGTTCTGTCGCGCAAGATCCGCATAGGCCGGCTGCAGCTCCAGCCCCGCCTGCACCAGCCCCGGCACCCGCGCGCCGAGGCAAAGCGAGGCGACGCCCGCTCCGCAGCCAAGCTCCAGCACCGATTGCCCCGGCAGCGCGGCGACGGCAGCGGCGAGGAACACCGCGTCCGTCGCGGCACGATAGCCCGCGCGCGGCTGCAGCACCCGCAGCCTGCCGCCCAGAAACCCGTCATCGGTCAGCTCGTCCGCGGCGAACATGCTAGGGCTCGCTTCCGATCCCGTTATCGGCCAGCACGGCGCGGGCGAGGAACAGATCCGCGTCGCGCACCATGAGCCTGCGGGGCAGGATGCCGAGCGAGCCTTCAAGGACACTCATATGGACGTCCATCTGAAACGCCGCTATACCCTCGCCTTGAAGCAGGAGGGTCGCAAAGGCGATCCTGGTCGGATCCGTGGTGCGCAGAAGTTCCTTCATGGTGCGCGACTAAAAGGCAGGCGCCGCGCATTGTCGAGCGTCAACGGGGTTACAATGAGCTTGGACGAAGCCGCCACCAAACCGCATGACCGTCTGGCCGATCATCTGGCGGATGACATGGCGCGGGTGAACCTGCTGATCCGGGGCCGCATGGCCTCGAACCACGCGCCGCGCATCCCCGAGGTGACGGCGCATCTGGTCGAGGCGGGCGGCAAGCGCCTGCGCCCGATGCTGACGCTGGCGGCGGCGCGGATGTGCGGCTATGGCGGCCCCTACCACGTGCATCTGGCCGCGGCGGTGGAGTTCATCCACACCGCGACGCTGCTGCATGACGATGTGGTGGACGAAAGCGCCCAGCGGCGGGGGCGGCCCACGGCCAACCTGCTGTGGGACAACAAGTCCTCGGTGCTCGTGGGCGACTACCTGCTGGCGCGCAGCTTTCAGCTGATGACGGAAACCGGCTCGATGCGGGTGTTGGGGATCCTGTCGGGCGCCTCGGCCGTGATTGCCGAGGGCGAGGTTCTGCAACTGACCGCCGCGCAGGATCTGGCGACGGATGAGGGCATCTACCTGCAGGTGATCCGCGGCAAGACCGCCGCGCTGTTTTCGGCGGCGACAGAGGTGGGCGCCGTGATCGCCGGCGCGCCCGAGGATCAGGTGCAGGCGCTGCACGCCTATGGCGATGCGCTTGGCATCGCGTTCCAGATGGTCGATGACCTTCTGGACTATGGCGGCCTGTCCGAGGTGATCGGCAAGAATGTGGGCGACGATTTCCGCGAGCGCAAGCTGACGCTGCCGGTGATCAAGGCGGTGACGCGGGCCGATGCGGCAGAGCGCGCCTTCTGGGTCCGGGTGATCGAGAAGGGCGACCAGCGCGAGGGCGATCTGCAGCAGGCGCTGGCGCTGATGCACAAGCATGGCACCTTGCAGGCGACGCGCGCCGAGGCGCTGGCATGGGCGGCACGCGCCAAGGCGGGGCTGGCCTCGCTGCCGCCGCATCCGCTGCGCGGAATGCTGGTCGATCTTGCCGACTATGTGGTGGCGCGCGTCGCCTGAACCGGGCCCGGCGCCGGCAGCATCCGCGCCGCCTGCACCCACCATCCCGCCGCCGCCGCATCGAGCGCGGCGGCAGCGCCGCGCGCCGGCGCCTCGGCTGCGAACAGGCCAAAGCAGGTCGCACCCGACCCGGACATCCGCGCCAGAAGGCAGCCCTGCTGCTTGCCGAGCGCGGCCAGAGACTCGGCGATCTGCGGCTGCAACGCACGGGCGGGCGGCTCCAGATCGTTGCGCAGGCCGATCAGGAAGGCGGCAAGCGTCGCAGCATCGCGGCAGTGCGGCAGCCGCGCCGGCATCGGCGCGCCATCCGTGCGCGCCAGCCCCCGGAACACCGCAGGCGTCGGGACCGGCACGCCCGGATTGACCAGCACCAGCCAGGCGGGCGGCAAGGGCGGCACGTCGGACAGGATCTCGCCGATTCCCGCCATCCGGCGCGGGCGCGGATCGAGGCAGACCGGAACATCCGCCCCCAGCACCGCCGTCGCCCCGGGCGCGGGCAGCGGCATGTCCCAGAGCCGGGCCAGCACCCGCAGCGCCGCCGCCGCATCCGAAGACCCGCCCCCGATCCCGGCCGCGGCGGGCAGGTGCTTGTCCAGCAGCAGCCGCGCTCCCCGGTCCGGCGCCAGCAGCCGCGCCGCCCGCAGCACCAGGTTGTCGGGCCCGGTCGGCACGCCTTCGGCCCGGGGGCCGGTCACATGCAGCGAAAGCGTCCTTGCCGGAGAGGCCGTCACCCGGTCGCCCAGATCGGCGAACACCACAAGGCTGTCCAGCAGGTGATAGCCATCGGCCCTTTGCCCGGTGACATGCAGCGCGAGGTTGACCTTGGCGGGCGCGAACCCTTCGATTGCCGCCTCAATTGCCATTATGCGAGACGGACAGCGGCGCCGCGCCCTCGGCTGCCAGCACCGCATCGAGCCCGATCTCGAGCTTGCGGCGGATGCGCGCGGCCTCTTCCTCGGTATCGGGCTTGAACGACAGCGCGCGGCGCCACTGGAATTCCGCCTCGCGCTTGCGGCCCACGGCCCAGTAGACATCCCCCAGATGGTCGTTCACCACGGGATCGACCGGCATCAACTCCACCGCCCGCTCCATCGGCGCCACCGCCTTGTCGTAGCGGCCGGTGCGGTAGTAGGCCCATGCCAGACTGTCCACGATATAGCCGTCCTCGGGCCGGGCGGCGACGGCCCTTTCGATCATCGACAGCGCCTCGTCGAAGTTGCGGCCCTGTTCGAGGAAGGAATAGCCCAGATAGTTCAGCACCTGCGGCTGATCGGGTTGCAGCGCCAGGGCCTTGCGCATGTCGGCCTCGGCCAGATCATAGCGCTTGAGCCGCTCATGGCAGATGCCGCGCGCGTAATAGACCGGCCACTGGCCGGCATCGTCCTCGGGGAACAGCGCGATGGCGGCGTCATAGGCGCGGATTGCCTCCTCGAACCGCTCTGCCCGGCGCAGCACGTCGCCGAGGTTGGCCCAGATCACCTCCTGATCGGGATAGGATTTCGCCAGTTGCTGCAACGCCTCGATGGCCGCGTCCATCCGGTCGGCGGCAATCAGCGCCTCGGCCCGGCCGAGTTCGGCGACCGGGTAGGCCGGATCGTCGCGCGGGATGCGGTTATAGGCGATGTTGGCGAGCTCGTACTGCTCCTGGCGTTCCAGCAGCGCCGCCACCAGCAGCACCGCATCCACATGGTCGGGCCGCAGATACTCCGCCAGCCGCGCATAGACCAGCGTGAACACATCCGTCGCCTCGCTGCTGAGCGCGCCGGCAAGCGCGTGGAACAGTTCGGCCATTCCGTCCGTCGGCTGGGTGACAAGGGTGAAGGGCAGCATTTCGCCGGCCTCCAGCCGCGCGCGCATCGCCTCCAGCGTCGGGTCGGGCTGGTCGCCGAAGGCCTTGTCGAGCAGTTCGATCGCGGCGGGGTTGCGCTCCAGCTGGCTCAGCACCTCGGCATGGGCGATCACGCCGCGCCGGGTCAGCCGCAGCGCGCCCGCCGCATCGCCCGACAGGATGTCATCGGCGCCCTCGAAATCGCCCACCGAGGCCAGCGCCAGCGCCTTGTGATAGAGGCCGAACAGCTCCAGCCCCTGCGCGGCGGCCACCGTGTCGAAGGCGGTCAGCGCCTCGGACATCCGGCCACGGCCCAGCTCTGCCCAGGCCCGGAACAGCCCTTCGACCAGCGGCCCCGCGGTGGTTCCGGCATCGAGCCGGTCCAGCGCAGCGGCGAAGTCGCCGCGCTTGGCCAGATCGGCCAGCAGCACCAGATCGGCCACCTGGCTTTGCCGCCCGCCGCTCTGCAACGCCTGCGCCGCCGGCACGGCGCCCGCAATGTCACCCATGCCGATCTGCGCAAGGATGGCGCTCTCCAGCAGCAGCGGGTTCGCGGGGTCGCGGGCAAGCGCCCGGCCGTAGTAGGTGGCGGCGGCACGGTAGTCGCTGTGCCCGCTGGCAACGCGGGCCGCCAGGTAGGGCCCGGCGGCAACCTCTGCCTCGGCGCGCGCACCCACGGCAAGGCTCAGCGCAAGGACAGAGGCTGAGGCGATCAGCACTAGCGGGCGGAAAAGGATCACGCAGCGGCTCCTTCTGGGAAGATGCGCAGAAACGTAGGGCGCCGCGTCCTGCTTGGCAATCGGCGGCAGCACGCTTTCGCGCCGCTGCCGCCGATCATGCGCCGTCATTGCCGTCGAAGTCGATGCGGTCGTCAGATCCGGATCGGAGCCGTCCGGCTGCGAAACCATTTGCGGCCGTCAAGCCCCAATTCTTCGGGCCTCCGGCGCCGGCCGGCCTGGCGAGCAAAATCATTGCGAGCAGAATCGAACAGCCGTTAGATCGCCGCAGAAAGCACAGCCTGGCGGAGGAAAAATGGCGGCGCCAAACACGACTCGATTGTCCGACCCCCGACCTTCGATTGCGGATGCACTGGATGGTCTGTTCGATCCCCGTACCATTGCGGTGGTCGGGGCCTCCCGCACCAGGGGCAAGCTTGGACAAGCGGTACTCGCCCTGCTCAAGAGCAATGGCTATGGGGGACGGATCATCCCGGTGAACCCTTCGGGCGGCGAGATCGAGGGCCTTCCGGCGGTGCGCAGCTTGCAGGACATCGACGGCCCGATCGACGTGGTCGTTCTGGCAACGCCCGTCGACGTTGCACTGGATGCGCTGGAAACCTGCACGCAGCTCGATGTGAAGATGGTCGTGGGCGTGACCTCCGGCTTTTCGGAGGCCGGGGCAGACGGGCATGACAACGAGACGCGCTTGCGACAAATCATGCAGAACGCGCGGTTTCGCCTGGTCGGCCCGAACTGCGAAGGCGTCGTGCGACCGGCGACGAATCTTCATCTGACCTTCAGCCCGATGTTCAACGGTCTGCGGCCCGGCCCCGTTGCGATGATCTCGCAGTCCGGTGCCCTTGCGGGCCTGATGGCCCTGCGCCTGGGCGAACGCGGCGTGGGCATCAACACGATCGTGTCCAGCGGCAACGAGACGGACCTGACGGCCGCGGATCTGCTGGACTACCTGGGCAGCGATCCGCAGACCCGTGTGGTTCTGTGCTATGTCGAGGAACTGCGCGCCGGGCGCCGCTTTGCCGAGGTTGCCCTTCGCCTGACCGAGGCTGGAAAGCATGTCGTCGTCGTCAAGGGTGGGCGCAGCCGCGCCGGATCGCGCGCGGTGCAGTCCCATACCGGCGCGATGGCCGGCGATGACCGGGTCATCAGCGCGGTTTTCCGCGAAACCGGCATCATCCGCGCCCGCGAATCCGTGGCCGCCGTCGATGCCGTGACGGCCCTCGCGGCGGGACGGCGTCCTGCCGGGAACCGGGTCGGCATCATCTCCGTCACCGGCGGGCTGGGCGTCGAGATGACGGACCTCGCCGAGGGCGCAGGTTTCGAGGTGCCGGTCCTTGACGAGGCGACGCAGACGGCGCTGTCACGCTATGTCCCGTTCTACGGCTCGGTGAAGAATCCGGTCGATCTGACCGGGGTCGTGCTGGCGAATCCGACCTATGTGGGACGCTGCCTCGCGGCCGTCGCCGCCGATCCGGGCGTGGATATCGCCGTCGCAATCATCACATTTGTGCCAGATCAGCAGTTCATCGAGGCCCTGGCCGAGGCCTATGACGGCACGGACAAGCCGGTCCTGATCGTCTGGACGGGCGCGTTGCGCAGCAACGCCTCGGGTGAGGCGCTGCGCGACCGGGCCGTGCCGGTCTATGATTCGCCTGCCAGGGCGGCATCGGGGCTCGCGGCGCTCATGCCGATGCAGGGAGAAGTCGCATGACCCCCAGAGAGAGACTGGAACACTGGCAGCGCGCCGGCCGCGAGGTGGTGCACGAGGCCGACGCAAAGGACCTGCTGGGGCAGATCGGCGTCCCGGTGCCCGAGCGTGACCCGGCGGGCGGGCGCTGCGTCGCGAAGCTGTGCCACGACGCCTTCCCGCACAAATCCGATCACGGCCTCGTCCGGTTGGGGCTTTCCCCGGAGGCGGCACGGCAGGCCGCCGCCGAGATGGCCGAACGGGTTCCCGGCGGCACCCCCCTGATCGAGGCCATGGAAGAGGAGGCCGTGGCCGAATGGATCATCGGCTGCAAACGCGACGCAACCTTCGGCCCGATCGTTCTGGCGGGCCCCGGCGGGATTCTGGTGGAACTGATCGACGCGGCAGAGATTCGCCTCGCTCCGGCAGATCTGCGGACCGCCGGGGCGATGCTGAACTCGGGCCCCGGTGCAAGGCTGCTGAAGGGCCTGCGCGGCGGCAAGCCGGCCGACCGCGAGGCGCTGGCGGACCTGATTTCACGCGTGTCGGTTTTCTTCGCCGAAAACGCCGACCTGATATCGGAGATCGAGATAAATCCGGTGATGGTTCGGGCCGACAACAAGGGGCTGATCGCCGCCGATGCCCTGATCGTTCTGGCCCCCGCGGCTACAGCAGCAGGGCAGGAACGACCTGAGTGAGGCAACCCGCCAAAACGGCCGTCGCTGGCGCTCTGCGGCGGCCGCACGCCTGGCCGGGCGGGGGATCATCCGCTGCTGCGGACGGTCTCGGGCTCCTTGCGCAGAAACCGCCATGCCAGAAGCCCGACCAGCGCCAGAATGCCGACAACGTCAGCCATCGGAGCGGCATAGAACAGCAGGCCGGCCGTCACCAGGAACAGCCCCCGTCCGACAGGGGACAGCTGTCCCCGAAGCCAGCCGGCCATCCCGACGCTGACGGCAAAGATCGCCGCGCTGGCCACGCCCATGTCCAGCACGATCTGGCCGGTGCCGCCCTGTGCCAGGATACCCGGCCTGAAAACGAACAGGAACGGCACCACATAGACCGCCCCGGCAAGCACCAGCGCGCGGCCCGCCACCTTCCAGAAGCTGGCCCCGGCCAGGGCTGCCGCCGCATAGACACTGGCGCAGACCGGCGGCGTGATGGCCGACAGGATCGCGTAATAGAACACGAACAGATGCGCGGTCAGTTCAGGCAGGCCAAGCCGCACGAGGCTGGGCGCGGCAATCGCCGCCGCCAGAACGTAGGAGGCCGTCGTCGGAACATCCATGCCCAGCACGATCGACAGCACGGCGGCCAGCAGCAGCGCGACGATCAGGCCCCGGTCCGACACGGAAAACAGCAGGCTCGAGATCTTCACCCCCGCACCCGTCGCCGTCAGGACCTTGACGACGATGGCGGCGCAGGCCAGCAGCGCGGCGATCATGACCAGCGCGCGGCCCGCTTCGACCATGCCCTGATAGATGTCGCGGGCCAGCGCGGCCCAGCAGGCCAGCACACCCTGCTCTCTGGCCGCCTGGCCGAAAGGGCGCACCGCGGCACAGGCGAGGACCAGCACGATGATCGCGCCCGCACCCGCGTAGCTCGGCGTATAGCCGTTGAACAGCAGATAGGTCATCGCCGCGATGGGAAGAAACAGCGGAATCGACTTGTCGGGCGCCAGGAAATCCGCCGGTCCGGGCATTTCGTCCTTCGGCGTGGGCTGCAGCCCTGTCCGGCGCGCATAGAGGTCCACCCCCAGCCAGACGGCCAGATAATAGAGAAACGCCGGTCCGATCGCCGCCACGGCGATGTGGGTGTAGGGAATGTTCAGGAACTCGGCCATGATGAAGGCTCCCGCACCCATCACCGGCGGCGTAAGCTGACCGGCCGATGAGGCGACCGCCTCGACCGCGCCGGCAAAGGCCGGCGGATACCGCAGCCGCTTCATCGTGGGAATGGTGACCGAACCCGTCGCCATCACATTGGCCACGGCGGAGCCGGTGACCGTCCCGAACATCGCCGAAGACAGGGCACAGACCTTTGCGGGCCCGCCATAAGAGCGCCCGGCGATCCATGTGGCCATTTTCATGAAGGCATCCGTCGCCCCGGTGGACAGCAGCAACGCCCCCAGAAACACGTAGATCACGATGATCCGCGCCCCGACATCCGCAAGGTAGCCGAAGATGCCGGTGGTCGAGCTGTAGAATGTCTCGACCGCCGTCCGTGACGAAACAAGCGGCGGGCGCCAGCCTCCGTCGATCAGGTCGTAGCCGAAGTAGAAGTAGATCACGGCGCAAAGCGCCAGCAGCGGCAGGAACCAGCCGATCACCCGTCGGGCCGCTTCGAGCGTCAGCACGACGGCCAGCAGACCGGCCGCCTTGTCCAGGGGGCCATACTGCACCATGATGTCGGAAAAGCGGTGCCGGTTGACGATCACATACAGGCACACCCCGAACGCCAGAAGCCCGAGCGCGATGTCGATGGCGCGTGCAGGTCCGCTTCGGGCGCCCGTCCGCGATGCGCGCGCGGCATGAAGAAAGAAGGCGCCACCCAGGCCGAAGCCGATGAAGATCGGCCGCTGAACCAGCGGTTCGAACTGCCCGAACAGGGCATTGAAGAAATGCAGCGCGACGAATGCCGCGAACAATGCGCCAAGCGCCTGCTCGCCGCGCCGCTCCCAGCGCGAGGATCCGCTCGATGTCATCGTCATGTCCCCCCCCGAGGCGGCGGGGCGCGCAGGACGCCCCGCCGGTCCGGTCCAGCGACCGGATCGATTGTCCGCCGTGTCGGTTCAGCCGCTGGCGGCTTCTTTCCAGTACCGCGCCGCACCCGGATGGTAGGGGACACCCGCCTCCATCGTGGCGACGGCATCTGCCGCGATGTCGTAACCGGCCAGTTGCGGCCAGGCTTCGACCAGCAGATTCACGTTCTGGTGGATGCTGCGGGCGATGTCATAGGCGGTCTGGTCATCCATGATGCCGGTGCGGGTCAGGAAAAAGACGCTGAGCTTGGGCACCCGGACCGCCTCGGAGCCCGGAATAAGGCCCTCGGGAAGAGTTGTGAACGCGACGCCCTCCATCGCCTCCGTCGCCGCTTTCTCCTGCTCTTCGGTGAAGCCGATCAAGCGCATCTTGTTGCTTGTCATCAACTCCTGCAGGGTGGCATCGACAGCGTCCGCCGCGCCGTATTTGCTGTAGCCGATGATCTGGCCGTTCTTGATGCCTTCCACCGCGTCACCGACCGAGCCGTGCACCAGGTCGGCGTTGATGTCGAACATCGACAGCACGTCGGTGGTCAGGGTCTCGGCGGCCGATCCCCGGATGCCGGGATTGAACTTCTTGCCGTCGAGATCTTCGAGCGAGGTCACGCCAGACTCCTCTGTCACTGCGAACAGCAGAATCGAGGCGCTGTAGGGATAGAGCGCGACCAGATCGGGGATCGCGCTGCCTTCGAACTTGCCGGTCCCGTTTCGCGCCGCCACCAGAATGTCGGTGGTGGACAGACCAAGGTCGACCTCGCCCCGTACCATACGCAGGACATTGTCCACGCTGGCGCCGGTCTCGATGACGTTGACGGTGGTTTCCTCCATGCCCGTCTCGATCGCCTTGCTCATCGCAACCGAGATCGTGAAGTGGCTGGACGTCGGGCTGGTCGTGCCCATCGTGAGGTCCTTGGCGCAAACCGCTCCGCCACCAAGCATGGCAGTCAGCACCGCCACGGCACCGATTGCCGCCCGGTTCCTGGTCATCTTGCGTGTGAACATCTTTTCCTCCCATTTGTCGCCAGGCCGTTATTCCCGGCCGACACGATCAGGCGCGCAATGCACCCGACGTGTCGATCCGCTCTTGCAGCACGCGCAGTTCCTCCTCCGTTGGCGGCGGCGTCTGCGGCACGTCGCCCCTGATCGCCAGATCGAACCCGGTGTGGCGCTGGACATCTTCGGGCGCATTGCCCGCATGGACCGATCTGAGCCGCATCCGCAGCGTCGTCGGGTCGAAATCCAGAACCGCGCGGGGCGTCACCACAAGCCGCGGGCCTTCGTTGGTCAGGCCGGCCGCCCGCTTTGCCTCGGGTCCGGACAGGTGCCCCGGTATGGTGATGAAGTCCACTTTCTCCACGAAATTGCGGGCGGTATGCGCCGTGGGGCAGATGTAGAACCGGGTCGATGTGTGGCAGTAGGACAGGTTGGCAGCCCCCGGCCCGCGCATCTTGGGCGCGTGCAGCGTGCCGCCGACATGGTGCAGGTTGATGTTGCCGAAAACATCAACCTGAAGGCCGCTGTGAAAGAAGAAGTCCAGGCCGTGATGGCTGTGCCCGAAAAGCTCGATGAACGTCTCGGCGGCCTCGCAGCGGCCAAGCGCCCGGTCGTCCAGCATCGACGGATAAAGACGCCCCGGCTGCGGGTTGAAGAACATCTCGCCGCCGATCGTGAGGTTCGGGGCATGCAGTTCGCGCGCCAGTTCGATCGCCGCCATCGGCACCAGCGCCGCCGCACCCGCCGCGCCCAGTTCACCGTCGGCCAAGTCGCGCGCCAGCACGACGACCATCTGCTCGAGGGGTGAGGCCGCCGCGCTCATCCGTGCCGTGCCTCCGCTTCGAGCCGGGCGAGATGCGCGGTTCCGCCGATTGCGGCAATATAGTCATCCTGGCTTTTCGGTCCGGTGACATGGCGCGCGATGTAGGCCGCCAGCCCCTCGCGGTCGCCGGCACGGGCGGCATCGCCCAGATCGGCATAGGCGTCGATATGGTCCTCGTCCATCGCGTAGTTGGGAAAGCTCGCGGTCGGATGCGCGCCATAGGGCACCTCGACCACCGCATCGACGTAGTAGGCCGGCACCGTCACCCGCGACGGATCGTCCAGAATGACCTCATCCGGCACGATCCGGTCCACGCTGGCAATCACCAAGTCGGACGCGCGCGCCATGAGCTGATCGGCATAGACCATCGTGCTCAGATGGCGCAGGTTGCCCCAGCGGTCGGCTTCCTGCGCGTGAAGAAACGTGACGCGCGGGCGGATCGGCCCGACCGCGTGGATACGCCGCCCGGTGAAGGGACAGTCGATCTCGCGCAGCAACGGGTTATGTTTCAGCACGTCGGATCCGCGCAGCGCGTCGATCGGCTGAAACGGAACCCCGTGGGCCGAGGCCATGAGCCCGCCCACCACGGTCAGCGCGTCCAGCGCGTGGGCGGTCACGCGCCCTGCCTCCACCGCGCTTCGGAAATTGGGGCAGAGACGATTTTCCAGCGTGACGCCGGGAATGAACACCTGTTCGACCGCCCCGGCCGCGATCATCAGATCGACATCATAGCCCGCGCCCGGCGAGGAATAGAGATGCAGCCCGCCCGCGCCGGCGGCCAGCAGGGCACGCACCAGCGCGACCGGACGCCCCTGCTTGAACAGGCCGCCAAGGCACAGCTCGGGACGAGTCCGCAAGGCATCCCTCGCCAGGATTGCCGCCTCTTGCAGATCCGTGATCTTGCTCCGGCGTGTGGGTCTTGTGTCGCCATCCATTGTGTGGCTCGCGGCTCCGATGCTCCTGTTGCGCCGGTTCCCGCGCATCGCCGCGCGGACCGTGCAGGCCAAGCCTGCCGGATCCCGCCTGGTCGAGCACCTTCAGACCTGCAGGAGGAAAGATCGAGCACATATGTGCGATTGCCGGCGCCCCGTCTCGGCTGCGGCGGCACGGCTCAAGGAGTTCCGCCGCATTGCGGCACGCTACTCGCGCCGCAGCCTCGCCAGCGGCAGCGCCGCCGCGAAGAGGCAGGCCGCCGCCGCCACGATCGAGGGGCCGGCCGGCGTGTCGAGCCGCAGCGACATCTGCAGCCCCGCCAGCACCGACAGCACCGAAAGCACCACCGCCAGCACCGCCATCGCCTCGGGGCTGCGCGACAGGCCGCGCGCCGCGGCCGCCGGCACGATCAGCAGCGCCGCGATCAGCAGCGCGCCGACGATCTTGATCGACACCGCCACCACCAGCGCCAGCGCCAGCGTCAGCGCCAGCCGCTCGCGCCGCGGATCGACGCCCTCGGCCTGGGCAAGCTCCTCGTTCACCGTCGCGGTCAGCAGCCCCTGCCAGCGCCAGGCCAGCAGTGCCAGCACCGCCACCGCCCCGCCCCAGACCCAGGCCAGATCGGCGCGGCTGACGGCGAGGATGTCGCCAAACAGGTAGGCCGACAGGTCCACCCGCACATTGGGCAGGAACGACACCGCCACCAGCCCGAAGGCCAGCGCCGAATGCGCCAGCACCCCAAGCGCGGTATCCATCGCATGTCCGCGCCCCGCCAGCGCCGAAACCGCCGCGGCCATGCCAAG
>DIVD01000043.1 GCA_002423245.1 Rhodobacteraceae bacterium UBA6141
TGCCGGTCGAGCCGGAGGTGAAGAGGTATTTCGCGATACTGGCATCGTTCAGTTTCGCCATGGCGGCGGCGACGGCGGGCGTCGGCGCGGTGGCGCAGAGCGCATCATACGAGATCACCGCATTGTCGCCCTCGGGCGCGGCGCTGACGATTCTGAACGAGCCGGCCGGGAGGGCGGCGATGGCTTTCTTGAAAGGTGCGAGCTGCTCGGCAAACACGACGGCGGGTTTCACCGTGTTGAAGCAATGCTTCAGCTTGTCGAAATCAGACGACATGGTGGAATAGGGAACGGAGATCGGGGCGGCCGGGGCGCCGATCTTCTGAGCAGCCAGGATGACCATCGCGGCGCGGATCGAGTTGCCCGAGAGCAGCATGACAGGAGCATCCGGGCCGGCGCCGAGATCGAGGAAAGCCTGCGCGAGACTGTCGGTGATCGTCTTCGCCTCGCCGTAAGTCAGCGTGACCCATTCATCCGTCTTCGGATCACGTTCGCGCAGGAAGGGGCGGTCCGGGTGCTGCGCGGCGCGCTCGTCGAGGCAATGCGGCACCGTCTTCGGGCGGTCACCGGGGGGCTGGTTGGCGGAGATGTAGAACGTGCCGTCCTTGCGCGTCATCGAGACGTCCGGTGTCTTCTGCGGCAGGGGGCGGAATGCGGGCAGGGATTGTCCCTCGGCCATGATATGTCTCCTCCGGTATCGGTGCGGGTTTTGCTGCCCGACGAATAGTGCCTTCAGGATGCCATGCAACCGGTGACGCGGGGAGAGGCTTCGTGCCGTCAGGCCTGCGCTTTCACGGCGTCCGCGACGAGGGCAAGTGCGCGCTGCATGAGTTCGGCGTCGAGCGCTTCGGCCATCACGCGGATCAGCGGCTCGGTGCCGGATTTGCGGATAAGCAGCCGCCCGTGCCCGTTCAGACGCGCCGCGGCACCGGCGATGATGACTGCGGCAAACGTCGCCTCTGGCGGATTTCTGCCTGCCGCGCGCCAGGTTCGGCACCCGGCGGGAACCGAAACCGGCGGCGGGGCTTTTCCCCGCGAGCCTCCGTGCATCGACCAGATGGCGATGCCGGCCCGGCGCAGAGATTGCGCGGGCCGGCGCCGTTCGGGTACTGCCCGGCGCAACGCAAACGAGGATGGCCGACATGCGGCTTGCAATTCTGGACGGATTTCGGGGATTTTTTCTCCTTTTCATGATGATCGCCCATGCGAACGCCTATCTTGACGCGCCGCTCGGGCGGGTGAACCACCACTATTTCGGCTGGGTCGAGGATGCGCAGGGCTTCGTGTTCATCTCGGGCCTCGTCGTGGCGCTGGTCTATGCGCGCCGCCTGCTGCGCAAGGGCGAGGCGGCGATGCGCGAGGGCATCGGCGCGCGGATCCGCAAGATCTATACCTATCACGCCGCGCTGATCCTGGTCTTCCTCGCCTGGGCCCTGCTGCTGCCGCTGGTCGGCATCGAGGCCGAGATTCTGGCGCAGCAGGCAGAGGAGCCTTTCCTCTTCACCCTCGCCTCGCTGTTCCTCGTCACCGGGACCCTGCACATGGGCATCTTGCCGATGTACATCTTCTTCATGATCGCGACCCCTGCGGTGCTGGTGATGTTCAACACCGGGCGCGCGCCGGTGGTGCTGGCCGGGTCCGTCCTGCTGTGGCTGCTGGCGCAGACCGGCTGGCCGGACCTGATGCAACTGCCCCTCGAGGCGGCGGCGGCCGAAGCGGGGCACCCGTTCAACCTTGGCATCTATTTCAACATCTTCGGCTGGCAGGTGCTGTTCGTGTCGGGGCTCTGGATCGGCTGGCTGACCGCGACCGGACGGCTGGACTTCGCCCGACTGAAGACACCGGCGATGGCGCAGGTGTTCTGGATCGCGCTGGCGGCGTTCCTCGTGCTCGGGGTGTTCGACGTGATGGCCTATACCGGCTGGGGCGATGACGGCTGGCGCCAGATGGCCTATGCCGCGATCGACCGCGGCAACCTGCACATCCTCTATGTGCTCGCCTTCGCGGTGGACCTCTACCTCGTCGCCTGGCTGGTCGTGGCCGGCCCCGGCAGCGAGTGGCGCGGGCTTTCGCTGGCGGGCCGGCTGATCGGCTGGCTGTTCACCCGCGAGGCGCTGGTGCGGCTTGGCCAGCACTCGCTGCAGATCTTCGTCGCGCATGTCGTCATCGTCTATGCGATGTCGATCTGGGCGCAGGGTCGGGACGAGCCGCTGGCGCCGATGGCCGCAAACCTTGCATTGCTGGCCAGCATCGGGCCGCTCTACGCGGTGGCATGGCTGCATGAGCGGGTGAAGACGCGCCGGGCGCTGGCTGCGGCCGCCAGACCCACCGCAGGCTGACCCCGCAGGGCTGGACCCGCCGCAGGCGCGCCGGCGTCAGGCCGCCGCCGCCTGCAGCACGGCGACGATCCCCTCGACCGAGCGGGCGAGCAGCGCCTCGTCCTCGCATTCGGCCATGACGCGGATCAGCGGCTCGGTGCCCGACTTGCGGATCAGCAGCCGGCCCTGCCCGTCCAGCGCGGCCTCTGCCTCGACGATCACCTTGCGGACCTCGGCATTCGCCAGCGGCTCCTGCCCCGCCTGATAGCGCACGTTCCTCAGCATCTGCGGCACCGTTTCGAACTGGCGCACCAGCGCGCTTGCGGGCTGGCCGGTCTCGGCCATCGCGGCGAGGAACTGCAGCGCCGCGATCAGTCCGTCGCCGGTGGTGGCATGGTCGGTCATCACGATATGCCCCGACTGCTCGCCGCCAAGGTTGAAGCCGCCCTCGCGCATCCGTTCGACGACATAGCGGTCGCCGACGGCGGTGCGCTCCAGCCGCAACCCGCGGCCCCGCAAGAAGCGTTCCAGCCCGAGGTTCGACATCACCGTCGCCACCAGCGCCCCGCCCTTCAGCCGCCCCTCGTCGGCCCAACGCGAGGCCAGCAGCGCCATGATCTGGTCGCCGTCGGCCACCTGCCCCGTCTCGTCGAGGATCATCACCCGGTCGGCATCGCCATCGAGGCTGATGCCCAGATCGGCGCCATGCGCCACCACCGCCTCGGCTGCGGCCCGGGTATCGGTGGACCCGCAGCGCTCGTTGATATTGGTGCCGTTCGGGGACACGCCGACCGGGATCACCTCTGCCCCCAGTTCCCACAGCACCTCTGGCGCGGCGCGATAGGCGGCGCCGTTCGCGCAATCCACCACCACCTTCAGCCCCGTCAGCCGGCCCCGGTGCGGGAAGGTGGTCTTGGCATATTCGACATAGCGCGCCAGCCCGCCATCGACCCGCTTGGCGCGGCCGATATTCTGCGGCTGCGCCAGCCGGATCTCGCCCGCCAGCGTCGCCTCGATCCCGGCCTCCACCTCGTCCGACAGCTTGAAGCCGTCGGGGCCGAAGAACTTGATGCCATTGTCATGCGCCGGATTGTGGCTCGCCGAGATCATGATCCCCAGATCCGCCCGCATCGAGCGGGTCAGGAACCCCACCGCCGGCGTCGGCACCGGCCCCAGCAGCAGCACGTTCATGCCGGTGGAGGTCAGCCCCGCCGTCAGCGCGTTTTCCAGCATGTAGCCCGACAGCCGGGTATCCTTGCCGATCACCACCCGGTGCCCGTTGCGCCTGTCGGTGCGGAACCAGCGCCCCGCCGCCGCCCCCAGCCGCAGCGCCATCTCGGCGGTCATCGGATAGGTGTTGGCGGTGCCGCGCACCCCGTCCGTGCCGAAAAGCTTGCGTGTCATCCGTCATATCCCATCTGCACTGCCTGCCAGAGCCGGATGCCCTGCACCACCTCGGCCACATCGTGAACGCGGTGGATCTGCACCCCCTGCGCCAGCGCCGCCAGCGTCAGCGCCAGCGTGCCGGGGGCGCGGTCCTCGGCCCGCTCTGCCCCGCCGATGCTGCCGATGAAGCGTTTGCGCGACACGCCCAGCAGGAGCGCGCAGCCCAGCCCGTGAAACAGCGACAGCCCGCGCAGCAGCGCCAGATTGTGCTGCAGCGTCTTGCCAAAGCCGATGCCGGGGTCGATGCAGATGCGCGCGCGCGGGATGCCCGCCGCCTCGGCCGCCGCCACCCGCCCGGCCAGCGCGTCATGGACATCCAGCAGCACATCCTCGTAGCGCGGGTCAAGCTGCATCGTGCCCGGCGCGGACGGGCTGTGCATCAGGCAGACCGGCGCGCCCGCCCCCGCCACCACGCCCGCAAGCCCCGGATCGTGGCTCAGGGCCGACACGTCGTTCACCAGGCTCGCCCCGACCTGCAACGCCACCACCGCCACCGCCGCCTTGCGCGTGTCGATCGACACCGGCAGCGCGAAGCCGCCATCGCGCAGCGCGGCGATCACCGGGCCGGTGCGCGCCAGTTCCTCGGCGGGAGAGACCTCGGCCGCGCCCGGGCGGGTGGATTCGCCGCCGATGTCGAGGATCGCCATCCCGTCCCCGGCCATCTTCCGCGCGCGGGCCAGCGCCGCCCCGGGCGCCATGAACCGCCCGCCATCGGAAAAGCTGTCCGGCGTCACGTTGAGGATGCCCATCACCTGCGGGCGGTCCATCGCCAGCCCCGCCAGCGCGGGGCGCGGGGCGGTCAGCCGCTCGCGCAGATCGGCAGGCAGGTCGCCCGCCGGGATCAGCCCTTGCGAGCCCGCGCGGGTCAGCACCTCCACCCGGTCGAACCAGCACCAGCCCCCGGCCAGCGGCAGCGCCCCCTCGGGCCGGGCCGCGTCGGTCTGGGCAATCGGTCGGTAATATCGCTTTGTCATTGCGCCATTCAGCGCATCGCGCCCCGATTGGCAAGCGGTCAGGCCGGCACCCGGTTCACCGGCACGCGGCTTCCTGCCGGGACCGAAACATCGCCGTGAACGTCAAGCGCATCCGCCGCCATCACCTCGGCCAGCCACAGCGCCAGCGCGACCGGGTTGCGCGCCGGCGCCTTCGGCCCGTCCACCGCATCGAGCACGATCTTCGAGGGCGCCCAGACCACGATCTGCCGGTGCTTCATCGCCCAGTCGATTTCGGTCCGCGTCGCCACCACCACGCAGCGCGCGTCGCGCGCCGCCAGCACCCAGGCGTTCTGCTCGATCGCCAGAAGGTCGATGCGCCGCTGCGTCGGCCCGTGACCGGAGGCGGGCGGCGCCGCATCGGCAAGCCCCACGGTCAGGATCACCGGCTGCCCGCAGGCCTCCAGCGCATCCAGCCGCGCGGCAAGGTCCGGCGCGGCGATGGCGGCATTCGACAGGAACACCACGCGCGGATGCAGCGCGGCCTCGGTCCCGTCGGCGCGGGTGGCGCGCAGCGGCGCGGCAGCCCGGGCGCGCACGATTTCCACACCAAGCGCGCCGGGGCCGCGGTCCAGCTTCTCGATCCGCACGAAGACCCGCATCGCCTGCGGCGCGGTCAGGATCCGCTCGGCCACCCGTTCGGCCAGCGTTTCCAGAAGGTTGAGCCGCTCGGCGGCAAGTTCGGCCTGAATGCTCTCGGTCAGGTGGTCATAGGACAGGATGCGGTCCACATCGTCGGCCAGCGGCGCCGCCTGCGGGCGCACCTCGACCACGATATTGAAGCGCAGGCGCTGCGTCTGGCCGCGTTCCTGCTGAAATGCGCCGATATCGGCCAGGGCGATATGGTCGCGCAGGCTGATCCGGTCGCGCGGATCGGCCCCGGCCGAGGCTTCGGCGCGTTCCTCGGGATGGGCGAAGGCCAGCCGGATATCTGTCATGTGTCGGCCCCCGAAAGCTCTGGCCCATATACACCGCCGGGCGGGCCCGGCGAAAGCCCCGAAGGCCGCCACCCGTTCCGGGGGTCAGGCGCGATCGAGCAGCGCGAAATGCGCGGCGGCCAGCCGTGCCACCGGAACGCGATAGGGCGAGCACGAAACATAATCGAATCCCGCCGCCCGGCAGAAGGAAATCGACTCGGGGTTGCCGCCATGCTCGCCGCAGATCGACAGCGTCAGATCGCCCCGCGTCGCCCGCCCGCGCCGCGCCCCGATCAGCAGCAGCTCCCCCACCCCGTCCTCGTCCAGCATGTGGAACGGATCCTCGCGATACACCCCCTGCGCGAGGTAGGAGCCCATGAACCGCCCCGCATCATCGCGCGACAGGCCATAGGTCATCTGCGTCAGATCGTTGGTGCCGAAGGACAGGAAGGCCGAGTGCTGCGCGATCTCGCCCGCGCGCAGGGCGGCCCGGGGCGTTTCGACCATCACCCCCAGCCGGTAGTCGAAATCCACCCCCGTCTCGTTGCGCACCGCCGCCGCGACGGCATCGGTGCGGGTCTTCACGATCTCCACCTCGCGCCTGGCCGACACCAGCGGGATCATGATCTCGGGCACTACCGCCGCGCCGCGCCGGCTTGCCTCCACCGTCGCCTCGAAGATCGCGCGGGTCTGCATGTCATAGATCTCGGGGACGGTGATCCCCAGCCGCACCCCGCGCATCCCCAGCATCGGGTTGAACTCGCTCAGCGCCTCCACCCGCCGCGTCACCTCGGAGAGCGGGCGGTCCAGCGCCTCGGCCAGCTCGCGCATCCCCTCGCGGTCATGCGGCAGGAATTCGTGCAGCGGCGGGTCGAACAGGCGGATGCAGACCGGCAGCCCGGCCATGATGTCGAACAGCGCGATGAAATCCGCCCGCTGCATCGGCAGCAACCGCTCCAGCGCCACCTTCCGGTCATTGGGGGTGTTGGCGAAGATCATCTCGCGCATCACCGTCAGGCGATCCTCGTCGAAGAACATGTGCTCGGTGCGGCACAGCCCGATGCCCTCGGCCTCGAACATCCGCGCGGTGCGGGCATCGTCGGGCGTGTCGGCATTGGCGCGGATGCCGATGTCGCGCACATTGTCGGCCCATCGCAGCAGCGTGCGGAACCCGTCATCGAGCGCCGGCTCCAGCATCGCGGGCGCGCCCGCCAGCACCTCGCCCGTGGTGCCGTCCACCGTCAGCGTGTCGCCCTCGCGGAACACCCGCCCGTCGGGCGCCGTCAGGGTCCGCTCGCGCCCGTTCAGCCGGATCTCCGAGGCGCCGACGATCGCCGGCAGCCCCAGCCCGCGCGCGATCACCGCCGCATGGCTGGTCATCCCGCCGCGTTCGGTCAGCACCGCGACCGCCGCGTGCATCCCGCGAATGTCCTCGGGCGCCGTCTCGCGCCGCACGAGGATGCACGGCTCGTTGCGCGAGGCGCTGGCCTGCGCGGCGGCGGCGGTGAACACGATCCTGCCGGTCGCGGCGCCGGGGCTGGCGGCGATGCCGCGCGCCACCCGGTCGCGCGGCTGGCGCGGATCCACCTGGAAATGCAGCAGATCCGACAGCGCCCGCGGCTCCACCCGCAGCAGCGCCTCCTCGCGGCTGATGATCCCGTCATTGGCCAGCGCCACCGCGATCCGCACCGCCGCGCGGGAGGAGCGTTGCACCCGCAGCGCGTCGATCACCCGGATTGCGCCGTCCTCGATGGCAAACTCGATCTGCATCTCCTCGCGCAGCCGCTCACGGCACACGCGCCCGTGCCGCAACAGCTCGTTGAAAAGCTCGGGCGCGACATCCTCCAGCGCCGGTCCGCGCGGATCGGCGACAAGATACAGCGTTTCGTGCGGGATGACGCCCCCCTGCGGATGCCGCCCCTGCTGCTGGCCGCGAAAGCGCCCGGTGATCTGCGGCGCGCCCGTCACCCCGTCGACGAACTGGATCGAGCCCGACCCCGACAGGCCCGGCCCGATCGCCAGCGCCATCGCCTGCACCACCAGCCCGAGCGCCGCCTCTGCCGGGGCACCCTTGGCGGCGCGCAGCAGCCGGGCGGTCGTGCCCTCCCAGGCGCGCGCCATGCTGCGCAGCACCTCGGCCAGTTGCCGCGCCGGGTCTTGCACGAAGGGCTCGTCGGTCTCGGCCTCGTAGGCCGCCAGCGCCGCCTCCAGCGCGCCGGGACCGGGGGGGGCGGAAAACATCTCGGGATCGAGCCGCGCCACATGCAGCGCGAAGGCCTGCACGAAGCGCAGATACAGCGCATCCGCCGCCTCGGCGCCGTGAGACTCCGACAGCGCGGCATGGCGTTCGTCATTCATGCCGATATTCAGCACCGTTCCCGGCCCGCCCCAGGCCGGGTTTTCGGGCGAGGGCCGCACCGAGACCAGCGGCGCCGGGCCGAACAGCGCCATCAGCCGCCGGGTATCGGGCATCTGCCCCGCTGCAATCGAGCGCACGCTGTCAGAGGGCAGCGCCACGGTCGGCGGCACCGGCAGATCAAGCCGGATCAGCCGTTGCAGACATTTCGCCCGCCAGCCATGGCGCGCGGTGCTGACATCGGCGGTGGGGTCGATCAGCGTGAACTCTGCAAACTCGGCGTGTTTCTGCACTGCGGCGAACTCCTGTTGGCCGCAGCATACGCCGCTTCCGATTCTCTGCAAGTGGGCGGAGGGACAAAACGCGGCAGCCGCTGCCGAGAAACATGGCAGTTCCGCGACATCTGCATGATTTTATCGCGACAATTCAGGCGAGAAGCCCGAAATTGGCCGAAGTGCCCTGCCCGCCCTAGCCTTCGATCCGGTTCAGATCCGCGACCGAGAGGCAGATCGCGCGGATGCGGCTCAGCAGGTTCAGCCGGTTGCGCCGCAGCACAGCATTGTCCGAATTGACCTGCACGGCGGTGAAGAAGGCGTCGATCGGCGCGCGAAGGCCCGCCATCGCCGCCATCGCCGCGCCGAAATCCTCGGCCCGCATCGCCGGGGCGATCACCGCCTCGGCCGCATCCAGCGCCGCGAACAGCGCGCGTTCCTCATCCACTTGCGCAAACTTCACCTCGGCCCCGAACGAGTATTCCACCCCGTCCTTCGCCTCGGCCTGCGCCAGGATGTTCGCCGCCCGCCGGAAGCCCTGCAACAGGTTGGTGCCATCCTCGGTTTTCAGGAAGGCCGCCAGCGCCTCGGCCCGCCTGACCAGCAGCACAAGATCGTCATTGCCGGGCATGGCGAGGCAGGCGTCGATCACGTCATGCCGGATGCCCTGCTCGCGCAGGTGCACCTTGAGCCGGTCGTGGAAGAAGGCGAGCAGGTCGCCGCCGAGCCTGTCGCGCGCCGCGTCACCCAAGCCCGGACCATCCCCGATTTCGCGCCGCCAGTTTCTCTCAAGGCCCTGGTTGACCAGATCGCTCAGCCCAAGTCGCACCCCGTTCTCCAGCAGCAGCCGGATCACCCCGAGCGCCGCCCGGCGCAGCGCGTAGGGATCCTTGCTCCCGGTCGGCTTCTCGTCGATCGCCCAGAACCCCGCCAGCGTGTCGAGCTTGTCGGCCAGCGCCACCGCCACCGAGACCGGGGCGGTCGGCACCGCGTCCGACGGGCCCAGCGGCTGATAATGTTCCTTGCAGGCCAGCGCGACCGCTTCCGGCAGCCCCGCGGCGCGGGCGTAATGGCTGCCCATCAGCCCCTGAAGCTCGGGAAACTCCCCCACCATCGCCGATTGCAGGTCGGCCTTGGCCACCCGCGCCGCCTCGGCGGCAAGATCGGGCGAGGCGCCGACCAGCGGCGCGATCTCGCGCGCCAGCGCCTCGATGCGGGCGATGCGGTCGGCCTGGCTGCCAAGCTTGTTGTGGAAGGTCACATGGGCAAGACCCTCGGCCATGCCTTCGAGTCCCTTGTGAAGAACGGTGCGCAAGTCGTTCTCCCAGAAGAACCTTGCGTCACTCAGCCGCGCGCGCAGCACCTTGCCGTTCCCCTGCAGGATCGTCGCCCCGTCATCGGCGGTTTCCCGGTTCGCCACGGTCACGAACCGCTCGATCCGGCCCGATACGGGGTTGCGGACGGAAAAGAACTTCTGGTGCTCCTTCATCGAGGTTTGCAGGACCTCGGGCGGAAGCCCCAGAAATTCCTCGCCGATCTGGCCCATCAGCACGACCGGCCATTCCACCAGTCCGGCGATCTCGGCCAGCAGCGCGCGGTCCTCGACCACCTCCAGCCCCGCGGCAAAGGCGGCGCTGGTCGCATCGGCCCAGATATGCGCCTCGCGTTCGGCATGGTCCAGCACCACGAAGGCGCGCTTGAGCTTCGCCGCGTAATCCTCGAAACCCGTTACGGAAATCGGCTCCGGCGCCATGAAGCGGTGCCCCTGCGTCACGCTCCCCGCCACAAGCCCGTCAACCGTCAGCGGAACCACCTCGGCCCCCGCCTCGCCGGTCAGGATGCACAGGATGCCGTGCAGCGGGCGCACCCAGCGCAGGGAGCCCGCGCCCCAGCGCATCGACTTCGGCCAGGGAAAGCTGCGGATCGCGGCCTCCAGCACCTCGGCCACGATGGCGGCGGCGGGACGGGCCGGCCTTTCGATCACCGCGAACCAGACCTGGCCCTTCTTGTCGTCGCGCAGCTGCAACTGCTCGCGCGTCAGGCCGGTGGCGCGCAGGAAGCCCTCCAGCGCCGCCTCGGGCGCGTCGGCCTTCGGGCCCTTGCGTTCCTCGCGCAGGAGCGGGCTTTGCGCCGTCAGCCCCTGCACCGCCAGCGCGAGCCGGCGGGGGGTGGAGAACGCGGCGGCGCCGGCATAGGTCAGCCCCGCCTCGACCAGCCCGTCGGTCACCAGCCTGCGCAGATCCTCGCGGGCGCGCGCCTGCATCCGTGCCGGGATTTCCTCGGAGAAAAGTTCGATCAGAAGGTCTGGCATGTCACTTTTCCAGGGACTCGTTGAGCTGGTTCCAGGCATAGGCGCGGCCATCGGGGAAGATGGCGACGACCCGGTCCACGCCCGGACGGATGTCTGCCTCGGACAGGAACGCCACCGCCTCGCCCGTTTCCAGCGCCTCGCCGATGCGGTTCGCGTCGAAACAGTCGAACCAGCGCGGCGCGATCAGCGGGGTCGGCGCGTCATAGACCTGATAGGTCTCGGTCAGCAGCGCAAGGCTCATCGGCGTGTGAAAGCAGCCGCGAAAGCGCAGGGGCGAGGTGTCGGCGTCGATCCCCTCGAAGGCGTCGGCCAGGATCGGTTCCGGACGGCCGCTGGCCAGCGAGGTCAGCCGCAGTTCCGCCGCCGGCGCGTTGGCCGGGATCGGCCGGTAGTAGCCATAGACCTGCAGGTAATAGAGCAGCGCGCCCGCGACCGCCGCCGTCACCACGATGAAGCCCCCGACGATCTTGCCATTCACGCTGCGACCTCGGCTGCCGGGCTGTTGCCGCCGGCCTCGGTTGTCACGAAGGCATCGGCACATGCTTTCGCGAGCGCGCGCACCCGGCCGATATAGGCCTGCCGCTCTGTCACCGAAATCACGCCGCGCGCGTCCAGCAGGTTGAACAGGTGGCTGGCCTTGATGCACTGGTCATAGGCCGGATGCGCCATGACGATGGCCCGCCCGGCGCTGTCCTGCACCGGCGCGGCGAGGATGCGCCGGCATTCCGCCTCGGCATCCTCGAAATGCGACAGCAGCATCGCGGTATCGGCCTGCTCGAAGTTCCAGCGGCTGTATTCCCGTTCGGTCTGCCGGAACACGTCGCCATAGCTCAGCGCGATCGGCGCCTGCGGGTCGTTGTAGGGCATGTCCATGACGTGATCCACGCCCAGCACATACATCGCCAGCCGCTCGAGCCCATAGGTCAGCTCGCCCGAGACGGGGCGGCAGTCATGCCCGCCGACCTGCTGGAAATAGGTGAACTGGCTGACCTCCATCCCGTCGCACCAGACCTCCCAGCCAAGGCCCCATGCGCCAAGGGTCGGGCTTTCCCAGTCATCCTCGACAAAGCGGATGTCATGCAGCGCAAGGTCGATGCCGATGGCGGCGAGGCTGCCGAGGTAAAGCTGTTGCAGGTCCGGCGGCGAGGGTTTGATCAGCACCTGGAACTGGTAGTAGTGCTGCAGCCGGTTCGGATTCTCGCCATAGCGCCCGTCGGTCGGGCGGCGCGAGGGCTGGACATAGGCCGCGGCCCAGGGGCGGGTCCCGAGCGCGCGCAGCGTGGTCGCCGGGTGGAAGGTGCCCGCGCCCACCTCCATGTCATAGGGCTGCAACAGGGCGCAGCCCTTGCCGGCCCAGTAGCTCTGAAGGCGCAGGATGATCTCCTGGAAGGAACGGGGGGCCATGTCGGTCATCTTCGGTCTCCGGGCGGGCCCTTGCCGCCGGCGCATGGCGATGCGGCACGGCGCGGGGCGCGCGTTCTCAATAGGCAACAGGGGCGGGGTGGTCAATCAGCCCCCCGCGCGAAATTGAACTCCTGGGCCTTGACCTCTCTGTTACCTTCCCCGAAGGGAATCGCTGAGGATTTCTGCGAACAATTTCTGCGGGGTGCGGGCGGGATGAGACGGGCGGGCAGGTTGCGGGGGGCGGGCGGGATGCGGGGGGCGGGTGTGCGGGTTTGCCTGGTGGCCATGCTCGCGGTTGCCTCGCTGCTATCGGTGCGGGGGGCGGCGGCCCAGGACGCCGCTCGCGGCCCCGCCCGGGGTGCCTATGTGCAGATCGAGGCGCAGCCGAGCCTCGCGGCGGCGGAAGACCGGCTGCGCGCCTATTCCGGCCTGTTCCCCGAGGTGGCGGGCTTTGCGATGGATACCGGCTGGTACGCGATCGCGCTTGGCCCCTTCACGCCCGAAGAGGCAGAGCGCCAGCTTGCGCTGCTGCGCGGCGAGCGGATGATCCCGGCGGACAGCTACCTTGCCGATACCCGCCGTTTCCGCCGGCAGTTCTGGCCGGTGGGCGCGGCCGGGGTCCTCGGCGGGGCGGCGCTGCCCGGAACGGCGCTTCCGGGCACCGCGCTGCCGGACACACGGCTTTCCGCGGCGGCCCTGCCCCCCGCCGAAGCAGCCGCCGCCGCCGCCCCCGCGCCGCTGCTGGTGGAGCCCGAGGAGACGCTGCAACAGGCCCGCGCCGGCGAGGCGGCGCTGACCGGCGAGGAACGGCAGTTGTTGCAGACCGCGCTGCAATGGCAAGGCTTCTACAGCGCCGCGATCGACGGCGCCTTCGGCCCCGGCACCCGCGCCAGCATGGCGGCCTGGCAGGCGGCGGCGGGGCATGAGCCGACCGGCGTGCTGACCACCCGGCAGCGCGAGGAACTGGTTGCGGCCTACCGCGCCGAGCAGGCCGCGCTCGGGCTCGGGACGGTGACGGATACCGAGGCGGGGATCGAGGTCACGCTGCCGACCGCGCTGGTGGAATTTTCCCGCTACGAGCCGCCTTTCGTGCATTATGCCGAAAGGGCCGGCTCGGGGGTGCAGGTGGTCCTGATCTCGCAGCAGGGCGATGCCGCCACGCTGGCCGGCCTCTATGAGCTTCTGCAGACGCTGGAGGCGATCCCGCTGGAGGGGCCGCGCGCGCTTGGCCGCACGTCCTTCACCATCGAGGGCAGCAGCCCTTCGCGGCAGAGCCATGCGCAGGCAGAGCTGCGCGGCGGGCTGATCAAGGGATTCATCGTGACCTGGACCCCGCAGAACGCGGGCCCGATGCCGCGGGTGGTCGAGGCGATGAAGGCCTCGTTCCGCGGGATCGGCGAGCGGGCGCTGGATGCCTCGCTGGGGGTGCCCTCGACGCAAAGCGCGGCGGCGCTGATGGCGGGGCTGGAGGTGCGGCGGCCGGCGCTGGCGCGCACGGGCTTCTATCTGGACGGCGCGGGCACGGTGGTGACGACGGCCGAGGTGGTCGCCTCGTGCAGCCGCATCACGCTTGACGGCGGGATCGAGGCGGCGGTGGCCTTCCTGGACGAGGCGGCGGGCGTGGCGGTGCTCCGGCCCGCGAAGCGGCTCGCGCCGCCCGCGACGGCCGCGTTCCGCTCCGCGCCGCTGCGCGGGGGGAGCGAGGTGGCGGTTGCGGGTTTCGCCTATGCCGAGGTGCTCGACGCGCCGGTGATGACCTTCGGCACGCTGGCCGAGGCGCGGGGCCTGAACGGCGAGCCGGAGCTTCAGCGCCTGGCGCTGGCGGCGCTGCCCGGCGATGCGGGCGGGCCGGTGGTCGATGCCAGCGGCGCGGTGGCGGGGATGCTGCTGCCGCGCGCAACTCCGGGCGGGCGGGTGCTGCCCGCCGATGTCAGCTTTGCGCTGGACGGCGGCACGCTGGCGACGCTGCTGGCCGCGAACGGCTTCGCCCCCGCCCCCAGCACCCAGGCCGGCGCCATGGCGGCCGAGGACCTGACCGACCACTCGCTGAAAATGACGGTGCTGGTCTCCTGCTGGGAGTGAGGCGGAGCGACCTGCCCGCCGCTCCCGCTCCTCCGGCCCTCGGCGGCGGCCTCGGGCGTTCGCGGGGCAAAGGCTCCACTGGAGCCTTTGCTTTTCCCGCTCACCCCCGCCAGAACCTTGGCATCAGCAGGACGAACACCGACAGCAGTTCCAGCCGGCCAAGGAACATGCCCGCGATCATCACCCATTTGGCGCTGTCCGGAAACCCGTGCATCGCGCCCGTCGCCCCCACCTCCGGCCCCCAGGCCGGGCCGATATTGGCGATGGAGGTCCAGGCGGCCGTCATCGCGGTCTGGCTGGCAAGCCCGGTCAGCGACAGCGCCACGATCAGCACGCCGAAGCTCACCATGAACAGCGTGAAGAACGCCATGACCGAGCTCAGCACCTCGGCATCCACCACCCGCCCGCCCAGACGGATCGGCTGCACCCGGTGCGGGCTGTGCAGGCGCCGGATCTGCGCCCGGATCGCGCCCAGCAGGATCAGCCAGCGGAACACCTTGATCGAGCAGACGGTGGAGGAGGAGCAGCCCCCCACCAGCCCCATCACCACCAGAGCCACCAGCGCCATCTCTCCCCAGGCCGTTACGTCGCCCAGCGAAAAGCCTGTGCCGGTGAAGACGGATATGACGTTGAACACCGTCTCGCGCAGGACCGGCAGCAGCGGCAGGTCCTGCCGCAGCACCCGGTAGGCGACCAGCGCCGCCACGCCATAGCCCGTCCAGCGCAGGAAGGCGCGCACCTGCACATCGCGCAGCATCGGCCCGCCCTGCCCCTGGGCCAGCTGCACATAGCGGATGAAGGGCAGCGAGGCGAGGATCATGAACCCCGACCCCGCCACCGCCGCACCGGCCGTCAGCCCGCCAAAGCTCGCGTCATGGGAGGAGAAGCCCCCCGTCGAGACCGTGGTCAGGGCATGCATCACCGCATCGAAGGCCGAGAGCCCCAGCAGCGCATAGGCCGTGCCGCAGGCGATGGTCAGCGCAAGATAGACGCGGATCAGCGCGACCGAGATGTCCATCGCCCGCGGCAGGATCTTGCCCAGCGTGTCGAACCCCTCGGACCGGAAGAACTGCATCCCGCCGACCTTCATCACCGGCAGGAAGATCATCGCCACGATGACGATGCCAAGCCCGCCCAGCCATTGCAGCAGCCCGCGCCACAGGTTCGTCCCCATCGGCAGCCCGTCCAGCCCGACGATCACCGTGGCGCCCGTCGTCGTCACCCCCGACATCGCCTCGAAATAGGCATCGGTGAAGCCCATCCCCGGCGCGCCCAGCATCAGCGGCAGCGATCCGAACAGCGGCACCGTCAGCCAGATCCCCGCGGTCAGCACGAAGCTTTGATGCACGCTCAGCGCCCGGCCAAGGCTGTTGCGGCAGGCCAGCGCCAGAAATCCGCCCGCCGCCCCGGTGACGATCGCGCTTTCGAGGAAGGCGAACCAGTGCGGATCGTCCCGCGCCAGATCCACCGCCATCGGGATCAGCATCACCGCCCCCAGCGTGGCGATCAGGAGGCCGATGACATATCCGACGGGGCGCAGCTCGATCATGGCCGAGGCTTGGCCGCGCCGCGCCGGCCTGTCAAGCGGCGCGGGGCGCCCCTCCCCGCTTGCCAGTCTTGCTGGCAGCGCCCCCCCCGTCCCTGCCCCCTCACTGGCGCCAGAATCGCGGCAGCACCAGCACGAACACCGACAGCAGCGCCAGCCGGCCCATCAGCATCGCCAGGATCATCACCCATTTCGCCGCATCGGGAAAATCGACGAAGGTGCCCGTGCGCGCCAGCATCGGGCCAAATCCGTAGCCGATATTGCCGATCGACGTCCAGATCCCGAACAGCGCCGATTCCATGTCGACGGCGAAGAAGGTCAACAGCACGCTCAGCACCCCAAGGGTGATGACATAGCCGTAGATATACATGACCAGCGCGTTCATCGTGTCCTCGTCCACGCTGCGCCCGTCGTATTTCACCAGCGCCACCCGGTGCGGCGCGTGCAGGCGGCGGATCTGCGCGACCACCACCTGCCCCATAAGCTGCACCCGGAACACGCTCAGCCCCGCGCCGCTCGATCCCGAACAGGCACCTATGATGCCGATCCAGAACCCGACGACCATGATGAACGAGCCCCATTCGGGAAAGCTGCCGGAAAAGAACCCGCTGGAGGAGAAGATCGAGACGAGGTTGAACAGCGCCTCGCGGAAGGCCGGCTCGGGCGCCATGTCGCTGGTGGCGACGCGCCAGATCGTCACGGACCCCACCACATAGCAGATCCAGCGCAGATAGGCGCGCACCTGCGGGTCGCGCCACAGGGGGCGGGCAGAGCCGCTCAGCAGTTGCACATAGCGGATATAGGGAATGCTGCCGAGGATCATGAACACCGCCCCGGCATATTGCCCGGCGCCCTGATACTTGTTGAACGAAAGATCCGAGGACGAGAAGCCGCCCGTGGCGATGGTCGCCATCGCATTCACCGTCGCGTCGAGCGGCGTCATCCCGATCGACAGATAGACCAGCCCGCAGACCAGCGTCAGCCCGGCATAGACCTGCGCGAGCGAGCGGGCGATATCGCTCGCGCGGGGCAGGATCTTTCCCAGCGTGTCGAAGCCCTCGGTGCGGAAGAACTGCATCCCGCCGACGCGCATCACCGGCAGGAAGATCATCACGACGAAGGCGATGCCCAGCCCGCCGGCCCAGTTCAGCATGCCGCGCCAGAGGTTCAGCCCCGGCGGAAAGTCGTCGAGCCCCACGAAGACCGTCGATCCGGTGGTGGTGATCCCCGACACCGCCTCGAAATAGGCGTCGGTGAACCCTGCCCGCGGCCCGCCCAGCATGAAGGGCAACGCCCCGAACAGCGGCAGGAAGGCCCAGATGCCGACGGTCAGCACGAAGGCCTGCCGCACCGTCAGGCTGCGTCCCAGCCGGTTGCCGGTCGCCAGCGCGAGGAACACCCCCGCCGAGCCGCTGATGAAGGCGCTTTCGAGGAACGACCACCAGTTCGGATCGCCGCTCAGCGCATCGACCAGCAACGGCACCAGCATCAGCACGCCGAGCACCGCAAGCATGACGCCGATGATATAGCCCACAGGGCGCAGGTCGAGCATGATGGCACGAGGCTTCGCCGCACTGCGGCCAACTGTCAAGCCGGGCGAGGCGCGGACATCATGGATCGGACGCGCGGGTGGCGGCCGGGCAGCATCTGCTCAGCCCGGCTTGTGCAGCGAGGCGAAGAGCCGCGGGTCGAGGCTTTGCGCGGCGAAGGTGGGCCCTTCGGTCAGCACGCTGATGGCATCGTGGCTGTGCAGCGATTCCTGATGGCTGGCGATCACCCGGAAATCGCCGACCCGCGCCTCGGCCAGCAGCCCGGCGGCAAAGCTGCGCGCGGCATCCTCGACGAAGATCGGGTTGGCGGCGTTCAGCTCGGCAAAGGCCTGTTCGTCCTCGCGCTTGACCATCACCTGCGTTTCGGTGGGCACCGCGGCGCGGGCGATGTCGATCAGATCCTCGAACCACAGGCAGTGGCTGCCGACCAGCTCCACCGAAATCCGCGCGACCGAGCGCTGCGAATGCGGCGTCGCCAGTTGCCCCCGCGTGGCGCGGGCATGTTCCGACAGCTCCAGCGAGCAGGGGCAGGTCGAGGAATAGACATAATCGAGATGCATCATGCGCTTGCGCAGCCCCGCCGCCTCGACCAGTTCCAGCGCGATGTCGTAATACTGCCAGCCCGTCAGGCCCGAGCGCAGCGCCTGCACCTTCGCGGGGAAGGAAAACCGCATCTGGATGCGGGCGCTGGCGCTTTCCAGATCGGCCTTGTAGTCGTCAAGCGCCGCCTCCATCACCGCGAAGCTGAAGGCGCGTTCGGCATGGGCATAGAACGAGCGCATGATGCGGCTCATGTTGATGCCCTTCTTTTCCGCCTCGAGGCTGACCGAGCCGGTGACGCCGGTTTCCAGCGTCAGGTCCTGCGCGCCGTCGCGGGTGTGATAGCGGATCGGCAGGCGGAAATTGGAAATCCCCACATGCTGGATCTGCGTACGGGCGCCGACGATCAGGCTTGCGGGTCCGTTCTGCAGGTCGGGCAGGCCGGCCCTGTAGGCGGCATCGGCGACGAAACCGGCCGGATAGCTGCGCGACAGGTCGGGATAGTGCGAGGGCGCGCGGCCGGGGATCAGCCGCGCAAGCGCCGGGTCCAGCGCCGCGATCTCTGCCTCGGTGGCGGTCAGCGCCCAGCGGCGCAGCAGCGCCAGCGCCTCGGCAGCCTCGCCGCGCGAGGGATCCCGTTCGATCAGGCTTTGAATGTTCATCACGCCGTTCCCCTTGCCGCCGGTCCCGCCTGACATGCCGCGCTCCATCATGTGGGGGGCGCGGCGGTCTTGTCCAAGGCTCATGCGACGAGTTACGCCCGCGGCCCGGCTTCAGATCACTTCCAGCGCGCGCATCACGTCGCCGATCAGGTCGCCGCCATCCTCGATGCCAAGCGACAGGCGGATCAGGCCCGGCGTGATGCCAAGCCGCGCCTTCTGCTCATCGGGCAGGCGCTGATGGGTCGTCGTCGCGGGATGGGTGGCGATGGATTTCGCATCGCCAAGGTTGTTGGAGATCTTGATGATCTCCAGCGCGTTCTGGAAGCGGAAGGCCGCGTCGCGCCCGCCCTTCACCTCGAAGGCCACCACGGTGCCGCCCGAACCCATCTGCGCCATCGCCAGCGCGTGCTGCGGATGCGAGGCGAGGCCGGGGAACACCACGCGGGCGAGTTTTGGGTGCCCCTCCAGCGCCTCGGCCATCGCCTGCGCATTGGCGGCCTGCGCCCGCACCCGCAGGTCCAGCGTCTGCATCCCGTTCAGCATGATCCAGGCGTTGAACGGGCTCATCGCCGCGCCGGTATGCTTGAGGTAGGGCTCGGCCACGCCGCGGATGAACTCGCGCGTGCCGCAGATCACCCCGCCAAGCGCGCGGCCGCTGCCGTCGATATGCTTGGTCGCGGAATAGACCACCACATCGGCGCCAAGCGCCACCGCCCTGGAAAACACCGGCGTCGCGAAGACATTGTCCACCACCACCAGCGCGCCGGCCGCATGGGCGATCTGGGCCACGGCGGCGATGTCGATCACCTCCAGCGCCGGGTTGGAGACGGATTCGAGGAACACCGCCCGGGTGCCCCCGCGCATCGCCGCGCGCCAGGCGGCAAGGTCGCGCCCGTCGATCAGCGTGACCTCCACCCCGAATTTCTCGAGCAGTTCGAGCACATAGAGGCACGACCCGAACAGGGCGCGGGCGGCGACCACATGATCGCCGGGGCGCAGGAAGCAGAACAGCGCGCCGTTCACCGCCGCCATGCCGCTGGCGGTGGCGAAGGCATCCTCGGTGCCCTCGATCGCGGCGATGCGATCCTCGAACATGCGCGTGGTGGGGTTGCCGTAACGGGCATAGACGAACTCGTCCTCGCCGCAGGACAGGAACCGCGCCTCGGCCTGTTCGGCGCTGTCATAGGCAAAGCCCTGGGTCAGGAACAGCGCCTCGGCCATCTCGCCATACTGGCTGCGGCGGGTGCCGCTGTGGACGAGCTTGGTGCGTGTGTTCCAGTCGGTCATCGGCCGATCCTCCGGCAAGAAAAAGCCCCCGGCCCTTCAGGGGGCGGGGGCGCGGGAGCCTCCGTCCACTTTAGCGGATTGTTTAACGTGGCCCGCAATCGGGGGACAAATCGCCACGGGTGGTCTGTGCGGGTTACCGCGGGCGGGGCATGGCGTCAAGGCGCGGGGCACGGCGTCAAGGCGCGGGGCACGGCGTCAAGGCGCGGGGCGCCAGGCGGACGCAGGGGCAGCCAGGGGGCCAGGGCCGGCGCTGCTCGCCGATCGGGCGGAAGCGGGGGCTCTGCCCCCGCGCCCCCGGGATATTCGGGCCAGCAAGAAGGGGAAGGCGCGGGGATGCGCGGGCGCGCGGCGTCACGGTGCTGTAACGCGGCATTCACTCGGGTGTTGCAGCCTTGGCCTACAGAGATACCAGATGTTGTGGAGGCTCGGGCATGGCCCTCATCCAGGTGAATGTGCACAAGGCCGCGCTCGTTCCGGCGGATGCCGCTGCCGGGCCGGTCGAGGCGCAGCTTGCCGCCGGTCTCGCGGGCCTGCCCCCCGGCGCGCCGGTGGTGGTGATGATCCATGGCTTCCGGTTCTCGCCGCGCGCGGACCGGCACAGCCCGCACCGGCATATCCTGGCGCTGGACCCGGCGCCCGGCTGCGCAAGGGCGCTGTCCTGGCCCCGGCATCTGGGCTTCGGGCGCGGCGAGGCGGCGGAGGGGCTGGCCATCGCGCTTGGCTGGGAGGCGCGGGGCACGATCTGGCAGGCCTGGCGTTCGGCGGCGCGGGCCGGGGCCGGGCTGGCGGCGCTGGTGACGCTGCTGCGGCGCCTGGATCCGCATCGCCCGGTCGATCTGGTGGCGCATTCGCTGGGCGCGCGGGTGGCGCTGGCGGCGCTGCCGCTGCTGAAGGCGGGCGATCTGGGCCGTGCGGTGCTGCTGGCCGCGGCAGAGCTGCAAGGAACGGCGGCGGCGGCGATGGACAGCCCGGCGGGGCGCGCGGCGGAGGTGATGAACGTCACCACGCGCGAGAACGACCTCTTCGATTTCGGGCTGGAGCTGCTGGTGGCGGGCGGGAGGCGGCGCGGGCTTGGCCACGGCCTGCCGCAGCCGCGCGCCAACTGGGTGGACCTGCAACTGGACCATGAGGATGCGCCGGCCGCGCTGGCGGGGCTCGGCTTTCGCATCAACGGCCCCGGCGCGCGCATCTGCCATTGGAGCGCCTATCGCCGGCCCGGTGTCTTTGCCCTCTACCGCGCCTTCCTGCGCGAGCGGGCGGCGCTGAGCCCCGCGCATCTGCGCGCGGCGCTGTCCCTGCCGCAGGCGCCGCGCTGGTCGCGGCTGCTGCCGCGCGGGCAGGGTGCGTGGTGGCCGGGTGCGTGGCGGCCGCGTCTGCGCTTGCGCAGCCCGCGGGCCCAGCCTCTGCCCTTGCCACCGGCGGCAAATGGCCCAAGCTTGTCCTGCGCAACAGGAGAGACGCCATGACCGCCCCGATCGAGCTTTACTACTGGCCCACCCCCAACGGCTGGAAGATCAGCATCGCGCTGGAGGAGATGGGGCTGCCCTACAGGGTGCATCTGGTGGATATCGGCAAGGGCGAGCAGTTCGCGCCCGAGTTCCTGAAGATCGCGCCGAACAACCGGATGCCGGCGATCGTGGACCCGGAGGGACCGGACGGCGCGCCCGTATCCATCTTCGAATCGGGGGCGATCCTGCAATACCTCGCTCGCAAGACCGGGCAGTTCTACGGGGCCAGCGAGCGGGACCGCATCGCCGTGGACCAGTGGCTGATGTGGCAGATGGGCGGGCTCGGGCCGATGGCCGGGCAGGCGCATCACTTCTTGCGCTACGCCCCGGCGATGGACCCGCCCAACGACCTGCCCTACGCCAAGGACCGCTACCGGGCCGAGGTGGCGCGGCTTTACGGCGTGCTCGACCGGCAGCTTGCGGGCAACGCCTTCGTGGCGGGCGATTTCCTGTCGATCGCCGATTTCGCGATCTGGCCCTGGGCCTCGATCTGGAAGGGGCAGGAGCAGACGCTGGAGGACAAGCCCCACCTCGCCCGCTGGCTGGAGACGGTCGGCGCGCGCCCCGGCGTGCAGCGCGGGCGGGCGGTGGCGGCGGAAAGGCGCTCCGACCTTGCCAGGGACAGGCAGGCGCAATCGGTGCTGTTCAGGAAGGACTGAGGGGGACCGGCGCGGATGGGGCTTGCCATCCACGCGGCCGCAGGGTTGCCCCCGCTCAGCCGTCCTTGTCCTCGTCCGGCAGCGCGTGCTGTTGCATCAGCTTGCCCTGCGCCATGAAGAAGCCGAACATCGCCAGCGTCAGGCCGAAGGTCTTGAAGTTGACCCAGGCCTGGTCGGACATGGTGCGCCAGATCACCTCGTTCGCGACCGCCAGCGCCAGGAAGAACAGCGCGAGCCGCCGGGTCAGGATCATCCAGCCGGCGGGGGTCAGCGGCATCACCTCCTCCATCACCAGCGCGAGGTAGGAGCGCCCGCGCAGCAGCCCGAAGCCGAGGGTGCCGGCAAACAGCAGGTAGATCATCGTCGGCTTCATCTTGAAGAACCGCTCGTCGTTCAGCCAGACCGAGAGCCCGCCGAACACCACCACCAGCACCAGCGTCGCCACCTGCATCGGCGCAAGGCGGCCGGTCAGCCGCCACAGGATCGCGGTGCAGACGACCATCAGCACGATGAAGCCCGCCGTCGCCAGGATGAACCCGCCATATTCGGTGCCGCCAACCGTGACGGTCGCATCCTTCAGCCGCCCGAAGGCGACGAAGAAGGCGATGACCGGCCCAAGCTCCAGCCCCAGCTTCACCCAGGGATTGATCCTGCGCCCCTTCGGCCGCGCGCCCTGAAGTTCCGCGCCCGCGCGCCCGGCTGCGATTTCCTCGTCGGTCATGCCGCTCTCCTAGCCTGCCAGTTTCACGATCACCGCGCCCGCCGCGATCAGCGCCATCAGCCCCGCGCGCCGCGGCCCCACCTTCTCGCCCAGCATCAGCCAGCCGATCAGCGCCGCAAAGACCGTCGATGTCTCCCGCAATACCGCCGCCTCGCCCACCTTGTCGAGCCGGGTGGCCAGCATGATCGCGCCGAAGCTGAAATAGGCCACCACCGCGCCGATGGCGCCCCGCTTCAGCAGCGCCGCCCGGTCGGCCGCGGGAAACCGCCAGAGCCGGCGCGCATAGACCAGCGGAAAGGTCAGCCCGTCGACCAGGAAGAGCCATGCGATGAAGGTGAAGGGATCGGCGCTGGCCCGGATGCCGTAGGCGTCATAGGTGGTGTAGATCGCGACGAGGCCGCCGGTCACGACCGCAAGCGCGAGCGCCGCCACCAGCGTGTCCCGGTCCGCCGTGACATGGCGCAGGTTGTAGGCGGCCAGCCCGAAGATGCCGGCCAGCAGCACGCCGACCCCGGCCCATTGCCCGGCGGTGAAATGCTCGCCGAAGATCAGCCCCGCGCCGATCACCGCGAACAGCGGCCCCGTGCCGCGCACCACCGGATAGACGACCGTGAAGGCGCCGCGGCTGAAGGCCATCGCCTGCAGGATCTTGTAGGCGAGATGGATCGCCCAGACCCCGGCGAAGATCGGCCACATGTGCGGCTCTGGCCAGGGCAGCAGCGGGATCATCGCCAGCGCATAGAGCGCGGCGAAGGCGTCGATCGAGGCGCGGCTGATCCAGGGATCGTGGCGCCCCTTCTGCAGCGCGCCGAACACCGCGTGCAGCACCGCCGCCAGCAGCGCCAGCAGCAGCGCCGCCTGCTCCCCCGCCGGGGTTCCCTCCAGCGAGATCACCCAGGCGCTCATCCCGGCATGGCCCGGCGGCGCGGGGCGGGAACAGCGGCGCGCGGAGGGCGTTGGCCCGGCGCGAAAGGAGAGACGATGATGGCGATCTGGGACGAGTTCACGGCCGAGCTGACCCGGTCCTTCGTTGCGACCCCGGCGGCCATCGCGGCGCTGCGGCTGCTGGCGGCGATGCTGCTGGGCGGGTTGATCGGGCTGGAGCGCGAGGTCCACGACAAGGCGGCGGGGCTGCGCACCCACATGCTGATTGCGGTCGCAGCCTGCCTGTTCGCGCTGATCGCGCTGGAGCTGATCGTGCTGCAGGCCACGGCCCCGGGCGATCCGCGCCCCGACATCCTGCGCCTGATCGAGGCGGTGACGGCGGGGGTGGCGTTTCTGGCCGCCGGGTCGATCATCGTTTCGGGCGGGCATGTGAAGGGGCTGACCACCGGCGCGGGGATGTGGATGGCCGGGGCGGTGGGTCTTGCCTGCGGCACCGGCCGGGCCGGGCTGGCGGTGATGGCAACGGTGCTGGCGCTGGTGGTGCTGTGGCTGTTCAGGCGGCTGTCGGAGCGGATCGGATAGCGGCCCGCAGGATTCTCGCCAGCCGCGGGGGCCCCGCGCCCGCTCACCCCCCCGCGCCCGCTCACCCCCCCGCGCGCCCCCACCCCCGCGCGCCCGCGCACCCCCCCGCGCCCGCGCACCCCCCCGCGCCCGCTCACCCCCGCGGGATGTCCGGCACAAGGCAGGGCCGGGGGCGCGTCTGCGCGGGCTTCCTGCACGGCTGTCAGAGCCCCACCAGCGCGCGGGCGAACTCCTCGGGGTCGAAGGGTTGCAGATCGTCGATCTGCTCGCCCACGCCGATGGCATGGATCGGCAGGCCGAACCGGTCGGCCAGCGCCACCAGCACCCCGCCCCTGGCGGTGCCGTCAAGCTTGGTCATCACGAGGCCGGAGACATCCGCCAGCTTGCGGAACACCTCCACCTGCGACAGCGCGTTCTGGCCGGTGGTCGCGTCGAGCACCAGAAGCGTGTTGTGCGGCGCCTCAGGATCCTTCTTGCGGATCACCCGGACGATCTTGGCCAGTTCCTCCATCAGGTCGGCGCGGTTCTGCAGGCGGCCGGCGGTGTCGATCATCAGAAGGTCGGCGCCGGTTTCCTGCGCGCGGGTCATCGCATCGAAGGCGAGGCTGGCCGGGTCCGAGCCTTCGGGCGCGGTCAGCACCGGCACGCCGGCGCGCTCGCCCCAGACCTGAAGCTGTTCCACCGCCGCGGCGCGGAACGTGTCCCCCGCGGCGATGACGACGGACTTGCCGGCGGCGCGGAACTGGCTGGCGAGCTTGCCGATGGTGGTGGTCTTGCCCGAGCCGTTGACGCCGACGATCAGCACCACCTGCGGGCGTTTGGCGTAGATCGGCAGCGGGCGGGCGACGGGCTCCATGATCCGGGCGATCTCGGCGGCGAGCGCGCGCTTGATCTCGTCCACCGACATGCGCCGGCCCATCCTTCCCTCGGCAAGGTTGGCGGTGACGCGCAGCGCGGTCTCCACCCCCATGTCGGAGGCGATCAGCAGCTCCTCGAGGCTTTCGAGCATCGCATCGTCCAGCACCCGGCGCGGGGCTTCGGGGGCCGGAGCGGGGGTGGCGGGTGTGGTGGCGGGCTCGCGCGTGAAGATGCGGCCGAGGAGGCCGGGTGCGGATGCGGGTGGTGTGGGTGGTGTGGCTGCAGGGGCGGGGGGCGGTTCCGTCGCGGCGGGCGGCGCGCCCTCCTCCACGATCGCGTCCAGCCCCTCGGCGAGTTTCGAGGAGGAGCGTGTCAGCCGGTCCCTGAGCTTGTTGAAGAACGACATCGGCGCCCCCGGCGTCTGGCATGGAAAGCTTGCGCTGTCCTTCACCTAGCCCGTTCTCCCCGCAGATGGAAGGGGATGGCGGGCGGGCCCGGCCATTGCGCGCGGCCCGGCCATTGCGCGCGGCGCCGGCATGGCTAGACTGGCGGCGAAAGGCCATTGCCGATGCCGCTGCCCGATCCTGCCCCCTCGATGCTGCCCTTCTGGGCGGCGACGCTCATGCCGGTGCCGCTGCTGGTGGGCGCGGCGCTGTGGGGCGGCGGCTGGGGCCTCGCGGCGTTTGGCTACATGACGGTGTTGTCCTATGCGCTGGATGCGCTGATCGCCGGCAGCGGCAATGCGCCGGAGGGGGCGGAGTTCCCGGCCGCCGATGCGCTGTCGGTCACGCTGGCGCTGCTGCATCTGGCGCTGCTGCCGCTGGGAGTGGCGGCTGTCGCGGGTGCGACGGGGCTGGGCGGCGGCGAGCGGGTGCTGGCCTTCGCCGGGTTCGGGCTGTTCTTCGGGCAGGTCTCCAATTCCAACGCGCATGAGCTGATCCATCGCGGGGCGCGGTGGCTCCATCTGCTCGGCGCCGCGGTGTTCGTGTCGCTGCTGTTCGGGCACCACGTCTCGGCGCACCGGCTGGTGCATCACCGGCATGTGGCGACGGCGGCGGACCCCAACTCCGCCCGCGCCGGGGAGGGCTTCTACCGCTTCGCGCTGCGGGCCTGGGCGGGATCGTTCCGCGAGGGGCTTCGGGCGGAGACGGCGCTGCGGGCGCGCGCCGACCGGCGCGGGCTGCATCCCTGTGCGGTTCAGGTCGGCGGGGCGCTGGCCTGTCTGGCGGGGGCGGCGCTGGCCTTCGGGCTGCCGGGGCTGCTGGCCTGGGCGGGGCTGGCGGCCCATGCGCAGATGCAGTTGCTGCTGTCCGATTACGTGCAGCATTACGGGCTTGCGCGGCGCATCAGCGCCGGGCGGGCAGAGCCGGTGGGGCCTGCCCATAGCTGGGACGCGCCGCAGCCCTTCTCGGGCTGGCTGATGCTGCACGCGCCGCGCCACGCCGACCATCACCTGCATCCGGGGCGCGCCTGGCCCGGCCTGCGGCTGGACCGGGAGGCGACGCCGATGCTGCCGCGCTCGCTGCCGCTGATGGCGGCGCTGGCGCTGGTGCCGCCGCTCTGGCGCAGGGTGATGGACCCCCGGCTGTCGCGCTGGCAGGCGGCGGGGTAGCCCCGTCGTGGCCGCGCATCAGCCGGTGGGCCAGCCCGCGTTGTCCATCGCCGCCCTGGCGGCCTCGGCCTCGGGCAGCTCTGCTTGCCAGCGCGCGGCGTCGAGCCGCCGCCCGGTCACCCCGTCCGACGCGCCCGAGGCAAGCCACAGAAGCGGCGGGACAACGATCGCGGGATCGAGCAGCCCGGCGCGGGCCTCTTGCGGCAGGCCCTCGGGGATCATCCCCGTCGCCGTGGCGCCGCCGGGAAGCAGCCCGTTCACCGTAACCCCGGTGCCCTCCAGATCCTGCGCCCAGATGATCGTCTCGGACTCCAGCGCCGCCTTGGACGGGCCGTAGGGCGAAAAGCCGCGCCGCCGCATGGTGGCATGGTTCATGGTGACATTGACGATGCGCCCACGACCGGCGGCGATCATCCCCGGCGCCGCGGCCCGCGCCATCAGGAACGGGCCGTTCACATTGGTGTCGATCACCATGCGCCAGACATGCGGATCGGTCTCCCAGAACCGGGTCGGCTCGGTCAGGAAGCGCTGGCTGACATATTTCATGCCCCGCCCGGCATTGTTGACAAGCAGGTCGAGCCGCCCGAAGCGGTCACGCGCCAGCTCGACGGCGCGCGCGCAGTCTTCCTCGCGCGTGACATCGGCGAGCATCGGGACAACCTGCCCGTTCCCCGCCTCGCGGGCCACGGCCTCGACCTCGGCGGCCTCGCGCGATGCGGTGGCGATGACCCGCGCGCCCGCCGCCGCAAGCCCCAGCACCATCGCCCGCCCGAGCCCGCGCCCGCCGCCGGTGACGATCGCGACCTGCCCTTCCAGCCGTCCGCCGCTCACCGGTTCAGCGCCTGCATCTGGGGCGCGGCATAGCGCGTCCCCGCGGCAGCGCCCGGCGGCAGGATGCGGTCGATCCGGGCAAGATCCTCGGGCGTGATCCGCACCTCGACAGCCCCCACGTTCTCCTCGAGCCGCGACCGCTTCTTGGTCCCCGGGATCGGCACGATGTCCTCGCCCTGCGCCAGCAGCCAGGCAAGCGCAAGCTGGGCCGGCGTGCAGCCCTTCTCGCGCGCCATCGTCTCGATCTCGGCCACCAGATCGAGGTTCTTCTGGAAGTTCTCGCCCTGGAAGCGCGGCGCGGCGCGGCGGTAGTCGTCCTCTGCCAGATCCTCGATGCGGCGGATCTGCCCGGTCAGAAAGCCGCGCCCGAGCGGGCTGTAGGCGACATAGCCGATGCCAAGCTCGCGCACCGTCGGCAGGATCGCCTCCTCGGGCTCGCGGCTCCAGAGCGAATATTCGGTCTGAAGCGCCGAGATCGGGTGGACGGCATGGGCGCGGCGAATGGTGTCGGGCGCGGCCTCGGACAGGCCGAGGTAGCGCACCTTGCCGGCCTTCACCAGTTCGGCCATGGCGCCCACGGTTTCCTCGATCGGCGTGTTCGGATCGACCCGGTGCTGATAGTAAAGGTCGATATGGTCCACCCCGAGCCGCTTCAGCGAGGCGTCGCAGGCCTGGCGCACATAGGCCGCATCGCCGCGGATGCCGAGATATTCGCCGTTCTCGCCCCGGACGTTCCCGAACTTGGTCGCCAGCACCACCTCGTCGCGGCGGCCGGCGATGGCCTTGCCGACCAGCACCTCGTTGGTGAAGGGGCCATACATGTCGGCGGTGTCAAGCAGCGTGACGCCAAGCTCGAGCGCGCGGTGGATCGTCGCGACCGCCTCGGCCTCGTCACGGCCGCCATAGAATTCCGACATCCCCATGCACCCGAGGCCGAGTGCGGAAACCTCGAGCCCCTGAGAGCCCAGCTTGCGTGTGCCAATCTGCATCTCGTTCTCCTGAAATCTGTCGCCGTGCCGCCGGGCGATGGCGACTTCGGACCGCTCCATCACTACTGAACAGATCAGTCTTGCACAACAGTTCCGCGACAGACGCACATCGGCACCACGGAACCGGCCATCGGGCGCCCGTCGATGGTGCCCGCGTCGATGGTGCCCCCAGAGAGACTCGAACTCCCGACCCTCTGATTACAAATCAGACGCTCTACCAGCTGAGCTATAGGGGCACGCGCAGGCAGATAGACCGCGCGGCGCAGGGTTGCAAGGCCCTCGCGCCGGGGTCAGCCAAGCGCGGCGAGCGCGGCGTCCAGCAGGGCGGGCGGGTCCAGAAGCGCGTTCAGGACGTGGGTATCGGGTTCGTCCGGGTCCGGGGACTGCCAGGTGGCAAGCTGGCTTGGCAGCAGCGAGAGCGGCATGAACTGCCCGCTGCGGCGCTGGCTCGCCGCCAGCGCGGCGTCAAGCGTGGACCTGCCCGCGCCCGACATCCCCGCCACCACGACCAGCCGCGGCCTCATCTTGGGCGGGGGGCGGGTGCGAGGTTCGCCCGCGCCAGCAGCGCCACCGCCACCAGCCCCACCGCGATCACCAGAAGCGCGGCGGGAGAGGCGTCGCCGAGGTTTTCGAGGCTCGCCTTTTCATGCGTGCGCGTCGCCAGCGTCTCATAATTGAACGGTCGCAGCAGCATCGTCGCGGGCAGTTCCTTGACGCAATCGACAAAGACCAGCAGCAGCGCCGAGCCGATGCTGCCCCTCATCAGCGGCAGATAGACCGCCGCCAGCGCGCCGCCCGCGGTCTTGCCCAGCGAGCGCGCCGCCATCGGCAACGAGGGCGAGACCCGCCCGAACGCCGCATCCGCCGCGCCCTGCGCGATGGCGAAGAAGCGCACCACATAGGCCAGCACGATGGCACCGGCCGAGCCGGTCAGCATCAGGCCCGGATCGGTGCCGGTCAGCGCCAGCCAGCCGTCGGCCAGCCGATGATCGAGCGCCGCCAGCGGGATCAGCAGCCCCACCGCCAGCACCGCGCCGGGCGCGGCATAGCCAAGCGCGGTGAAGGGCAGCAGCAGCCGCGGCACCGCCCGCCCGGTCAGCCGCACGCCATAGACCATGAACAGCGCGGCCGCGACGGTCAGCGCCGCGGCGATGCCCCCCGTCGCCAGCGTGTGCAGCAGCGCGCGGCCAAGGCCGGGCGACACCCAGGCCTCGGGGTTCGCCGCCGCATGGGCGCCCATCACCGCGACCGGCAGCACGAAGCCGAGCGCGAAGGGCACAAGGCACAGCCCCGTCGCCAGCCAGCCCCGCAGGCCGCGCAGCGGCGCGCGCGCGACCGGCCTCGGCTGGCGCACCGACTGGTAATAGCGCAGCCGCCGCCGCGAAAGCTTTTCCAGCGCGACAAGCGCAAGCACGAGCGCGAGGATCAGGCAGGCGATCTGCGCGGCGCCGCCGGCATTGCCCATCTCCAGCCATGTCGTGAAGATGCCGGTGGTCAGCGTCTGCACGGAAAAGTAGCTGACGACGCCATAATCGGCGACCGTCTCCATCATCACGATCGCGGCGCCGGCGGCGATGGCCGGACGCGCCAGCGGCAGCCCCACCCGCCAGAACAGCCCCGCCGGCCCCGCGCCAAGCGCGCGCGCCACCTCGTAGGAGCCGGCGGGCTGTTCGCGAAACGCCGCCCGCGCCAGCAGATAGACATAGGGATAAAGCGCCGCCGCCAGCACCACCACCGCGCCGCCGCGGGTCTTGACCGCCGGGAACCAGTAGTCGCGCGCCGAGGCCCAGCCGAAGCCATCGCGCAGCGCCACCTGCACCGGGCCGGAATATTCCAGGAAATCCACCAGCGCATAGGCCCCCACATAGGCCGGGATCGCCAGCGGCAGCAGCAAGAGCCATTCCAGCGCGCCCGACAGCGGAAAGCGGTACATCGCGATCAGCCAGGCCGCGCCCGCCCCCACCGCCGCCGCCAGCGCCCCGGTCCCAAGCGCCAGCACCGCGGTATTCGCCAGATAGCGCGGCAGCGTGGTCGCCAGCAGATGCGGCCAGATGTTCTCGGTCGGGTTGAAGGCCAGCCACAGCACCGACAGGATCGGCAGCGCCACCAGCGCCGCGATCAGCACCGCGCCGGCCGACCACAGCCCCCCGCCCGCCGCGCGCGCCTCCTGCCGGCGGATCGGATGGGCTGGATGCTCGCTGCTGGTCATGCGCCCGGCGATACAGGAATGCCGTTTCCCTGTCCAGAAATCACCGTATATAGCGGGCATGACATCGCGTTGAAGCAGCAAGAAGAACGGGCCCGACAGGCAATGCAGGTCGTCTATCACCTCGGGGCGCATTCCACCGATGAAGAGCGGCTGGTGCGCGGGCTTCTGCGGGCCAAGGGTCCGCTCGCCGAACGGGGGGTGATCGTCCCCGGCCCCGGCCGCTATCGCCCGGTGCTGCGCGAGACCTTGCTGAAGCTGAAGGGCGCCGCCGCCAGCCGCGAGGTGCAGGAGGTGCTGCTTGATGCCGTGGCGGATGCCGATCTGGTCGAGCGGCTGGTGTTCAGCAACGAGCTGTTCATCTGCATCCCGCAAAAGGCGGTGATGGAGGGCATGTTCTACCCGATGGCCGCGCGCAAGGTCGCGGCGCTCTCGAACCTCTTCCCCGATGATCCGTGCGAGTTCCACATGGCGCTGCGCAACCCCGCCACGCTGATCCCGGCGCTGCTGGGCCGGGTCGAGGGGCTGACCTGCGAGCAGTTCATCGGATCGGCCGATCCGCTGCAGATCCGCTGGGCGCCGGTGATCCGGCGCATCCTCGCGGCGGTGCCGGGGCGGCAGCTGACACTGTGGTGCAACGAGGATACGCCGCTAATCTGGCCCGAGGTGCTGCGCAGCGTCGCGGGCGTGCCCGCCGAAACGCCGCTGGCCGCCGACATGGACGTGCTGGCGACGATCATGACCCCGGACGGGCAGAGGCGGCTGGAAGGCTATCTTGCCAGCCACCCTCCGGCGAGCATCGAGCAGCGCCGCAGCATCGTGTCGGCCTTCCTGTCGAAATTCGCGCGGCCCGAGGCGCTCGAGGTGGAGATCGCCCTGCCCGGCTGGACCGGGGATCTGATCGAGGACATCACCGACGCCTATGATGACGATGTGGCCGAGATCGCGGCCATGCCCGGCGTGCGCTTCCTCGCGCCCTGACGGGCGTGCGCTTCCTCGCGCCCTGACGGGCGTGCGCTTCCTCGCGCCCTGACGGGCGCGCGCTTCCTCGCGCCCTGACGGGCGCGCTGCCCCGCCAAGCCGAGTCCCGCCTGACGGGCTGCCGAAAGCATCGGCCGCACGGAACGTCCGCGGCTGCTGCGGGTTCTGCCTTGCGATGCTTTCCATCTGAAAGGTGATCCGATGCGACATTCCCTCAGCCGCAGCCTGCCCTTGCTGGCCCTTGCCGGGATCGGCTGGCTGTTCTGGTCGTCCAGCCGCCGCGACGCCCGCGCCCCGGCGGCTTTCCTGCCGCAGCCGAAAGACGGCGAGGCGCCGGGCGCGGCCTCGCGGCCCGCCGCCAAGGCAGCCCCTCCGAAGCCCGCCGATACCGGGGCCGCCGCGGACGGCCCTCCGCCGGTGCGCCCAGCGGGGCCCTCCCAGATGAAGGACCCGCCCGGGACCTGGGACGAGGTCGATGAAGTGAGCGACGAATCCTTCCCCGCCAGCGACCCGCCCGGCCGCTACTGACAACCCGCCGCTGCTGACAACCCGCCGCTGCTGGCCGCCCCGGCCTCTACTGAACGCCCCGGCCGCCACGATCGACGATCCCGAAAGCGCCGGCCGCCCGACTTGCGGCCGGCGCTGTCTTGCGCGAAGCACGGCTTCCGCGCTGCCTACAGCACGGCGATGATCGCCAGCACCACGAGGATGCCGACCAGGATGCCGAGCGCCCTGCTGCTGGCGCAGGCCGCGCCGCTGTCGCCCGCACGGCGGGAGCGCGCATCGGGGCGCGCCGCGAGGTCGTGCTCTTGGTCATGCTCTTGCGCCCTGTCCAGCGGCTTCGGGGTGTGCAGCGGCTTCCGGGTCGGCGCCTGGCCGGGCGCCTCGCCGGGTGGCTCGCCGGGTGCTTGGCCGGGTGCCTGGCCGGGTGCCTCGCCCACCGGACCCGCCGGCCCGGCGACGGGGGGAAGCTCGATCCTGCCTGCCGCCGCGTCATGCGCGACGCCGTTGGACGGCGAATCTGCGGCTCTGGGGCCAGTCTGCATGGCAGTCTCCTCGATGACTTTCGCCGCGGCGGCGCCGCCCCTGCGGGATGCCCGCCTGGCCCTCGGGCGACGGCCGCCTGAACGGCCTCACGCCATTGGTCGGCATTGCACAGATAACCGCCGGAAAAACCTTCCGTTCCCGCAGGTGCGGAAAACCGGCAAGCTTTCGCGCCTCCTGCGGATTTCGGGCCGCGGCAGGGAACAGATCGCGCGCGCGCTCGTTTTCCTCGCAACGGGCGCAGACCGCGCCGCAGATCACCCGGCCCGAGATCCGCCGCCCGGACAGCGGGGTGCGGGGGGGGCGCGAGGCCGGGCAACCCGCGAAGGAGATCGACATGTCCGCACCAGACACCGATATCGACAAGCAGAAGCGCCGGCACTGGGCGCCGCTGCTCGGCAGCGCGCTGGTCGCCATCTTCGCCGTCGCAATGATCGCTTGGTGGGCGTTCGAACAATCCGCAAAGGCCCCCGGCCCCGACACGGCCGTCGAGACGACTGCCCCGGCCAGCGGCGAGATCGGGGCCGGTACCGGCGGCGGCCAGATCGACAGCGGGGCCGACCCTGCGGTAACGACCGGCGGGCAGGGCAATACCAGCGGCTCGCAGCCCGGGGTGCAGATCGACCAGGGCAACGGCAGCGGCACCGCCGCCACCGTCGGCGCCCCGCCGCCCGCGGGATCCAATTGACCGGGACGGGCCCGGACGCGCCCGCCGCCTCGCCCGAGGCGCCCGCCCCCGCGCCCGAGGCGATGGCGACGCGGCTGCTCCGGCTGGAGGCGATGGTGATCGCGCAGCGCAAGCTGCTGATCCGCCTCGTCGCGCGAACGGGCCTCGCCGCCGCGCTGCGGGACGACTTTGCCGAGCGCAAGGCGTTCGAGGGCCACGAGTTCGGGGGCCACGAGGAAGACCCCGGCGTCCTGCCCTCGCCTGAATTCGCGCTGGAAGCGGCGATTGCCGAGGAAATCAGCACCATCGCCCGCGAGATGGAGGGACTCGCCGCCGCCCCGCCCGCCGCCGGCTAAGGTCCGGCCCGCCCGGGGACGGCGCTTTTCAGGGGGCCGCTTCCTCGACGATCACCAGATCGCGCTCCGCCGCGCCGATGGCATGGGCAAGCGCCGCCTGATACTCGGCGCTGCGATAGCAGGCCTCCGCCGCCTCGAGCGAGGGGAAGCGCGCCACCACATTGCGCGCGCGCTCTGTCCCTTCCAGTTGCACATGGCGCCCGCCGCGGGTCAGGAACACCCCGCCATGCGCGGCAATGGCGGGGCCGGCGGCCCTGGCATAGCGGCCATAGGCCTCGGGGTCGGTGACGGCGACATGCGCGATCCAGAGGGCGGTCACGGGCCTGCCCTCTCCACCAGGTTCGCAAGCACGGCCTCGGCGGCGGCAATCGCCTCGCCCGCCTTCGAGGGATCGGCGCCGCCCGCCTGCGCCAGGTCGGGCCGCCCGCCGCCGCCCGTGCCGCCAAGCGCCCCGGCCGCCGCGCGCACCAGATCGACCGCAGAGATCCGCGAGACCAGATCCGCCGTCACCCCCGCCGCAACCGCCGCCTTGCCGCCGGTATCGGCCACCAGCAGCACCGCGCCCGAACCGACGCGGGATTTCATCTCGTCCACCAGCGCCGGCAGATCCTTGCCCGACACGCCGCTGACCGATTGCGCAAGAAAGCTGATCCCGCCGATCTGCCGCGCCGCCGGGCCCGCAGCGCCGCCGCCCATCGCCAGCTCCCGCCGCAGTTGCGCGACCTCATGGGCCAGCGCGCGGCGTTCCTCGACCAGCGCCTTCACCCGGTCCACCACATCCGCGGCGGGCGCCTTCAGCAGCGCGCCGATCTCTGCCAGCCGCTCCCCCTGCGCCTTCAGATGATCGAGCGCCGCCTGCCCGGTCAGCGCCTCGATCCGCCGCACACCCGCGGCGGAGGCGCTGTCCCCCAGCAGCACGAAAGCGCCGATCTCGCCCAGACGGCCGACATGGGTGCCCCCGCACAGCTCGATCGAATAGGTCGCGCCGTCATTGCCCTTGCCCGACCCGGCGAGGCGGCCCATCGACACGACGCGCACCTCATCGCCATACTTTTCGCCGAACAGCGCCTGCGCACCCAGGGCGCGGGCATCGTCGGGGGTCATGATCCGGGTCTCGACCGCACCGTTCTGGCGGATGAGCGCGTTCACCTCCGCCTCGACCTGCGCCAACTCGGCAGGGCTGAGCGCCCTCGTATGGCTGAAATCGAAGCGCAGGCGGTCCGGCGCGTTCAGGCTGCCCTTCTGCGCGACATGATCGCCAAGCGCGCGGCGCAGCGCCTCGTTCACAAGATGGGTGGCCGAATGATTGGCCTCGATGGCGGCGCGGCGGTGGTGATCCACCTCGAGCTTGGCGGGCTGCCCGGCGCTGATCCGGCCTTCGGTCACGCGCGCGACATGCACGAACACCCCGCCCGCCTTGCGGGTATCGGTGATCGCCGCCTGCCCGGTTTCGGTGCGCAGCCAGCCGGCATCGCCGACCTGCCCGCCGCTTTCGGCGTAGAAGGGCGTCTGGTTGACGATGATCTGGATCTCGGCGCCCTCCTCGGCGGCGGGCAGTTCGGCGCCGCCCTGCACCAGCGCCAGAATCTGCCCCTCGGCGGTTTCGGTGTCATAGCCGAGGAACTCGGTCGGCCCGTGCCGCTCGGCCAGATCGAACCAGATCGCGGCATCGCGCGTCTCGCCCGAACCGGCCCAGCTTGCACGCGCCTTGGCCCGCTGCTCGGCCATCGCGGCATCGAAGCCGGCGGTATCGACGGCGCGGCCCCGCTCGCGCAGCGCATCCTGCGTCAGGTCCAGCGGAAAGCCGTAGGTGTCATACAGCCGGAAGGCCGCCTCGCCCGGCAGCGCGGCGCCTTCGGGCAGCTTGGCCACTTCGTCATCCAGCAGCCGCAGCCCCCGCTCCAGCGTCTGCCTGAACCGGGTCTCCTCCAGCTTCAGCGTCTCCTCGATCAGCGCCTGCGCGCGGCCAAGCTCGGGATAGGCGCCGCCCATCTGCCGCACCAGCGCCGGCACGAGCCGGTACATCACCGGATCCTCCGTGCCCAGCATATGCGCATGGCGCATCGCCCGCCGCATGATCCGCCGCAGCACATAGCCGCGCCCCTCGTTGGAGGGCATCACCCCGTCGGCGATCAGGAAGCTGGTGGCGCGCAGATGGTCGGCGATCACCCGGTGATGCACCTTGCCCGGCCCGTCGGGATCGGTGCTTGTGGCATGGGCGCTCGCCTCGATCAGGCTGCGCATCAGGTCGGTGTCGTAGTTGTCATGCTTGCCCTGCAGCAGCGCGCCGATCCGCTCCAGCCCCATGCCGGTGTCGATCGACTGCTTGGGCAGCGGCAGCAGGCGGCCATCGGCAAGCTGCTCGTTCTGCATGAAGACGAGGTTCCAGATCTCGATGAAGCGGTCGCCATCCTCATCCGCCGAGCCCGGCGGCCCGCCCCAGATCTGCTCGCCATGGTCATAGAAGATCTCGGTGCAGGGGCCGCAGGGGCCGGTCGGACCCATCCGCCAGAAATTGTCATCGGTGGGGATGCGGATGATGCGGTCGTCCCCGAGCCCCGCGACCTTCTTCCAGATCGCCGCCGCCTCGTCGTCGGTGTGATAGACGGTGACCAGCAGCTTCTTCGCCTCGATGCCGAAATCGCGCGTCAGCAGCTCCCAGGCGAAGGCGATGGCGTCGTCCTTGAAATAGTCGCCAAAGCTGAAATTGCCCAGCATTTCAAAGAAGGTGTGGTGCCGCGCGGTGTAGCCGACATTGTCGAGGTCATTGTGCTTGCCGCCCGCCCGGACGCATTTCTGCGCGCTGGCGGCGCGGACATAGTCGCGCGTCTCCGCCCCGGTGAACAGGTTCTTGAACTGCACCATGCCCGAATTGGTGAACATCAGCGTCGGGTCGTTGCGGGGCACCAGGGGCGAGCTCTGCACCACGCGGTGTCCGTTCCGACGGTAGAAATCGAGAAAGGTAGAGCGGATGTCGTTCAGGCTGGGCATGTATTTCTGCTCTCGCGGGGGCCTTGCGGGCATGGATCGGTCGCCCCCCGTTTATCGCCGCATCGGGGGGCTGTCCAGCAATGGCGCCGCGGGGGCCCTGCCCTGCCCCGCCCGCGCGCCGAGACACCGCGCCGAAGCAAGGCGCCGTGCCGGCCCCGCAGCCCCTGACCGGCCAAGGCCGCTCAGGCCTCGGTCACGTCCTCTTCGCCCTCGCCTTCGGTCGCGGCGAAATCGAGCCCGTGGCTGGCGCGGACCTTGTCCTCGATCGCCAGCGACACATCGGGATGCTCGCGCAGGAACTGCTTGGCATTCTCGCGGCCCTGGCCGATGCGCTCGTCCCCGTAGGAATACCAGGCGCCCGACTTCTCGACCACGCCGGCCTTGACCCCGAGGTCGATGATCTCGCCGACCTTCGATATGCCCTCGCCATACATGATGTCGAATTC
>DIVD01000086.1 GCA_002423245.1 Rhodobacteraceae bacterium UBA6141
GATGCGGTGATCGTCAACACCTGCGGCTTTCTCGACAGCGCCAAGGCCGAGAGCCTGGAGGCGATCGGCGAGGCGCTGCGCGAGAACGGCCGCGTGCTGGTGACCGGCTGTCTGGGGGCCGATCCCGAGTTCATCACCGGGGCGCATCCCTCGGTGCTGGCGGTGACCGGCCCGCACCAGTACGAGGCGGTGCTGGACGCGGTGCACAGGGCGGTGCCGCCGAGCCCCGATCCCTTCATCGACCTCTTGCCGGCGACGGGGGTTTCGCTGACCCCGCGGCACTACAGTTACGTCAAGATTTCAGAGGGTTGCAACCACAAGTGCAGGTTCTGCATCATCCCCGACATGCGCGGCCGGCTGGTCAGCCGCCCCGCCCATGCGGTGCTGCGCGAGGCGGAAAGGCTGGTCGAGGCGGGGGTGCGGGAGTTGCTGGTCATCTCGCAGGACACCTCCGCCTACGGGGTTGACCGCAGGCATGACCTGCACCCGTGGAAGGGGGGCGAGGTGCGCAGCCATATCACCGATCTTGCCCGCGAGATGGGCAGGCTCGGCGCCTGGGTGCGGCTGCATTACGTCTATCCCTATCCGCATGTGCGCGATCTGATCCCGCTGATGGCGGAGGGGGCGATCCTGCCCTATCTCGACATCCCGTTTCAGCACGCGCATCCCGACGTGCTGCGGCGGATGGCGCGGCCCGCGGCGGCGGCGAAGACGCTGGACGAGATCGCCGCCTGGCGCGCGGTCTGCCCCGGGATCACCCTGCGCTCCAGCTTCATCGTCGGCTATCCGGGCGAGACGGAAGCGGAATTCCAGACGCTGCTGGACTGGCTGGACGAGGCGCAACTCGACCGCGTGGGCTGCTTTCAGTACGAAAACGTCGCCGGTGCCCGGTCGAACGCGCTGCCCGGCCACGTGCCGGCCGAGGTGAAGCAGGAGCGGTGGGACCGTTTCATGGAAAGGGCGCAGGCGATTTCCGGGGCGAAACTGGCGGCGAAGGTCGGCACGGCGGTGCAGGTGATCGTCGATGCCGTGGACGCCGAGGGCGCGACCTGCCGCACCATGGCCGATGCGCCAGAGATCGACGGCAACCTGTTCATCGACGAGGGCTTCGAGCGGCTTGCGCCGGGGGACATCGTGACGGTGACGGTGGACGAGGCGGGGGACTACGACCTCTGGGGGCGGCTGGGCTAGGCCGGGACATGCTTGAAGCGGGACTATCGCGCAGGCATTCGTGCGGGGGCAGGCACGGCACCCCCGGGCCGGGCGCGGGGTTGCAGGTCATGCCCTGCCGGATGACCGCCAGCGCAGACTTCGCCCGGCGGTCTGCCCGCCCGGCAGTCTGTCCGCCCGGAAGTCTGCCCGGCAGTCTACACCCAGTAGGGCACCGCGCCGAAATAGCTGAAATAGTCCTCTTCCCACCTGCGGTCGCGGCGCCAGTCGTCGCGGCGGGCGGGGGCGCCCTGCAACTGGTCGGGGGTGATGTCGGTGACATAGCCGTCGAGGTCGGTGTCATAGCGCAGCTTGCTCCACGGGATCGGGTGGTGCTCCTCTCCCATGCCAAGGATGCCACCGAAGGCCAATACCGCATAGGCGACCTTGCCCGACGGCTTGTCGATCATCAACTCGTCGACATGGCCCAGCTTTTCGCCGCCGGGGCTGAACACGCGCGTGCCGTTCACGTCCTTCGACGAGATCTGCGGGTTCGCGGAGCTGCTTGCTGTGTGGTCCGTCATATCCTGATCCTCCTGTCCGGATGGGATGATGCAAGGATAACGCGCCCTGGCCGCAGACGTTCCGCAAGACGGGGCACGCCGCGCTGAACACCGCCGCCCCCCGCAGGCGGAACGCTGTTCCGATCGGGCCGGCCCATGCGGATGGCGCCCGCCCCCCCGGCGCCCCCCGTGGCTATGCCGCCTCGCGCGCCCGCCGCACCGGCAGCGCCACGCGGAACGCCGCCCCGCCCTGCCCCGGCACATAGGCGATGGTGCCGCCAAGGTTCGCCATGATCTCGCGGCAGATCGCCAGCCCCAGCCCGGCGCCGCCGGCGCGGGTGGTGTCGGTCAGCCGCGCGAACTTCTCGAATACCAGCGATTGCGCGGCGGCGGGAATGCCGCTGCCATTGTCGATGAAATCCACCTCGACGCGCGCGCCCCGCCGCCGCGCCCGGATCGTCAGTTCCGGGCGCTCCGCATCGCAATACTTGCGCGCGTTGGAGATGAGGTTGATGAACACCTGCACCAGCCGGTCGGCATCGGTGAAGATCGCCACATGCTCGCCCGCCGGGTCGCGGTGGACGGTGAAGCGCCGTTCCGGCCGCGTCTGCCCCGCCGCCTGCAAGGCCCGGTCGATCAGGTCATGCAGGTTCGCGGCCCGCTGGTTCAGCTGCACCCGGCCGCTTTCCAGCACCGAGAGATCCAGAAGATCGTCGAGCAGCCGCGTCAGGCGGATCGTCTCGTCATGGATGATCCGGGCGTAGCGCGCTTGATCGGCGCCATCGAGCCCGCCCTCCATCAGGATTTCCGAAAACGCGCGGATCGAGGTCATCGGGGTGCGCAGCTCGTGGCTGATCTGGCTCAGGAACGCATCCTTCTGCACCGAGAGCGCCCGCAGCTTGCCGTTCGCCTCGGACAGCGCGCGGGCGGTGCGGGCCAGCTCCTCGGATTTCGCCTCCAGTTGGCTGGAATATTCCATGATCTGCTGCGCCTCGCTGGCGACCGCCATCAGGTCCTGCACCGAAACCGCGGCCCCCGCCGCGAACTGCGCGATCATCGCATGGGCGGTCGCGGCGCCGACCGATCCGGCCAGCCGCCGCTCCAGCGCGGCGATGAACTCGGGCGTGGTGTCGGGCAGGAAGCCGGCCTTGCCCTGCGCGGCCGCCTGCGCCTGAAAGAAGCCCTGCGCCGCGTCCGCGCCAAGGATGCCCTGCGCCATCGCCAGCAGATCCTCGGCCTCGGCGCCGCCGCGCGACCAGCCCCGCGTCGGCCCCGAATGGTCGAAGACATTGACGAAGGCCACGCCCTGAAGCCGCTCCATCGGCCCCGGAAAGGTCAGCAGCGACACCGCGCAGAACATCGCCGCGTTCAGCGACAGCGACCAGAACAGCGCGTGCAGCAAGGGGTCGATCCCGCCGATCCCGAACAGCGCCTGCGGGCGCAGCCAGCCGATCCCCAGCGGCCCGCCCGCCATCAGATCGGCCGGAAACAGACCGCCGCCGCCGAACGAGGGCAGGAACAGCGCGTAAAGCCAGATCGCAAAGCCCACCCCCAGCCCCGCCGCCGCCCCCAGCCGCGTCGCCCCCCGCCAGAAGAGGCCCCCCAGCATCGCCGGCAGGATCTGCGCGACCCCGACGAAGCTGATCAGCCCGATCGCCGCCAGCGCCGAAGACCCGCCCGACAGCGCGAAATAGCCGTAACCAAGCGCCAGCACCCCCGCGATCGACAGCCGCCGCGACATCAGCACCAGCCCGCGCACATCGCCCGTGGCCCGCGCCCCGCCCGACCTGAGGCGCAGCCACAGCGGCATCACCACATGGTTCGACACCATCGTCGCCAGCGCAATCGCCGAGACGATCACCATCGAGGTCGCCGAGGAGAACCCGCCCAAAAAGGCCAGCATCGCCAGCCCGCCCTGATCGAAGGCCAGCGGCAGCGTCAGCACGAACAGATCCGGGTTCGACCCCTCGGGCAGCACCTCGAGCCCCATCACCGCGATCGGCACCACGAACAGGCTCATCGCGAAAAGATAGAGCGGAAAGGCCCAGCTCGCCGTCGCCAGGTGCCGCTCGTCCGAATTCTCGACCACCATCACCTGGAACATCCGCGGCAGCGTCAGCACCGCGGCACCGGCGAGGAAGGTCAGCCCCGCCCATCGCCCCGGCTGCATCCGCCAGCCGGCAACCTCCGACGCCTCGATCCGCGCGAGGATGTCCGCCGGCCCGTCCGCCGCCACCCAGACCGTGAAGATCCCCACCGCCAGCAGCGCCACCAGCTTCACCACCGCCTCCAGCGCGATGGCGGTGACGACGCCGTTGTGCCGCTCGTTCGCGTCGAGATTGCGGGTGCCGAACAGGATGGTGAACAGCGCCAGCCCCGCCGCCACCCACAGCGCGGTGGAGTTGCTGTCGCGCGCCGCCCAGCCCTCGGGCAGCGGCCCCGCGAAGACGTTGAAGGACAGCGTCACCGATTGCAGTTGCAGCGCGATATAGGGCGTCGCCGAGGCCACGCAGATCAGCGTGACGATCACGCCGAGCAGGTTCGACTTGCCGAAGCGCGACGAGATCAGGTCGGCGATCGAGGTCACGCGCTGCGTGCGCCCGATCCGCACCAGCTTGCGCAGCACCCACCACCAGCCGATCAGCACCAGCGTCGGGCCAAGGTAGATGGTGGCGAACTCGAGCCCGGACCGCGCCGCATAGCCCACCGCGCCGTAGAAGGTCCAGGCCGTGCAATAGATCGACAGCGAGAGCGTATAGACCACCGGCGAGCGCAGCCAGCGCACCCGCCCGCGCCGCGCCTGCCGTTCCACCCGGAAGGCGACAAGGAACAGCATGATCACATAGCCGAGGCAGGCCGCCACCAGCAGGTTGAAGGGCACCATCAGCGCCGCTCCGGGCCGAAGCCGTCCCGCGCCTCGTCCTCCGGCGCCCCGTCCTCCGGCGCCCCCTCCTCCCGCGCCTCGTCCTCCGGCGCCTCGTCCTCCGGCGCCGGGCCGAGCCTGCGCGCCAGCATTGCGGCGGCGGCGATCAGCAAAGCCCAGACGGTGAACAGATAGACGCCCCCCGCCGCGGTCTCGGCCCCCGGCGTTCCGGCCGGGGGCCACAGGATCGGCAGCGCCACCAGAAAGGCGCCCAGCACCGGCAGCATCCGCGCCGCATCCATCAGCCGCCGCCGCCGGTAGCTGCGCCGCGCAAGGAACAGCGGCGTGCCGCGCGCGGGCATGGCGCTAGAGTCCCGCCAGTTCGCGCAGCGTCGCCAGCACCTCGGCATTGGCGAAGGGCTTGGACAGGAAGCGGTCGGCCCCGGCATGTTCCGCAGCATCGCGGGCGCCGCCCTGGCCCCTGGCGGTCAGCATCAGCACCGGCAGCGCCTGCAAGCCCGGATCGGCGCGCAGATCGGCAAGGATGTCGAAGCCCGACCGCCCCGGCAGCATCACGTCCAGCACCAGCACGTCGGGCAGGCTGGCGCGGATCGCGGCCAGTGCGGTTTCCCCGTCGGAATGCGTCGCGACCGACCAGCCATCGCGCGACAGGATGAAGCGGATCGCCTCGATGATGTTCGGCTCGTCCTCGATCAGCAGCACGCGCTTTTGCATGACATGCAGGCTCCCCCTTCCCGCAGGCGGGCGGAGGGGCGGTCCCGCCGCGCTCCGTTCCGTCCCCCGGGGCCGAGTATCGCGCGAAAGCGCCGGCGCTGTCAAAAGCAACCGCGCGTCCCCTCATCGCGCGCCGCCCGACACGCACCGCTCAGGGCGCCAGCAGCCGCCCGAACAGCGTGTCGAGGAAGCGCGCCGCCTCGGGGAACGGATCGCCCCCCCCGGGCCCCAGCACCGCGCGCACCTGCATGTCGAAATCGGCATAGTGCTGGGTCAGCGCCCAGATCGAGAAGATCAGGTGATGGGGATGCACCGGCGCGATCCTGCCCGCCGCCTGCCAGCCGCGGATCACCGCCGCCTTGTCATCGACCAGCGCCTTCAACTCGCCCTCGATCGCGGCGCGCATCCGCGGCGCGCCCTGCAGGATCTCGTTGGCGAACAGCCGGCTCTCGCGCGGATAGTCCCGCGACATCTGCAGCTTGCGCCGGACATAGGCCATGATCTCGGCCTCGGGCTCGCCCGCCGGGTCGATCGCGCGCAGCGGGTCGAGCCAGGTGTCCAGCAGCCCCGACAGCAGCGCCATGTGGATCGCCTCCTTGGAGGCGAAGTAATAGAGCAGGTTCGGCTTCGAGAGGCCCGCGACCTCGGCGATCCGGTCCAGCGTCGCGCCGCGAAAGCCCTGCGCCGAGAACACCTCCAGCGCCGCGTCGAGGATCGCCTGCCGGTTGCGCCGCTGGATGCGGCTGCGCGGGGGCGCGGCATCCTCCGGCTCGGGGTCCGTTGCGCTGTCTGTCGCGGCCTTGTCCAAGCTCGTCTCCCCCCGCCATTCGCGGCGTGCCGTCATTGCAGCCCTTGACAGCGCGCAATGCCGGGTTTTCCCTCAGGGTCATGCGGCACCGGCATCTGCAACGCGCCGCGCTTGACGCGCCCCGCCGCTTTGATAGCGTGCCGCTGACCGTCCGGTCAAAGATTTCCGCCAACACCGGCCCCGCGCGTGATGCGCCGGCGCCAAGGAGAGCCCCCATGGCGCTGGACCGCAACACCGCCCCGAACGACCTCGCCGCCTTCTGGATGCCCTTCACCGCGAACCGCCAGTTCAAGAAGAACCCGCGGATGCTCGTGGGGGCGAAGGACATGCACTACACCACCGCGGACGGCCGGCAGGTGCTGGACGGCGCCGCGGGCCTGTGGTGCTGCAACGCCGGCCATTGCCGCCCGAGGATCACCGAGGCGATCAGCCGGCAGGCGGCCGAAATGGACTACGCCCCCGCCTTCCAGATGGGGCACCCCTCGGCCTTCGAGCTTGCGAACCGGCTGGTGGAAATCGCTCCGCCGGGGATGGAGCATGTGTTCTACTGCAATTCCGGGTCCGAAGCCGTTGATACCGCGCTGAAAATCGCCATCGCCCATCATCGCGCGCGGGGCGAGGGCACCCGCACCCGCCTGATCGGCCGCGAACGGGGCTATCACGGGGTCGGGTTCGGCGGGATATCGGTTGGCGGAATTGTCAACAATCGCAAATACTTCGGAGCACTTCTCAATGGGGTGGACCACCTGCCCCACACCCACCTTCCGGCGCAGAACGCCTTCGTGAAAGGCCAGCCCGACCACGGCGCCCATCTTGCGGACGAACTGGAACGCATTGTCGCGCTGCACGGGCCCGAGACGATCGCCGCAGTGATCGTCGAGCCGGTGGCGGGATCGACGGGCGTCCTGGTGCCGCCGAAGGGCTATCTGGAAAAACTGCGCGAAATCAGCACCAAGCACGGCATTCTTCTGATCTTCGATGAGGTCATCACCGGCTTCGGCCGGCTTGGCGCGCCCTTTGCCAGCCAGTTCTTCGGGGTGACCCCCGACATGATCACCTGCGCCAAGGGCCTGACCAATGGCGTGATCCCGATGGGCGCGGTGCTGACGACGGCGCAGGTGCATGACGCCTTCATGCAGGGCCCGGAAGAGGCGATCGAGCTGTTCCACGGCTACACCTATTCCGGCAACCCGATCGCGAGTGCCGCCGGCATCGCCACGCTGGAAACCTACCGCGAAGAGCGGCTGTTCGAGCGCGCGGCGGAGCTTGCGCCCTACTGGGAGGAGGCGATCCACAGCCTGCGCGGCAAGCCGCATGTCATCGACATCCGCAACATGGGCCTGATCGGCGCGGTCGAGTTGCAGCCGATCGCCGGGGAACCGACGAAACGCGCCTTCAATGCCTTCCTGAGGGCCTATGAGAAGGGCATCCTGATCCGCACCACCGGCGACATCATCGCGATGTCGCCGCCGCTGATCATCTCCAGGCCCGAGATCGACCGGCTGATCGGCACGCTGGGCGAGGTGCTGGACGCGCTGGAGTGATCCGCGCGCCCGGCCTTACTTGCCGGCCTTACTTGCCAGTCTTACTTGCCGGTCTTCTTGCTGACCGGCTTGTGCGGGGTGCGGCCTCCGCCGGCGCCGGGGCCCTTGGGGCTGCGGCTTTGCGGCGGGACCGGGGGTTGCTTGCTGGACATCGGGGAAACTCCTTCGGGATCGGCGGGGCGCGGCCGCTGCCGCGCGCCCCCTGAACATGGGGGCGGCACAAATGAAAACGGAGACGGCCAGGGCCGTCTCCGTCAAAATTCCTGTCCGGCGGAAGGTCCGCCGGCGCGATGCTTACGCCAGCGCGAGGTTCATCGCCGATTCGCGGCCATCACGGCCCGACTCGATGTCGAAGGTCACGGCCTGGCCTTCGTCGAGCTGGCGGATGCCGGCGCGCTCCAGTGCCGAGACGTGCACGAACACGTCACGGTTGCCATTCGCCGGAGCGATGAAGCCGAAACCTTTGGTTGCATTGAACCACTTCACGGTGCCATTGGCCATCGTGATATCTCCTAGTATCCAGTGTGCCACCCGCGACGTGCGGTGGCTTGGCTCAGTCACATCACAATCGAAAACTGAAGCCGTTAGGAGACAGAAGGTCGAGAGATAGCGTTTCGCCCGATCTGTATGCACCTGTCTGCGGCCGAATGCAAGCGCGAACTCTGCGGCCCGCGCGGGGATGCGCCTGCGGCGAGATCGGCTTGCCTGCGCCGGGATTGGCTTGAATGTCCGACCCGGCCGTGTAGCGTGAAACCTGACCGGATGGTCAGACCGGGGAATCGTCCAGAGCACAGCGGCGGCGCCCCGAGGGCAACGGGCACGGACCAGCACGCGGCAAGGAGACATCACATGCCGGAACAAGCGGGCAACCTTCGGGGGCGGAACCTGCGGATCGACCCCGCCCGGCTGTGGGACAGCCTGATGGAGATGGCGAAGATCGGCCCCGGCGTCGCGGGCGGCAACAACCGCCAGACGCTGACCGATGCCGATGCCGAGGGGCGCGCGCTCTTTGCCCGCTGGTGCGAGGCGGCCGGGCTGACCATGGGCGTGGACCAGATGGGCACGATGTTCGCCGCCCGCCCCGGCACCGACCCCGAGGCGCTGCCGGTCCATGTGGGCAGCCACCTCGACACCCAGCCGACGGGCGGCAGGTATGACGGGGTGCTTGGCGTGCTGGGCGCGCTGGAGGTGGTGCGCACGATGAACGATCTGGGCATCCGCACCCGGCATCCGGTGGTGGTGACCAACTGGACCAACGAGGAAGGCGCGCGCTTTGCCCCTGCGATGCTCGCCTCGGGCGTGTTCGCGGGGGCGCATTCGCTGGACTATGCCTATGCCCGGCGCGACCCCGAGGGCAAGACCTTCGGCGAGGAGCTGGCGCGCATCGGCTGGAAGGGCGACGAGCCGGTCGGCGCGCGCAAGATGCACGCCTATTACGAGCTGCATATCGAGCAGGGCCCGATCCTCGAGGCGGAGGGCTGCGACATCGGCGTTGTCACCCATTGCCAGGGGCTCTGGTGGCTGGAGTTCACGCTGACGGGGCGCGCGGCGCATACCGGCTCGACGCCGATGGACATGCGGGTGAACGCGGGGCTGGGAATGGCGCGGATCCTGGAGCTGGTGCAGCGCGTGGCGATGGAGGCGCAGCCGGGCGCGGTGGGCGGCGTCGGGCAGATGCTGTTCAATCCCAACAGCCGCAACGTGCTGCCCGGATCGGTGGTGTTCACGGTGGATATCCGCAGCCCCGACCAGGCCAAGCTGGACCGGATGCGCGCCGAGATCGAGGCGGGGGCGGCGGCGATCTGCAAGGCGCTCGGGGTCGGCATGGCGGTGGAGGCGGTCGGGCATTTCGACCCGGTGACGTTCGCGCCCGAGCTGGTGGCCACGGTGCGCGCGGCGGCGGAGCGGCTGGGATACAGCCACATGGACCTGATCTCGGGCGCGGGCCACGATGCCTGCTGGGCCGCGAAGGTGGCGCCTGCCACGATGGTGATGTGCCCCTGCGTCGGCGGGCTGAGCCACAACGAGGCCGAGGAGATCTCGCAGGACTGGGCGGCGAAGGCGACGGATGTGCTGCTGCACGCGGTGCTGGAGACGGCGGAGGTGGTCACCTGACCGGGCCCGCATGAAGCGGGGGCCTTCGGCCCCATCACGAAACGAAAGGCGGGGGGCCTTCGGCCCCCCGGGCCCCCCGAGGATATTTGACCCAGCAAGAAGCAGCGGAGCGGAGCGCAGAGCATGTCCACAGTCATCAGGAACGGAACCGTCGTCACCGCCGATCTGACCTACAAGGCCGATGTGCTGATCGAGGACGGGCAGATCATCGACATCGGCCGGGGGCTGAGCGGCGACGAGGTGCTCGATGCCACCGGCTGCTATGTGATGCCGGGCGGGATCGACCCGCACACGCATCTGGAAATGCCGTTCATGGGCACCTATTCGACCGATGATTTCGACAGCGGCACGCGGGCGGCGCTGGCCGGGGGCACGACGATGGTGGTGGATTTCGCCCTGCCCGCGCCGGGCCAGGGGCTGCTCGACGCGCTGAAGATGTGGGACAACAAGTCCACCCGCGCGCATTGCGACTACAGCTTTCACATGGCGGTGACCTGGTGGAGCGAGCAGGTCTGGGACGAGATGCAGGCGGTGACGGCGCGGGGGATCAACAGCTTCAAGCATTTCATGGCCTACAAGGGCTCGCTGATGGTGAACGACGAGGAGATGTTCGCCAGCTTCCGCCGCTGCGCCGATCTGGGGGCGATCCCGCTGGTTCATGCCGAGAACGGCGATGTGGTGGCGGCCCTGTCGGCGCAACTGCTGGCCGAGGGCAATACCGGGCCCGAGGCACATGCCTATTCCCGCCCGCCGCAGGTGGAGGGCGAGGCGACCAACCGCGCGATCATGATCGCCGACATGGCGGGGGTGCCGCTTTATGTGGTGCATACCAGCTGCGAGGAGAGCCACGAGGCGATCCGCCGCGCGCGGATGGCGGGCAAGCGCGTCTGGGGCGAGCCGCTGATCCAGCACCTGACGCTGGACGAGGGCGAGTATTTCAGCGCCGACTGGGACCATGCCGCCCGGCGCGTGATGAGCCCGCCCTTCCGCGACAGGCGCCATCAGGACTCGCTCTGGGCGGGCCTGTCCAGCGGCAGCCTCTCGGTGGTGGCGACCGACCATTGCGCCTTTACCACCGCGCAGAAGCGGTTCGGGCTGGGGGATTTCACCAGGATCCCGAACGGCACCGGGGGTCTTGAGGACCGGCTGCCGATGCTGTGGACCGCCGGGGTCACGACCGGGCGCATCACCATGAACGAGTTCGTCGCGGTCACCTCGACCAATATCGCCAAGATCCTGAACATCTATCCCAGGAAGGGCGCGGTGCTGGTCGGGGCGGATGCCGATCTCGTGGTCTGGGATCCGGAGGCGGAAAAGACCATCACCGCCGCCGGCCAGCAATCCGCGATCGACTACAACGTGTTCGAGGGGAAGCGGGTCAAGGGCCTGCCGCGCTTCACGATCAGCCGGGGGCATGTGGCGGTGACCGAGGGCGCGATGAACTCGCGCGAGGGGCATGGCAAGTTCGTCGCCCGCCCGCCGATGGGGCCGGTGTCGAAGGCGTTGTCGGCGTGGAAGGACCTGACCGCGCCGCGCCCGGTGCAGCGCAGCGGCATTCCGGCGAGCGGGGTGTGACCCGGCATCCGGCTGCGCGGCATCCGGCTGCGCGGCGGGGCTGCGCGGCGGGGCTGCGCGGCGGGGGGGCGCGGCGGGGGGGCGCAGGCTCAGAACAGCTCCAGCTGGTCCCCCGGCCTGGGCGGCACCCGGAAGGCGCCGCAGTCGAGCGCGGGCAGCGCGCCGTCCAGCCCCAGCCGTTTCGCCGCGACGCGGAAGCGCAGCGACAGCAGTTGCGCCTCCACCCCCTCGCCCTTCATGCGGCTGCCGAAGCGCGGATCGTTCGCGCGCCCTGCCCGCATGGCGCGCAGGCGGCTCATGACATGCTCGGCCTGCCCCGGCACATGGCGGCGCAGCCAGTCCACGAAGAGCGGCGCCACCTCATGCGGCAGGCGCAGCAGGATCCAGCTTGCGGCGCCGGCCCCCGCCTCGTGCACGGCGGCAAGGATCGCCTCTGCCTCGGAATCGGTCAGCACCGGGATCACCGGGGCCACCATCGCGCGCACCGGCACCCCGGCGGCGGCAAGTGCGCGGATCGCGGCCAGCCTGCGGGCGGGCGCGGGGGCGCGCGGCTCCAGCTTGCGGCACAGATCCGCGTTCAGGGTGGTCACCGAGATCCCGACCTGCGCGAGGCCCATCCGCGCCATCTCGGCCAGGATGTCGATGTCGCGTTCGATCAGCGCGCCCTTGGTGGTGATGGCGACCGGGTGGCGGAAGTCGCGCAGCACCTCGAGGATCCGGCGCATGATCCGGTGCTTGCCCTCGATCGGCTGGTAGGGGTCGGTGTTGGTGCCGATCGCCAGCGGCTGCACCCTGTAGCCGGGCCTGGAGAGTTCACGCGCCAGAACCTCGGGCGCGGACGGGCGGGCGACGAGTTTGGTTTCGAAGTCGAGCCCCGGCGAGAGACCCAGATAGCTGTGCGAGGGCCGGGCGAAGCAGTAGATGCAGCCATGCTCGCAGCCGCGGTAGGGGTTCAGCGAGCGGTCGAAGGGAATGTCGGGCGAGCTGTTGCGGGTCAGCACGCTGCGCGGGCGTTCCAGCGCCACCTCGGTCCGGGCCAGACGCGGGTCTTCGGGCATGTCCCAGCCATCGGCCTCGGCGGCGCGGGCATAGGGCTCGAACCGGCCGGCGGGGTTGGCGGCGGCGCCACGGGCGCGCAGGCGCAGGGCGGGATCGGCGGGGGGCAGGGTCATGGCGCGAGCATAGAACACAACGCGAACACTCGCCAAGCCGATTCGCGCGGCGGTGCCGGCGCCGGACCCATTCCACCATCCGCCCGGCGGCGCCGGGTCCGCCTGCGTCGCGCGGGGAGCCTTGCGTCGGGNNCGGATGCCCAGATTGGGGAAAAGGAGAGTCCGATGCCCCTGCCCCTGATACTTGGCCTGATTGCCGCGGTGATCCTGGCCGCCGGCCTGACCCTGCTGCTGGCGCAAGGCGCCGGCCTGCCGGTTGCCGCGCTGGCGCTGCTGGCGCTTGGCGCGCGGCTGCTGATCTGGCGGCGGCGATGACCCCGGACGATGACGCGCTGACGAAGCCGGCCTGCCGCGGGCGCGCGCCTACACCATCGCCTTCATCGCGCGGGTGATCCCCTCCAGCGTCAGCGGGAACATCCGCCCCTCGAATATCTCCCGCACGATCTGCACCGATTGCGTATGGCCCCAATGCGCCTCGGGCAGCGGGTTCAGCCAGGCATGGGCCGGCCATGCGGCGCGCGTCCGCTCCAGCCAGACCTGCCCCGGCTCGGCGTTCCAGTGCTCGTTCGCGCCGCCGGGATGCAGGATTTCATAGGGCGACATCGAGGCATCACCGACGATCACGCATTTGTAGTCCGCGCCATAGGTGCGCAGCACCTCGGCCGTCGGGATCTGCGCGTTCCAGCGGCGGCGGTTGTCGCGCCAGACCCCCTCATAGAGGCAGTTGTGGAAGTAGTAGGACTCCAGATGCTTGAACTCGGCCCGCGCCGCCGCGAACAGCTCTTCCACCGCCTTCACATGCGCGTCCATCGAGCCGCCCACATCCAGCAGCAGCAGGACCTTCACCGCGTTGCGCCGCTCGGGTCGGGTCTGCACGTCGAGGAAGCCGTGCTCGGCGGTGGAACGGATGGTGCCGGGCAGGTCCAGCTCCTCCACCGCGCCGTCGCGCGCCCATTTGCGCAGCCGTTTCAGCGCGACCTTGATGTTGCGGGTGCCCAGCTCGACCTTGTCGTCGAAATCGCGGAACTCGCGCTTGTCCCAGACCTTCGCCGCGCGCTGGTTGCGGCTGGCATCCTGCCCGATCCGCACGCCCTCGGGATTGTAGCCATGCGCGCCGAAGGGCGAGGTGCCGGCGGTGCCGATCCATTTGCTGCCGCCCTGATGCCGGCCCTTCTGTTCGGCCAGCCGCTTGCGCAGCGTCTCCATCAGCTTGTCAAAGCCGCCAAGCGCCGCGATCTCGGCCTTCTCCTCGGGGGTCAGCAGCTTTTCGGCCAGCTTCTCCAGCCAGTCGGCGGGCAGGTCCAGCGCCTCGAGGACCTGATCGGCGCTGACCGATTGCAGGCCGGAAAAGGCTTCGGCAAACGCCCGGTCGAAGCGGTCGATATGGCGCTCGTCCTTCACCATCACCGTGCGGGCGAGGTAGTAGAACCCGTCGATGTCATAGGTGACAAGCCCGGTCTGCATCGCCTCGAGGAAGGCGAGATACTCGCGCACCGAAACCGGGACCCCGTGGCGACGCAAGGCTTCGAAAAACGGCAGGAACATGGCGCGGCCTCAGCTCATGCGGTCGATGAAGATGGCGAGGAACAGCGCCACCAGCGAAAAGGCAATGCCGAAGGACAGCGCGTATTGCGCGATGTCGAAGCGGTTGCCGCGGCGCCTGCGGGCCAGAAACCCGCCCCACAGCACCCCGATCACGAATCCCGCCAGCACGATCATGCGGTCCTGTCCTTTCCCGTGCGACCCGCTAGCGCGCCGCCAATGCCGTGCCCGCCAATGCCGTGCCCGCATTGCGCGCCCGCGGCGACAGCGCCGCGATGTCCGCCACGCGGCGGCGCACCTCGGCCTCCGGTCCGAAGCCATAGCGCGCCCAGGCCATCGCGTCCAGCCGCACCGCGCGCGCCTCGGACGCGCGGCCCAGAAGCTCCAGCGCCTCGGCCCGCAGCAGCATCAGCGTCGCCAGCAGCGCCGCGTTTTCCGCCTGCGCCACCACCGGAAGCGAGCGGTCGACGAAGGTCAGCGTATCCTCGGCCTGCCCCGCCGACAGCGCGAAGGCGGCAAGCTGCATGTCCACATGCGCCGCCTGCAGCTCCATCCCCGGCCGCGCGCGGTAGATCAGCGCGGCGCGCAGGAAGGCGGTGAAGGCCGTCTCCAGATCGCCGGTCAGGCTCAGCCGGCCAAGCGCGAACCAGGCGAATCCCGCGCGCGCGTCGGTCCAGCCCTCGGCCTGCGCGATGGCGACGGCCCGGCGCGCGGCAGCCCGGCGGGCCGGGTCCGAGGCGCGCGGCCCCAGCGCCCGCTCCACCGCCTCGATCCAGGCTCGCGGCGTCGGATCGGCGGGCGCGCTCTGCGCGGCGCTGCCGCCCTTCGGATTGAACCGCGCCAGCAGCGCCGGCAAGCGCGCCGCCACCTCGGCCCGGCTCATGCCGCTGGACAGTTCGGGCGCATAATAGACCCGCAGCACCAGCATGTCGAATCCGGTCAGGATCGCGTGGAAATTGTCGTCGTTGAACACCGAATCGGGCAGCCGGTAGAGGTCGTTCAGCGGGCCGAGCGCCTGCGCCACCTCTTCATGCAGGCAATCGCGGATCTCCTGCGGCGAGGTATCGGACGGCACGAACACCGTCGCCCGCTGCCGCACGGTCAGCGTGGCCCAGTCCAGCCGGGCGCTGCGGCGCGAGGCGCGGTATTCGGCCCAGCTTCCGACGCGGGGCACCACGAAGCAGGCCGCCTCCGGCACCACCGCCTGCATCTTCTCGCGCGGCAGGAATTCCACCGTGATGCTGTTGCCGCCGGCGGGGGCGGGCCCCTGCGCCACGCGCAGCGGGATCCGCGCCTCGGCGCGCAGCCGCGCGGCCAGCCGGTCGATATCGGCCCGCGCCGTGGGCGGCACCGTGCCGGTGACATGCAGCGCGATCGGCCCCTCGAACCGGGTCAGCGCCGGCAACTTCCGGCCGCTTTCCATCTGGAAGGCAAGCTCCAGAAAATCCCGTGCGATCTGGGCGTTGGGCCGCAGAACCGGCAGCGGCCGGGTCGCCCCGAAACGGCGCATCGGCGGCAGCGGCTCGACATTCCCGAAGCTGACGGGCGTGGCGCGCACGGTCGAGACATGCGGCCCCGCGGGCGTGCAGCCGGCAAGCGCCAGCGCCAGGACCAGCGCCAGAACCAGCGCCGCCGGGGCCAGGCGGCGCATCATGCCGGGCAGATGCGACGAGAGCCCGCGCGCGCCCGGCACCCCCGGGACAGCACCCGCGCCCCCGCGGCGGCCGGCGGAGGGTTCATTATCGGCAAGGCGGTCATGGGGGGTCCGGTCTGTCACAATCCTCATACCGGCTTACCGGCTTCCGCGCGGGGGGTCACGGGGAATCTGCGCCGCCCCGCTCACGCCGGCGAGAGGATGCGAAAGCCGCCCCGCCCCCGTGCCGTTCCTGCTGGCCGTTCTTGCTGGCGGAAATATCCCGGGGGTCCGGGGGCAGAGCCCCCGGCCATGGGCCATCGGAACTGCTCACCGCTCCGCCTTCTTCTCCCAGCCGCGGCCCGCCTCGCTCCAGTACTGGGCAGAGGCACCGGCCGCCGCCAGCTCGCGCCATTGCGCCCGCGCGGCCTCCAGCGCAGCCGGATCGTTGCCGTCGAACAGGATCCACACCCGCTGCAGCGCCAGGGCCTCGCCCGCGCTGACCGGCGCGCCGGCGACGGCCATCAGTGCCTGCGGATCGTTCGCCAGCCCGGCCCCGGTGGTCAGCAGCACCGGCTGATCGGCATCATACGGCCCGCCGGCAAGGCCATGGGGCAGGAATCCCGCCTCATCCCCGGCCCAGAGCGCCGCGTCGAGCCGCGCCAGCACCCCCGCATCGCCGCCGCGCAGGGTGACGCGCCAGCCCTGCCCCAGCGCGCGCAGCAGGATCGTCTCCGCCGTCTGCTCCAGCGTGGAGCGGGTCAGGTGGTAGAACAGCGCCGGCATCAGCCCTTCGCGGATTCATACCCGTCCCGGATCAGCCGGTTCAGCGCCATCACCCCCCAGCCGGTCGCGCCCTTGGGCGCCAGCGCGGTTTCCGAGGGCGGCAGCGCCACCCCCGCGATGTCGAGATGGATCCACGGCATCCCCTCCCGGATGAACCGGGCAAGGAACTGCGCGGCGGTGATCGCGCCGGCGGGGCGGCCCGCGACGTTCATCATGTCGGCGATGCGCGATTTCAGCTTTGCATCGTAGGCCTCGCCCATCGGCATCCGCCAGGCGCCCTCGCCTTCCGCCTTCGCGGCCCTGAGGAACGCGCCCGCCAAGGCGTCGTCGTTGGAGAAGACGCCCGCATTCTCATGCCCCAGCCCGACGATGATCGCGCCGGTCAGCGTGGCAAGGTCGATCACCCCCGAGGGCTTGAAGCGGTCCTGCGCGTACCACAGCACATCGGCCAGCACGAGCCGGCCCTCGGCATCGGTGTTGATCACCTCGATGGTGTCGCCCTTCATCGAGCGCACCACGTCCCCCGGCCGCTGCGCGCGCCCGTCGGGCATGTTCTCGACAAGGCCGACCACCCCCACCACATTCGCCTTCGCCCCGCGCAGCGCCAGCGTGCGCATCACCCCCGCGACGACGCCAGCGCCGCCCATGTCCATCGTCATCTCTTCCATGCCGTTCGCCGGCTTGATGGAAATGCCGCCCGTGTCGAACACCACGCCCTTCCCGACCAGCGCGAGCGGGGGCTCGTCCCCGCCGCCCTTCCATTGCATCACCACCACCTTCGAGGGGCTTTCGGACCCCATGCCCACCCCCAGAAGCGCGCCCATGCCAAGCTTCGTCAGCTCCTCCTCCTCGAGGATCTCGACATCCAGCCCGATCTCCTGCATCGCGGCGAGCCGCGCGGCGAAGTCATAGGTGGTCAGCACGTTCGCAGGCTCGTTGACCAGATCGCGGGTGAAGAACACTCCCTCGGCCAGCGCCGCCATCGGGCGCGCCTCGGCCGCCACCGCCTCGGGCTTGGCGACCATGAAGCTGACCTCGCCCGGGGGCTTCGGCTCGGCGGTCTTGTGCGCGTTGAAGTCATAGGCGCGCAGCGCGACCCCCAGCGCGATCTCGGCGGCGCGGGGATGGCCGCCCGCCCAGACCAGCGCCCCCGCCTCGCCAAGCGCCTTGCCGATCGCGGCGCCGGCCTTGCGCGCCTCCTCGAGCGTGGCCTTGCGCTCCAGCCGGATCACCTGCACCGCCTCGGCGGCGAGGCCCGCGGGCCAGGCCAGATCCGCCGCCTCGCCCGCCTTCAGCTTGCCGAAGGCGGCGCTGCCGGCAAACCGGGTCAGCGCGCCCTTCATCGCCCGGTCCAGCCGCCGCGCCCCGGCATCGAGCGCGCCGCCCTCGGGCAGCAGCACGGCGATGCGGCCCCCGAAGGCGGCAAGCGCCTCGACATCGGTTTCGCGGAAGTGGATGGCGACGGGTGCGGTCATGGCGGGCTACCTCTGCTATGCGGTGAAGGACGGGTCCGGAACTTGCCCGGCGCAGGCCGTGGCGGCGCCCCCCGCTACGGGCGGGCTTGGGGCGGACACTAGCCCGCCGCCCGGGGCTTGACCAGAGAGTCCGGGGCCGGACAGCGAGCCGTTTCCGCGCGGCTGCGTGCCGCCGCCGGGCGCCCCGCCCGCGCCGAGACTTCGCTTTTCCCGGCCCGGCGATTGGGCTAGGGAGGGGCGGAACCCAGGGGAAAGGCGGAACGTGTCCAGATTCGACAGATACTTGCTGTCGCAACTGCTGACGCTGTTCGGCTTCTTCTCGCTCGTGCTGGTCTCGGTCTACTGGATCAACCAGGCCGTGCAACTGTTCGAGCAACTGATCGCCGACGGCCAGTCGGCCTGGGTGTTCCTCGAATTCAGCGCGCTGACCCTGCCCAACGTGATCCGCATGGTGGCGCCGGTCTCGGCCTTCGCCGCCGCGGTCTATGTGACCAACCGGCTGAGTTCGGAAAGCGAGCTGGTGGTGATGCAGGCCACCGGACTCTCGCCCTGGCGGCTGGCGCGGCCCGCCATCGCCTTCGGGCTGATCGTGGCGGCGCTGCTGTCGGTGCTGTCGCATGTGCTGGTCCCCGCCAGCCGCGCCGGGATCAGCGAGCGGCGCGCCCAGATCGCCGAGAATGCCACCGCGCAGTTGCTGCTCGAGGGCAGCTTCCAGCATCCCGCCGCGGGGCTGACGCTCTATATCCGCGAGATCAGCGCGCGGGGCGAGTTGCTGGACATCTACCTGTTCGACGCGCGCTCGGCGACGCAAAGCATCACCTATACCGCCGAACGCGCGCTGCTGGTGCGCAGCGAGACCGGGCCCAGGCTGGTGATGTTCGAGGGCATGGCGCAGACGCTGGAGGCGACGGGCAACCGGCTGTTCGTGACCCGCTTCGACGATTTCACCTATGACATCGGCGCACTGATCAGCGGCTCGGGCAGCCGGCGCCGCGACCTGCGCGAGTTTTCCACCCGCGCGCTGCTCTGGCCCACGCCCGGGCATCTGGAGGCCTCGGGCGAGCCGCTGGCGGTGTTCCTCGCCGAGGGGCATTCGCGCTTTGCCCAGCCGCTGACCGCCGCCGTCTTCGCGGTGATCGGCTTTGCGGCGCTGCTGACCGGCAGCTTCAGCCGCTTTGGCATGTGGCGGCAGATCGCGGTGGCGATGCTGCTGATGATCGGGGTGCAGATGCTGGCCAACCTGGGCGCGGGCGCCGCCCGGAGCGATGCGGCGCTGTGGCCGCTGGTCTATCTGCCGGTGGTCGCCGGGTCGGCGGTCGCGGCGGGGCTGCTGTGGCTGGCGGCGCGCCCGCGCCGGATCGGCGGGCGGCAGGCGGCGGCGGAGAGCCCGGCATGACCCTGTCGCTCTATATCGCGCGCCGCTTCTGGATGATGTTCCTCGGGGTATTCGGGGCGTTCTTCGCCATCCTCTTCATGGTGGACATGGTCGAGCAGGTGCGGCGCTTCGAGACCGGCGGCGGGCTGGGCGCCGCGGCCTGGCTTGCGGCGCTGAACGTGCCGGCGGCGCTCTACCGGATCCTGCCGCTGGTGGTGATGCTCGCCACCATCGCGCTGTTCCTCGCGCTGGCGCGGTCCTCGGAGCTTGTGGTGATCCGCGCCGCCGGCCGCTCGGCGCTGCGCACGCTGGTGGCGCCGGTGATGGCGGCGCTGGTGATCGGCGCGCTGGCGGTGGGGGTGATGAACCCGATCGTCGCCGCCACCTCGAAGCAGTACGAACTGCAATCCTCGCGCTACCGTCTGGGCGAGCAGCGGGTGCTGTCGGTCAGCCGCGAGGGGCTGTGGCTGCGTCAGGGCGGGCCCGAGGGGCAGTCGGTGATCCGCGCCGACCGCGCCAACCTTGACGGGACCGAGCTTTATGGCGCGACCTTCCTGACCTTCGCGCCCGAGGCCGGGCCGGTCCTGCGGCTGGAGGCGCAAAGCGCCCGGCTGGAGGATGGCGCCTGGACGCTGCGGGGCGTCAAGGAATGGCGGCTCGACGCGCAGAACCCCGAGCGCGACGCGCAACTGCATGACACGGTCCGCATCCCCTCCGAGCTGACGGCGGCGCGCATCCGCGACAGTTTCGGCACCCCCTCCTCGATCCCGATCTGGGAGCTGCCGGCCTTCATCGGCGGGCTGGAGGCGGCGGGCTTCTCGGCGCGCAAACATGCGCTCTGGTTCCAGATGGAACTGGCGCTGCCGCTGCTGCTGGCCGGGATGGTGCTGCTGGGGGCGGGCTTCACCATGCGCCACACCCGCTTTGGCCGCACCGGGCTGATGGTGCTTTTCGCGGTGGGATCCGGTTTCGCGATTTTCTTCCTGCGCAATTTCGCGCAAGTCTTGGGCGAGAACGGGCAGATCCCGGTGGCGCTTGCGGCGTGGAGCCCGCCGGCCGCGGCGGTGCTGTTCTCGCTTGGTCTGTTGCTGCACCTGGAGGATGGCTGATGCGCCGCGCGTTCCGCACCCTTGCCGCCGCCCTGGCGCTGAGCGTGTCGCCGCTGGCGCCGGGCCTCTCGCCCCTGGCGATGCTGGCGCAGTCGGCACGGGCGCAGGGCACGGGCGCGCCCGCAACGCTGGTCGCCGACACGGTGTTCATCGACTCCGAGGGCCGGCTGACCGCGGCCGGATCCGTCGAGGTGTTCCACGGCAGCGCGCGGCTGACCGCCGACCGGCTGCTGTACGATCCCCGGACCGAACGGCTGCGCATCGACGGGCCGATCACCCTGATCGAGGCTGGCGGCACCACCATCCTGCTGGCCTCGGCCGCCGATCTGTCCACCGACATGACCGACGGCATCCTCACCGGCGCGCGGCTGGTGCTGGACCGACAGTTGCAGATCGCCGCGGCAGAGATGTCGCGCGTCTCGGGGCGCTACAACCGCGCCACCCGGGTGCGCGCCTCGGCCTGCGAGGTCTGCGCGGCGAACCCGGTCCCCTTGTGGGAAATCCGCGCCAGCCGCGTCGTGCATGACGAGCAGGCCCGCCAGCTCTATTTCGACAACGCCCAGTTCCGCGTCGCGGGGTTGCCGGTGTTCTGGTTCCCGCTGCTGCGGATGCCCGACCCGACGCTGGAGCGATCGCGCGGCTTTCTCGCGCCCAGCGTGCGCAGCACCTCGGGGCTCGGCACCGGGGTCAAGCTGCCCTATTTCATCCCGATCGGCGACAGCCGCGACCTGACCGTGACCCCCTATCTTTCGACCAGCAGGACGCGGACGCTGGAGCTGCGCTACCGGCAGGCGTTCCGCAGCGGCACGATCGAGTTCAACGGCGCGGTCAGCGAGGACGACCTCGAGGACGGCACCCGCGCCTATCTGTTCGGCACCGGCAGCTTTGCCCTGCCCGACGGCTACCGGCTGAACTTCGGCATCGAGACGGTGTCGGACAAGGCCTATCCCAGCGATTACGGGCTGGAGGACAAGGACCGGCTGGAAACCGGGGTGGAGATCACCCGCACCCGCCGCAACGAATACATCCTCGGCCGGGTGGTGAACTACCGCTCGCTGCGCGACAACGAGGACGATTCCACCCTGCCGACGCTGGTTGGCGACGTGACATGGCACCGCCGCTTCGCCCCGGCGCTGATCGGCGGCGAGGGCGGCCTGCGCTTCCAGACCCACAGCCATCGCCGCTCGTCGGATGTGGACAGCGACGCCAATGGCGACGGCGTGGTGGACGGGCGCGACGTGGCCCGCGTCTCGCTCCGCGCCGACTGGCGGCGCAACTGGGTGCTCGACAACGGCATGATCCTCGCCGGGCTTGGCGAGGCCACCGCCGATGTCTACAGCATCGCCCAGGACCCGGCCTATGACAGCACCGTCACCCGCCTGACCCCGGCGGCGGCGGTGGAACTGCGCTGGCCGTTCATGCGCGCGGGCGGCGAAGGCGGCGCCAACTGGGTGGTGGAGCCGGTGGCGCTGATCGCCTGGAGCCCCGAAAGCGCCGCCGATGACGATGTGCCGAACGAGGATTCCGTGCTGGTGGAATTCGACGAGGGCAACCTCTTCTCGCTGGACCGCTACCCCGGCGCCGACGCGCACGAGGCGGGCTGGCGCGCCAGTCTCGGCGTCTCCGTCACCCGGCAGGCGGCGAATGGCAGCTCGCTGGCGCTGACGCTGGGGCGGGTGGTGCGGCCCGAGGATCTGGGCCAGTTCAACAGCTCCAGCGGGCTCGCGGGGGCCACCTCCGACTGGCTGCTGGCCACGCAATATGCCGGGGCCGAGGGGCTGACCATCACCAACCGCGTCATCTTCGACGACGGGCTCGACCTCTCGCGCGAGGAGCTGCGGCTGAACTGGCGCACGGACAGCTATGGCATCGGCTCCTCCTATATCTGGCTCGAGGAGGATCTGGCCGAGGCGCGCGAGGTGCCCACCTCGGAATGGACGCTGGACGCGGACTGGGCGATCACCGATAGCTGGGCCGCGCAGATCGAGACCCGCTACGACTTCGAGGCCGCCCGCGCCGCCCGCGCGGGGCTTGGCCTGCAATACGCCACCGAATGCGTGACCTTCGATCTTTCCCTCTCGCGCCGCTTCACATCCTCGACTAGTGTACGCCCCACCACCGATATAGATCTTTCGGTGGTGCTGAACGGCTTCGGCTCGGGCAATCGGGCGACTGCGGCGCGCCGCAGTTGCAGCGGCTGAGACCCGGCAGGGCGCGGACGGCAACGACAGGACCAGAGCAGGACGGACCCGACCGATGCGCAATTTCCTCATCCTCCCGGCCCTTGCGGTTGCGGCGATCCTCGCCTGGTCGGTGCCGGCGCCGGTGCTGGCCCAGGGCGGGCTGTTCGCCGCGCGTGCCTTCGTCAATGACCGCGCCATCACCGAATACGAGGTGCAGCAGCGCCAGCGATTCCTGACCCTGCTGAACGCGCCGCCCGAAATGGTCTCGGGCGCGCTCGAGGCGCTGATCGACGACCGCCTGCGCGCCGATGCGGCGAAGGCGATGGGGATGGAGGCGAGCGCCGAACAGGTGACGGCGGGGATGACCGAGTTCGCCGCGCGCGCCAACCTGACGGCAGAGCAGTTCGTCGCCGAACTGGAAAAGGCCGGCGTCTCGGGCGAGACCTTCCGCGATTTCGTCGCCGCCGGCATCGTCTGGCGCGACGTGGTGCGCGCCCGGTTCGCGGCCCGCAGCCGCCCGACCGATGCCGAGGTGGAACGCGCCATCGCCGAAGAGGGCTTCGGCGGCGAGATGCCGGCGGGCCCGCGGGTGCTGCTGTCCGAGATCATCATCCGCCGCGCGCCGGAGGAGGATGCGCGCGCCCGTCTGCTGGCCGAGCGCGTCGCGAAGATCGCCACCAGCGAGGCGAGCTTCGACACCGCCGCGCGGCAATACTCCTCTGCCGGCACGCGCGCCGAAGGCGGCAAGCTGGACTGGATGGCGCTCGGCAGCCTGCCCGAGCAGGTGCGCGGCCGCGTCGCCGCGCTTTCCCCCGGCGAGATCTCGCCCCCGATGCAGGTCGGCCCCGGCGCCTACGCGCTGTTCCTGCTGCGGGAACGGGCCAAGGCGCCCGCGACCCTGCCCGAGGGCGTCGAGGCGCTGGAATACGCGCAGGTGCTGCTGCCGGGCGGCCGGTCCGAGGCCACGCTGGCCGAGGCGGCGCGCATCCGCACCAGGGTGGACACCTGCGACGACCTCTACGGCGTTGCCAGCGGCGTGCCCGCCGACCGCCTGCTCGTGCAGACGCAGCCCTCCTCGGCGCTGCCCGCCGACCTGCGGGCAGAACTGTCGCGGCTCGATGCGAACGAGATCTCGACCAGCCTGACCCGGGGCGATGCGCTGATGGTGCTGATGCTGTGCTCGCGCGGGCCGCTGCTGGATACCAGCACCGTGCCGCGCGAGCAGATCCGCGCCCGGTTGCTGAACGAGCGGCTGGTGGCCTTCGCCGAGTCCTTCATGGCCCAGTTGCGGGCCGAGGCCGTGATCCGGTACCCGTGACCATGCCCCGCGCCCCGCTGCCCGTGGCGCTGACCTGCGGGGAACCCGCCGGCATCGGCCCCGAGATCGCCGCCAAGGCCTGGGACCATCTGCGCGCGCGGCTGCCCTTCTTCTGGATCGGCGACCCCGCGCATCTGCCGCAGGGCACGCCGCACCGGCTGATCGAGGCGCCCGAGGATGCGTTCTCCGTTGCCGGACACGCGCTGCCGGTGCTGGCCCATGCCTTCCCCGCCGCCGCCCTGCCGGGCACACCCACCGCCGCGAACGCCGCCGCGGTGATCGAGGTGATCGCCCGCGCCGTGCAGCTTGTGGGCCGCGGCCAGGCAGGCGCAGTCTGCACCGCCCCTATCTCGAAGAAGGCGCTGAAGGACGGCGCCGGTTTTGCCCATCCCGGCCATACCGAATACCTCGCGCATCTGGCGGGGGTGGAGCGGGTGGTGATGATGCTGGCCTGCCCGCAACTGCGCGTGGTCCCGGTCACCATCCATGTCGCCCTGTCCGAGGTGCCGCGGCTGCTGACCGCCGATCTGCTGTCGGACACGATCCGCATCACCCATGCCGCGCTGGAGCGGGATTTCGGCATCGAGGGCCCGCGCATGGCGGTGGCGGGGCTGAACCCCCATGCCGGCGAGGGCGGCGCGATGGGCCTGGAGGAGATCGAGCGCATCGCCCCGGTGATCGCGGCGCTGCGGGCCGAGGGCTATGCGGTCGCCGGGCCGCTGCCCGCCGACACCATGTTCCACCCCGCCGCGCGGGCGCGCTATGACGCGGCGATCTGCATGTATCACGACCAGGCGCTGATCCCGGTCAAGACGCTGGATTTCGCGGGCGGCGTCAACGTGACGCTGGGGCTGCCCTTCATCCGCACCTCTCCCGATCACGGCACCGCGTTCGACATCGCCGGCACGGGCGTCGCCGATCCCTCCAGCCTGATCGCGGCGCTGCGGATGGCGACGGAGATGGCCGCCGCGCGGGCCGCGGAATGATCGAGCGCGTGCCGGTGGGAAGGCCGGGGGTTTTCCACCCCCGGACCCCCGGAGGATATTTTCGCCAGCAAGAAGCCGCAGGCTTGTCGCGCGGGGCGCGCTGATGGCGACGATCGACGGGCTGCCGCCGCTGCGCGAGGTGATCGCCGCGCATGGGTTGAGCGCGAGGAAGCAGCTTGGCCAGAACTTCCTGCTGGACCTGAACCTGACCGCCAGGATCGCGCGGCTGGCCGGGGATCTGGCCTCGCATGACGTGCTGGAGGTCGGTCCCGGCCCCGGCGGGCTGACGCGCGGATTGCTGGCCGAGGGCGCGCGGCATGTGGTGGCGGTGGAGAAGGATGCGCGCTGCCTGCCGGCGCTGGACGAGATCGCGGCGGCCTGTCCGGGGCGGCTGACGGTGCTGCATGGCGATGCGCTGGAAATGGACCTGGCCGCGCATCTGACCCCGCCCTGGAAGGTGGTGGCGAACCTGCCCTACAATGTCGGGACCGAGCTTCTGATTCGCTGGCTGACGCCGCCGGCCTGGCCGCCCGCCTGGTCGAGCCTGACGCTGATGTTCCAGAAGGAGGTGGCCGAGCGGATCGTCGCGAAGCCGGGGTCGAAAGCCTATGGACGGCTCGCGTTGCTGGCGCAGTGGCGCTGCGAGGCGCGGATCGTGATGACCCTGCCGCCCGAGGCCTTCACCCCGCCGCCCAGGGTGCATTCGGCGGTGGTGCAACTGGCCGCCCTGCCCGCGCCCCGCTTCGAGGCGGACGGCGCGGTGCTGAACCGCATCGTGGCCGCGGGCTTCAACCAGCGCCGCAAGATGCTGCGCGCCAGCCTGAAGGGGGTGGCGCCGGACATCGAGAGCAAGCTGGTGGCGGCGGGCATCCCGCCCACCGCCCGCGCCGAGGAAATCGGGCTGGAGGCGTTCTGCCGGCTGGCAAGGATCGTCAAGGCCGGCTGACGCGGCAGGTGCGGCGCCCCGACCGGAACGCCAGACCCCGGAGCGGGGCCGCCTGCATCCCGGGCGGACGCGGCCTCACTCTGCCGATGAGGTATCCTCGGCGCGCTCGCTGCCGTGTTCCGGTGCCGGCTTGGCGCGGGGCTTGCGCGGGGCGCGCGCCTTGGGGGCCCCCGTCTCGGCCGCCGCCCCGGTGGCCGGTGACTCGACGCGGCGCGGGGCGGGCTCTGCCTGCGCATCGGCCCCGGGCTGCGGCTTCGGGGCGCGCGGAACCCGGCGTTCGGCCTGCGGCGCACGATCGGGGCGCGGCGGCTGCGGGCGCATCTCGGGCGTGTCCACCAGCCCGCTTTCCTCGCCGCCCTCGCGCGGGTCGGTCATCGGCTCGCGCGCCGGCTCGAAGCTGCGTTCGGGGACATGCTCGCCGCCGCGCTCGGGGTTGCGGTCGCGCTGCGGCTGGCGGTCATTGCGCTGCTGGCCCCGCTCCTGCTGGCCGCCCTCCTGATTGCGTTCGGCGGTGCCGTTCTGTCCACCCTGCTGGCCACCCTGCTGACCATTGCCGTTCTGCCCCGGCTGCGGCTGGCCGAAACCGCCCTGCTGGCCGCGCGGGTCCTGGCTCGTCTCGCGCTGCGCCTCGCCCAGCATCCGGGTGTAATGCTCGGCATGCTGCAGGAAGTTCTGCTCGGCCACGCGGTCATTCGACAGCTGCGCGTCGCGGGCGAGCATCAGGTATTTGTCGATGATCTGCTGCGGGGTGCCGCGCACCTTGCCCTCGGGTCCCGAGCTGTCGAAGACGCGGTTGATGATATTGCCGAGCGTGCGCTGACGGTTCGACTTGGAACGCGAACGGGACTTGGATGATCTCATGTGCTTTCGCTTGTTGCGAGCCTTGGCGGCTTCGTGAACGCGCCATTCGTCTGGCTTTTGCGGCTGACAGCCCCGGCCTGTTCCCCTGCTTCGGCCCGGCGCATCCGGATTGGTGGCTGCGCGTGCGGTCGGGCGATGCGGTGCTGGCGGAGCGCGCGGGGGGCGGGTCAGCCCCTCCGTCACGAGAGTTGTGTAAACATGGCGCAGGGCGCAGAGCAAGCGGAAACTTGGAAGAACGCCGCAAAACCCCTCTGCCCGCGTCAATATGCGGCGCCGGGACGCGGATTCAAGGGGAGGGGGCGTGAAACCGGCCCGAAACGCGCTCCCCGGCGCCAACCTCGGCCACAATCACCCGGTCGCGCCCGTCCAGATCGGGCAGCACCCGCAGCCCGGCCAGCCCCGCCGCCGCGAACAGCGCCTGAACCGCCGCCCCCTGCGCGGGGCCGATCTCCACCATCAGCCGCCCGCCCGGGGCCAGATGCACGCCCGCCCCCGCGGCAATGGCGCGGTAGGCATCCAGCCCGTCGCCGCCGGGGGTCAGCGCCAGATGCGGCTCCCAGTCGCGCAGCTCGGGCGCAAGCCCCGCCATCTCCCCCGCCGCGATGTAGGGCGGGTTCGACACGATCAGGTCGAACCGCCCGGCGAGCCCGGCAAACCAGTCCGATACCGCGAACTCCGCCCGATCCGCCAGCCCCAGAGCCTCGGCATTCTCCGCCGCCACCTCCAGCGCCGCGGCCGACAGGTCCGTGCCCAGCCCGCGCGCCCCCGGCCGCTCCGCCAGCAGCGTCAGCAGGATGCAGCCGGTGCCGGTGCCAAGGTCGAGCACGCGCGCGTAAGGCCGCTCCAGCGCCGCCGCGATCAGCGTCTCCGTCTCTGGCCGCGGGTCGAGCGTGTCGCGCGTCACCCGGAAGGCCCGCCCCCAGAACAGCCGGCTGCCGGTGATCTGCGCCACCGGCTGGCGCGCCGCGCGCGCCGCCACCGCCCTGGCAAAGGCCGCCGCCGCCTCGGGGGCCAGGGGCTCGCCCAGATGCAGCAGCAGCCGGTCCGCCCCGATGCCCGTCGCATGGGCCAGCAGGCGGCGCGCATCGCGCGGCGCATCCGCCACCCCCGCCGCCGTCAGCCGCGCCGCCGCCTCGCGCAAGGCTTCGGCCCCGGTCACAGGCACCTGCCCTTCACGACCGCTTGCCCTTCTTGCTGGCGCAAATATCCCGGGGGGAGTCTGCGCAGCAGACGGGGGGCAGCGCCCCCCTCACGCCCCCGCCTCCAGCGCCGCCAGCTTCCCGGCCTGGTCCTGCGCCACCAGCGCGTCGATGATCTCGCCCAGATCGCCGCCCATGATCCTGTCGAGCGAATAGAGCGTCAGGTTGATCCGGTGATCGGTCATCCGTCCTTGCGGAAAGTTGTAGGTGCGGATGCGCTCCGAGCGGTCGCCCGAGCCGACCTGCGCCTTGCGGTCGGCGGCGCGGGCACTGTCCACCCGCCGCCGCTCCAGATCGTAAAGCCGGGCGCGCAGCACCGCCATCGCGTTGGCGCGGTTCTGGTGCTGGGACTTTTCCGAACTCGTCACCACGATCCCGGTCGGGATATGGGTCAGCCGCACCGCCGAATCGGTGGTGTTGACATGCTGGCCGCCGGCGCCGCTGGCGCGCATCGTGTCGATGCGGATGTCCGAGGCGGGGATGTCGACATCCACCTCCTCGGCCTCGGGCAGCACCGCCACCGTCGCGGCCGAGGTGTGGATGCGCCCGCCGCTTTCGGTTTCGGGCACCCGCTGCACCCGGTGCACGCCCGATTCGTATTTCAGCCGGGCGAATACCCCCTCGCCCTCGATCCGCGCCATCGCCTCCCTGACGCCGCCAAGCTCGGTCTCTGCCAGTTCCAGCATCTCGAAGCGCCAGCCCTGCGCCTCGGCATGGCGCTGGTACATGCGCAGAAGGTCGGCGGCGAACAGCGCCGCCTCCTCGCCCCCGGTGCCGGGGCGGATTTCCAGGATCGCGGGGCGCGCATCGGCAGCGTCGCGCGGCAGCAGCGCAATGCGCAGCCGGTCCTCCATCGCCGGGATCCGCGCCTTCAGCGCCGGGATCTCCTCCTCGGCCAGCGCCCGCATCTCGGGATCGGCCAGCATGGCCTCGGCCTCGGCCAGGTCGGCGCGCGCCTGCCGCCAGGCGGCGATCTCGGCCACCACCGGCTGCAACTGCGAATGCTCGCGGCTCAGCACCGCGATCTCGGCGGGGCTGGCGCCGGCATTCAGCTTCGCCTCGAGAAACTCGAAGCGGCGGGTGATCTGGTCAAGGGTCTCGGTCGGCAGCATGGGCGGGATGTAGCGCAAGCGCGCGGCGGGGGGAAGCGGGCTACTCCAGCGCCGCGCGCAGCGCCTGCATCCGCGCCGCGTTCACCCCCATGTCCGACCTGCCGAAGCGCGACCGCGACAGCGCGGCGAAGGTCGCGCCCCGGTCGGCGGCGAGGGTGCGCACGGTCACGTAATCGGGGAACCCCAGCAGCCGCGAGCGGGCGACATAGGTCACCCAGCCGCTCTCGGGATCGCCCGCCAGCCGGCGCACCCGCGGCATCGCCAGAAGCGCCGCGTCGATGCGCCGGGCCAGCGTGGCCGGATCCTCGGCGGTGACGATCTCTCCGGGCACGATGCGCGCGAAGTTCGGGCTGGCGGGATCGCGCGCCGTCAGCGGGTTCACATGCCAGCGGTCGGGGTCCGAGGGCGCCAGCCGCACCCAGGCCAGCGCGCCAAACACCAGCACGATCAGGACAAGCGCGGCGAGCCTCATCCCCGCATCCTCCGCCAGCAGTAGAGCGCCAGCAGCTCATGCGCGACATGCGCGCCCGCGATCGCGGTGGCGCCGGTGGGGTCATAGGGCGGCGAGACCTCGACCACATCGCCGCCGACAAGGTTGATCCCCGCCAGATCGCGCAGCATCGCCGCCACCTGCCAGCTTGCCAGCCCGCCCCAGACCGGCGTGCCGGTGCCGGGCGCGAAGGCGGGGTCCAGCGCGTCGATGTCGAAGGTCAGATAGACCGGATGATCGCCGAGGATGGCGCGGATCCTCTCGACGGCCGCCGCCACCCCGCGTTCATGCACCTCGCGCGCATCGAGGATCGTGATCCCCAGCGTGTCGGGATTGTCGGTGCGGATGCCCACCTGGACCGAGCGCGCGGGGTCGATCAGCCCCAGCTTCACCGCCTTGTAGAACATGGTGCCGTGGTCGATGCGCGCCATGTCGTCATCGGCCCAGGTGTCGGAATGCGCGTCGAACTGCAGCAGGGACAGCGGCCCGAACCTTTCGGCATAGGCCCGGAGGATCGGCAGGGTGATGGAGTGATCGCCGCCAAGCGCGATCGTGCCCGGCCCGGCGGCAAGGATGCCGCGGATATGCGCGCTCAGCGCGTCGGGGAAATCCGCGACCTTGGCGTAATCGAAGGCGAGATCGCCGTAATCGACGATGCCGAACCGGCTCAGCGGATCGAAGCCCCAGCCATGGGGCGGATCGAAGGCCTGCAGCGTGCTCGCCTCGCGGATGGCGCGCGGGCCGAAGCGGGCGCCCGGCCGATGCGTCACCGCCTGATCGAAGGGCACGCCGGTGATGGCCAGATCGACCCCGGCCAGATCCTTGCTGTAGCGCCGGCGCAGGAAGCTGGTCGCGCCGCCAAAGGCGTTCTCGAAGGCAAGGCCGCGGGTCTCGGGCCGCGTGAAGGCAAGATCGACCTGGGTTCTGGCGTCTTCAAGGGCCATGCTGTGCTCCTGCCTCCGTGCTCCTGCCTTTGTGGCCCCAAGACCTCGGCTGCCGCGCGGGCCGGAGTCAAGCGGCGAGTTGGACAGCAGAAGGGGGCTCTGGCCCCGGCGGGCCTTGCAGCAGCCGTCAGGCCTCGTCGCATGGGGTTACGCCGTCGCGCGTGCTCCGCACCGATGCCCGCCTCAACGCAAGGGCCGCACCGGTCTGCACCGATGCGGCCCCTGTCCTTGCCGGTTTCGGGCCGGATGTCCCGGCCCGCGCAATCAGCCCGCGCAATCAGAACGTCATCTTCGCGAAGACGCCCAGACCGTGGTTTTCATAGTCATCCCCGAACGAGCCGCGGTATTCGGCGCCCAGCACGGCACCCTTGCCGCCAAAGCCCGGGATGGTGGTGGTTATTCCCAGGTTCACGTCGACCCAGTCCTGATCGATGCCATCCACCGGCGTGCCGATCGAAGGCAGGCCGATGAAACCCGCCGCGATCATCGCGTCATCGCCCGAGGCATTGGTCATCGCCAGGCTGCCATAGGCGCGCGTGGCGCCCGCGGCATCCACCGCATAGTCGCCCCGCACACCGGCGCTGACCAGCGTCACCGTGCCATCCTGCTCGTCCACGGCCAGGTTCCACATTCCGGCGCCGGTTTCGCTGAACTCGTCAACCGAGATGTCATACTGCTCGATCGACGCCATCGGACCCCAGGTCAGCGCGCCCTGCCGGAACATGTAGTCGGCCTGCAGCGCCACGAAGGTCTGCGAGCCATCGGGCGAGCCTTCGGCAACGTCACCACCCACGTTGCGAGTCGTGTCGAAGGACAGGTCCTGATAGCCGACGACCGCCTGCAGGCTGCCGCCCTGGCCGAAGGTGGTGCGCCCGTAGGCCGCAACCGACCAGCCCGAGGCATCGATCTCGCCCCGGCCGGAAAAGGCCTCGGCCGTGCCGTCAAGCCCGCCGATCATCACGCCGACCGACATCTTCGGGCTGATCGCGGTTTCCACACCGGCGCTGAAGCCGCGGGTATCGACATCGTAGCCGATGCTGTCGGCGGTGGTTTCATAGCTGCCCGAGCTGCCGTGGATCGAGGCGAAGCCGCGCAGGTTGTCGCCCATCGACCAGCTGCCGTCATCCTTGCTGGACAGCACCGCCCCATCGGGGCCGGCTTCCACCGAGGGACGGCCGAGCGCGAACACCTGATCGCGGCCCAGGTTCATCCCCAGCCCCGAGAAGGCGCCCAGAAAGCTGAAGGTCGTCCGTTCCAGCGCCTCGGCCTGTGCGGCCGGATCAAGCGCCAGGATCTCGGCGATCGCGGCCTGATAGCCCGCCGCATTGCCGAGGTCGAGGTAGGGGACATTCGCAACCCCATCAAGGTAGCCCGCAGCGCGGAACTGATATGCGCTGGTCGTCTCCTCGACGATCTGCGCGAAGCCGGGCTTGATGCGCAGCGTGAATTCACTGCCCGCGATGTCGCCCACGTCGAGCATGAAGTTCAAGTTGACGTTGCGCAGATCCTCGACCGGGAGCACCTCGAACAGACCATTGGCCTGCATCAGCGCCACGATGTTGTCCGGGATAGGCGCGCCATCGGTGCCGGTGGTGCCCAGTTCGTCCACCGTCACGCCCAGCGACTCGGCCAGCGCGGTCAGGCGCAGGTCCAGCGTGGCGAAATCCTCGCCTGCATCCTCGGGCGCCGTATCCGTCCCCAGGTTGCCATAGACCCAGGTTCCCTCGCCGGTGTGGTACCAGGCGATCAGCACCGGTTCTTCATCCGGCAGGCCGGTGGTCGAGGCATCCCAGAACATCCCGTCGGGGATCATGCTGTTGTCCAATACCGCGCTGCCGAATGTATCGACGTGGAAGGTGTTGGTCAGCGGCGCGGTGGTGATTTCCGTGGGCGTGTTCGCGGCGACCAGCGTCGCACGATCGCCATCAAAGAAACCCACCCCGGTCGCTTCCTGACCGCCGCCGCCGAACAGGCCATCGGGCAGCTGGAAGCGCGGGACCAGTCCCTGATCCCAAAGAACGGTCGTGGCGGGATCGGTGGTATCGACCACCTCGAACGCGTCACCCGTGCCGGTGCCCAGCGTGAAGGTCAGTCCGGTGATCCGCGCCCCGGTCAGGTTCGAGGTCTTGCCAAAGGTGAAATATTCGGTGATCCCCTCGCTGGCGCTGGTCTGCAGGCGCAGGTCCATGCCGCCGCGGCCGGTCAGGCGGGTCTTGATCCGTTTGCCGGTGCCTTGCTCGGCATCACATTCGATCACCGGATTGTTGGCCATGAGGCAGTTCAGAACCCCGCTGGGGCTGCTGGTGCCTTCCTTGTCCCAATCGGCGTTCACAACCTTGGTGATGGCCTTCAGACCGGGCTCCAGCACGCCCTCCGCCGGGTCGGCGAAAACGAACCCGTCGCCGGTGACTTCGATGAACGGATCATCCAGAAGCGTTCCGCCAGGTGCCGGCGCCCCCAGACCAGCGAGCAGGGCAATGGGCGCAATCGTCCCAAGCTTCCATGCGACAACTTTACGCTAAACAATTCCTCCAGCCGGCTGCGGCCCAGGAGTCGGACCCTTGGCTTGTCGAGCGCGCGAGGGGACAGATCGTCCGAATGATATATTCTCACCTTCGCATGTCGCATTGTTCAGATTGATCGAGGCGAAAGTATAGCCTCGCCCTTGCCCGCCGGAAGATCAGGTCTGTGCTTGTGATCATGAAGCAACACGCCCCCGTCCCGCAGGGGGGCAGCGCCGCGCCCGTTCTCCCTTGCCGGACCGACGGCCCGCCGCCCCCCGATCCTCAGCCCGGCGGCAGCGCGCGTTCCACCAGCCGCGCGAAGAAGCTCGCCCCGACCGGCGCGGCCTCGTCATTGAAGTCGAAGGCGGCGTGGTGCAGCCCCGCCCCCGGCCCGGTGCCGAGAAAGAGGTAGGCGCCCGGCCGCGCCTCGAGCATGTAGCTGAAATCCTCGGCGCCCATCTCCTTGCCGGAATTGGCGATCACCGCCGCATCGCCCGAGATCTCGCGCGCCACCTCGGCGGCGAAGGCGGCCTGTTCGGCATGGTTCACCGTCGGCGGATAGCCCCAGTCATACTGCACCCGCGCCGCCACCCCGTAGGCCGCGGCATGTCCCGCGACGATCTCGTGCAGGCGCGTCTTCGCCAGCGCGCGCACCTCGGGGGTGAAGCTGCGGATCGTGGCGCAGAACCACGCCTCCTCGGGGATGATGTTGCTGGCGGTGCCGGCATGGATCTGCGTGACCGAGATCACCAGCTCGTCCAGCGCGAAGACGTTGCGCGACACGATGGTCTGCAGCGCGCCGATCATCCCCACCGCCGCCGGGATCGGGTCCACCGTCTCGTGCGGGGTGGCGCCGTGGCCGCCCTTGCCGGTGAGGTGGACCCAGGCCGTATCGACCGCCGCCATCAGCGGGCCGGGCGCGGTGTGGAAATGGCCGAAGGGGGTGTTGGGGCTGTTGTGGAGGCCATAGACCTCGCGGATTTCGAAGCGGTCCATCATCCCGTCCTCGACCATGGCAAGGCCGCCGCCGCCCTCCTCCTCGGCCGGCTGGAAGATCAGCGCGACGCGCCCCGCGAAGCGCCGCGTCTCGGCCAGGTATTTCGCCGCCCCCAGCAGCATCGCCACATGCCCGTCATGGCCGCAGGCGTGCATCCGCCCCGGCACCGTCGAGGCATGGGGCTTGCCGGTCATCTCCTCGATCGGCAGCGCGTCCATGTCGGCGCGCAGGCCCAGCGTCGCCCCCGGCCCGCTGCCGTTCACGATGGCCACCACGCCGCTGCGCCCGATGCCCTCGTGGATCTCGTCCACGCCGATCTCGCGCAGCCGGTCCACGATGAAGGCGGCGGTGCGATGGCACTCGAACCCCAGTTCCGGGTGCCGGTGCAGGTGCTGCCGCCAGGCGGTCATCTGGGGGGCGTAATCGGCGATCCGGTTCAGGACGGGCATGGTGGACACTCGCGCACGGTTTCTGCTAGGCGCAGATGACGCGATCCGGAGGGCTTTCGCAATGCACAGACCGGGGATCTATCCCGCTTCCGACGCTCTGGTTCACGATCCCGAGGGCGGGCTGCCGCGCCTGCTGGAGATCATGGCGCGCCTGCGTGATCCGGCCACCGGCTGCCCCTGGGATCTGGAACAGAGCTTCGAGAGCATCGCCCCCTACACGATCGAGGAGGCCTACGAGGTCGCCGATGCCATCGGCCGGCAGGCCTGGGCGGAGCTGGAGGGCGAGCTTGGCGATCTGCTGCTGCAGGTGGTCTATCATGCGCGGATCGGCGCCGAGGCGGGGCATTTCGACTTTGCCAGCGTCACCAGGGCCGTCGCCGACAAGATGGTCGCCCGGCACCCGCATGTGTTCGGGGCCGAATCGCGCGACAAGTCCGCCGATCAGCAGACGCTGGACTGGGAGCGGATCAAGGCCGCCGAACGCGCCGCGCGGGCCGAGACCGGCGTGCTCGACGGGGTCGCGGTCGGCCTGCCGGCGCTGCTGCGCGCGGTGAAGCTGCAAAAGCGGGCGGCGCGGGTCGGCTTCGACTGGCCCTCGAGCGCCGAGGTGCTGGACAAGATCGTCGAGGAGGCGCGCGAGCTGGTCGAGGCGAAGGACAGCCTGACGCAGGAGGAGGTGGCCGAGGAAATGGGCGACCTGCTGTTCGTGATGGCCAACCTCGCCCGGCATCTGCAGGTGGACCCCGAGGCCGCGCTGCGGGCCGCCAATGCCAAGTTCACCCGGCGCTTTGCCAGCATCGAGGCGGCGCTGGCGGCGGGCGGGCGCCGGCCCGAGGACAGCGACCTTGCCGAGATGGACGCGCTGTGGAACGCGGCCAAGGCGGCGGAACGGGCGGCGAAGGGCTGACCGGGGGGCGCCGCAGGTGCGAAAATAAATAGATGAGTTCTTCACTAAGGTATTGACCGGCGGGCGGGCTTGGGGCTTTAACATGCCTGACTGATTTAGTTGGAGAAGTCCTCATGTCCTTCCGTCTCGCGCTTCTGGCCAGCGCGGCCACGCTCGTTGCCTCGCCCGTGTTCGCCGATGAGGTGAACGTCTATTCCCACCGCCAGCCCGAACTGGTGCAGCCGCTATTCGACGCCTTCACCGCCGAGACCGGCATTCCGGTCAACGTCGCCTTCGTGGACAAGGGCATGGTGGAACGGCTGACCGCCGAGGGCGACCGCTCCCCCGCCGATCTGGTGATGACCGTGGACATCGCCCGCCTGTCCGAGGTGGTGACTGCCGGCGTGACGCAGGCGGTGGAGTCGGACGCGCTGGACGCGGCGATCCCGGCCGGGTTCCGCGACCCCGAGGGCCACTGGTTCGGCCTGACCAGCCGCGCCCGCATCGTCTATGCCAGCAAGGAGCGCGTGGCCGATGGCGAGGTCACCACCTACGAGGATCTGGCCGATCCGAAATGGAAGGGCCGCATCTGCACGCGCCCCGGCACCAGCGATTACAACGTCGCGCTGACCGCCGCCTATCTCGCGCATCACGGCGAGGCCGAGACGCGCAGCTGGCTGACGGGGCTCAAGGGCAACCTCGCGAAGAAGCCCGAGGGCAATGACCGCAGCCAGGTCAAGTCGATCTGGGCGGGCGAATGCGACATCAGCCTTGGCAACACCTATTACATGGGCCAGATGCTGGCCGACCCGGAACAGAAGGACTGGGCGGGTGCGGTGCGCATCGTGTTCCCGACCTTCGAGGGCGGCGGCACCCACATGAACATCTCGGGCGTGGCGATGACCAAATCCGCGCCGAACCGGGAGGCCGCGCTGAAGCTGATGGAGTTCCTCGCCTCGGACGAGGCGCAGGCGATCTATGCCGAGACCAACCACGAATTCCCGGTCAAGCCGGGCGTGGCGCGGTCGGATCTGGTGGCGAGCTGGGGGGAGTTCACCCCCGACACGCTGGACCTCGTCGAGATCGCCCGGCTGCGCCCCGCCGCGCTGAAGCTGATCGAGGACGTGAACTTCGACGGGTAAACCACTGAGATACCAAGGCAAAGGCGGCTCACCTGGCCGCCTTTGCCATGCGCGCCCTTTACTTCCCCGCGCGGCAGCGTCACCCTGTGCGCGACAGGAGCCCGCATGACCAGACCGCGCAAGATCATCATCGACACCGATCCGGGGCAGGACGACGCGGTCGCGATCCTGCTGGCGCTGGCCAGCCCCGAGCTGGAGGTGCTGGGGCTGACCTGCGTTGCCGGCAACGTGCCGCTGCCGCTGACCGCCCGCAACTCGCGGGTGATCTGCGAACTGGCCGGGCGCCCCGACATCAAGGTGTTTTCCGGCTGCGACGGCCCGATGACCCGGCAGCTGATCACCGCCGAGCATGTGCATGGCAAGAGCGGGCTCGACGGCGCCGACCTGCCCGATCCGGTGATGCCGCTGGCGGGCCTGCACGCCGTCGATTTCCTGATCGACACGCTGCACGCCGAGCGGCCGGGGTCGGTGACGCTCTGCGCCCTCGGCCCGCTGACCAACATCGCCACCGCCTTCCGCCGCGCGCCAGAGATCGCCAGCCGGCTGGCGGAGGTGGTGCTGATGGGCGGCGCGTATTTCGAGGTGGGCAACATCACCCCGGCGGCGGAATTCAACATTCACGTCGATCCGCAAGCCGCTGAAATCGTGTTCAAAAGCGGCGTTCCTCTTGTGGTGATGCCGCTGGACGTGACCCACAAGGCGCTGACCACCCGCGCGCGCGTCGAGGCCTTCCGCGCGCTTGGCACCCCGGCCGGCCATGCCGTCGCCGGCTGGACCGATTTCTTCGAGCGTTTCGACATGGCGAAATACGGCAGCGAGGGCGCGCCGCTGCATGACCCCTGCACCATCGCCTACCTGCTGCAGCCGGACCTGTTTTCCGGTCGGCACATCAATGTCGAGATCGAGACGCGGGGCGAGTTCACGCTGGGAATGACCGTCGCCGACTGGTGGCGCGTGTCGGGCCGGCGGGCGAATGCGATGTTCATGCGAGATCTGGACGCGGAGGGATTCTTCCGCCTGCTGACGGAGCGGATCGGGACGCTGTAGCAAAGGGGGGCGCTGCCCCCCGGCTTCGCCTCCCCCCGGGATATTTTCGCCAGCAAGAAGGGCAAGGACCTGTTGGCCGATGGCCGCGCGCGGCCCATATCAAGGGACGGAAGGAGTTTCGCCATGACCCTGCACCTGCCCTTCGACAACAGCTATGCCCGCCTGCCCGCGCGGTTCTATGTGCGGCAGGGCCCCGCGCCGGTGAAGGCGCCGGGGCTGATCGCGCTGAACGAACGGCTGGCGCGCGATCTGGGGCTGGACCCGGAGGCGCTGGCAGGGCCGGAGGGGGCGGCGATGGTGGCGGGCAATCTGGTGCCGGGCGGCGCCGAGCCGCTGGCGCAGGCCTATTCCGGGCATCAGTTCGGCGGCTGGTCGCCGCAGCTTGGCGACGGGCGCGCGCTGCTGCTGGGCGAGATCGTGGCCCCGGACGGGCGGCGGGTGGACCTGCAGCTGAAGGGGTCGGGGCCGACCCCGTTCTCGCGCCGGGGCGACGGGAGGGCCTGGCTGGGGCCGGTGCTGCGCGAATATCTGGTATCGGAGGCGATGGCGGCGCTTGGCGTGCCGACCACGCGGGCGCTGGCGGCGGCCACCACCGGCGAGCGGGTGATCCGCGACGGGCGTGCCCTGCCCGGCGCGGTGCTGCTGCGCGTGGCGGCGAGCCATATCCGTGTCGGCACCTTCCAGTTCTTCCGCGCGCGCGGCGATCTCGAGGCGCTGCGGATGCTGACCGACCATGTGATCGCCCGGCATTACCCGCAGGCGGAGGGCCCTCTGGCGCTGCTCGATGCGGTGGTGGCGGCGCAGGCGCGGCTGATCGCCGACTGGATGGCGCTTGGCTTCATCCACGGGGTGATGAACACCGACAACATGGCGGTCTCGGGCGAGACCATCGACTATGGCCCCTGCGCCTTCATGGACGACTATCACCCCGAGACGGTGTTCTCCTCGATCGACAGTCAGGGCCGCTATGCCTATGCCAACCAGCCGCAGATCGCGGTGTGGAACCTGGCGCAATTCGCGACCTGCCTGTTGCCGCTGATCGCCGCCGATGACAGCGAGGCCGCCGGCGCGGCGGCGGTGGAGGCGGCGACCGACTCGGTCGGGCGCTTTGCCGCGATCTATCAGGCGGCCTGGCTGGCGCGGTTCGGCGCGAAGATCGGGCTGGAGGCGCCGGCCGAAGCGGACCTGCCGCTGATCGAGGGGCTGCTGGGCCGCATGGCGGTGGAGCGGGCGGATTTCACCCGCACCTTCCGCGGGCTGGCCGAAGGCGGCGCGCGGGAGGAATTCCTCGACCCCGCCGCCTTCGATAGCTGGGCGCCGGACTGGCAGGCGCGGCTTGCCCGGCAGGCGCCGGGGGCCGAGGCGCGGATGGCGGCGGCGAACCCCGCGATCATCCCGCGCAATCACCGGGTGGAGGAGGCGATCGTGGCCGCCACAGAGGGCGATTTCGCGCCCTTCCACGCGCTGAACGCGGCGCTGGCGAGCCCGTTCGATGCCGGCAAGGACGATCCCTCCCGCGCCGCGCCCCGGCCGGAACAGCGCGTGCAGCGGACGTTTTGCGGAACCTGAGGCGCTAGCGGCGCATCCGGCGGAACAGGCTGCGGTTCATCTCGATGAACTCGGCGATCACCCCGGTAAAGCCGCCAAGCTCTTTCTCCTTCAGGAACAGGAAGCCGCAAAACGCCCCGAAGGCGCCGCCCGCGACATCGACCATCAGATCCCACATCGTGTCCACGAGGCCGGACTTCTGCATGTTCAGCCCGAATGTCTGGTCCATGAAGAACTCGAAGATCTCCCACAGCGCGCCGATCGTCACGGCAAAGCTGAAGGCGATGAAGGCCATCGCCCAGGCGGGGGCGGCGTAGCGGTCGCCCTCGAACAGGGTGAACACGAACAGGAAGCCGATCAGCCCGAACCCCGCCGCCGATCCGCCATGCAGGACCCCGTCCCACCAGCCGTAGCGATAGTAGAAATCGAACGCCTCGCCGAGGAAGATCGTGGCATAGATGAAGATCACGATCCCGGCGAAGAACGACATCGGCAGGGTGACCCCGACGCGCCGCACGAACAGCACCGGCGCCAGCGACAGCACGAAGGTCGCCGCCGCGACGAAGGCCAGCGACCAGTTCATCGTCGCCAGCGCGCCCACGAAGGCAAGCGCGAGGCTCGCCCAGATCGCCTGCACCACATAGGGCTGGCTGCGGTATCTTGCCATCAAACGCCCGGTTCGGCCCATCCTGTTCCCTCGCCTGCTTTTTTCCGCTCTCGCCCTGGTCTATATACAGAATATGCGCACCCGGCTTGCCAGCTACAATATCCGCAAATGCCTCGGCTCGGACGGCAGGCGGCTGCCCTCGCGCACACTTGACGTGGTCAATGCGCTGTCGGCGGATGTGGTGGCGCTGCAGGAGGTGGACCGGCGCTATGCGCCGCGCCCCTGGGCGCTGCCGCCGGCGCTGATCGCGGCAGAGACCGACTTCCTCCCGGTCGGGGCGGCGCTGTCGGCCGGAAGCCTTGGCTGGCACGGGCAGACGGTGCTGCTGCGCAAGGGGCTGACCGTGCAGCGGGTGGAGCGGATGACGCTGCCGGCGCTGGAGCCGCGGGGCGCGCTGGCGGTGGAGGTGCTGCCCGCGGGCGGCGGCGCGCCCTACCGCGTGGTGTCGGTGCATCTGGGGCTGATGCGGCGCTGGCGGCGGTTGCAACTGACCGCGATCCGCGAGGCGCTGGCCGGGCATGAGCCGATGCCGACGGTGATCCTGGGCGATTTCAACGAATGGTCGGCGGCGGGCGGGATGGAGCCGCTGACGGGGGCCTTTCGCGTTCATGCGCCGGGCAGGAGCTACCCCGCGACGCAGCCGATGGGCCGGCTGGACCGGGTGGCGCTTGGCGAGGGGCTGCACCTGCTGGATGCGGGGGTGCTCGACACGCCGCTGGCGCGCGTCGCCTCGGACCATCTGCCGGTCTGGGCCGATGTGCGGGTGGAGCCCGTGGTGGCGGCGGCGGGTCCGGCCGCGCGCGGTTGACCGGCGCGGCACCCGATCCGGCAGGTTTGCGCAAACACCCGGATTGCGGGGCTTTTCGCGCGCGGCCAAACCGCGTAAACCCGCCCCGGAGCGGCGGCAGAAGCGGGGCCGCAAGGGCCGGGACGGCGATCCGGGCGCCCCGCACGCGCATCGCGACGATCATCGCCCGGCCCGATCCACAGGGCGCGCCACTGACACGGGAAGGACAGGACATGAGCACGATC
>DIVD01000033.1:0-1646 GCA_002423245.1 Rhodobacteraceae bacterium UBA6141
GTCGCGAGGGCGCTCCGCGCCATCGAGCAGACCGGCGCCGCGATGGAGCTGGTGCTCGAGCCGGACGGCCGCATCCGGATCATCCCGCGCGGCCCGCTTACGCAGCAGCCCGCCCCCGCTGACACAGCATTCGACTATGCCGGGGACATTCGCCTGTGACTGGCGACATGCCAAAACGTCTCCCCCATCTGCACAAGGAACGGACCCGCCACGGCACGATCTGCTGGTATGTCCGCATCGACCGAGGCTCGCGCATCCGCGTGCTCGGCACCTACGGCTCCGAGGAATTCATGGCGAACTACCGCGCCGCCGTCATGGGCGGCCCGGCCACGGCGCCGCCTGACAAGCCGGAGGCCGATCCCCGCACCCTCGCTTGGCTGGTCTCGCAATGGATGCTCAGCTCGGATTGGGCGCGCGGGAGCGCCGCCACGCGGCGGCAGCGCGAGAACATCCTCCGCCACGTCCTCGATGCGAGCGGCAGCGTGCCGTTCAAGGCGATCCGCAAGAAGCACATCATCGAGGGCCGGGAGCGCCGCAAGGAGACGCCCTTCGCCGCCAACAACTTCCTGAAGACCGTGCGCGCCCTGTTCGGCTGGGCGGTGTCGGTCGGGATGATCGAGGAGAACCCGACGCTGGGCGTCGCCACCCTCAAGGCCAAGACCGACGGCCACCGGACATGGACCACGGACGACGTCGAGGCGTTCCGGCGCCGCTGGCCGCTGGGGACGCGCGAGCGGGTGGCCTTCGAGGTCCTCCTGAACACCGGCCTGCGCCGGGGCGACGCGGTCCGCATCGGGCCCGGCCACGTTCGGGACGAGGTCCTCTCGATCCGGGCAGAAAAGACCGACGTCCAGCTCTACGTCCCGATCCTGCCCACCCTGCGGGCGGCGCTCGATGCCGGGCCGGTCGGGCGGACCACCTTCATCGCCTCGGCGGGCGGGGAGCGGATGCCCAAGGAGAGCTTCGGGAACTGGTTCAAGGACGCCTGCGTCGCGGCCGGGGTCGAGGGGAGCGCGCACGGGGTGCGGAAGCTGGCCGCGACGATGGTGGCCGAGAGCGGCGGGTCGGAGAAGGAGCTGCAGGCGCTGTTCGGCTGGCGGAGCCCGCAGCAATCGCAGGTCTACACGCGGGATGCGGACAAGCGGCGGCTGGCGCTGCGGGCGGCGCTGAGGCTCGCGGAGACCGACTGAAAATTCCCGCACCTTTTGGCAGGTGCGGGAATTTCGAGAAATTACCCAAAGAAATCAAAGGCGAATTTTGCGACTGGTGGGCCCACCAGTTTCTCCGCCAGACACGCGATTTCAAAGACATGGGCGCAAGGTGCGGGAGGATTGGCCCCTTTGAAATCTTGGGGGAATTTTCGGCCCATCCCGCACCAAGTATTCGACCGAGGATGCTCTTATCTGGCTTCACTATCCGCCGACTATAAGCAAACTGTCCTCATGCAGCGACGCACCGCGCGACGCACCTTTCCACGGAGGACGCCACCATGCAGACCCAGATCGACAACGCCTTCGCCGCCCTGAACGCCCAGATGCTCGAGCGCCAGATGGCTTGGGCGGATCGCCGCCGCGCCGCGATCAAGGAAGCCGAGGCGAAGGTCGAGCCCGGCAAATGGTTTAGCGAGCGCCTCTGGAACGCGCGCA
>DIVD01000033.1:1760-31647 GCA_002423245.1 Rhodobacteraceae bacterium UBA6141
CGGGGCCGAAGGGCCCCGCCCCCACACTTTCCACGGAGAACCGCACCATGAACCGCCCCGCCCGCCCCGGCACCATCCGCCGCGCCCTCGCCGACCTGATCGGCGCCGCCTGCATCTTCGGTCTGCTCTGGATCGGTCTGGTGGTGACGCCATGAACCACCACGACCGCATGAACGCCGCCGCCGCCCTGCAGCTGGCCGACGACGAATGGCAGCGCCAGCTCGAGGCCACCTTCGGCAGCGCCGCCGGTGACGCCCGCTACGACGAGCGCGGACGCGGGGAGCCGGGGACGCCCCTGCGCCGCGCCCACAACGACCGCGAGGTCGCCCGGCTGGCATGGGAGGCCGCACGATGATCCGCGCCAAGCCCCAGATCAACGGGAACGCCCGGGAGGACTTCGAGCAGGCCTACGTCGCCCTCATGGATGCGAAGGAGGCGATCGAGCGCGCCGCCCGCATCCTGCGCGCCGAGATCACCAACGGCCGCAACTACCAGCACCTCGGCGAGGCGGGCACCGACGCCTCGATCGAGGACCGGCGCCGGATCAACATGACGATGGCGAACGCGTCCGGCCTGATCGGCACGGTCGCCTCCGACATTGCCGACCTGCTCGAGGATGCCTGACATGGCGGCACAGGACGCGCTGCCCGCGCCGCTGGCAGCCGAGCTGGCCCGACTGGGGGTGATGCCTCTCCCGGCCCCGAAGCCCGCCCCAGCGCCCCGCCCTGCGCCCACGGACAACGGCTGGTATCGCCGGGGCGAGGACTGCCCCTTCTGAAGGTCCGGGCGGCCGCGTTCACGTGGCCGCCCATCTTGCTGTTATTCCTCCGATTTCGGTCGAATGATGCTTCACTACCGTTGAAGTATAAGCGACTGCTGTGTCACGCCGCGACGCACCGGGCGCCGCGCATCCACGGAGACACGACCATGACCAACGCACAGCAAGCCAACGTCGCCCGCCAAGAAGCAGCCAAGGCCAAAGTGGCCGCGGCGCAGGAGCGCAGCACCGACGCGATGGCGCGGATGGACCGCGCCGCATGGGACGCCGCGCAGGCAGAGATGCGCGCAGCCGAGGCCGAATGGCAGGACGCGGTTCGCGAGGGCGTCGAGACCCGCTGGTAATCGCCACGAGAAAGGAAAGGACAAGATCATGACCATCGAGTGCACCATCCGCTTTAAGACCTGCAGCCGCGAGACCGCCGAGCGCGCCCTCGGGAGCATCCTCCTGACCGCCGAGGCCGACACCGCGCAGGGCCTGATGGGCGGGTTCTTCTTCAAGACCGACCGCAGCCCGACCGCGATCCTTGCCGCCTTCGAGGAGGGCGGCTTAGAATTCGCCGACTTCGAGAACATCGAATTCCGCCCGCTCTAAACCCCTTTCCACGGAGGACGACGACCATGACCACGAACGACGAGCCCAATGGAAAGCGCCGCACGCGCCGGAGCCCGGAGGGGAACCTAATCGGCTACATCGGCGGGCGCCGGTGGGAGATCATCAACGGCTGCGGGATCGAGCCCTTCAGCGAGCAGGAGGCCCTCGCCGAGGCCGCATGGCTGGCCGGGCGCGAGGATTGGCAGGACGCAGCATGGGAGGACGCAGCATGAAGCCCCGGACCTTCACATGGGCGTGGGAGAACCACGCCCCCCAGCCCGACCCGACCATGACGCCGGAGCGCGCCCTGCGCCTCCTGCGCGCATGGCGCCGCACAGAGCGCCAGCCCCGCAACGGAGGCCCCCTGCGCCGCGTGGAGCGCCTCGGGCGCGGCATCTACCGGGTCACCGACCTCCGCTTCGGAGAGACCGCCACGATCGCATGGGAGCGCACAGCATGAACATCTACCGCCTCAACGAAATCCGGACGATCGTCGCCCGACGCAACGCCTACGCCCTGCCGCTGGTCGATGCGATCCGCGCCGAGGCCGATCGGGACGCCAGCTACCGCGCCACGCTCGCAGAATGGCTGGTCAACGGCGGGACCGTGACGCTCCGGGACACGCTGGCCGCGCCCTTCAAGGACGCCCCGTTCGTGCAGGCCTTGGCATGCCGGTTCCGCTACCCTTTCGCGGAGTGCTGGACCTCGATCGACACCGCGATGGCGAAGCACCGTCTGCCCTATCAGCACATCTGGATCGTGAAGGGCGCCGTCACCGACCCGGACGCCCACGGCGGGGCAGCGAAGATCGGGGACACCGAGTGGCAATTCTCCGATGGCCCTCCCGGTGAGCGCGGCAGCTCGGCCGACTACCTGAGCCTTGATGCCGGCTTGCGCGCCCACGCCCCGGCGATGTTCCACTTCGTCGCCGACGATCCGGACGAGGCCCAAGGCCCGGAAGGCAACGGCTACGACCTGCCGTCCTGCCGAGCCTGCGGCCACCCCGGCAGCGACGACCACGAGGACTGCCAAAACTGCGCGGAGGTGCGGGCATGAGCCCGACGCGCATCCAGATGACCCGAGGCAAGCCGTGGCGGGCGGGGAACCCACGCGCGGTCATTGTCGACCGCCGGACGCCATGGGGGAACCCGTTCGTGATAGGAGAGCCCGGCGTGCCAGACGCGGCCACCGCGGTCGCCTTGTTCCGCTCGGCGATCCTCTTGACGCATTTGGCAGAGGCGCACGCGCCCGCTTGCGAAAACATGCTGCTGGCCGGATTGATGGCCGAAATGCCCGGGCCGGTGCCGCGTTTTGCAGCGATCCGCGAGCACCTTGCTGGATGCGACCTCGCTTGTTGGTGTCCAGTTGACCAGCCGTGCCATGCGGACGTGCTGCTAGAGCTGGCGAACGAGGTGCGGGCATGAGCCTCTGGAACACGATCCTGACCGCCGACGAGCTGGACGCGCGCTGGGCACGCATGGCCGCGCTGGACGCTGCCTTCGCCGCGCGGGCGCGGGCCTTCTGGGAAAGCCGCACCCCGGCCGAGCTCGACAACCTCGCGCACGAGGCATGGCTCACGAACGACGAAGAGCAGCACATGGTCGCGCGGTCCTACCGCGCGATCACCCCGAACCCGAACCGCTGGTGGCCGATCCGGCAGCGCCCGGCCGCGTTCCGCACGCTGGTCTGCCTGACCGAGGACGAGCGCGAGGTCTCCGGCTTGGCCTACGTCCCCACCCGGGGCGGGATCATCGAGCCGATCACCAACCGCCTCGCCGAGCCCGTGATCGGCCGGATCATCGGCTGGCGATACGAGCGCGAGAACTGCTTCTGATCGCAGGCCCACGGAGGAACGCATGGCCAAGGAAAAGCACGACAGCCAGCCAGCCCGCCAGAGGATGCCGGTCGCGATCCGGGGCGTCACCTATCCAGATGCCCATGCCGCCGCTAAGGCGCTGCGCGTTTCTGTCGACACGGTCTACTGCGGCATCAGCCGCGGGAACCCCGACAGGATCGGCCTCGGGCCAGATTACGCCGCACGCCAACGCAAGGGCGGTCTCCCGCCGAAGCCGGTCACGGTCGCCGGGCAGCGGTTCGCATCCATGGCAGAGCTCGCCCGCGCCATCGGACGCGACCCGCGAAATGTTCGGAACAGCCTGCGGGCTGGCGGCCTTGCCAGAGAGCGGATCGTCCGTGCCGTGATGGCTCTGATCGCCGCCCGCGAAAACGCAGCCATGAGGGCGGCGATGCGTTCAGAGTGATCTCAGGCGTGAAAACGAAAAAAACGCCCCACCCGGCGCAAACCGGGTGGGGCGTTTATCATTGCCCGCCTGCGCGGGACATTTATCGAAGCTCAGACCACCAACCGACCGTGCCGGAGCCGTTGATCCGGTAGCGCCAGCCGACCGGCACCACGAACTGCGCTGCGGCGTAGAGCGAGAGCGTGTAGCCGACGTTGATCCACGTCACCCCGTCCGGGCTGACCTGAACGTAGCGGGCGGTCGAGCTGCTCAGGCCGAGCGAGACCATGATCGGGCGGGAGGTGTCGTTGATGTAGACGGTGTTCGCCGCCCGGGCCACGCTCTGCCATGTCTGGCCCCAGCCGAGCGCGTTCGCCAGCATGTGCTGCTCGACCCGCAGGGCGTCCATGAGCTTGCCCGCCGCCGTCCCGGCCTGCGCCTCGGCCTCGGTCGCAATGTCCGCCGCGAGGGTCCGGTTCGCATCCAGCGCCCCGCCCCCGGTCAGCCCGGTGCCGGTCGCCACCTGCCGGGTGGTGTCCACCTTCCCCGCCAGCGCCGTGTTCACGTCCGTGGTGTTCGCCTTGGCATTCAGCGCGGTCTGCTGCGCCGTCGAGACAGGCTTGGCCGCGTCCGAGGTGTTGTCCACGTTGCCGAGGCCCACGTCGGCCTTGGCGAGCGTCACCGCCCCCGCCCGGCCCGCCACCGAGACCACCGCCCCGACCTCGATGATCGTGAACGTCCCGTTCCCGTTGTCGCGCTTCATGTAGAGCTTGCCGTCGCGCGTGTTGACCGCGAGCTCGGCGAGGTCGATCTGCGCCGTGGTCGGAACCTTCCCGGGCGTCGCCGACCGCTTCAACTTCACCGTTGCCATCTGCCATCCGTCCTTTCGCTATGTAGCAGGATGCGAGGGCCAGAAACGACGAAGCCGGGCCCGGGCGTTCTGCCCGGACCCGGCCCTCTCGCCTGCCCCTTCGTTCTTTCTTCTTTTGCCCCTTAGGCCAGCCGCGTCAGCTCATGGGCCGCGCAGACCGCCTCGAGGTGACCAGAGCCCCACAGCACTGGCTTCTCCGGGTCGGACGGGTCCGGGGAGAAGTCGGCGATCAGGGCCTCGATCACGGGCCGCAGGACGGCCTCGGGGATCGCCTCGGGATAGGTGCCGCCCTTCGCCGCCTCGATCATGGCGATGAAGGAGGGCTGCACGTCGGCCCGAAGGCCGACATGCGTTGCTTCGCTGGCCCCGTCTGCGGCGAGCGGGATGCTGTAGGAGACCGGCCCCCACCCCATCGCCGCGCCGATCTGGTCGCCTGCGTGTTTCAGGGGCATGGGGAGGATTAAAACGGCGCTATGCATCACAAATCCTCCTCGGGGCGGATGCGCCGCAAGGAAACGGTGTCCAGCGTCCCTGCAAAGGCGGCGTCCGCTTGAAACCGCAGGGTCGCGCTCCCCGTGACCGCCACCAGCACTTGGCTGTAGCTGCCCGATGCGTTGACCGAGACACCCACTTGTGTCGCCCCGCCGATGAACTGCGGCGTTAGCGTCCCGGCAGTGCGCGCGACGGTGAAGGTCAAGAGATAGGCCGCGCCAACGATTAGGGTTTCCGCTTGATCCAGGCCCGCCGCCGTGCCCGCCGCCTTGGTGGCAACGCCGCCCGCGATGGTCCAGCCGGTGCCCTTGGTCCAGTCCGTGTCGGTGTCGAAGCCGCCGTTCGTCACAAGCTCCGGCCCACCCGGCACCAGCAGCCCCTTCGCCCCGCGCCTCTTGTAGAAGCGCAAGAGACGTTCCCGCCCGGCGGCGGTAAGGGTCTTGCCGAGGATCGACCAGCCCACCACGTCGCCAACTGCGCTCAGGATGCCGGGCGTCCCGCCGGTGTAGGAGGCTGGCCCAAGCTGGAACGTCGCATTGGCGGCATAGCTATGCGGGGCGATCACCGACCCGTTCCGCCCCGCGATCACAACGTCGCCCGTCAGCGCTTGCGGCAGAACCGTATCCAGCCGGTCGTCTGACAGGTCGAAGCGGATGAACGGGTAGGACGGGACGCCGGGTTCGGTCACGTCGTTAAGATTAGCGCCTATCCGCTGGTAGGCGGACACAACAGATCCCGGCTCTGCCTGAAGGCCCCACAACATTAGGCCACTGGCACCGTCACCCGTATACGCTGGAATGTCAGCAGTGGTGAAAGTCGGCGTCGGTGTGTCGGTGATGCCCGCGCGCAAAGAATAACTGCTGGAAGCAAGCGGGGATGAGACGGCGAGCGATACCCGATAATAGCCGTTCTCCGCAGGCTCCACGGCTACGCTCCCTGCGATGACGCCAGTCTGAATGCCGTCAGGGCGCGTTGCCGTAACTGCCCCTGTTGCCAAGTCAACGATGATGTAGGCCCAACGTGTGCTGCCATTGTCGGCACCAAGCACCAGATACCGTTTCGCGCTGCCGACAACCTCTTTCGCATGAATAGAGATTGCCGCAGAAAGGCCCATGTTTCCGAGCCAAAAAGAAGGATTTGTCCTTCTGATAGATGCACCGTTTACAGTGCCAGCACCTTCCACAAGCTGGTCAGCGGTCACTTCACCATCTGGCGCGACAGCAGCGTTTGGGGTGATCGTCCCGCCCACCTTCGTGAAAGCGGGATCGTCGAATTGCTCGCTGAACGTGATTTGGTTCCGCCGCCCCGCCTTCGGCGCGCGCCCGAGCATCGGGCGGAAGGCGATGGATGGTTGGCGGGCGGGGATGCCGGGGATTTCACGGGCGCTGATGTCGTCGAAAGCACCCGTCGCGAGCGATCCACTTGTGGCGCCAAAGAGATACATGCCGACAAACGTAGTGGCACCAACAGCTCTGAATTGAAACACGACTGTCTGGCCGCGAGAAAGCGTTACCGTTCCCAAGTCGACGCCGCCAAGATCGGCCGCAGTAGATACACGAACCGCGCCGGTCGCGAAATTGCTGGCACCCGCCTGATAGGTTGCGGTGCAGATATACCAACGGCCAGCGACAGTAGGGAATGACTGATCAACTCGCGGGTTGCTTCCGCCCGCTTCCGTGATGCGAAGCGCACCAGCATCCCACGTCATCGCGGCGCTCAGCCCCTGACGCCAACCGATCACATCACTATCAAAACCACCGTTTGTGACCAACTCCGGCCCGAGCACCGGCGTCCCGTTCTTCTCGTCCAGAACGGCAGACACGCCTTCCCCGAACGCCGCCAGCGCTGACGCGCCATAAACGTCCGCCGGGTCCGGCAGATACGACGCCCCGCCGATCCCGCCCGCGTAGAGCAGGTCCACGCCGAAGGGCCACAGGCGCTCGCCGTTGATGTGCGCGGCGCGGAACGCCCCGCCGTTGAGGCGCAGGCCGCCCGTCAGGTCGATCTGCGAGAGGTCGATGATCTGCGTGGTCATTGCTTATGCCCTGATGAGGTAGAGGGTGTTCGCTGCGGGGGGATCGGGGATTTCGGATGCGTCGTCCACGATCACCACGTTCGTGATCTGCAGGAGGGTGGCGAGGGCCGCCTGCGCGTCGTCGCGCGCGTCCTCGGCGATGCCCTGCGCCGTCTCGGCCGCGGCCTGCGCGGCCTCGGCCCCGGTGCTGGCCGTCTCGGCCAGCACACGCTCGTCCTCGGCCGCCTGCGCCGAGGTGGCTGCCTGCCCCGCGCTCGCAGCGGCGGCGTCGGCGGATGCGTCTGCGTCGATGGCGCTCTGCGCGGCCTCGCCCGCCTTCACCTCGGCGGTCTCACCGGACGCCACGGCGGTCTGAGATGCCGTCGTCGCCTGCTCCGCCGCATCCACGGCCGTCTCGGAGGCCGCGGTCGCGTCAACCACCGCCTGCTCGAAGTTGGTCAGCTGCGCCAGCGCCGCCTCGATCAGCTGCTGCGCCGCGAGCATCTGGCTGTAGGTCGCATAGGCCGGGAGCGAGGCATAGGCGGTCGCGCCGTCGCCGATCTTGGTGAGGCCGGTGTCGGTCTCGAAGGCGAGCTCGCCCTGCGCGAGGACCGGATTGGCCGCCGCCCATTCGGCGGCGGTCCCGCGGCGCATCTGGATTTTCGCGAACACGACGCTCATGGCAGCTCTCCTTGGACGCGGCCGTCGATGGTCCGCACGGTGGTGGTGATCGTGGGCCCGCCGCAGTCGATCACCGCGAGCTCCGTGTAATCGGTGGTGGGGTCCCCGCCATCCAGCGTCTGCGCGAGGAAGGGGACGCTGATCTCGGATTGCCCCGGCCCCTGAAGCCGGAAGGGCGTTTTGCCGAAGAAGACGACGCCGCTCATGCTGTTCCCCCTGTAGACGGTGACACGGGCCTGATCCGGGACCTCCGCCCGGAGCCAGAGCGCCTGAAATGGTCCGATGCTTCGGATGATGCGCAGGCCCCGGATCAACAGGGCATCCCGCGGGTCGATCAGCGGCGGCGCATCCTCGCCAGCGACCCGGCCCCGGATGCGCGCGCCGCGCGGCGGGACCACGATGGCCGTTGAGACGCCGGTGGCGACCATCGTCCATGCGCCCGCGGTCAGCAGGAATTCCTCACGATCCACGGCCAATGCCCTCCGGTCGTCGATGGTTGGTCGTCAGGGGCGCCATCCGCAGAGGCGCTCCCCGATCTCGTTGTGGGCGACGATCTGCGCGAGGGTGCCGTCGGTCAGGACGTCCTCGCGGGACGGGCGGATCGGCTCCGCCCAGTCGCAGTCACCTCGAAGGTGGAGGGGGGCCGTCGTCGCGCATCCAGCGGTCAGCGCGGCGATCAAGATCAGCGCGGGGAGCGTTGCGAACCTCATGGCGGGTCTCCTTGGCGGTCTGCATGGACCGGATGCGGGCGTCTGCCCGGCGGATCGCCAGATCAGCCTCGGCCTCGAGGCGGCCGCGCCGGATCAGCGTCCACATGGCAAACAGGATGGCGGCGGCCAGCGCCGCCCAGAGGGCGACGCGACGGCCGATGCCGGAGAGGATGGGGGTCAGGATCGCGAACATCACGGCGTCCGCCCGGTGCGGTGGTCCTCGATCCGCGCGTTGCGCGCCCGGACCGCGTAGACGATCACGCCGATGAACACCGCCGCGCCGATCCACGGCAGGGCGGCGGAGAGCCAGCCGTCAAGGCCGACCACAGCAAAGAACCGCTCGACCAGATTGCGGGCGCCCTCGGCCTCGGTCACCGCAGGGGCGACCTGCGCGGCCACGGTGCCGACCGCGCCCACAGCGCCAAGCCCGATCTGGGCGTTGGCGGCGGTGACGATCCGGCTTTCCTCCGGGACCCCGGACGCGCGCTCCGGCGCCACCGGACGCGGCGATGCGCGGCCAAGCGCCTCGGCCAGCGCGACGTCGATGATCGGGACCAGCGGCAGGGTGTTGTCGTCCCGGAACGCGAGGATCGCGGCGCGGGTGCGCGGGCCGATCTTGCCGTCGGGCACGCCGACCTCGTGGTAGCCCAGCGCGCGAAGGCGCTCCTGCACCGCGCGCACCGACATGGTGACGGCGGGCGCGACGTTCCCGGCGCGGCGGACGCCGAGCAGCCGGGAGACGGGATAGCGCGAGACGTTGACCGCATCGCTCTGATTGCCGCCGAGAACCTCGATGTTGGTCCCGGCCCGCTTGACGAAGAAGCCGACATGGCCCTGCCAGCCGTTCGGATCGCCGCGCGAGAACACGACGACGTCGCCCTCCTGCGCGTCGGCGAGCTCCACCGGCACGCCCCAATTCAGGTAGGATCGCGCGTTGAGCTGACGGGTCGACCGGATGCCCGCCCGCTCGATGCAGGCGCCCACTAAGGCAGCGCACCACGCGGTGCTGTCGTCCTCGACCCACTCATGGCCGACCTCGCGGAACATCGCGATGATCTCCGGGTTGCTTTTCGTCCCCGGCACCTCGCGGGTGCCGACGAGCGTCTTGGCGATTTGATATGGCGTCATGCGTGGTGCCTCCGAATATGGCTCGCCACAGCGCGCAGGAGCGCGCGCAGGGCGTGCCTTTCATGGTTCTGGCTAGGGTGGGTGCGGACAGGCCTTAAATGCCGCCCAGCGCGCGCTGTGCGAGCGTCAGCGGCGGCCTTCCTTCACGGGGTCGGAAAATCTGTCGAGCAGGAACTCGTAAAGGCGGTCGATCTTGCCCTCGATGCCATCGAACCGCTTCACAATGGATGGCTGGTCGATCTTCGCCACGTCGATCTCGAGCGCGGCAAGGCGGGTGCGAATGTCATGCACGTCCTTCTGGATCGTGTTGATGTCCCGCTCCGTCGTGTCCGGCACGGGCGGCCGAAGCGTCTGCCAGAGCTTCACGATAGCGAGCAGCGCGCCCGCCAAACCTCCAACCCCGATGATGAAGTAGATCACCTCGGGGACACCTGCAGTCCAGTCCTGCCCCATATCAAACGCCCTTCCGCTACCTGCTGTCGTTCCCCGCCCCGCTCTGGGGCTGCTTCAATTCGAGCGTCGTCACAAAACCTCCACCTCGGGTCAGGTTGTGCGTGACGGCCTCGATCCGGTAGGCACCATCGACGCCCGGCCGCGTGCCGGACACGATGCACAGGCCGTCGGGGATCGCGGCGGTGTTGCCCTCGATCACGACGTTGCCCTCTCCTGCGTCGCGCTCGGCCGTGGCCGCGTCGCTGTTGTTTTGCTGGCCGCTCTCCGCATCGTCCGGCTTGAAGAACCGGGTCGGGAAGATCGCGTCCACATCGAGGCCCGTCGCGCGCTCAACGGTCTGCCACGCGGCGTTTGCCACGTCGTACCAGCGCGCCCGGACCTGCGAGAATTGCGGCCGCCCGAGCTTCGGGGAAATGTCCCAGCTGTGAAGGTTGTCGCCCCACGCCGCGCGGACCAGCGCCTGATAGTCGCCGTTCCGGCGCGACAGGATCACGCGGTTCCCGGCCACCCGGAAATTGCCGCCGACCTCGCGCGCCAGCCTTTCGCCCATCGCCACGAAGCTCTCGTCGCGCATCTCGAAATAGGTCCGCGCAAGGCCGCTCAGCGAGGGGTCGATCTGAATGTCCGTGATCCCGGCGTGCTTCGCCGCGTCGCGGATGATCGTCTCGACCGTCGTGTCGTCCCAGTGCCGCTGCTGGCCTTCCTTCGGCTTCTTCGTCGTGTCCATCCCCTTGGCGGTGATCCGCAGGCGGCGACCGGAGCCCCGGTTGCCGGAGGACTTCACCTCGTCAACCGTCCCCTCGAACACCACCCGCATCCCCTCGTCGGCCCAGCCGAGCGCGATCGAGACCGGCGCACCGGTGCGGGGAAGGATGATCTGGCCGTTCGTGTCGTCGATCTCGAGGTCGGCGCTGTCGGTGTGCGTGCCGACCTTGTCCGAGATCTGCATCCCGAGCAGGACCGGCATCAGCGCGGTGGTGATGTTGGTCCCCGCGACCGTCACGTTGAAAAGCGCGCGTTTCGACATGGACCCCTGTCCTTCGTTTTCACCAGAGCCGGATCGGCTCGAGCACCTGCTGCTCGCGCGGGATCGGGATCGGCATGCTGAATGTCGTCCCGACCGGGAGCACCGGGCCCAGAGATGCGAGCCCGACGTTGGTCGCGTAAATCTGGTCGACCAGCCCCGGCATCGCGCGCCGGAACCGCCGCCAGACGATGAGCGAGACGGTCAGATCGTCGCCCTCAACCGTCACGTTCTCGATCACCTGTTCCATAGGAGCACATCCGCCAGAAGGGAGAAGAAGGAGCCCGCGCTGGGCCTGCCGCAGCGCCGGACCGAAATGTCGACGTCGATCACCTTCCCGACGCCCTTGCGGTCGAGATAGGACGACCGCTCGTTGACGGAGAGGATATTCACCCAGCCCATCAGCGAGCCGTCGCCGCGCATCAGGTATTGCGGGCGGCCTGACGCCCGCGCCTGATACAGCATTTCCAGATGGCCCATCCCGCCGAACTTCTCGGGATAGAGCCGCGCCTTGATTGTCCAGCTCTCCGGCCCCTCGCCCACGAACTCCATCACCGGTCGCGCGCCGAGGACGGGCTTCTCTGCGAAGCCCGTCTCGTGCCCGTGGGTGTAGCCGTCGGCGTTGAAGGGCAGGATTTCGAATTGAACGGGGCCGAGCATCATCAGCATCACGCGAACCTCATGCCTGTGTCGGCGTAGACGCCGCGGAAGGCCTCGCGGACCTGCTCGCGCATCTGCCGTGCGATTTCCGCGCCGAGCTGCTGCGGGTCAGCGCCGGAGCCGTTGACGGTGATCGGCGCGTTGATCGAAACCTCCACGCTCGGCCCGCCGCCCATCGAGCCCGTCGGGTTGACGTAGCCATTGCGGTTGGCGGTGATCAGCTCGGGGCCGTTCTCGCCGACCAGATAGTTGCCGCCACGCGAGATTGGCCCGCCCTTGGCCCGCTCGCCATCGACGCCGAAGTTTTCTTGGAAATCCTCAGCGCCGCCACCGCCGCCCGTCAAGCTGGTCCACCAAGCAGGTGGCGAAGGCCAGCGGATGATGCTCGAGAGGTCGATGTTGCCGATCGCCTCGACGATCCGCCCGGGGATGCCGGTGAGCCACGCGACGAACTCGTCGAACTTCTCGACCGCGCCGTCCCAGAGCGACTGGATCAGCCCGCGCCCAGCCTCGACCAGAGCGCCAGCGGCCTCCCCGATCCGGGCAGGCATGCCGGTGAACCAGCCGATGATGTTCTCCGTCACCTCGCGTGCCCGCGCGGTGATGCGGGCCATTTCTTCCTCGGACAGCGTCTCGCGGTCGAACAGGCCGGAGAGCAGATCGCCGAGGCCGGAGACCTTATCGCGGACCCATTGCCACGCATCGCCGAATGCGCTGACGACCGGGTTCAGGAAGGAGAGCTTCTCGCCCACCCATTCGAGGCCCGGCTGCAGCGCCGCGCCGATGGCTTGGCCGACGCCGGTGAAGATCGCGGTGATGCGATCCCAGTAGCGGTAGATCAGCAGGCCCGCTGCGGCGACCGCCGCCGCGATGGCGGCGAAGGTGCCCCACACGGGTGCGGAGATGGTGGCAACTGCCGCGCCGATGGCGGCGATCCCGGAGGTCAGCGCGCCGACGCCGGGGACCGCCAGCGCGATCCCGGTCAGGCCCGCCCGCAGGCGCCCGAGGGTGCCAAGCGGCTGCCCAGCCATGGCGGCCAGCGCCGTTTGCAGGCCGATCATGTTCGTGGCCGCGATCTGGGCGCCGATGGCCGCACGGCCGATCGTGTTGTAGCCCAGCGCGATCAGCGAAAGGACGCCGCCGCGACCAACCAGCCCGGCGAACCGGGCGGCAGCGATGGCGCCCCGGAAGGCGATCACCGCAGCGGTGGCGCCGACGATCGCCAGCGTCACCTCCGGATAGGCGGCCGCAAGGTCGGCGATCCGCGTGATCAGGGGCGCGATGCTTTCGGCCAGAGCCGAGATGGCGGGCATCAGGGCGTTGCCGATGTTGACCTGCAGCTCGGTCAGGACGTTCTGAAACCGCTGCATGTTGGCTTGGAAGGTGTTGTTGCGCGCCTCGAACTCTCGGAAGGCCGAGCCCGCATAGGTGGCCTCATCGCCGACCATGCCGAGCGTTTCTTCGACCAGCCCGAGGTTGGTCAGAAGTGGACCAAGCGCGCGGGCCTCGTTGCCGAACAGCTGCGACGAGATCGCAGCCTGCTGCTCCCTCGGAAGCTGGCTGATCCGGCGAAGGACGTCGATCGTGGTCTCGACCGCGTTCTCCTGCATCGAGCGCGCGGTTTCCTCCGCGTCGAGCCCGAGCGCCTGAAACGCATCACGCTGCGCCTTGGTGGCCGCGCTGCCCTTGGTGAGGGCCGCGCCCATGTTCCGGAAGCTCGTCGCCGCCACCTCGCTCTCAGCGCCAGCCGCGAGCATGGCCGAGGCAAAGGCCGAGGTCTGCTCGGCGGTGAAGCCGAACATGGTCGCCTGCGCGCCGACCCGGCGCACCACGTCCAGAATGTCGGCCGCGCTCGACGCTTGGCTGTTCGAAAGGTGGTTCATCGCATCGGCGAGGAGGATCGTCTCGTCGATGTTCAGCCCGAGCGCGGTCATCAGCTTTGCCATCGATGCACCGGCCTCGTCGGCGCTGATGTCGAAGGCCACGCCGATGCGGGCGGCCGCGTCCGTGAACCGGACCAAGTCCTGCCCGGCGATCCCGGCCTGACCGGCCGCCGCCGCAATCTCGGCGAGGCCGGTGACGGCGATGGGAATGTCGCGGGAGAGCTCAAACAGGTCCTGCTGGAACTGCGAGAAGCCCTCGGGGGTGGGGAAGTCGACGACCTTGCGGACGTCGGCCATCGCGCTCTCGAACTCTGCCGCCGCCTGAATGGGGCCGCCGATCGCGGTGCGCAGCGCATAGAAGCTCGCCACCGCATCGACCAGACCGCCGCGGGCGTCTGCCAGCGCGCGATCGTTCCGGGCCATGGCACCGGCAAGGCGGTCGCCGAAGGTGATCGGCTGGCCGTTGGTCTCGGTGATGCGGTTCGAGATGCCCGCCAGCGCGTTGGCCGCGCGGCGGGCGGGACCGGTCACCCGGTCCAGAAGCTCGATTACGAGCTGCGAGGTCAGCGTTGCCATGGGTCACCTTCCTTTGGCGGCCATCGCCAGACGCCGCGCCTCTGCGTGCCAGAGAACCACCTCCGACCATTCCATGTCGTCAAAGGCGTTCAGGGGCGTGTTCAGCCAGTGGGCGGCTTCGGCGACGACGGATCGCCATTCGCCGACGCCCTGCCCCTTGGGAAAAAACCCGCGATCACCTCGGAGATCGCCGTGAAGTCCTCGGTGTCGAGCTCCTCGATCGCATCGCGCGGGAGACCGGTCAGCGTCGCCGCCATCACGATCCCCTGCTCGAGCTGGTCGACCACGCCATCGAGCGCCGCCTGCATCGCCTTCAGGTCCTTCACCTTGGGCTTCTTGACGGTCACCTCGGTGACGGTGTTCCCCTCCCAGCTGATCGGCTGGGAGAGGGTGATGGCGCTATAGCGCGACGCTGTCATGGTTCACCTCAGAAGCCGTTGGGGATGCGCAGGATGTTGCGCTCGTCTGCGTTCTGCGACCGGCCGTCCACGCGCCAGTCGGCGGTGAAGAAGTCCCAGTAGAGCTTCTCGGTCCCGCCGAAGTGCAGCTCGTAGTGCAGGATTTCGGCGATCGTGTAGTCGAAGCCCTGCATCTCGCCGCGCTGGAACGCCTCCGGGCTGGCCGAGCCGAGACGGCCCTCGAGGATCGCCTTGGCCTCGATGGCCTCGCCGGTCCGCTTGTTCCGGATCACCCCGTAGGCGGTGAACTTCTTGCGCGCCGATGCGCCGAGCCCGAACTGCGTCAGCAGATCGGGGTCCCAGCCGCCGAGCTTGAAGCTGGCCTCGAGCTTCTGGATGCCAACCGCCACCTCGATCTGCACGCGCGAGCCGCCCGGATGGTAATCCTGAAAGCTCTCCTGCAGGTTCGGGAGCTGAAGCTCCGTCAGCGTGAGGTGCTTGGACGCCGTCGGGTCTTCGTCGCCGCAAAACAGGTTAGCGGCCTCCATGATGTAGATGGTGCTCATGAGAGCGTCTCCTTGTGTCTGGGCGATTAGCCGGTGATCGTGCCAACCTGCGCCAGCAGGTCGTCAAGCAGCGCGTCGAGCGCCGGGCGATACCGGGCCGACTGGATGCCCAGATAACGCAGGACCGGGGCCTCCTCTGCGGCGAAGTTGACCGTGAAGCGGCCCTGACGGAGCTGCTCGGGGCTGTTCTGATCGCGGGTGAACTTGATCTCGTAGCCGAGAATGTCGCCGTCCGCCTTCAGATCGCGCATCGCGCTTTCCATCGTGTTGACGATGGCCTGCACGGTCTGGCCGGTGATGTTGAAGCGGCCGAGGTAAATCCGCAGCGTCCGCAGCAGCATCAGGTGGATATAGTCCCGGCCGCGCGTGACGTTGTAGAACCGCCAGAGGTCGTCCTCGCCCGCGTTGTCGGTGCCGACGAAGATGAAGCCGCCCTGCGCGATCGCGCTCTCGACGCCCATCTCGCCACGCAGCAGGACGCCGATGTTGGCGGACAGCAGGCGTTGGCCCTCGGTCGCGCCGTCGGTGAGCGAGAAGTTGATCGGACGCGACGGGCCGACGATGCCCTGCACCGGCTGGTTGGCCCAGCTGTGGAAGGGACGACCCTGCTTCTCGTGGTCGCGGCGGACGCCGACGCCGATCACCGCAGGAGACAGCGGCACCACCACGGGCGCCCCGCTCGAGAGCACCTTGACCGCGGGGTCCACCGGGATCAGGCGGTCGGACGAGATCGTCTCGCGCCAGTCGATGGCATCCTGCTCGGTGGTCGCAGGCCCGTCCACGACGGCGTGGGCCAGCAGCTTGGCGCAGATAGGCGGCAGGGCCGCGCAGACCGCGTTGGCATTGGTGCCGGTGCGCTGGCTGGTGAAGCCCGGCGCGCAGAGCAGGCGCGGGATCACGCCAAGGACGGGGCCCGCATCGAGGAACGCCGAGAGGCCGGTGGTCGTGCCGTTGCCGACGATGTTGGCAATGGTCGCGGCGGCATCGACGCCTTCCGCCACCCGGACGATCACCACCTTGGCGGCGACCTGAAACTCGCCGAGCTGGGCGTTGATGAGCAGGACCGCATCGCGCAGCGTGCCGCCATCGCCCAGCGCGTCCAGCTTGGCCGCGTCGTCGGAATACAGGAACACGGGGGTGTTCAGCGGGAACACGAGGGCGTCTGCGTCCGGGGCGGTGCCGATGATCCCGACCACGGACATGTCGCTGTAGACGGCAGGACGCGGCTCGTTGTCGATCCGCGTGATGGAAATCCCGAAGGTCGGGTCGGACATGAGAGTGTCTCCTCAATAGAGAGCCTCCGGCCGCACGGGGCGGGCCGGTGGCGCCATGTTGGTCTTGTGGTGGGAACGACGGATCGTCAGTACGTGCCGCCGTCGATGGTGGTGATCTGTGCCTGAAGGCTGTCCAGCGTCGTCTGCAGGTTGGCGATCTGCGCGATCGTGTGGCCGTGGTTGCTGTCCGCCTTGCCCGCGAGCGCGGTGGTCAGGTTCGGAATGTCCCCGATCCCCAGCGCCACGGTGCCGGTCCGGCCGTTCACCGAGGACACCGGGCCGCTCGCCAGAACGGCCACAGCGGTGGCCGCGGCAGCGGCGGCATCGCTTGCCGCCTGCTGCGCGAGCGCCAGCGTGTTTTCGAGGTCGACCGCAGCGTCGAGGATCGACTTCGCAAGACCTGCGGTCGCCGAGATCACCCAGTCGCTGTGCGATGCCGCACCGATCGCGCCACTGACCGCCATCACCTCGACGGCGAGGCCGCCGTTTTCCCGGTCGTAGTCTTGGACGCGGAGCACAGCCCAGTCGTCGACATTCCCGGCATCCCGGCTGATCAGGACGTATGGCGTGGGCGCAAAGAGCGCCCGCGCCGTGGTTTCGTCCACCACAAGGGTGGTCTCAAGACCGACCGACAGGGTCATCGGCGTCGACGAGGTCGCCACCAGAAAGCCGCTTTCCGCCGCCGCGATGGCCTGCGTGAGCGCCGGTCCGAGAACCTCGTTCACACGGGTCAGGCCCAGCGCCACAAGGCTGTCGGACGCCGTGTTGATCCGGTCGATCTGGCCCAAGAGCTCGTTGAGGCTTTCGACAATCAGCCGGAAGCGGCGATTGAAGAAGTCCCGGTCGAGGTCTTGGGCATCCCGGACCCGGAGGTCCTCGAACCGCACGACCATCGCGTCACTCCATCTGCATCGGATCAGCGGATGCGATGGCCTCGGCGTGGGCCGCGACCATTGCGTCGTAGACCGCCGCCTTGACGGTGTAGCGCGCGCCCGGGCGGAAGCGCGCGGTGGCGAACTCGAGGTGCCGGTTCACCGTGATCTTGTAGTGCGTGGGCTTCTTGGCCATCACAGCGTCTCCTTCAAAGGTTCAGATCAGGACTGCGCGAACTCGATCAGCTCGGCGACATGGAACAGGTTCGCCGCAGAAACGGTCGAGCCGACGATCCGAACCGCATAGGTGCTGACGCTCGTCACGTTGAAGATCGACGTGCGCCGGATCGTGCCGTCCGGCAGGAGCACGTCCTCGACCACATCGGCCGCCTCGGTGCCCGTGAGCCCCGTGCCGGTCAGCAGAGAGACCGTGCAGTCGTGCTGCGCCTCGTCGAACGCCTGCAGGTCGGTCACGACCTTGACGCTCGTCGTCGGGGAGCCCAGCGTCCGCGTCTTGCCCACCCAAGTGAAGGTGGTCTTGGTGCGGCTCACGATCGCCTGCGAGCCCGCCAGCCCGAGACCGGGCATCAGGTCCGTGGTGCCGGTCAGCGTCACGCGGAGCGGCAGGATCGCCGGGAGGCCGGTGAGGTTCGGACCGTTCGGCGCCCCGTCGAGCGGCGTCCACGCGCCGTTCACCTGCACCTCGAAGTCGGTGCGGCAGGCGGGCGGGGTGATCCCCTCGTTCAGGACGTCGATGTCGAGGATGCCGCCCGCGAGCTGCAGCGCCGTCATCTCGATCGAAACGCGGGTGCGCTCGAACTTGGCGAAGTAGAGGCGCATCTTGAGGTCGTCGACGAGGTTGCCCGCAAAGAAGGCCCCGTCCGTCGAGACGAAGAACGTCCCCTGCACCACGCCGTTGTCGGTGTTCGTCATGGCGACGTAGTGGTCGCCCGTGGTGATCGCGACGATGGCGTAGCGGCGGCCCGCGACCAGATAGGTCGGGGTGATCGCCACCTTCGTTTCGACCAGCGAGGGAAGGCCCGCGCCACCGGAATTGGCGCCGACCTGAATGGTGGCCACCGGGATCGTGGTGCGCGAGAGCACGCGGTTCAGGTTTGGCATCCCGAACTCGGTCTCGCAGATCGCCAGCGTCACATCGCCCGCCGCGGCCTTGCGCGAGAAGAACAGGCCGACCTGCGAGAGCCAGCCGTCTTGGCTGTTCAGGAAGGTCTGCGCGATCTGCTGGCCGTTGAGCGTCGCGGTCGTCGCCACGCGGTCCCAGTAGGGCTCGACGTAGACGTCGATCCAGAACTGCGAGAGGCGGACCCAGTGCACGTTCCCGTTCGGGATGCGCTGGCCGTTCGGCATATAGTCCGGCACGCCGTTGGTGACTTGCCACGTTTCCCCGTCGCGCTGGAACACGCCCGAGGTCATGTCGTATTGGCCCTGCCGCCACCACGTCGAGTTGGTGCAGACCGTCCGCGCCGCGCCGTAGCGGCGGCGCTCGCGGGTCCGGGTCAGCTGACGGATTTCCGTGGTCTCGAAGGTGTACTGCGCCATCCGGGTCTCGCCGGTATAGCCGGTGAGGTCCATGCGCAGGCCGTGCGAGAACTTCGGGAGCACGAAGCCGGAGGTGTTCTGGATGAACACGTTGTTCGGGTTCAGCAGCGCCAGCGGCGAGGTCTGGGTCCCGGCGATGGCGAAGCGGATGCCCTCGCCCACCACCGCGTCATAGCTCGGATGGTCGGTGTTGGTGCCATCGTCGGTCAGGAAGTGGTCGGTGCCGTAGTAGATGTAGGCGCCCGGCTCAAAGACCCGATCGCGCAGCTCGTCGAGCTGCTGGGTGAGGTCGACGATCTCGTTCTTCATCGCCACCGCCATGAAGCGGTCGGCGAGCGCGGAAAGGTCGGTGCGCAGCGTGTCAACCTGCCCGGTGATCGTGCCGCGCCAGTTTTCGAGAACCGTCGTCCGGTTGGCCACGGCGCGCAGGTTCGGAAGCTGCGAGGGCTGCCATTGCTCGATGCCGATCACGCCGGTGGTATCGAGCAGGATGTAGGCGATCACCGTCACCGTTGCATCGGTGGTGGGATAGCTCGGGTCCGGCCCCTCGATGCCGACGACGGAGGCGACCTCGGCGCGGCGCAGGTTCTCCATCGCCACCGATTGCGGCTCGGTCGTCCCGGCCTCTGCGTCGATCAGGAAGTCGCGCGGCTGGACGTCGGTGTCGACCGACTGGCCGAAGGTGACGATCGCGACGCGGCGGCGGGTGATCAGCGGCAGCGCGTTGAACAGGTCGAGCACCACGTTCTCGTCGCGGTCAAAGACCTCGCCGTTCGAGTAGAGGCGGCCCGCCGAGAGCGTCACCTCGGTCGCGGCCGTCTTGGTGGCCGCGAAGCCGACGTAGCCCTTGCCCGGCTCCACAGCGTCCTTGACGATGTGGTCCAGCGAGGCGCGCGCGAACTCCTGCGTGTTGTTCAGATCGCCCGACTGAAGCTCCTGCCGGTCGCGGTAAATGACGATGCGTTCCATGTTCAGACCTCGATGTATTCGCCGACGGCGGTCGTGCCGACCTTTTGTCGATCGCCGGGGCGGATTGCCCGGAAGGTTTTGGTGTTCAGCAGGACCTTGTCCCGCAGCGACTTCGTGATCCGGACCGCCTGACGCGTGTCGGCGATCGGTTTCTTGCTGGTCGAGACGACGTAGCCCTGCACGAACCGGCTCGCGATGCGCCACGGCCGGTTCCCGAGAAGCCGGACGCTCGCCTCCGCGTGGTAGGCGGGCATCCCCAGCCGGGTGTAGCCGAGGTGCATCGACCGGCGCCGCTCGATCGGGATGCGGTCCGGATCGTGGATGTGCCAGCGCTCGAACAGGTGCTGCCACGAGATCGTCGGCGGGAGAAACCCGCCGCCGACCCGGCTCTTGCCGCCCGCGTAGACCGCGCCCTTCTGGCCCGGATGGACCTCCGCCACGAACTGCGGCCGGACGTCGATCAGATCGGCGCGCGGCAGGACCGTGGTGTAGGTCTCCCGGCCAAGCCGGAATTCATAGCTGGCATCGCGCGGGATGCGCACGAGCCGCCGCGCCACGCCCTGATCGTCGATCAGGAAGCCGCGCGCGCGGGGCCGAGCGCCAAGATGGATGGCCTTGGTCGCCTTCGGCCCGAGGACCACCTCGTCGAATGCGGTCGCCGCGCGGGTGCCGGTGCGCTCGAGCTTCACCTCTCGGAATGTGAGGTCCGTCTCCGCGCCGCGGTCCCAGAGCTTGGCCGTCCGCGTGTAGTTTGCATCGACCTTGCGCAGCGGCCCGGCGAAGGCCGAGGCCGCGCCGTCGGGCGCAGACAGGAAGCGGGTCGCGCGCCCGGCAAGGCCGCGCGCCACGAAGGGATAGACGCGGAGCTGCGGGAACAGCGCCAGATAAGCCTCCCGCTCCTCCTGCGTGAACGCCGGGGAGAGGTGGGTCTTGGATGGCGGGACGATGAAGCGGCGCAGATCGCCGCCCATGATCTTGATTGCCTCCGCGATCGCGGTCGCCGTCCCCTTGCGTGCGTGCATCCGGAGGGATCGCGCCAGCATCAGCCGGTGCTTGTCCTCCGCCCACTCCTTCTCCCAGAAATCGACCGAGAGGCCCCACGCCGCCCATGGCAGGAAGGCGTTCGGCATCTCGAATGGCCGGATGAGCGTCGGAACGTCGAGAGGCAGATCGGCGATGCGCGCGCCCGTGAGGTCCGCCGCTTCCTCGAAGGCCGTCCGGTTCTGCGGAAGGAGCGTCTCTTGCGTCATTGCGGGGCCACCTTATTGGTCGCGTGTCGATTGCGTGGTCACGGTCAGCGCGGTGACCGCGTAGACCTGCGTCTCGTCCAGAACCACGTCCTCCGCAGGCGACAGGAGCTCGACCGAATGAACGCCCTCCTGATGGAGCCGCGCGAAGATCGCAGAGCGCCGCAGGTTCATCCCCAGCATCCTGTTCTTCTCGACCCACTCGGAGAGCGCCGCCAGCGCGCGGGTTTGCACCAGCGTGCCGTCCGGCCCCGGATAGAGCGTCAGGCGGGCGTCGATGGCCACCGGCACGACCTGCGGCGCCAGCACATGCACCACATCGGTCAGCGGGCGCACGTCCTCGCTGCGCAGCGAGATCAGCACCTCCTGCAGCTCGGCGGGGGATGGCAGCGGGTTGCCGCCCTCCTTCATCATCGTCACCCGGACGGTGCCGGGCGCGGTTGCGATCGCGGTCACGTCGCGCGCCCAAGGCGCGGCCTTGAGCGCGTGGTATTGATACGCACCCTGCGGCCCGGCGACCGAGAAGGCCTCGGGCGCGAGCTGGATGCGGCGGCGGAACCGGTCGTCCGTTTCGCCCGGCTGGCGGGCGGTGGCGAACAGCGCGCCAAGGTGGTCGAGGTTCGAGCCGTAGGACGAGGCGAGCAGCACCGCGCGGGCGCTGTCGTTGATGCGGGCGCGGAGCAGAAGCTCGCGGTAGGCAAAGGCCTCGATCAGCTTGCGCGCGGGCTCGCTCTCAAGGTCGATCACGCCCACGATGGCTGGGAAGCGCGCGACGAGATCGTCGCGCATGTCTTTCACGATAGCCTCGTATTCGAGGGTCTCGATAATGTCTGGCGGCGTCATCGCCGACAGGTCGATGGCGGTGAAGCGGCTCATGCGGTCAACCTTTCGTCGATCAGGACGCCGTCGGAATTTGCGTAGGCGTCCACGCGGCGCGCGCCCTCAACGGTGAAGTCGCCGAACACCGCGCGGGGCCGATACTCCCCGGTCAGGAAGAAATGCAGCGCGCCCTCGCGCGTCACCTTCACCACCTGAATTTGCGTGATGCGGTAGCGCGGCTCCCATTGCTCGATGGCCGAGGTGACCGCCACGAAGAACGGCGTCACCTCCTGCGGGGTGATCAGGCGGCCAAGGATATTCGGCACGAACGACCCATACCACTCGCGCATGATCCGGCTGCCGAACCGCGTGTAGAAAATGTCCTGCAGCGACTGCACGACATGGTCCCATCCGGTGATGGTGCCGCCGGTCGCCGCGTTGAGGCCGACCGACGGGTTCTTGATGGTCGCCATCGGTCAGCCTCCCCGTTTGCTCATTCGTCCCCACTTGCGTCGCCCGCCTCGCCAGCGGGCGCAGGAGCGGGCGCAGGAGCGCCCTTCTTGCCCTTGGGCGGGGTGGGTGCCTTGGCGGGCGCTTGCGCCTCCTGCGCGGCCTCCTGCGGGGCCGTGTCGGCCACCTCCGCATCGACCGGCACCAGCGTGCCCAGCCGGAGCTCGTGCTCGGCCTGCTTGTCGGTCAGCGTCAGGATGGTCCCGACGCCGGTGTTGTTCTGCCCGGCGACAAAGCGCCCGGCCTTCTCGGTGATCGCGTAACGCTGCATTCGCGTCTCCTTTCAGGTTTAGTTGGGCGGGCTGGTCGTCCCGGCGCCAAGGCCGGGCGTGTCCGTGTGGGTGTGGGTGTCCCCGATGTTGGTGCCGTTGTGCTTGACCATCCCGCCGGTGATCTCGACCCCGCCGCCGGAGACCTTGAAGGTCACGCCGCCGATCGAGACCTCAGCCACGCTGCCAGTCAGCTTGAAGGTCAGCCCGCCGACCTCGGCCTGCACCAGATCGTCTGCCAGCGTCATGGTGACGTTGCCGTAGGTCACGACGTTCTGGTCCCCGGCCCCGGAGGGGCTCGGGTTCTGGCTCGAATGCGTCAGCGGGATCGCCACCGCCTGCTGGAAGTCGCCGGTCGGCGACATGGCCGTCAGCTGCTGGCCAACGGTCGGCGGCGTGTGAACCTTGAGCGCACCCGAAAACTGGGCGTAGGGCACCCACGGCGAAAGGAAGCGCCCCTCGGCGCCGTGCGCCGGGCCGAAGTCCAGACGCACGCGCTGCTGTTCCGGATCGACCTCGGCCACCGTGCCGTGGCGCATCATCCCGGAGAAGCGGCGCTCGAGGTCGGCCACCCGGGCGGCGACCTCGACAAGCTCACGGATCGCCATCTGGGCCGTCCTCCGCTTCCGCCATCTCTGCTTCGAGGACCGTCTCGCGGTCGCCTTCCTCGTCCATCACGACCGCGTCGATCAGGACCGGATCGCCGTCCTCGTCGAGCACCGGCAGATCGCCGAGCTGGTCGAGGACCGAAAGCGGGATGCCGAGCATCTGCGCCGTCTGCTCCCACTCTGGCAGCGCGTTGTCGACGATCATGGCGCGAAGCATCCCGGCGATCGGGGCCAGCGCCGCGTCCGCATCCATCGCGGTCAGAACGTCGCCCCACGCCGTCCCGGCGCCGGTCGTGGAGCCGGGGATCGGCTCGTCGACCAGATCGCACGCCAGCACCAGCTGGCGGGCGGCGAAGCGGACGCCGTTCTCGGCGGATGCGCCGCGGCGGGAGAGCCGCCGCGTGATCCGCGGCACGAGCTTCATCCAGACGCGGGACCATTCGTTGTCGTCGCGGTTCAGCGCCGAGACGATCTGGTGCTCCATCATGTCGAGCGTGAGCTCCATCCCCTCGTCGGTGTGGGGGATGGCAATCGTGATCTGCTCGCCCTCGCCGTCGCGGGCGGGGACCTCGACGCGCGAGGCAATGGCCATCTCGATCACCAGCTCGCAGCGGTTGTTGCCGCTGCCGAGCGCCCGGCCGGTGATCTCGACCTCGTGCTCGTCGGTGGTCAGGACGATAAGCGGCTGGCGCGTGTCCGCGATCGTCTGGTCGATCGGGTCAACCGCGCTGTCGAACACGCGCGCCCCGGCCAGCGTCCTGTTCAGGAGCGCGCGCGAGGCGGCGAGACGCATGGCAAGGCGGGTCAGGCTCACGGCTCACGGCTCCTCAGGTGCTGGCGGGGGCGGCGGAGGCGGCGGAGGCTGGTCCTCGCGCACAAGGATCAAATTCAGGTCGCCCATGTCCGTGTGCTGGACCTGCGCGATGGCGTAGACCGGGCTGCCGGTCCGCGCGGTGAGGGTCACAGTGTCGCCCTTGGCGGGGAGCGCATCGAGCGCATCAACCTCGGCCTTGGCGATCCAGAACTCGGCGCTCATCGATGCGGCGCGCGTCGTCCCGGAGAATTCTGAGCCGCGGGCTTGGCCGCGCAGCTGATCGACCGCGGGGCCTGCAGAGAACACCCCATAGGTGGTCTGCGCATCGCGGGCGTTGTTGGCCACGCGCTCGGCATATTGCGTCGAGACGCGAGGAAGAAGAACCGCGACCTCCGCGAAGGCGCTCTTGATCGCGCCGGAGATGGCGGCGTCGAGATCGTCAAACATGGAGGCCACGGTTCAAGTCCTTTCAGGGAGCGGGCTCGCGCACCAATCAGGTGCGCTTGCCGGGGATCAGCACCCGGGGACGGGTGCAGTACTGCAGCGCGTTCATCTGGAATTCCAGATTGACGCCCTTGCCGTTCGGCATCTCCCACTGCTTGCCGTAGAGGCGCTGGCCCTGCGTGTTGACCGTCTCGATGTAGTCGGCCGGTGCATAGACCGTGCGGAACAGGCCGGGCACGCCCAGCGGGAAGATGTGGCACTTGTCCGTGGCCACGCCGACGTTGGCGCCGCCGCGGTAGTTTTCGAAGGTGATCCCCCCGAACTCGAACGCGCCGAAGCTGTTCTGCTGGCCGTTGGCGCCGACATAGGCGGTGCGCAGCGTCGAGGCCTCCGCATAGCCCTTGTAGGTCTCGCGGACCTCGGGATGCGAGATCAGGTCGTCGAAGAAGGCGTCGCCGCAGAAGGCATGGATGCCGGTGTAGGGCAGGCCGTCGAGGATGCCCGCCATCTGGCGGATCACCGCAGCGCACTTCTTGCGCAGCGCGCCGTCGGCCGGGTTCGCGTTGTCGAGGTCGAAGTCGATCTCGGCAGGCGCGCTCTCACCGAACTCGCTGTAGTAATCGAACAGGGTCGAGCCGTCCGCATCGAGCAGCTTGCCGCTCTTGATGATGTTCAGCCGGTGGTATTCCTCGGTCAGGCCGAAGAACTGGCTGGCCTCGGCGGCGCGGTCAGCGATCTTCTGCTGCAGGCGCTCGACGGCGACCTCGGAGCCGAAGGCGCGGACCTGCTGGACCTCGTCGGCGAAGATCGCGTCGTCGACCTGAAAGTGCGGGACGCGCAGGGTGCGCATCGAGCGGCCGTTCTTGCCGAAGGTCTGGCCGACGCCGCCACGGGGCGAGGCCCCGATGATCAGCTGGTTCTGGGCCTTGTCCTTCTCGATCGCGATGTCGAGGGTGTCGATGCTGGTCGTCTGGAACAGACCCAGCTGGCCGATGCGGGACGGGGTGTATTTGATCTCCCGCAGCGCATCGGTGAGGCGCATGACGCCGAAAGCGTCCTGCGAGAAGATATTCAGGATCGACATGGTTATGTCCTTTCTCGTTCAGGCCGCGGATCAGCGGACGATGATGCCGACCGCCGCGAGCTGGGCGATCTTCGCTGCCTTCTTCGCGTCGTCGTTGACGCTCGAGGCGTAGGTCAGGGTCTTGCCGTTGACCTCGGCGTCGCGCGCCACGGCGGCGATCTTCTGGTCGCCGGAGGTCGCGTCGCAGCCGTAGAGCGCGACCGCGACCGCGGTCTGGTTGCCAACGTCAGGGTCGGCGGCGGCGGCCGGGGCCGGGCCGTACTTGCCAGCGTTCGCGCCGCTGGTGAAACGGCCGAGCACGGTGCCGGGCGCGATGATGCCCGAGCCGCTGACGATGGTGATGTTTTCCCGCGAGCGCTGGCGGTTGGCTTCGCTCATCAGGAACTCGCCGGGATGGCGGCCTTCATTCAGAACGGTCATCTCTGGTTCTCCTTGAGATCAGGTGCGCGCGCGGCTCAGCCGAAGCGCTTGTTGGCATTGGCGACCGCAGAGGCCCAGCCGGTGGCAGCCTTCTGGGCCGCGTCCACGCGGCCACCAGAGGCGTCAGCGCCCAGCTCGTTCTCCGCAGCGGCACGGTCCGCGATCGAGGCGGTGCGCGAGGCCTTCGGCGCGACCGCCAGAACCTTCGACGCGTCATCGGCGCTCATCTCGGTATCGAGCGCGAGGACCATGGCTTGCGCTTCACGACCCTTGGCTTCCTCCGAGGTGAGGATGCTTTTGATGCGGGCCGTGGCGGCCACCTTCCCGGCAGCCTCGCCATCGGCGCGCGCCTTCTCGACCGCCGCGCTCATTTGCGCCTCGGTGATGCCCGCGTTTTCAGCCTGCGGGGCAGCGGCTTCGGTGGTCTTGCTCATCGCAAAGCCTTTCCTTCGGTTTCCGGCCCCGGGGGCCTTGGTTTGCATTTCGGCGAGCACCGTATCGAGCGAGGCGATCCGATCCGCGAGCCCGCGGTCGATCGCGTCCTGACCGAGGAAGGTGCGCGCCTCTGTGGCGCGGATGGCCTCCACCGTCATGCCGGTTCGCCCGCGTGCGACAAGCCCCACGAACTGGTCGTAGAACTTCATCACCTCGGCCTGCAGATCGGCCTGCACCTGCTCGGAGAGCGGGCCGAACGGATTACCGTCGACCTTGTGCTGGCCCGCGTAGATCAGCGTCGCCTTGACGCCCTTTTTCTCCATCTCGCCGGAGCGATCGATGTGCGTGAGAACCACGCCGATCGAGCCGACGATCGAGGTCGGAGAGACCACGATCTCATTCGCCGCGCTGGCGATGCCGTAGGCCGCGGAGGCGGCCATGTCGTTCACGAAGGCCGTCACCGGCTTCGTCTGGCCCAGCTGGCGGACCTGCTCGGACACGGAGAACATCCCCGTCGCCTCGCCGCCCGGGCTGTCGATGTCCAGAAGGACCGCGCCGACCTCAGGATCGGCCTCGGCCTCGCGCAGCTGCGCGCTGATCCCCTCGTAGGAGACCATGCCGGAATAGGCCCCGATCCACGCGCCCCGGTTCACGAGGCTGCCGACGATCGGGATCGTGGCCACGCCGTTGGAGACCGCGTATTTGCGCGCGCGCCCGTCCTCGCCATACCAGCTCCCGAGGAAGCGGTTGGCATCCGGCGAGAGCGGCGCGGCCTGCGCGTTGTCCATCGGAAGGCGGCCCTGCAGGACATGCAGGATCACCTCGGCCTTGGTCGGGTGCAGCAGGAGCGGGCGGTTCAGGACGCGGGATGCGATCTGCATCAGCGTCGGGCCGTCCCCTGCCGGGTTGATGTTGGGCTGCTCGGTCACCGAACACCTCCTGTCGCGATGGCGCGGCGGCGCGGGCTCATGCCCTGCGACGCCGCGCATTTCTCCTCGAAGCCGCGGATCACGGTCAGCAGGCGGGCCGGGTCGGCCTTGTGGAAGGTCACCGACCGCTCCACACCGGATTGCCCGGCCTTGAAGGTCACGATCATCGCCCCCTGCCCGGCGATCAGGCCGTAGTAGACCTGCCGGAGGGCCGCAGCCGCCGCGCACGGGTCGTTTTCATCGACGGTGAGCGCCATCAGCTGTCCTCCTCGGGATCGGTTTCTTCGCCCTCCGGGGCCTCCAATGGCAGCGGGCCACCGCCTGCGGCGCCCATCACCTGCGGCTCCGGCAGGCCGTACTCCGCCCGAAGGTCGCGCTCCTGCGCGAGCTGCTGGTAGACGTCGTCCACATCGACGCCGAGGTCGTTGCAGATCATCGCGTCCGACATGACGCCGAGCCGCTTCCAGACCTCGTGCGACTTCGCCTTCTTGAGGTCGTCCGCGTGCGGTTTCGGATCGCCGCGCCAGTCAGCCCGGCAGGCCGCCGTGCGGTTGGCCATGAAGGCGTCGATCCCGCCCGGGAAGGGCACGCCGCCCATCTCGATTTCTTCCTCGAGCCACGCCTCGTAGACCGGCTGGCAGAAGGGGGCGATGATGCCCTGACGACGCGCCTTGGTGATCGCGAAGATCTCCGCGGTCGCCGCCTGCAGCGAGGAATAGGTCGCGCCGACATTGTCCCCGGTCGCGCTCTCGTAGGTCAGGCCGAGGCAGCGCGCGAGCTCCCGAAGCAGATGCATCGAGAAGTCCTTGTAGGCGGTCGACGGGTGGTTCGAGGTGTGGAACTTCAGCTCCTGCCCGGGGAACAGGTGCGCAAGGCGCCCGTTGATCCCGACGTTCAGCGAGGTCCCCTCGTAGTAACCGGCGACCATGTCCATGTAGGCCTCCATCGGCGAGACGCCTTCGGCCATCATCTGCGCCTGCTCCTGCGGGGTCAGAAGGCCCTGCAGAACCTGCTCGGTCGGCTCGTCCGAGGTGATGGTCACCGCGAACAGCGTCTGGACGATCGCCGCCATCAGCGTCGCGTCGGCGAGCTGGTCGAACTGGCGGGCGACCTGCAGCGCGGGCGCCATCGGCGAGATGCCGCGGTGCGTGCCGGGCATCCCCTCAAAGATATGGATCACGCGCGGGCGGCCTGCCGCATCGCGCGCCCGGACGTCATACTCGACGTCGTGCTTGAACAGGTCCTTGCGGATCGCCCGGTAGCCGATCGGCATCCCGTCCTCGTCCGTGTAGACCCCGTTGATCAGCCGCTTCATGCTCTCGTTCTTGCGCGAGAGGCGATGCGCCGGGAGAAGGCGGACCTTGGTGCCGTAGCGGTTCCACGGCCGCCGACGCCACGGCAGCTCGGCGAGGATTTCGCCGGTCATGAGCCACGAGCGGAAGGCCGCGGATTGCATCTGGCCGAAGGTGCGCAGGCCCTGCACGTCGCATTCCTGCGCGTTGCGGGACCAGAGCTCGAAGCGGCGCTCGACCGTTTTGGCCCAGTCCGCAGCCTCGGCCGAGGTCATGCCGAAGGTCTCGTTCTCGGGCAGCGCCTTGAGGCGCAGCCCGGTGCCGACGGTGTTGGCGACGCACTGGTCCACCGCCCCGGCCAGCCAGCCGGAATTGTGAATGACGTCGGTGACGCGGGCTGCCGCGTCGTCCCACGCATCAGCGATGTCGTCCTGCGCCTCGCGCAGCGCGGGCTTCCAGCTGGCAAAAGTCACGCCCCGGCCTCCGCGCATGTACTTGCCGGTGGGCCGGGGCGCTAGGTGACCGCCGCCTGCGGATGGATTGCCGTCCGCGAAGAACTCGCGGACCTTCGAGATGATCGACATGTGCCTACCTGTTCAGTCTGGAGCCGACCCTCGAGAAACGCGACCGCAGAGCACCGCCGCCACCGCCACCGGGAGGAGGTGGTGGCGGTGGCGGGGGATCACCCTCGGGCGGTTCCGCAGACACGTCGTCAGGAAGACCGACGCCTCTGCGCTCGACACCCTCGGGGATGCGTTGGACGTTGAATGCGTAGCCAATGGCCGCGCACAACGCCTCGCAATCGAGGAAGTGGTTGTTCCGGCTGCGCTTCACCCAGACCGGTTTTCCCTCGACGACCATGCGGGCCTCGGAGGTCAGCTGCTTGCAATAGTCCTCCGAGACCGTCTCGTGGACATAGAACGCACCCGGCACGTCCATGGGCGTGCGGATGCGCGAGATCACCAGCGACTTGAAGAAGTCGGAGGACAGCGACACGAGGTCGATCGAGTAGAGCGCGCGCTTGCCGTCGGGCTTCACCTCGATCTTCGAGACCTTGTAGGGCGGGGTCTGAATGTCCTTGCCCTTGGTCGGCGAGCACAGCCACGAATAGCGGCGGCAGAACTCGTAGACCTTGTGCTCATTGCCGAGCTCCGGCTTGTCAGGCCGGAAGCCGCTGTCGATGAACACCTTCTCGATGTGCATTCCGTTGACCGGCGAGGTCATCAGGTCGGCCAGCGCCGGCCAGACCTCGTCGCCGTCGGTCGGCCCGTAG
>DIVD01000074.1 GCA_002423245.1 Rhodobacteraceae bacterium UBA6141
CGCCCTTGACCGGGGCGACATCGTCGTAATCCCGGCCGACGGCCACGAGGATGTGGTCGCTGCCGACCATCACGTCATTGGTCGGGTCGAACTCCACCCAGCCGAACTCCACCCCGCACCAGGCCCGCACCCAGGCATGCATCGCATCGGCGCCCGCCAGCCGCGGCCGGCCCTTGGGCGGGCGGGTGCGCAGGTAGCCGCTGACATAGCCCGCAGGGATGCCGATGCCGCGCAGGCAGGCGATCATGACATGGCTGAAATCCTGGCACACGCCATGGCGCGCCGCGAACGCCTCGTCCGGGTCGGTCTCGACCGTGGTGGCGCCGGCATCGAAGCGCAGGTCGCGGTGCAGCGCCCCGCCAAGCGCCTGCACCACGGCCAGCGCGGTCGCGCCCTCCGCCAGATGCTCGCGCGCATAGGCGGTCATCGCGGGCGAGGGGTGCACGCGCTCGGAGGCGCCGAGGAAGTGATGCGGCGCCGCGGGGCCAAGATCGTCGTAGTCGTAAAGCTCTTCCGCCAGCCGTTCCAGCGGCGGCGACAGGTCCAGCACCGGGGGCTGCGCGATACGCTCCACCCGCGCCTGGATGCGGAAGCTGGCGCTGCGGGTGGCGTCGCGGAAGGCAAGTTCGGTCACCGGATTTCCGAAGAAATCCACCCGGTCGATGCGCTCTGCCGCAGCGGGCTGCGTGGTCAGCGCGCCGGCGATCAGCCGCTGAACCCCGGGCAGCGACACCGGCATCAGGCGCAGCAGGGTGCGGCCAAGCACCGAGGGCTGGTTGTAGGCATAGTCGATGCTGGCGGTGATGTCATAGAGCATGGTGGCGGCCCTTGTCCCTTGCGGAGGCTCCGGGCCCCTTGCTAGCCGAAATAGGTCTCGGCGATCAGCCCCGAAAGTGCGCCCGTCTCGCCGCGCAGCTTCAGCAGCCCCTCGGTCGTGAGTTCCTCGGGCGAGAGCACGGCAAGCGCGGTATGCATCTCCAGCACCCGGCGCGGCAGCGGCGGCATCGGCCCGGCGGCATCGCTGCCCGGCAGCATGGCGATCTGGTTCTTGATCTCGGTCAACTGGAAGAAGACCGAGCGCGGGTTGCGCTCGTCCAGCGCCAGCAGGTCGATCACCGTGGAGCGGTTGGTGGCCACGCTATAGCGGCGGCGATGGGTCATCAGGCTGTCGCCGACCTCCACCGCCAGGTCGAGCGCGCCTTCGGGGGCCCTCGCATCGGCAAAGGTCGCCAGCGTCCAGCACATCGAGTTGGCCCGTTCCAGCGCGCGGCCCAGCCTCAGGAAGCGCCAGCCGGTGAAGCGGTACATGTTTTCATGCACCAGCCCCGAAAAGCCGGCGATCTGGCGCAGCAACTGGCCAAGCGCGCGGGCGGTGTCGTCGCCGGCGCTGGCCGGGCCCGGCATCGCCTTGGCCGAAGCGGCCAGATCGGCCAGCGCCATCCAGCCATCGGTGGAAAAGCGGTCGCGCACCTTGCCGGCGCAGATGCGGGCATCCTCCACCCGTTCGGCCAGCGTCTCGGCGAAGGGCTGCGCCGGGTCGAACCCCTGCAGGCCGAGATACCGCCCGAGGCTCTTCAGCAAGGGCCGGTCCATGGTGCCGCTTTCCGCCAGCCGCAGGTGCCAGGCGCGCAGCAGCCGCACCGCGGTTTCCACCCGCTCGACATAGCGGCCAAGCCAGTAGAGGTTGTCGGCGGCCCGGCTGGGCAGCACGCCCAGATCGGAGCGCCGGAAGGTGGCGGGCACGGTGACGTTGGTATCGGGGGCCACCGGCTGGTCCGACACGATCCACACATCGGCGACGGACCCGCCGCGCTGCATGGCGATGGCGCTGGCGTCGCGGGTGCGCCCGATCCGGGCATAGCCGCCGGGCATCACCTGCCAGCCGCCCGGGGTGCGCACGACGAAGGCGCGCAGGCTCATCGGCAGCGGGCGCAGGCGGCCCTCCACATAGGCGGGCGTGGTGGACAGCGTCACCGCCTCCTGCCCGACCAGCCCCGGCCCCTCGGCGGCGATCCAGTCGCCCACCGCCTCATGCGCGCCGGGGCGGAAGGCGCTGCCCTGCACGGTACAGCCGTCGCTTTCGAAGGGCAGCCGGTTCGACAGGGCGGGGCCGATCAGCATCCGCTCGGCATTGGCCAGCACATAGGCCCGCTCCGCCGCCTGCCCGCACCACCAGGTCGCGATGTTCGGCAGCTTCAGCCGCTCGCCCGTCAGCAGCTCGCAGATCCGCGGCAGGAAGGCGAGGAAGGCGCGGGTCTCGAGGATGCCCGAGCCGAGCGCGTTGACCATCGCCACCCGCCCCGCCCGCAGCGCGCCGACCATGCCGGGCGTGCCGATGCGCGAGGCGCCGTCAAGCTCCAGCGGGTCGGCAAAGCGCGCGTCGAGCCGCCGCCACAGCACGTCGATCGGCCGCAGCCCGGCGACGGTGCGCACCATCACCGCGCCGTCCTGCACCACCAGATCCTCGCCCTCCAGCAGCATGAAGCCAAGGTAGCGGGCGATATAGGTATGCTCGAAATAGGTGTCGTTCATCGGGCCGGGGCTGAGGATGCCGACGCGGGTGCCGTCATCTTGCCGCAGCCCGTTCATCGCATCGCGGAAGGCGCGGAAGAAGGCGGCAAGCCGGTGGACATTGGCATTGGCGAAGAAGTCGGCAAAGACCCGGCTGGTGGCGACGCGGGTTTCCAGCGCGAAACCCGAGCCGGAGGGGGCCTGCGTCCGGTCGCCCAGCACGAACCAGGAGCCGTCGGGGCTGCGGCCGATCTCGAAGGCGAGGAAGTGCAGGAAATGCCCGCCCTTCGGCACCACGCCGACCATCGGGCGCAGCCATTCGCGGTTCTGCGCGACCAGTTGCGCGGGCAGATGCCCGCCCGCGACCAGGGTGCAGGGGCCGTAGAGGTCGGCGACGACCTTCTCGAGCAGTTCGGCGCGCTGGATCAGGCCGGCCGAGATCCCCTCCCACTCGGATTCGTGCACGATGACCGGCACATGGCTCAGCGGCCAGGCCCGCTCGGCAGAGCCGGTTTCGGCGTAGAGCCGGTAGAACACGCCCGCGTCGCGCAGATACTGGTCCCCGCGCGCGAACCGCGCCGCCACCGCGTCGCGGGACAGCCGGCCCAGATGCTGCACGAACGGCGCCCAGACCGGGCGCATCTTGCCTGAGGCATCGACAAGCTCGTCCGCCACCCCGTCATAGCGGGTGTAGCCGCGCAGCAGCGCGGTCATCGGGTCGGCGGGCGGGGTTGCCATGCGGCCTGCCATGCGATCAAAGCCCGGCCGGCCGGCGCAGATCCAGCGTCATCGGGAATTCGGGATGCGGCACCTCCCCGGCGGGCCAGTAGCCCGAGGGCGTGTGCCCGCTCGGCTCGAAGCGGGCAAGGCGCCGCGCCTCGGCCTCGTTGCCGTTGACGGGGAAGGTGTCGTAGCTGCGCCCGCCCGGATGCGCGACGTGATAGACGCAGCCGCCAAGCGCATGGCCCGACCAGGTGTCGAACACATCGAAGGTCAGCGGCGCATGGACCGGCACCATCGGATGCAGCGCCGCCGCCGGTTGCCAGGCCTTGAAGCGCACCCCCGCGACCGACACGCCCGCCGTATCGGTGGCGCGCAGCGGCAGCTTGCGGCGGTTGCAGGTCACGGTATAGCGCCCCGGATCCGCCGCCGTCAGCTTCACCTGCATCCGTTCCACCGAACTGTCGGTATAGCGCACCGTTCCCCCGATGGCGCCGGTCTCGCCCAGCACGTGCCAGGGCTCCAGCGCCTGCCGCAATTCCAGATGGGTGCCCTCGTATTCCGCCTCGCCGCAGAACGGGAAGCGGAATTCGGCCTGCGCCTTGAACCATGCCGGGTCAAGATCGAAGCCGTGGCGCCGCAGATCGGCCAGCACGTCGAGGAAATCGACCCACAGGTAATGCGGCAGCATGAAGCGGTCGGCCAGTTGCGTGCCCCAGCGCGTCAGCGAGCCGCCCGCCGGCGCCTCCCAGAACCGGGCGATCAGGGCGCGGATCAGCAGTTGCTGCGCAAGGCTCATGCGGGCATTGGGCGGCATCTCGAAGCCGCGGAACTCCACCAGCCCCAGCCGGCCGGTGGGCCCGTCGGGGGAATAGAGCTTGTCGATGCAGATCTCGGCGCGGTGGGTGTTGCCGGTCACATCGGTGAGGATGTTGCGCAGCAGCCGGTCGGTCAGCCAGGGAAAGGGCACCTGCCCCTGCCAGGGCGCGGGGATCTGCGCCAGCGCGATTTCCAGCTCGTAAAGCGCATCGTGCCGCGCCTCGTCGATCCGCGGGGCCTGGCTGGTCGGGCCGATGAACAGGCCCGAGAACAGGTAGCTGAGCGAGGGATGCCGGTTCCAGTGCAGCAGCAGCGATTTCAGCAGGTCCGGCCGGCGCAGGAACGGGCTGTCGTTCGGCGTGTTGCCGCCGACGACGACATGGTTGCCGCCGCCGGTGCCGGTATGCTTGCCGTCGATCATGAACTTGTCGGCGCCCAGCCGGCATTGCCGCGCCTCCTCATAGATCGCCTCGGTGGTGGCGACGCATTCGTCCCAGCTGTGGGCGGGGTGGATGTTCACCTCGAGCACACCCGGATCGGGGGCGACGCGGATCACGTTCAGGCGCGGATCGTGCGGCGGGGCGTAGCCCTCGATATGCACCTTGAGGCCCAGCCGCTTCGCCGCCGCCTCTGCCGCGCGCAGAAGGTCGAGGTAATCCTCGACCGACACCACCGGCGGCATGAACACGCACAGCCGCCCGTCGCGGGGTTCCACCGACAGCGCGGTGCGGATGAAGCCGTCCACCTCCATCACCGGGCTGCCCTGCGCCACCTGCGCGGCCTGCGGGCTGCTGGCAACGAAGCTGGACATGGGCTGGGTGCGGCGGACGGGATCTGGGGGGGTGACGGGCGGCAGCGGCGGGCGCTCCACCGTCGGGTCCATCGGGTTGATGTAGGGATATTGCGAGGCGGGAATCCACGGAAGCGATTCCAGCGGCAGGCGGTAGCCGACAGGGCTGTCGCCCGGCACCAGGAACATGTAGCCGCGGCGCAACCGCCACTTCTCGGTGCGCCAGCGGCGGCCCGAGGCGCGGCCCTGCCAGCTCTGGATCGGCAGGATGAAGCCCGCGGGCTCGGTCAGCCCGCGATCGAACACCGCGGCGATGCGGTGCCGCTCCTCGGGGTCCTTCAGCTTGCTGTTGGCGGGGGTGACGTTGGGCGGCAGGTTCGCCTCCTTCACCAGCCATTGGGCGGGGTCTTCATAGGCGGGCAGGATGCACTCCTCCTCCACCTCCAGCTCTGCCGCGATCTCGCGCAGCAGTTCCTGCGCCTGCAGCGCGCTCGCGCCTTCCTGCGCGCCCTCGTCCGCGATCAGCCCGGCATCGGACCAGACCGGCTGCCCGTCGGCCCGCCAGTAGAGCGAGAAGGTCCAGCGCGGCAGGCTTTCGCCCGGATACCATTTGCCCTGCCCGTAATGCAGGAAGCCCGAGGGCGCGAAACGCTCGCGCAGGCGCCGGATCAGCCGGTCCGCCAGGATGCGCTTGGTCGGTCCGACGGCGGCGGTGTTCCACTCGGCCGATTCGAAATCGTCGATCGACACGAAGGTCGGCTCGCCGCCCATCGTCAGGCGCACATCGCCCGCCACCAGCCGTTCATCGACCTTGCGCCCAAGGGCGTTCAGCGCCTCCCAGCTTTCCTCGGAGAAGGGCTTGGTGATGCGCGGATGCTCGGCAACCCGGCTCACCTTCATGTCGAAGCCGAACTCCACCTCGGCGAAGCTGGCGAGGCCGGAGATCGGCGCGGCATTGCGGTAATGCGGGGTCGCGGCCAGCGGGATGTGGCTTTCCCCGGTCAACAGGCCCGAGGTCGGGTCCAGCCCGATCCAGCCCGCGCCCGGCAGGTAGCATTCGACCCAGGCGTGCAGGTCGGTGAAATCCACCTCGGTGCCCGAAGGCCCGTCCAGCGACTTGAGGTCGGGCTTCAGCTGGATCAGGTAGCCCGAGACGAAGCGGGCGGCGAGCCCCAGATGCCGCAGCGCATGGACCAGCAGCCAGCTTGAATCCCGGCAGGAGGCGAGCTTCCTGTCCAGCGTCTCCTCGGGCGTCTGCACCCCCGGCTCCATGCGGATCACATAGCCGATCTCGCGCGCGACCTTCGCATTCAGCCCGACGATGAAATCCACCGTGCGGACGCGCTCACGCGGCACGGTATCGAGGAAGGCCTGCAGCAGCGGACCGGCGGGATCGGCGCTGCGGTAGATCGACAGATCCTCGCGCAGATCCTCGGGGTAGTCGAAGGGCCAGGTCTCTGCCGCTTCCTCGACGAAGAAGTCGAAGGGGTTGTAGACCGACATGTCGGCGACCAGATCGACCTCGATCTTGAACTCGGTCACCGGCTCGGGAAAGACGAAGCGCGACAGCCAGTTGCCGTAGGGGTCCTGCTGGTGGTTCACGAAATGCGGCTGCGGGCCGACGCGCAGCGAATGCGAGATCACCCGCGTGCGGCTGTGCGGCGCCGGGCGCAGGCGGATCACCTGCGGGCCGAGGATGACCGGGCGATCATATTTGTAATGGGTCAGGTGATAGATGCTTGCCTTGATCGACATGAGATCCCGCGACGCTGTTTCCGAAGGCCAGCGTTGCACGGAAGGCGGGCGGGCTGCCAGCGCCTTTGTCGCCCGTCCTCGCCCTGCCCCCCGGAGGGCACGGCCGCTGCCCGCGTCCTGCGGCCCGGCGGCGGCAGAACGCCCGGAAAACGGGCAAACGTGAAGTCGCGCCGGGACGTTCGCCCAAAAACGTGCGCCCAAAAAATGTCCCGCGGCGCAAGCCGCACCGCGGGACTGGCCGGCGCGGTTGGCGACCTGGTCGGGGAGGCGCGACCGGGCCGCCGCCTCCCGCCTGGCCGCGTCCCGCTTACGGGTTCACGGTGATCCAGCGCTGGCGCACGGCGCTGTTGCCGCGCGGTCCCACGCGGGTGATCGTCTTCGCGGCCGTCCCGTCGCCTGCGCTGCGGTCCACCGACCGGCTGGCCGAGTTTTCCGGCCCCGATACCGTCGAGGATTTGCTGCAACTGGCGCTGCCCTCGCCGCCGCTGCAATCGGCGGTGGTGGACCGGGTATAGGTGTTGCCGCTGTTCGTGGTGACCGTCGCCTCGCGCGAGCGGCCGGTTTCGGGGTCATGGCTGGCACTGCCCTCGACGGTCACGCCGCGGCCGTTCGGGCCCTCGGCGCTGCGGCCATAGGTGATGTCGGCGAGGGCCGGGGCGGCGCCGGCGGCGAGGATCGCGGCAACGGCGCAAAGAGAGGTGCGGAAGGTCATCGGAAGTCTCCTGTATTGTGGGGGTGGAAGGGTCAGCGCGCCATGCCGAACAGCCCGCGGGCGGCATCGGCCTTGGCGCGTATCTCGGAGCGGCTCAGTGCGCCGTCGCCATTGGCGTCGATCGCGGCGAAGGCCTGCATCGCGGGGGTATTGAACTCCTCGCGCGTCAGGGCACCATTGCCGTTGGCGTCGAGCCGCTTGAAGCGCGCCGCGTTCACCGCCTCGACCTCGGAGGCCGAGATCAGGCCATCGCCATTGGTGTCGATCTTCGCCATGCCGCGGCCCGCGCCGAAGCCCTGGGCCTGAGCGGAGCCGGCGGCGGCCAGCGCCAGCAGCGCAAGGGGCAGAAGGGTGCGTCTCATGATCGTCTCCATCGTTGTCTGCTTCATCGTTGTCTGCTTCGATGGGCCATAGATGGGCCCGCCGCGTAACCCGTTCATGAGCCGCGTGAAAAGCCTTGTGACGTTTTGTAAGCGCGCCTTTTGCCCGCTTCTGGCGCGGCGCGGCGGCTGCTAGGCTGCCGCCATGACCGACCGCCAGCACATCGCCATCGTCGAGGACGACCCCGAGCTTCGCGCGCTCACCGCCGCGATGCTGGAGGAGGAGGGCTATGCCGTCACCGAACTGGACGGCGCCCGCGCGCTGGATGCCTTCCTGCTGCGCGAGTCGCCGGACCTTCTGCTGCTGGACCTGATGCTGCCGGGCGAGGACGGGCTGTCGATCTGCCGCCGGCTTGCGCCGCAGGGGCGGATGCGGATCGTGATGCTGACGGCGCGGGGCAGCGACATCGACCGCATCATCGGGCTGGAGCTGGGGGCGGACGACTACCTGCCCAAGCCGTTCAACCCGCGCGAGCTGCTGGCCCGCATCCGCGCGGTGCTGCGCCGCCCCGCGACCCCCGCCGACGCCGCGCGCGAGGTCGCCGACTTCCTCGACTGGCGGCTGGATCTGACGGCTCGGGCGCTGATCGACCGCGAGACGGGGGAGGATGCCGGCCTCTCCTCGGGCGAGTTCGAGCTTCTGGCGCATTTCGTCGCCAATCCGGGCCGGGTGCTGAGCCGCGATCAGCTGCTGGACGCGACACGCGGGCGCGCGGGCGGGCCCTTCGACCGGGCGATCGACGTTCAGGTGTCGAAACTGCGGCGCAAGCTGGGGGATGACGCGGCCCTGCCGCAGATCCTCAAGACGGTGCGCGGCGGCGGCTACATGTTCGCGCCGCCGGTGCGGCGGGGCCGGGCATGAGCCGGCTCGGCCTTGCCGGGCGGCTGATCCTGCTGCTGGCGCTCGGGCTCTTCTCGGTGCAGGCGCTGGGGGTTGTCGCCTATCTCGCCGACCGGCGGGACGAGGCTGCGGAGCGCCCGCTGCTGCCCTATCCCGACCAGATCGAGGCGATGGTGGCGCTGTTCGACAGCGCCGATGCCGCGGAACGCGAGCTGCTGAAGCGCGCCTTCACAGACAGCGAGGTGGAGCTGCGGATCGAGCCCGAGGCACCGCAGAGCGACGCCACCTCCGCCGCCGCCGATCTGCCGCTGCCGGGGCTGGCAGAGCGGCTGCGCGACTACTCCGCCGTGCTGGGCGCGCGCGGGCTGCAGGTGGCGATCCCGGCGGCGGAGGCGGCCGGCCCCCTGCCCCGGCTGCGCGCCCTCCTGCATCCCGGCCGGGTGCGCATCGCGGTGGCGCTCGGCGATGGCAACTGGCTGGTGGTGCAGCGCCGGCGGGTCACGGGGCTGGCGCTGGCCGGGCTGCCGCTCGGCATGGTCTCGGCGATCCTCGGCTTTGCCGTCGCGGGGCTGGCGATGCTGGCGGTCTGGCGCGAAACGCGGCCGCTGCGCGAGCTTGGCAGCGCCGCCACCTCCTTCGCGCGCAGCCTGCGCCCGGTGCCGATGGCACCGGCGGGCGCGCCGGATCTGCGGCGGCTGATCGCGGCGTTCAACGCGATGCAGGACCGCATCGCCCGGCTGGACCGCAGCCGCACCGACATGATCGCGGCCCTTGCCCATGACGTGCGCACACCGCTGACCCGGCTGCGCCTGCGCCTGCGCAAGCTCGACCCCGCGCTGCAAGAGGCGGCAGGCCGCGACATCGACGAAATCGCGCGGGTGGCGGACGAGGCGTTCCGTTTCGCCGCCGCCGACCTTGCCGCGCTGGAGCGGGACGTGGACCTGCGCGCGCTGCTGGGCGCGCTCGCCGCCGAGGCGGATGTGCCCTTGCGCGATGCCGCCCCCGGCCGCCCCGCCACGCTGACCGGCAATGCCGATCTGCTGCGCCGCGCCTTCGCCAACCTGATCGCCAACGCGCTGCACTACGGCGGCAACTGCCGGCTGACGCTGGCCGCCACACCGCGCCGGCTTGTGGTCACGGTGGAGGATGACGGCCCCGGCATCCCGCCCGAGGACCGCGCCCGCCTGCTGGAGCCGTTCGAGCGGGGCGAGGGCTCGCGCAGCCGCGCGACCGGCGGCAGCGGCCTTGGCCTCGCGCTCGCAGAGCGGATCGTGCTGCGCCACGGCGGCACGCTGGACCTGGGCGAGGCCACCTCGGGCGGGCTGCGGGTGACGGTAGTCCTGCCGGTGGATCAGGCGGTCTGAGCCGCGATCCGCCGCATCACCCGCCAGCTTGCCGCCGCCATCATGCCCGCCGTCGCAAGCCATAAGGGTCGGCGCCCGCCGAGCCCGCCTGAGCCGAGCGGCCGCCGCGCAGGTCTTTGGGCGGGCGGTCCGCGACCGCCATCGTCACCGGTGCATGCCCTTCCGGCGAAGAGCATTCACGCCTCGCGCCCGATGGCATCCAGGCGGCTTTGCAGCGCGACCTTTTCCAGCTCGGGGATCGGCAGCGCCGCGAAGGCGATGATCCGGCGGCGCAATTCGGCATAGGCGCGCGAAAAGGCCAGCGCCCTTTCGGCATCGGTGCCCGTCGCCTTCACCGGGTCGGCGACGCCCCAATGCGCGGTCAGCGGCTGTCCCGGCCAGGGCGGGCATTCCTCGTTCGCGGCGGTATCGCAGACCGTGAAGACGAAATCCATCATCGGTGCGTCCGGCGCCTGAAACTCGCTCAGGTGCTTGGAGCGCAGGCCCGACACGTCATGCCCGGCGCGTTTCAGCACCTCGAGCGCGAAGGGGTTGAGTTCGGATTGCGGCCTGATGCCGGCAGAGAAGGCCCTGAAACGGCCCTTGCCAAGATCGCGAAGCAGCGCCTCGGCAAAGATCGACCGGGCGGAGTTGCCCGAGCAGATGAACAGCACATTGTAGACCCGGTCTTCCATCGCTTCCTCCCAGGATGCCCCGGCGCGACGGGCGGGCGGGGCGCAAAGATCCGGCCGGCCGCGGCAGCAGTCGGCGTGAAGATAGTCGATCAGCCCGCCGATGCCCGGCAGGTGCACGGTGTAGGTGATCGCCCGGCCGCTCCGGGCGGCCGCGATCAGCCCCGCCCCCTCCAGCGCCGACAGGTAGGCCGACAGCGTGGCAGGCTTCAGCGCCAGCGCCGCCGCCATCTCGCCCGGGCGGGCCCCCCGCGGCATCCGCCGCATCAGCAGGCGAAACACCGAGAGGCGGCCCTCATGGCCAAGGACGGCGAGCGAGTCGGAGGCGGCCTTCATTTCCATGATTCATGAATGATGGAAATGGCCCGCCGCTGCACGTGAAGTTTCCATGACACGGGCGGCGCCAGCCCCGCGAGGGGGCCCGGCGCCCGCACGAAAAGGGCCGGCCCCCGCAGGAGCCGGCCCGATCATCCGCAACTCGCACCGCTGAACTCAATAGCGCGGAGGGCAAGGCGCCGGGGTGCCATCGGCATAGGTGCAGCGCCGGGCGCCGGTGTTCGACCCGACGGCCGCGCCGACCGCCGCGCCGCCAAGCGTCGCCGCGACCTTCGTGGTATCGCTGCCATCGGCGAGGTCGGCCGCCGCAAGGCCCGCAGCCGCACCCGTCAGGCCGCCGATCGCGGCATTCTGGTTGGGCGTGTAATCGGCGCAGGCTGCAAGCGAGAACGTCCCCGCGCACAGGATCATCAGCATTTTCTTCGTCATCTGTCCAAACCTCCCGGACCATCGTCCATATCGCGCATGGCTTTTGCGGCGCAGCCCGGCGCTCTCACGTCATGGCTAGGGCAACGCCCGAACCCGGCGGATGGTTCCGGGCCGCGCCAGCGAACCCGGTCGCCGCCGGCCGCGCCGATGCGGGGCGGGGAGAGTGACTGCGCAGCCCGCCCCCGCCGCGGGCGCGCAATCCCCGCCGCGGGCGCGCAATCGCTCATCGCTGGCGCAGGATCGGCGGCTTGGCGGGGTCCATGCCCGGCGCGGCGGGGGGCTGCATCCGTTCCGCCCCGGCCGGGGGCTGCGGCAGATCGATGCGCAGCGCGACCGCCGCCATCCGCCGGGCGGCGGCAGAGGCCGGGTCGAGGAAGGCCACGTCGATCTCGCCCGCTTCCACGCCGGAAAAGGTCAGCGCCTCGGCAACCGCATGGGCCAGCGCCGCCTCTGCCTCGGGCTTCGCGCCCAGAAAGGCCAGCATGTGCCCGCGCCGCCCGCCCGCATAGCTGACGCCGGCCAGCAGCGCCTGCACCGCCAGCCCCGCCGCCAGCGCCAGCTTCGTGTCCAGCGCGCGCAGCAGGGCCTCGGGCAGCCGCGCCGGGGCATGGAACCGCTCCGGCGCCGCCTCCAGCGTCTCGGGGGCACGGGCCAGCGTGCCCGCCAGCCAGGCCAGCGCCTCGGCCGGCAGCAGCGTCTCGGAGGGCGCGACGCCCAGGTTCAGCCCGAGCCCGACCCCCTGCCCCGCCAGCAGGTGCACCACCACCCGTCCGGGCAGCGCCGCATAGGGCGCGGGCGCGCCGGTGAAGGCCGAAAGCCGCTCCTCGCGGTCGAAGGCCATCACGAAGCGGCCATCCTCCAGCGCGAAGACCTGCGGCGCGATCTCTGCCCCCGCCGCGTCATCCTCGATCAGCACGAAGAGTTCGGCATCGGCGATCCGCTCGTAAAAGCGCAGGCGGGCGGCGTCATCCCCGGGCGCGGCGCTCATCGCGGCATGGGCGAGGTCCAGAACGGTGGTGTCGGTCATGCCAGGGCCTCCTGAACCCGGCCGCGCAGGGCGGGCAGCACCTCGGCCGCGAACCAGGGATTGCGTTTGAGCCATCCCGTATTCCGCCAGGACGGATGCGGCAAGGGAAACACGGCGGGCGCATGGCCGCGCCAGCGCGCAACGGTGGCCCCCACCCCGCCGCGCGCGCCCGCCGCCCCCAGATGCCAGCGATGCGCGTGCCCGCCCACCAGCACCGTCAGCGGCACCGGGCCGAGCGCCGCCATCACCTCGGCCCGCCATGTGGCCGCGCAGCGCGGCGGCGGCGGCAGGTCGGACCCCGCGGCATCATAGCCCGGAAAGCAGAAGGCCATCGGCACGATCGCCACGCGGGCGCGGTCATAGAACGCCTCCGGCCCGATCCCCAGCCAGTCCCGCAGCCGGTCGCCCGAGGCATCGGCGAAGGGCCGGCCGGCACGATGCACCCGCATCCCCGGCGCCTGCCCGACGATCAGCAGCCGGGGCGCGGCGGCGGAGTCGAACCAGGCGACAGGGCGCGGCGCATGCGCCGTGGCCGAGCGGGCGAAATCCGCGGCGCAAAGGCGGCAGGCGGCGATGCGCTCGGCAAGGGACGGGATGCGCTCGGCAAGGGAGGGGGCGTCGGTCATGCCGCCAATCTAGGTGCCCGGCCCCCGTTCCCAAGAGCCCGGCCCCGTTCCCGAGGGCGGCGAGGGCTGGCTGTTGCTCCGGGCGCCCGGATCGCCTATCCCGGGATGAAACGGGGACATGAGGGGGGAAGAATGTACCGCGTCTGGAACTTTGTCACCACCTACTCGCTGCTGCTGATCGGCGGCGCGCTGATCGCGCTGATCTGGGCCAACATCTCGCCGGGCAGCTATCACCAGGCGGTGGAATACGTGCTGATCGACGATTTCATCATCGGCCAGCCCCACGAGGTGAACGGCGAGATCCACCGCACCCTGACCCTGCACTACCTGGTCAATGACGTGCTGATGGCGCTGTTCTTCGCCATGGCCGCCAAGGAAGTCTGGGAGGCGATCGTCCTCAAGGAGGGTTCGCTGCGCGGGGCGAAGGCGGTCACGCCGCTGATCGCCACGCTGGGCGGAATGCTGGGGCCGGTGGCCGTCTATCTGGGGCTTGCGGCGCTGCTGGGCGTCTATTCCGCGGTCAGCCATGGCTGGGCGATCCCCACCGCGACCGACATCGCCTTCTCCTACCTGGTCGGCCGCATGGTGTTCGGCGCGGGGCACCCGGCGATCCGCTTCCTGCTGCTGCTGGCGATTGCCGACGATGCGGGCGGCCTGCTGATCCTTGCGGTCTTCTACCCCTCGGGCGAGCTGGCGCCGCAATGGCTGCTGCTGTCCTTCGGCGCGGCGGCGGCGGTGTTCGTGCTGGCCAACTGGCTGCCGCGCTTTCTGGACCGGGGCAACCAGTTGCGCCCCGTCTCCACCCGGGTGCGCAAGGCGCTGTCGTTCTGGCCCTACCTGATTGCCGGCTGCCTCAGCTGGTACGGCTTTCAGGAGGCGGGGATCCACCCCGCGCTCGGCCTGCTGCCGATCGTGCCGACGATTCCCCATGCCGATCGCGGCTTCGGCATCTTCGCCGAGGCAGAGGAGCATCTGCACGATTTGTTGAACGCGATGGAACATTACCTGAAATATCCGGTCGAGATCATCTTGCTGTTCTTCGGCCTGCTGAATGCGGGGGTGGAGTTCGGGGCGATCTCGGAGCCGACATGGCTGGTGATGGCCGGGCTGCTGATCGGCAAGCCGCTGGGGATATTGCTGATGGGCTGGGTCGGCGGGCGGCTTCTGGGCTTTGGCCTGCCCGAGGGGATGAGCATGCGCGACGTGTTCGTGCTGGGCTGCGTGGCGGCGATCGGCTTTACCGTGGCGCTGTTCGTCGCCACGGTCGCCTTCGATCCCGGGCCGGTGCAGGACGCGGCGAAGATGGGGGCGCTGTTCAGCTTCGCCGCCGCCGGCATGGCGCTGCTCGCCGGCAAGCTGCTGGGCGTGCAGAAGGTCGATTACTGACCGCGCAGGCTGCTGACCTGCGCAGGCGGGGGGGGCGGCCGCTCCCCGCCTGCAGCCCGTTGGATTTTTTAACCCGACCTTGCCATAATGCGGGCAGGATGGGGGCGCAAGACAGCGCCCCGGGACATGCCCGCGGGTTGCGGGCGGCAGGCGGGGGCCGGAACGGGCGCGATGCTGGAGTTCGAGAACGTAAGCAAGTCCTTCTGGACCGGCAGGCAGCGCAAGGTGATCCTTGACCGCGCCACCTTCCGCGTGGAGCTTGGCAACTCGCTGGGCATCCTTGCGCCGAACGGCACCGGCAAGACCACGATCATCAACATGATGGCCGGGCTCGAGAAGCCCGACGAGGGCACCATCAGCCGCAACTGCCGCGTGTCCTTCCCGCTGGGCTTCATGGGCGGCGTCGTCAACAAGCACACCGCCACGGAAAACGCCCGCTACATCGCGCGGCTCTACGGGCTCGACCCCGACTATGTCGAGGCGTTCAGCCGCTGGCTCTGCGGGATCGATGAGTATTTCGACATGCCCGTCGGCACCTTCAGCTCCGGCATGCGGTCCCGCTTCAGCTTTTCGCTGTTGCTTGCGCTGGAATTCGACATCTATCTGATCGACGAGGGCATGCCCGCCACCACCGATGCAGAGTTCAACCGCAAGGCCGGCACCATCCTGCGCGACCGCCTGCAAGGCGCCACGGTGATCGTGGTGTCGCATCAGGCGCAGACGCTGGAAAAGTTCTGCCGCTCGGCGGCGGTGCTGCGCGACGGCCAGTTGCACATGTTCGACACCTTGGAAGAGGCGAAACAGCTTTATGACTACTCCCACCAGGGCTGAGAAATTCCGCATCCGCCGCAGGCAGGCCGCCGCGCCGCCCGCGCAGCCGCAGGCAGAGATGCCCGCACCCGCTGCCGCAACCGCTGCCGGGTCCTCTGCCGCACCCGCTGCCGGGCCCCCTGCCGCACCGCAGCCCGCGCCGCAGCCCGCGCCTGCCGCCGGGGCGGAGCCCGCGTACATGCTGGCCTCGACCGATGACGGCTTCGGTCCCGACCGCTATCCCACCGCCGCCCCCGATACGGCGCCCGTTCCCGTGCCTGCCCCCGCCGGGCGCGCGAGCGAAGAGGAGATCGCCGCGATCCGAGCCGAGGGGCTGACCGCGCGCCAACTGCGCATGGCCCGCCGCGTCGCGCAGCGCCACGGGATCGAGGTCGCCTCGGATTTCGAGGCGGTCCGCGTGCTGCGCCGCCGCGGCATCGACCCGTTCCAGCGCTCCAACATGCTCGACCTCGTGGTGACCGAGGCGCAGGACAGCGGTCGCGTGCAACTGCCGCAGACCGTGCGGCAGACCCCGCAACTGCCCTCGACGGAATCCTTCACGCCCGAGCGACGCGCCTCCGAGATCCTTCAGGTCCAGCGCGGCATCGCCAAAAGGCGCCGCCGCAAGCTCGCGCTGCTGATGACGCGCCTCGCGTTCTTCGTGATGCTGCCGACGCTGATCGCCGGCTGGTACTACTTCTCGGTCGCGACCCCGCTCTACGCCACCCGGTCCGAATTCGTGATCCAGCAGGCCGAAAGCCAGGCGGGCGGGCTTGGCTCGCTGTTCTCGGGCACGCAATTCGCCACCAGCCAGGATTCGATCACCGTGCAGGGCTACCTGCAATCGCGCGAGGCGATGCAGCGGCTGGACCGTGACCTCGGCTTCCGCGACCACTGGAGCCAGCCGGGCATCGACCCGTTGCAGCGGCTGCCCGAGGATGCCACCGGCGAGGCCGCCTATCGCACCTACAAGCGTAACGTGAAGATCGGCTACGACCCCACCGAGGGCATCATCAAGATGGAGGTGATCGCCGCCGATCCGGCCGTGTCCACCGCCTTTGCCGAGGCGCTGATCGGCTATGCCGAAGAGCAGGTGGACCACCTGACGCGGCGCCTGCGCGAGGACCAGATGCAGGGCGCGCGCGAAAGCTATGCCGATGCCGAACAGAAGGTGCTGGACGCGCAGGCCCGGGTTCTGGAGATGCAGGAACAGCTTGGCGTGCTGGACCCGATCAGCGAAAACTCCGTCGTCATGCAGCAGATCGGCACCTTCGAGGTGCAGCTTGCGCAAAAGCGGCTGGAGTTGCAGCAACTCAACGACAACGCCCGGCCCAACGCCGCCCGCGTCGCCGGGGTGCAGGGCGACATCACCCGCCTCGAGAACCTGATCGCCAGCCTGCGCGCCCAGCTGACGCAAAGCCGCGGCGGCAGCACATCGCTGGCGATGATCTCGGGCCAGATGCGGATCGCCGAGGCGGATCTGCAGACGCGGCAGTTGATGCTCAGCCAGGCCGCGCAGCAGATGGAGGTGGCGCGGATCGAGGCGAACAAGCAGGTGCGCTACCTGTCGACCGGCGTCCGGCCCATGCCGCCCGACGAGCCGACCTATCCCCGTGCGTTCGAGAACACGCTGGTGGCGATGCTGATCTTCGGCGGGCTCTACCTGATGATGTCGCTGACCGCCTCCATCCTCAAGGAACAGGTTTCGGCCTGAGGAGACTGCGAATGACGATGAAAGAGGTGCGGGTCCGCGGGCTGACCCTCGGCAACGACCGACCGCTGACCGTGATCGCCGGCCCCTGCCAGCTGGAAAGCGCGGACCACGCCCAGATGATCGCGGGGCGGATGGCCGAGGCCTGCGCGGCCGTCGGCGCGCAGTTCATCTTCAAGGGCAGCTATGACAAGGCCAACCGCACCTCGCTGTCGGGCAGGCGCGGGCTTGGCATCGGCGAGGGGCTGAAGGTGCTGGAAGGCGTGCGCACCGCGATCGGCTGCCCGGTGCTGACCGACATCCACGACGCCGATCAGGCGCGCGAGGCGGCGGCGGTGGTGGACGTGATCCAGATCCCCGCCTTCCTGTGCCGCCAGACCGACCTTTTGCTGGCCGCGGGCCGGACCGGCTGCGTGATCAACATCAAGAAGGGCCAGTTCCTCGCGCCCTGGGACATGGCCAATGTCGCGGAGAAGGTCGCCTCCACCGGCAACGGGAACATCCTGCTCACCGAACGCGGCGTCAGCTTTGGCTACAACACGCTGGTCGCCGACATGCGCAGCCTGCCGATCATGGCCCGGACCGGCTATCCGGTGGTCATGGACGCGACCCACTCGGTGCAGCAGCCCGGCGGCCAGGGCGGATCGTCCGGCGGCCAGCGCGAATTCGCCCCGGCCATGGCCCGCGCCGCCGTCAGCCTCGGCATCGCCGGCGTGTTCATCGAGACACATCAGGCGCCCGACACCGCGCCCTCCGACGGGCCGAACATGATCCCGCTCGACGAGATGCCGGACCTGCTGCGGGTGCTGCTGGCGCTGGACTGGGTGGCGAAGGCGGATCCGGTGAGGGTCTAGCCATCACAGGTGCCGGTCGGCATCCATGCGGCTGTGCAACACCCGGATGATACCACGTCGGTCGCCCCGGTCGCGGTATCCACCGCAATCAAAGCCTTGCCCCGATCAGGCGACCTGCCCGGCCGCCCAGCCCGAGGACCAGGCCCACTGGAAGTTGTAGCCGCCCAGCCAGCCGGTCACATCCACCACCTCGCCCACGAAATAGAGCCCCGGCACCGCCCGCGCCTCCATCGTGCGCCCGTCGAGCGCCTCCGTGTCCACCCCGCCCAGCGTGACCTCGGCGGTGCGGTAGCCTTCCGTCCCCACCGGCCGCAGCGTCCAGTCGTGAACCGCGCGGCCCAGCCTGTCCAGCGCCGGATTTCCCTGATCTGCCAATCGCCCCGCCCCGTCCAGCCCCGCCTCTGCCAGTGCCAGCGCCGCCACCTTTTCCGGCAGCAGCCGTGCCAGGGCGCTGTGCAGCGCCACCCTCCCCGCCGTGGCCCGCGCCGCCTTCAGCGCCGCCGCGACATCCTGCCCGCGCGCCAGATCGACGGTGATCGGCTGCCCCTCGCGCCAATAGCTCGAGGCTTGCAGCACCGCCGGGCCCGACAGCCCGCGATGCGTGAACAGCAGCGCCTCGTCAAACCCGCTGCGCCCGGCGGTCACCCGCGCGGGCACCGACACCCCCGCCAGCGGCCGCAGCCGCTCCAGCTCCTGTTCGGCAAAGGTCAGGGGAACGAGGGCCGGGCGCGTCTCCACCACGCCCAGACCGAACTGCGCGGCGATCCTGTAGCCCAGCCCGCTCGCCCCGATCTTCGGGATCGACTTGCCCCCCGTCGCGACGATCAGGCTGCTGGCCGCGAACCCGCCGCGCGAGCTTTCCACGGTGAACCGCCCGCCCTCGCGGCGCAGGGCGCCGATCTCGGCCCCGGTGACCAGCCGCGCCCCGGCGGCCGCCGCGCCCTTCAGCAGAAGGTCCACGATCTGCGTGGCCTTGCCGTCGCAGAACAACTGCCCCAGCGTCTTTTCGTGCCAGGAGATTCCCGCCGCATCCACCCGGGCGATGAAATCCTGCGGTGTGAACCGGCGCAGCGCCGACAGCGCAAACCGCGGATTTTGCGACAGGAATCGCTCCGGCGCGGTCGACAGGTTGGTGAAGTTGCAGCGCCCGCCGCCGGAAATGCGGATCTTCTCGCCCGGCCGTTCGGCATGGTCGAGCACGATCACCCGCCGTCCGCGGCGCCCGGCCTCGGCCGCCGCGAACAGGCCGGCGGCGCCGGCACCAAGGATCAGGACGTCGGCATTTTCCATCCCCTGCCCATAGCCGCGGCCTGCCGCCGGCGCAACGCGGGCCCGCAGCAGCACCCGCCGATTTTTTGGGCTTGCAGCCCCCCCGCCCCTTGAGTAAACAGCGCGCCAGTTGGGGCGTCGCCAAGTGGTAAGGCAGCGGTTTTTGGTACCGCCATACCCAGGTTCGAATCCTGGCGCCCCAGCCATGCCATTTTTGTGAGCAATATCAACAGCTTAACGAACCATGTGACGGGCCGTGTGTAGCAGTTTTGTATGTGTAACACACGCTGCTGACGGGCGAGCGGGGCGACTCACCAGACATGACGAAGCCCGCCGGGCGAGGGCGGGCTTCGGTGCTGCGGCGCGCCACGTCCGGTGGAGGCCGGACTGCGCGCGGACGGGGTTAGGGCACTCGCCGTCTGAACCGGGTGCTTCGCCCCTGCCGTCGCTCAATGCAACGGGGCTGGCGCACCCTGCCAATCTCAGGCGGCGATCACCGCGTCCTCGGTGATCTCGGTGATCTCGACGCCATCGTGAACGTAGTCGGGCCAGATGTTGCCGACCTCGCCAAGCGCCTCGATCAAGCTGGACCGATGGTCGTGGCCCGAGGGCGCCAGCATCAGGCGGGCGAGAAGTGTGCCATATGTGTCACGGTTCAGCAGATGTTCCGGGATGGTCGGTGCAGTGTCGGTCACGATGTGTTCCTCGTTTGGCGTGTCTGGTGACGCTGAATCTAGGCGCCGGCGAGTCGCCGGTCAATCCACTAAGTTGTTGATTTTGTTATTTCACTCTGTGCGAAACGTTCGCGGATATACTATGGTCAGCAGCTTTCCAAAATATCGTTCAGCTCCTGCGACCACGCCGCATCTTCCTCGGTCGGATCGGTTTCTTCCTCCAGGTCGAACGCCGCCTTCATCGCGGCAAGAAGGGTCGCGACCTCCGAGGCATCAAGGTCCACGATGGCCGGGATGGTGGCGCGTGCGGGGGCGATGGTGGGCATGGGCGCAGACTGGGCAGCCCGTTCCATTTCCTGCTTTTCCCGTTCGAAACGTATGAAGTTTTTCCGCGCCACGGCATCCCATGCCGAGATTGTGGGCGCGGGGGTAGGGGTGACGGTGGGAACGCTGGCCGGGGTGGCGGGTGCAACGGTGGGCTGGGTGGCGACGGGCGCGGCGGCCGCCAGCTTTTTCTGACGTTCCCGCTCGCGCCATTCGCGCTTCCGGGTCGCCTCGTATCCAGGCGGGTGGTTCGCGCGCGCCTTGCGGCCGATCTCTTGGCGCTCCGCGTCTGTCTTGCCCGCCATGAACTCGGCGACCCGGTTGCGGTTCTGCTCGCGCTTGCGTTCAGGTGTCGGGTGGCGCGCGCGGCGCTTCACAACGCGGCCTTCCTCGGCCAGAATCTCGGCGGCGCGGGCGGCGTTCTCGCGGTCGAGCCTGACCTCGTGCGCGACCTCCATTGCTGCGCGCTGCGCATCTGAAAGCGCCTCATACCAATTCGCGTAGCCTGCGGGGTCGGCGATCTGCTCGGGGCGCGATTTGTAAAGCGCGCGGACGTAGGCGCAGATGCCCTCTTTGCCGGAAGTCTTGCCGTGGCCCTTGCACCAGCGGCTCGCCCATAGCTTGATATCTTCGGCGCTCTGGCCGAGAAATATTTGCTTGCTGGTGCGGGCGGGCTTGCAAGCCGCGCCCAAATCATCTATGTTCATTTTCGATCCTCGTTCGAGGCCGGTGGCGTTGTCGCGCTGCCGGCCTCACTCATCTGTGCGTGCCGCGCGTGATGCGCAAGGGTGCCGGGTCAGGAAATTTCCCAGATAGTCTAAGAGGCCATAGAACGGCCGCTGGTCGGCCTTAGGGTCTTCCGGCCATACGCCTAGCCGGGGAACCCCCAAAGGCCGCCTACGGTGCCCCCCACGAAGTCTGGTGGGTGTCGTGGTGCCGTGCCGAGGGGTGCCGGGTGCGGTTTGGGCGCGAAGCCGGGTTTCGGGGCCGGGGTAGCTGAACCGCCCGGCCCAGGTGCCGCCCCGAGTCCCGGCGACGTGCAGCACGGGCCGGGAGCGCGAAGCGCGAACGGCCGCTGCCGCGTCCGCGGGATGCCGGGGGAATGAATATGGTATGGAAAAAATGGCGTGCCTCTCGTATGGCCGGGGGAAGGGTATGGGTTAGGAAAAAGGGGCGTGCCTCTCGTAGGGCCGGGATGATGAGATGCTGAATGTCCCAACTAATGCTTCCACGTCTTATAGACTATCTAAGAACGTTTAAGACAGAGATACATATAAGACGTGGAAGCATTAGTTGGGACACTTCTGAATTTCCCTAGCTAGGGCCGGGACGGGGTGGATGTCCCAACTAATGCTTCTTCGTCTCATAGACTATCTAAGAAGGTTTAAGATAGAGATACCTATAAGACGTGGAAGCATTAGTTGGGACACCATCCCGGCTAGGAAGAAGCATCAGTTGTAACACCATCCACCATCCCGGCTAGGAAGACGGTGCCAGGAAATCTAGGAAAAGCATCAGTTGTAACACCATCCACCATCCCGGCTAGGAAGACGGTGCCCAACATCGGTAGGAAGAAGCATTAGTTGGGACACATCATCCCGGCATCCCCCGGGTGACGAAAGAGGCGGCCGAAGCCGCCTCCTCTGGGTCACTGGTCGGTCGCGGGTCAGCGGTGCCCGGCCGGTTCAGCGCGCGAGCTGATTACCTGGGCGGCTCTGGCGGCGCAGCTCTTCGGCGAGCGTCACGCGCACCGTGTCCTTCAGCTCCCTCGACATCTTTCGTGCCAGGTCGTCATTCTGTGCCGGGGTGCCAGAGGATCCATTGATCGTGATCGGGGAATTGATGGTGATCGACTGTGCAACCTCACCAGACTTCGCAGGAAGGCCGCTGGCGGGCTTTGCGATGCCCGGGCTAGTCACCAGCCCGCCAGCGGCATAGCCCCTCTGCGCCGCCCGGTGGAGCGTCTCCAGGTTCTGCACCCCGATGCGACGGGTGGCATCGGCGGACAGAACGAACTCGCCCTTGTGGACGATCCCGGCGGGCTGGTGCTTGCCGCCCATGCCGGTATACCCGCCATCGGCGAAGGGCATCAGCAGGCCACCAAGCGCGGCAGCGGCACCGCCGCCGGCGCCAGCACCGCCGAACAGGCCCATGACCATTTTTTGAATCTGCGCCTGCGCGATCTGCACCAGCAGGTCGGCCAGTGCTTCCTCGGCAGATTTGGCGCCGGTCAAGACCGAAGTGAAGATCGAGGACAGTGCCTCGGCACCCGCCTTGCCGCGGTCCTCGACCGCTTGCAGATCGTCGGCGGCCTTCTGCGCCGCCGCACCGGCCCGGGTGTGGGCTTCCGCCAGGCGGTCGATCTCGGCCGTCAACTCGGGCGTGATCGTCTTGCCTGCGGCCTGTGCGGCGGTCAGCAGCTCGGCACGGGTGCGGGCAAATTCGAGGGCGTTGGAATATTCCTTTCCAGCCTGCGCGGCGGCCAGCAATGAAATTGCCTCGGCATCCAGCGCGGCAATCTCGCGTTGAAGCCCCTCGACGGCGCTTGCGAAGTCATCCTTCCCACCGCCGCCCCGTGCCGGTTTCGGCAGCTCGGGCTCGCCCAGCAGCGGCGGGGGCGCCTTGGGGCGCGGCGATGTGCGCGGCGCATAGGCACCGGGCGGCAGCAGGTTGCCATCGTCGGTGAGCGGAACGCCGGTATCCATCAGCGCCAGGCTGTTGACCTCGGCATGGGCGGCCGCCGCCGCAGCGGGAAGTTTGTTGATCCATTCCAGCAGGCTTTGAACCTGCCCGATCACGCCCGCGAGACGCGCCTGATCCAGGTCAGACATGGCGGTCAGGCTGGCCTCGGCCTCGGTCGCCACGGCTTTCAAAGCCTCGGAATACTCGGTGCCGCTGATCGTGCCATCATCGAACGCCCGTGCGGCCTCGCCGATCCGGCTGGCAAGGTCGGTCAGTGTCGAGGCCCCGGCCACGTCGCCAACGCCGCGCAACATGGTCGAGGCGCTCGACAGCGCCGGGACAAGCTGGCGCGCTTCGTCGGCAAGATCGCGGTATTCTGTCGCAAGGCTTTCGACCTGCGCCAGCGCATCCGCCGGAACCTCGGACAGCGCGGCAAGCGCATCGGCGGTGCCAGTGCCGAACAGGCGGGCCGCCGCGCCTTCGTCGAATTTCAACTTGGGCAGCTCGCGGTCGATCATGCCGAAGAACAGCGCGGCCTCGACCACGCCCGTGCGCCATACGCTGCGCAGACGTGCCTCGACCTCGGCGAACTTGGCATCGAGCTTGGCGGCCTTGGCGACCATATCGCTGTCGATCACCAGCCCCAGGGCGCGGGCGCGGTCGATCTGTGTCTGAATGCCCTCGGCGCCCTTGTCCAGAAGCTGAACGAACTGCTCGCCGCCGGTGCCGCCGAAAATCTCATCGGAAATGCGGATGCGCGCGGCCTTGTCCAGCTTCCCGAGGCGGCCGATGATCTCGACCATGAGTTTCGAGGGGTCTTTCATCTTCTGGGCCAGCTCTTCGGCGCCGAAGCCCAGCCGCGCGAATGCCTCTGCCGCCGGACCGCCGCCCGTGATCACGAACTCATCGGCCCGAAGCGACAGCTCCTTGAAGCCATCGGTCAGGGCGTCGATCCCGATCCGATTCTGTTCGGCAACGAACTTCCATTCCTGAAACGCCTCGGCCTGCATCCCGCTACGTTTCGCCGCATCCCCGATTTCCGCGATGCCGGCGACGGTCGAGCGAACGGCCGCGACGCTGCCGCCGATCCCGATACCCAGGGCGGTGCCCGCCAGCCCGGCCAACTTGGGCGACACGAATTTCTGGAACACTGCACTCATGCGGCCGCCGGCGGTTTCGTAGCTTCGCGCCATCGAATCCGCGCTTTGCTTCGCCCGCCGCTCCATCGCACCGGCGGCCTTGCCCTGCGCTTGGCTGGCCTTTTTCAGTGCTTTTTCGAGCTTGTCGATCCGCGCCTCGACGGGGACGATCAGGCCGGGAAGGGTCATCTCATTCATGGCGGCGCCTCTCAGAATGTGAACAGGCCGCCCGAGTCCGGGGCGGCATATTGGCTGATATTGCTTTCGGCCGCACAGGCCCGGCTTACCGCCATTGCGGCGGCAACGGCGCCGTCAATGCGGTCGGTCTTTCTGGCCTTGTGCATCCGGGTCAGGCCGCTTTCGCTGCGGCTGGCGACCACGCTGTCGAAGTGATGCCGAAGCACCGGGTGGCCGTTGTGGCGGATCATCCGGCCGTTCACGACGCGCTCAAGATCGCCGATGGCAACGCCCATTGTCAGGGGTGCCTGCCGCATCTCGACCACGGGCAACCCTTCGTCGTGCAGATGCTGCATGACCATGCGGGCAAGATGCGGGTCAAAGGCGATCTCCTGCACATCGAAGCGGCCGCACAACTCGCGGATGTGATCCTCGACGGCCGAAGGCTCGATGACCGGCCCGTCGATCACCTCGATCAGCCCTTCGTCGCGCCAGCGTTCATAGGGCACGCCGTCACGGTCGCCGCGCGCTTTCAGATCCTCGCCGGGCAGGAAGAACCATGGCCAGATCGTGATGGCGCCGTCATCGTGGCGCCAGGCTGCGACAACGGCCGTCAGGTCGCCGTTCACCGACAGGTCAACGCCGATCCAGCACGGCAGGCCCTCAAGCTCCTCAAGGTCGAAGTCGAAGCGCCGGGCATCATAGGTGTTCATGTCGAACAGCGGATCGCGGCTGTTCGACATCCATTCATTGAGGTTGAACTGCCTGAACGCATAGGCATCGCCAGGCCGCCCATCGGCTTCCTTCGCCAGCGTCCGCAGACCCTCAAGGCTGGGGAAGCCATGCACCAGGCCCGGGTTCACGCGGTGCCACAACGCTTCATCCTGCCAGTCGCAAGCGCCCTCTGGCGCGAACAGCACCGGCAGGAACGCGGGGTTGTCGATCTCGCCCAGGGCCACGCGCCGGGCGTAGTCGAACTGTTCGGCGGCGACACTCTCGTTGCCACGCCCGGCCGTGGTGGCAATGACGGTCAAGCTATCGTCAATCTTCGCGGTGCCGGATCGAAGGGCTTCCCAAAGGTCGCGCCCCTTCCATGCGTGCAGCTCGTCGATCAGGGTGAAGCTTGGGGTCAGGCCATGCGCCGCGCCGCCATCCGATGCGAGGGCGGTCAGGGTCGAGCTGTTCCCGCCGAAGCTGATCTGTTTTTTTGAATTGAAGGCATCGCGGATCGTCACCGCGTTCTTCAGGCGGCGATCCTCGCGGATGATGTTCGCGGCCTCCTTGAAGCCGATGCTCGCCTGTTCCCGGTCGCAGGCGGTGAACAGCACCTGCCCGGCGGCGCGCGTTTCCGGGCCGAACAGGTGCAGCAACGCCAGTGCGGCGGCGAGGCTGGTCTTTCGGTTTCCGCGCGGCAACAGCAACAGCACCGTCTTGACGATCCGCCGCCCGTCAGGGTGGCGCGGGCCATAGATGCGGCGCACGATGCGCTCCTGCCAGTCGTAAAGCTGGAAGGCCCTGCCCGGCGCGGTGCTGGCCGGATGCTTGAGGCGGCGCAGGAACCTTACAGCCTTGTCGCCATGCCCGAACGGGTCAGGGATGACGCTGCCGTCATAGATCCATGCAGGGTAGGTGCTGGCCTTCATCACCGCACCGCCAGGGGGTTGTCGTCGTCGTCACCCTCGGGGGCGCTGTTGCCGATGCGGGCGCGGCTGGTCGGTGTCAGCCCGTATTCGGATGCGAGCTGGCGGGCGGTCGAAGCGGCACGGTTCAAGACGCCGAAGAGCTTCACGTCGATCAGGTCGCCGGCGAGGGCGCG